>CAYUFS010000005.1:0-183215 GCA_964443975.1 uncultured Myxococcales bacterium | reverse complement strand
AGCGTCCGGGGCACCCTTGCCCGACCGGCGCTCGCTTTCACCACGGGCTGCTAGGGCGCACGTATCGGGAGACCCCGGCGGCAGCGCAGCGAGAATGGCATGACCCGGCCGCAAGGATACGGTTGTATTCGAACTGACCTCGATATTCCTGCCGAAAAAGGCGCCAGCATGCCCGCCAGTAACGGAGTGCAAAGTGATCTTGGCCGATGGGGCGACGATCGTCCCGGCGAACGGGGCATCTACGATGACCTCAGTCGTGTTCAGGTACCCGACCAACAGGTCCGGAGCAGCGCCCGACGTTGCGGAAAAGGCACCCCGAAAAATCGCAGACGTTCTGACGTAGATAAGTACGGGTCCCGCGGTCTGTTCCAGGATGATCTTGGATCCGGACTCGAGATCGAGGCTGTCGAGGAAATACGTGCCAGTATTCAGCGTCAGCTTCGCCCCCGAAGCGACCTGAAATGTCCCGAAACGTCCCGGGGCCCGAGATGCCGTCGCATTGGGTTGGAGCACGACGTTCGACACAACCGCGGCCGGATACGTGACGGTCCAGGTCGTAAGAGTGGGCGGGGTGAGGGGTGACGCCGAGTCCACGCCGCCGTCGATTTGCACGCCATTCCCGCGGGTCACCGTCGGGGCATAGACCTTTCCAAGCGCGTGAACTCGGTCCTTCAAGGTCACGCCGGACGTACTCCACAGGTTTCCGAAGACGGCATCTGGCTCCGCGTCAACCCCACCAGCGCCGACGTTGGTGATCGCGCTTATTGCCGTTCCTTGGCGGGTAATCTTGGACGCCGCGCCGATCAGCGTACTCGCGGTGGACGCCAACCCTACCGTCAGTGGTGAGAGTAGATGTGGCGTCGTGAGGGTCACCGTGAAGGTAATGGCGGGCGCAGTAAGCGCCGAGCTGAGGGACTCGACGGCCCCGCCACTTTCGCCCCGCTGACACGAAGCGAACAGCATCCAAAGAAGACCAATTCCTCTCCCACGAACTCTCGCCACGGCGGACTCCCTTGTTTGAGACCGATGCTCAGTTCGCACCGATCGGCTCGCGCAGGATCGGTGTTGGCGGGTCCCGTTGTCAAGTAGTATCTTCACCCAATGAGACTTGACGGTCGACGCGCCGGTCAATATCGGCCATAGCTTTCTGCGTTAGGTGTCCACGTGTCCCGGGCGGGTCCTCCGTTGTCGAGCACGTGGAGGCTGGACTGCCAACATTCCGACGGACACCGTCGGCGGTCTGTTCGACCCGTCCTTCAGCACTGACGGTAGCGTGGAGGACATCACGCGTCATCGGACGACGTTCGTCGCGCGGCGTAGTCAATCTCGCGCTTGGCGACCACTTCCTGATCGTCGGTCGCCTGGCCCACCTGGCAACGGACCTGTTCGTTGAGGACACGGAGGCGAAGACCTGGGTTCTGGACACCCTGGAGAGGCCGCGTCTGGCTCACAAAGAGAAGCGGGACGAGCCGGCATCTCAGCTCGTCGACTTCGCGAAACTGCATGAGACTGTTCGGAACATTGCGGATAGAATGGGGCCAGCTTGCCCCCTCGTGGAATATCGCCTTTCGTTCGTGCAGCAGCCGTGTTGCTATTGCTGGCAGCGGCTGGCGGGTGCGATGACCCGCCTCGGCTAGGAATTTGCGTCGCGGACGCTTCCTGTGCGCCCGCCGATGGTTCATCAGGGGGGCGCACGCCCGTGGACGCCCTCGACGCGGGTTCTACGGACGCTCCCGATGGCGAGGTCGCCATCCTTTACGACGGCAGCCTCGCCGACACGACGGCGACCTCGGGTGATGCCAGGGACGCTCCGACAGACGACACGTCGGATTCAGGCCCCGACCTTCCGGGCGCCTGCGACGCGCTTGGCGGCTGCGCAGATGCGTCGGTGGATGGGGCCCGAGACGCCGCCGACGCGCGGTCGGACGACACCGGTCCGACCGGCGACAATCCGGGCGCGGGCGGGGCGGGCGGCTCCGGAGGGGCGGGGGCGGGTGCTGGAGGACGAGCGGGTGCGGGTGGCCGCTCGGGGGGAGCTGGTGGGGCATCGGCCGCCGGCGGCATTGCCGGCGCGGCCGCCACACCCATCACCGAGTTCGCCATCCCTGCCGCTGGCCAGCCGGACGCCATAGCAGCCGGCCCCGACGGGAGCGTGTGGTTCACCGAATACCGTCTGGACAACCGGACCAACGTCAGCCGCATCAGCCCGACCGGCGTGGTCACCGAGTTCCTGGCGCCGGGCGCGGGCCACTTCGACGGGATCGTCGCGGGGCCCGACGGCGCGCTCTGGTTCACCGAGGGCTACGCCAACAACATCGGCCGGGTAACCACGCTCGGCGTGTTTCACGAATACCCGATTCCGACGACCAACGCCTCGCCCAATCGAATCACCGTCGGGCCCGACCGAAACCTGTGGTTCACCGAATACAAAGGGAACAGGATCGGCCGGGTGACCACCGCGGGCGTCTTTGCCGATTTCGTCATCCCGACGGCCAACACCAGCCCATGGGGCATCACCGCGGGTCCGGACGGCAACCTTTGGTTCACCGAGCAGGGCGGAAATAACATCGGGCGCGTCTCGACTGCCGGAGTCATCACGGAGTACCCGATCCCGACGGCGAGCAGCTTCCCGAACGGCATAACGGCGGGGGCGGACGGTAACCTGTGGTTCAGCGAATTCTATGGACCCACACTCGGCCGAGTGACCACTGCGGGCGTCATCACGGAGTTCCCCCTACCACCCGGTAGCAGCGGCCTGACCGACGTTACCCTAGGACCCGGGGGCAAACTCTGGTTCGTCGAACAAGGCGAAAACGCCAGCATAGGCAGCATGACGACGTCGGCGGTCTTCGCGCAGTTCCGCACGCCCACACCTGCGAGCAGTCCCGACCAGATCGCGCTCGGTGCGGACGGGAATCTGTGGTTCACCGAGCAGCAGGGGCAGAAGATCGGCCGTCTGGTCCCGTAGTCGGACGTCTACCCTCGTCGGGAAGGTTCGGTGGACGGGCAGCGAGAGAAACGCGACAGCCTTTCTCAGACTCGCGGCCGAGAACGCCAAGCTGACCGCGCTTCTCTCGATGCGGTGCTCGACGCCGTCATTCTGGTCTCCGCTCGGCATGCTCCTGGCGTCGTCGCCGACCTGTGGCTATACTCCTCCCTATTCAGGGTTGCCTTTATGACTCCGCGCGTCTCAGACAAAGAACTGGCTGCGCTCTCGCTTTCTCCGGCGGAGGCTTCGGCTCTTCTGGAGATGCCCGAGCGTCGCGTCCGCAAGGAAGTCGAGCACGGCCTTCTTCCTTCGCCGCCGCTGCTCGACTTCGACATGGTCGTGTACCTCAGGGTGATCGATAGGCTCTCCGAGCTTGAGCCGTCGGTCGAGTGGCGGCGCCGAATGCTCGCCTCCATCCGCAAGGCGCTGATGCACGGTCGCCTCTCTACCGTTTCCGACGAGCTCGAGCTCGTCGCAGGTGTTCTCCGTCTCCGCCTTCGCACGCTGGCAGAAGGTGTTAGCGAGCAGCTCGTCCCGTTTTACCGGTGGCGCGATGCCCGCGTCGTGTCCGATCCGGCGATCCTCGGAGGCGAGCCGGTCTTCCGCGATTCGCGTCTCTCCGTGAGGCGCGTGGGCGATGCGCTGGAACACGGTGAAGCTGTCGCCACTGTTCTCGAGGACTACCCGTACCTGAGCGCGCAGGATGTCGAGTTCGCCCGTCGGTACGCGCGGGCCTATCCTCGCGTGGGCCGTCCCCGTGAATCCGCCAAAGCTCCTTCTCGATGAGAATCTCTCGCCAGCGATCGCGCTGACGTTGACTCGCGAGGGCTTCGACGTCGTCCACGTTCGCGATCGCGGGCTGCTACGAGCAACCGATGTCGATGTCTTCGCCCGTGCTCTGCGGGAGGATCGCATCCTGGTCACGTCCGACGTAGACGACTTCGCCAGGCTCGCGCGGGCCGCCCCAGTCCATGCCGGTCTCGTATTCTTCGAGGACGGCGGCCTGCTGCGCGCCGATCAACTCCGCCTCGCTCGCGAAGCCCTCGCGCTCATCGCGACCGAGTTCGCAGCCGATCGCGACATGGTCAACCGCGTGCTCCGGATCTCGTCGGGCGAGGCGCACGTGTTCGAGTCGCTACCGTAGTCGACGAACTTCGACACGCTCCGCGTTTCGATCAAACCTCGTCCCTTCCGGTTCAGAATCGCGCCGATTGAGTTGACACCATCTCGGGGAATCGGAAGGGCAAGATTAAGAAGTGGTATCACCGCGGACCTAGGTCCGCGTGACCACTTCGTAAAATGTAGTATCACGCGCGGTCGCCCTGATATCAGCCGCAACCTAACCCCGGGCAGGCACCCGTGATTCCTTGGTATCACGGGCCATCGGGCCTCGTGTTTCTCGACGGAAGGGGCGTTTTCCGTCATTCGGCGCATCCAACAGGGCGCGCGAGCCGGCAACGCCGAGCAGTCCGATCGCGACTACCGGACATGGCGTCGCAGAAGCCGTCGCGCGACGGTGCGTCCTTTCGGCCGCGGATGGGCGGCAAGAAGGGGAACGTCCGGGTTCAGCGTGTGCCGGGCTTCATCCCGTCAGTCCTCGCCCGTGTGCGGGGTCGGTTCGTTCGAGCGGCCGGTTTGGCGCCCGCGCGACCGGGCCGACGACACATCCCGCGCGGCGTCGCGGACGTGGCGCGGCCGGGTGCAGGCGCGCGCCGATGCATCGTGAAGGCGCGCATTGTCCGCATGGGAGCGCACGGCGTGAAGACGGCGCGGCTGCACCTTTCGTACATCGAGCGGGACGGGGTCGACCGGGACGGATCACCAGGAAGCCTGTATGGGCCGGATGACACGTTCGAGCGCGCATCGCTGTCCGAGTCGATTCGGGGTGAACGACATCAGTTCCGATTCATCGTCTCGCCGGAGGATGGGATCGACCTGACGGCGTTCACGCGGGACCTGATGAGTCGCGTCGAGAGCGACCTTGGTGTGCGTCTGCGGTGGGGGGGCGTGAACCACTACGACACAGACAACCCGCACGCCCACGTGGTCGTACGCGGCGTCGACCAGGGCGGCCATCCGGTCCACATCGATCGCTTGTACATCTCGGAGCGGATGCGGTGGCGCGCCCAGAGCCTCCTGACCGACGAGCTCGGGCCACGGCTGACCCATGAGGTCGACCGGCAACTCGATCGCGAGGTGCGACAGGAACGGCTGACCAGCATCGATCGCAAGCTGGGCTCCATGCTCGAGCCCGCCCACACCATCGGGTTGGCACGGATCGCGGGCGCCTGCCGCGGCGAGCAGCGTAAGCGCGTCATCGGGCGCCTGCAGACTTTGGAGAACCTTCAGTTGGCGACGCGGACGGCCCCTGGTGTGTGGGCACTGACCCCAGGCTGGCAGGAAGCGCTACGCGATCTCAGCGAGCGGGACGATATCTGCAAGCGCATGTACCGGGCCACCAAGGGCGACACGGCACTGGAACACTATGAGATCGTCGATGGCCGGACGGAGCATGAGGAGATCGTGGGTGTTGTCCGGCGCAAGGGTCTGCACGACGAGCTTCGCGGCCAGTTCTATGCCGTGGTCGAGACGGCCCGCGGAGGGACCGCGTACATTTGCGTCGACGACGCCACGGCGCGTGGACTCAAGGAAGGAACGATCGCGTGTGTCACGGTCGAGCGACAGACCTGGGCGAAGCCGATTGACCGGGTCCTCGCGCAAGTGGCCGGCGAGAACGGCGGCGTCTACGATGCGCAGGTTCATCTCGCCCAAATGCGGCGCCGACCTGTCGTCATCGCAGGCCGTACCCTGCAACCGGAGGAGGTCGTGGCGGTGAACCTGAGGCGTCTCCAGCGCCTGGAGCGGCACCGGCTCGTCAGCCGCCTTGCAGACGGTCGCTGGCGCGTGCCGGCCGATCTCGTGCAGGTGCTCAGGGCTCGCGACGTTTCCCATCCACGACGCCTGGTTCGGGCACGGCAGGTGGCGCCATCGCTCCGACGGCAGGTCACGTTGCGCGCTCCCTGCTGGCTTGACATGCAGGATCCTGCCGCGCCGCGCGCACCCTACGGATTGGGGGTCGAGCTCGGCGCCGCCATCAAGGCCAGAGCGCGGTTCCTGGCTGCCCTGGGGGTTCCGCTCGCGCCGCCCGACGAGCGCGCGCGTGCGCTCGAGCGCCTGGAACGGTTCGATATCGCCCGGAAGCTCGGCGCCGAGCATGGCCTAACCCCGCTGCCGGCGCCGTTGCCCGGGATGCGGGGTACGTTGCTCGCGTGTGGTCAGAGCGCCGCCGGGGCGCCGCTCGTCTGCGTGCTCGACCAATCCCGCCGACACGTTGCTGTCATACCGATGCCGGCGGATGCGCGCCCGCTGGTTGGGCGTGTCGTCACGATCAGGCGCGACACCGCCGGGCGGCTGCTCATTCAGCCGGACGGTCTTGGAAAGGGGCTTTGAATACGAGCGGTCCTTGAATGCCGTGCGCGCCTCTTCATGAGCCCAGACGCCTTCATGGTGCGCCTACTCGCGGCGCAGCGCCCCCACCGACCCCGACGGGCGACGACAACGCGAGCCGTGGCCATTTCGACAACCTCTTCGTGGCACCCGAGTACCGTGCGTCCCACTCCGATCGCGCGCCGGCACCTCCGGCCCGCGAAGCGCTCGCCGCCCTGACCGCGCTTGTGTCGGCGGATCCGGCAGTCCGCGATCTGCTCGCGCAGCTCGCGCGCGCCGGCGTTGACAGCTCCGATCGCGAGGCCGAAGATCTTCGCTTTCCCGGGCTCTCTGACACCCGAATAGTTGACGAGCCAGACGGTGCATCGCCGAAAGGAAAGCCGATGCATCGAGTACATGGACCCTATCCACATCACGAAAAGTGGCTGATCAAGATCGTCGATCGAGCGACACGAAAGGCGACCAACCGCGTCTTCGAGACGCGCGAAGAAGCTGACCGCGCCGCTCAATCGCTAAAGCGGCAACAGCGACACGAGGGAGGCATCAGCGTCGGAGGGGCGCTCGACCTCTACGAGCGCTGGTTGGCCGACGTGGGACACAAGGGCGAGGGCAACAAGGCCAGAACCGTCGAGACGACCATGCAGCGACTTCGCCGCCTCTTCGAAGGAGCGACGAAGATTGCGGTCAACGCGCTCACGCCCGCGGCCGCGGAGAAGCTGTACGACGCGCTCACGGGAGCTGTGGACTCACGGAGGAACATCCTCGCCGAGGCGAAGACGTTCCTCCGTTGGTGCAGCTCGAAGGGGTGGGCGAAGATCAACGCCCTCGAGCACGTGCAGGGCCTTGGTCGACGGCGCCGGGGGAAGCCTCAGCTCACCACGGACGAAGCCAGGAAGTTTCTGGCGAAGGCCTTGGAGCTCGCTGCGCACGACGACGGCGCGATCGCGGCGACGATGGCGCTCCTCATGGGCATGCGCGCCTCCGAGATCATCGAGCGGACAGTCAGAAACCTCGACGACGAGGGCCGGCTGCTCTGGATCACGGACGCGAAGACCCAGGCGGGCGTTCGTCGCCTCGAAGTCCCTCCGCAGCTGCAAGAGCACTTGCAGCGTCTCGCGCGCGACAAGCGGCCCGCGGATCGCCTCTTCGGGCGAAATGTGCACCGACACTGGGTGCTCAGAGCCGTTCATCGCATCTGCAAGGCGGCCGGCGTTCCGCGCGTCCCCTCACACGGGCTGCGCGGGACTCACGCCACCCTGGCGGTGAGCGCCGGGGCAACCAGCCACCTCGTCGCGGCAGCGCTCGGACACGAGTCGTTCGCCACGACGGCGCGACACTACGCGCGCACCGAAGCCATCGAGAGCGCCGTTCAGGAACGGGTGCTTGAAAAGTTCACGGTGGTTCACAAGAAGGCAAACGGGTCTTCGCAGATTGCCAAAAACCTCGTAAGTACCTGAAATTAGTGCGGTCGAGAAGACTTGAACTTCCACACCCTTGCGGGTACCAGAACCTGAATCTGGCGCGTCTACCATTCCGCCACGACCGCTCGGAGCGGCGGTACCATAGAGAAGGCGAACCGCCAGGTCAAGGGCGATGGCGGGCCCGAATGGGGCAAGTTGGGTTCAGCAGGGACCCGGGAACTTGTCCGAGGTCGGGGTGTCCCTGCGATCGTGAGGCCCGTCTTGTTCGGAACGTTGCTGGTGATGCTGGTCGGCCTGTTGGTCCTCGGGGGTTCGGTCGTGCTCGGCAAGCGGCGCGCGCGCAGGGCCGCGGTCGCGGTGAACGAGGAGCCGCCGCGAGACGAGGAGCGGGCGCCGCCGTCGCCGTCGATCACGCGCCGGCGCAGCTTGCCATCCATCGCGGCACCCGCTTGCACACCTCGTCGCGGGTGGGCTTGTTGGCGTGGGCGGCTGGCGCTTTCGCCCGCGATCCGAGCGGCGTGGCGGGCGCGCCGGGCGGCCCAGCGTGCGGAGCTCGCCACCGCGGATTCCGAACAATCCCGCGTCGACTCGGACGTCCCCGCCATGGACATCACCACCGACTCCGGACCCGAGCCGAGCCAGGGAGCGGCGGTCGATGACGTGCCGCTGCCCCCCGAGGGATCCTTCCAGACGTTCTTCGATCTCCGCGTCGAGCCTCTCGACGCTACGATCGCGACCGCGACCGCACCAACCCCGACCGCAACCCCGCCGATGGTGACGCTCTCGGCGGACGGGGCCTTCGAGATCCAGGTCGCCCCCGGGCGCTACACGGTCGAGGTCGCGAGCAACGACGACCTCCTTGTCGCCGGCCTCGACGGAGCGGTCGCCGTCGCCGGCGACACTCCGACGGACATCGAGCTCGCGCTCTCGCTCTCTGTCGCGATCACCGGGCGGGTGATCGACGAGGACGGCATCGCCCTCGCGACGTCGGCCTCGCTCCAGCGCCTGGACGGCGCCGACGTGGAGACCGCCTCGGTCTCGGCATCGGACGGCTTTCGCTTCGACGGCCTGCGCGCGGGGACTTTTCGTCTCACCTCGCTCGCGGAAGACGGTCGGTCGACCGAGACGATCGTGCGAGCGCCAGTCGCCGGCCTCGAGCTTCGGCTCGACCGACCACGCGACGCGCTGCTGATCTTCGCGCCTTCGAAGTCCGGGCGATGTCCCGTTGGGAGGGCGATCCTCGTGCAACAGAAGCCCGCCGACCATCCGCAGAAGAGAGTCCTCTCTGTCTCGAACTGTCGGAGCGTCGTCACCGCTGTCGCCCCGGGCAGCAGCTGGGACCTGTTCGTCATGGGCAAATCCGCCCTGGCGGCTACAGGTCAGCCGATTCGTTTCGGCTACGATCAGCCGCTCGTCCCCGTGTGCGCGGATGAACCGTGCGACACCAACGTCGCCGCGCTGGATGTTTGGGTCGTCGACAGCGCCGGTCATCGCCGGCTTCCCGCCTCGTTTCGTGTCGAAACCGCGCCGGACGGCGACGCCTGGGGTGTCGGCTTCGGGCACTTGGTCGGAGGCCTACCCGCGAACCAGGGCGTCACCTTGACCGTGGAGCTCGACGGGGTCGAGGCGAGCAGCACGCTATGGCTGCGGCCCGGCGTCAACCGGGCGAACATCCACCTGCCGATCGCCGCCGGCCCTGCCGACGAGGCGGAAATGGGCGACGTCGTGACGGTGGAGTAGCGCTCTCGTCGGCGCCGCCGCCGCCGGCCGGGGAAGCCTCAGGCCGGCTCCTCGAAGCGGCCATCGGTGTGGCGGGCGAAGCGACCTTTGTCCCTCGGGTGAACGGGCTCGTCGCTGTCCCACGGCCAGCCCCCGAAGCGTGTCCGCTGAAAATCGGCGAACGCCTGGCGGATCTCGGCGTCGGTGTTCATGACGAAGGGACCATACTGAACGACGGGCTCGCCGATCGGCCGTCCCTGCAACAGCAGCAGCTCGACCTCGTCGGGACCCGCTTCGAGCGACAACGCGGACTCGCCACGCAGTTCGAGCCCGCGCGAGGGAGCGATCACCTGGCCCCCGGCGCGGAGCCCCCGCGCCCCGGAAAAAATACAGCGTCCGGTTGGTGCCGGGGGCCGCCGGTGGCAGCGTCCACGTCGCGCCCGCCGCCATCTTGATGGTCCAGATCGCCACGTTCGTGTCGGCGCGCGCGGCCCACGAACGAGGCGGCGGCGCGGGGACCGCGGCATCCATCGCGGCGAGCTGCCCCGCCACCACGGTGACCTCCGTCGGCCTCCCCCCGGCGTCGCGCGCCGTGTGTCGCGGAATCATGTGGTTCCAGAGCATCGAGAAGTGCGCCTCGACCATCTTGTCGGCCGCCGGAAGGTTCAACCAGATTTGAAACAACTCCACCGGGTTGGGCTGCGAGCGGTTCAGCAACGGGAACATCTCGGCGTGCAGGATCCCCTTCCCCGCCGTCAACCACTGGACGTCGCCGCCGCCGTAGCGGGCGCCGGCGCCCATCGAGTCCGAGTGATCGAGGAGGCCCCGGCGCACCACGGTCACGGTCTCGAAGCCACGATGGGGATGCTGCGGAAACCCGGGGACCAGCTCACCGTGATACATGCGCCAGCCGTCCTTGCCCTCGAAGTCTTGACCGATGTTCCGGCCGTCCAGCGCCGCCGCCGGGCCCAGGTGCTCGTTGCCGGCGGGGTACTTGTCGTCGTGATGCACGCAGAACAGAAACGGGTCGGGGGTCTTCCACGGAAATCCCAGAGGAATCGCCGCCAGGATCGCGTTCGCACCGGTCACGTCTGAAGCCTTCACGTCGCCTCCTTGGCTCGCACGCCAGTCTAGCAGCCCCCTTTCATCGAGGTGGCCGAGGCCCCAATCTGGGCGATACTGACCCACTTGTGGCCGGACGCCGGGGGCGGAGGGTAGCCGATGCTGGACCGGATCTTGTCGAGCTCGAACATGGGAGGTTGATACATGCTCAAGGGAAAAATGGACCGACAGGAGTTCTTGCGATCGGCGCTGGTGCTCGCCGGGGCCGGTGTGGGACTGACCAGCCTCGGGGATTGCGGCAGCAACGGCGCCAGCGGCGGCAGCGGGGGAAAGAACGGCAACGGTTCAGGAGGCAGCGGCACGGGCGGCTCGGCGTCCGGCGGCAGCGGGACGGGTGGCAACGGTTCGGGGGGCGCGAGCTCGGGCGGCGCCACAGGAACAGGCGGCCAGGGGACGGGCGGCGCGGGCACTGGCGGCGCCGCGACAGGTGGCTCGGGTGACGGCGGCTCGGGCTCGGGCGGCGCGGGTACCGGCGGGGCCGGCACGGGCGGTTCAGGCTCGGGTGGCTCGGCGACGGGCGGCTCGGCTCAAGGCGGAGGAGGAGGCGGCGGCTCATCTGGCAGCGGCGCCGCCGGCCATGGGCCGGGCGGAGGGAACGGAGGTGGGACCGCGGGCCAGAACGGGGGCGGCGCGGGAGGCGGCGCGACCGGGATGATGTGCGCGGACCCCGTGAACGCGACGCAGGCCGCGAGCGGGCACACCCACACGTTGACCATCACGGCAGCCAACATCAACGGCGGCGTGATGATGTACACCACGGGCGCGGCCGGTACGCCGAGTCACACGCACGGGTTTCCGCTGACGGCCGCGAACATCACGGCGCTCAAGAGCGGCATGATGCTGACGGGCCTCATGACCAACTCGACCAGCGCGGGGAACAATCACGTCCACATGTTCACCGTGAAGTGCGCGTGATCGGCTGACCGGGGCCGGCCGGGCCTCACGTGGTCAGTCAGACGCCCCCGCTGACGATCTCGGCGAGCGCGGCCAGCAGGGCGTCGTTCTGTTCCGGGCTGCCGATCGTGATGCGGACGAAGTCTCTCAGCTCGGGCGTGTTCCAGTGGCGTACCAGGATCTTGCGCGCACGAAGGCCATCGCGGACTTCGGGCGCGCGCGGTCCGATCTCGCACAGCACGAAGTTGCCGAACGCCGCCGGCCACCTCCACCCGAACCCCGCCAGCGCGCGCTCGACGCGGGCCTTCTGGTCGAGGGTGCGCCGGACGAGATCGGCGTGGTGCGCGCGATCCTCGAGGGCCGCGACGCCGAGCGCCTGCGTGATCGCGTTGACGTTGTAGCTATCCTTCACCTTCGTCATCTGCGCGATGAGCGGCGCGGCCGCGAACAGCAGCCCCAGGCGAGCGCCCGCCAGGCTGTAGCTCTTCGAGAACGTGCGCAACACGACTACGTTCGGGTGCGCGCCAAGGTGCGGCAACATGCTGGCGCCGGGGTTCACGCCGAGCGCGAAATCGATGTACGCCTCGTCCACTACCAGGACGCCTTTCACCCGCTCGGCGAGGCGGCGCAGACTGTCCACCGGCGCCAGCGTTGAGGAGGGGTTGTCGGGGTTCGCCACCATCGTCAGCCGCGCGCCCGTGGCGCCGAGCGCGTCGGGCAGCCGCCAGCGGTCGGGCGCGCGCTCGTAGGGGATGCGCGTGGCGACCGCGCCCTGGATGCCGGCCAGCGTCTCGTACAGGCCGTACGATGGCCAGGCGAACGCCACCCGATCGCCCGCGTCCAGGAACGTGCGGCACAGGATCGTCAGGCAATCATCGGACCCGTTGCCCGCCAGGATGTTGTCGACGCCGACACCGAAGCGGCCGGCCGCGACCTCCCTGAGCCGCTTGCTGACGGGGTCCGGATACAGGCGCAGCGATTCGTCGGCGATCCCGGCAAGCACGGCGCGCACCCTCGGCGACGGCCCGATCGCGCTCTCGTTGGTGTTGAGCTTGATGAACCCCACCTGCTGTTCGCCAGGGGTGTATCCGGCCAGCGCGCGGATGCCAGGTCGCACGTAGCTGACGACGTCCACCTCCGCTGCCGTTTCGGCCGGCGCCGGTGCCGCCGCCGGCGCGCGAACTCGGTCCTCTTCGCTCATCGCGGGCCGCGAGACTAGCAGAATTCGGTTATGCTGGCCGCCGGCACCCGCGATGGCCCGCATCCTGATCATCGACGACAACGAGACGATGCGCGAGGGCCTGGCCGCGACGGTGCGGCGCATGGGCCACGAGGCCATCGTCGCGGCCAGCGGCGCCGAGGGCATCGCCCACATGCGGCGCCGCGGGGCCGACTTCGTCATCACGGATCTGAAGATGGAGGGCACGGGCGGCCTGGAGGTGCTGAAGGCCGTGCAGGAGATCGATCCCGATTGCCCCGCGATGATCGTGACGGCGTTCGGAACGGTGGAGACGGCGGTGCAGGCCATGCGGCTCGGCGCCTTCGATTTTCTGCAGAAGCCGTTCGCGCCCGAGGTGGTGCGGTTGAAGCTCGAGCGTGGCCTCGAGCTGCGGCGCGAGCGGCTGGCCCGCGAGCGCGCGGAGGCGGACGCCGCGGCCCTGCGCGCCGACGCGGCCGCGCGTTACAGCTTCGGCGAGATCGTGGGCGAGACGCCGGCGATGCGGGCGGTGTTCCAGACCATCGAACGGGTGGCGCCGACGGACGCGTCGGTCTACATCCATGGCGAGTCTGGCACCGGCAAGGAGCTGGTGGCACGCGCCATTCACGAGCGGTCGAAGCGCGCGGCCGGACCGTTCGTCAAGGTCAACTGTGGCGCGCTGGCCGAGACGCTGCTCGAGTCCGAGCTGTTCGGGCACGAGAAGGGAGCGTTCACCGGCGCCATCAAGCGCAAGCTCGGACGCTTCGAGCTGGCGGACAAGGGCACGCTGTTCCTCGACGAGATCGGGGACGTGTCGCCCAACGTGCAGGTCAAGCTGCTGCGCGTGCTGCAAGAGCGGCAATTCGAGCGCGTCGGCGGCGAGGACTCCGTGACCGTGGACGTGCGCGTCGTGTCGGCCACCCACCGCGACATGAAGGCCGACGTCGCGGCGGGTCGGTTCCGCGAGGATCTCTTCTACCGCCTGCACGTGGTGCCGGTCGAGGTTCCTCCGCTGCGCGAGCGCCCCGACGACATCGGGCGCCTGGTCACCCACTTCATCGCGAAGCTGGGCCCGCGCACGAACCCCGCCGTGCTTGGCATCAGCGACGCGGCGCTGGCCCGCCTGACGGCGTATTCGTGGCCTGGCAACGTGCGCGAGCTGGAGAACGCCGTCGAGCAGAGCCTGGTGTTCGCCGAGGGCGACCGCATCGACGTGCGGGCGCTGCCGGCCTTCCTGAAGACGGCGTCCGCCGAGCACGCGCTGGCGTTGCCCCAGGGCAACATGTCGCTCACGGAGATCCTCGAGGACCTGGAGCGACAGCTGATCCAGCGTGCCTACGACAAGGCCGAAGGCGTCAAGACCGAGTGCGCGCGCTTGCTGGGCGTGAAGACGAGCGCGCTCTACTACAAGCTGGAAAAATACGGCATCGGCGTCATCGCGACCCGCGGCGGCGACCGGGACGGCGACGCAGCGCGAAGCCCAGGCGACGGCGAGGAGCTGCTCGGCGATGGGCCGGTGCCGTCGGAGCCGCCGGCGAGCGGAGACGGGGGCGACGACGGTCCGAGGTGATGGCGCCGCCCAAGGCCGAACGGGTCGGTCGCGCGCCGGCGCGTTCGCCGCGCTGCCCGGGATCGTCGCGATCGCCGTCGCCGTGGTCGCGGGTTGTGCCGGCCCATCGGCCGAGATCCGCGGCGGGCGGCCCGGCGCGGTGGAGGAGGGTAATGCCACGTACTACGCGCGGCGCCTGGCGGGACACCGAACCGCCAGCGGTGAGCCCTACGATCCGGCGCTGCTCACGGCGGCGCACCCCGCCCTGCCCTTCGGCGCGCGCGTCCGTGTCACGCGCCTGGACCGGGGCGCACCGCCCGTCGTGGTGCGCGTCAACGATCGTTGCAGCGGCGGCAGGAAGATCATCGACCTGTCCGAGGCGGCCGCGCGCCGCCTCGACATGATGCGCGCCGGGATCGTCCCCGTGCGCCTCGAGGTGCTCGCCCGCTGACCCTCCCCGTCGCCATCGTGTTGCGCGCGACGCAACACCGGGCGGCGCCGGGGCAACAACATCACCCCCGACACCGCGAGGAAGACGGCGGAACCTATGGTGCATGTCAAATTCGTAAGCTCGCATGCCATTTGCAAACCATGTGACTGATGAAGAAGAACCTCGTGCTGACCATGGCCCTGTCCTGCGGCGGCTTGCTGGAAGGATGCAGCGAACCGCCTGAAAGCGGCGTCAGCTCCGACCAGGCGGCCATCGACTCGACAAATGGCCTCAGCTCGATCAACGGGCTCAGCTCCATCAACGGCCTCAGCTCGATCAACGGGCTCAGCTCCATCAATGGGCTCAGCTCCATCAACGGCCTCAGCTCCATCAACGGCCTCATGACCACCGCGGATGGGAGGACGACCACGGCATACCTGGTGCGGTGCGCCCTTCCCGCCGGCACGTCGCTGGTCAAGCAGGACCAGAACGGCACGAGCTACACCTTTCAGGGCGCGCTGGGTTTCGCGCCCGAGTGGCAGACGGGACCGTGCAATCAGCAGTGCCAGGAATACGTGTCGGCTTGCATGATCGCGCACATCAACACGGCGGGCTCGCACGTCCCTCTGTGGCTGGTCGCCCAGAAGCCGAGCGTGGGGTGGTCGCTGAGCGCGGACTACCCCAACCAAGAGGGCACGTTCTTCGGGAACATCTTCGCCCCCGGGGCGCACGGCGGCGACCCCTCGAAGATTCAGGCGTTCTACTGCAATGGCAAATCGTATGACGTGGACGTGGTGCCTGGGCGGATCGGCGCGAATCAAGTCGGCGCTCCTTACGTGAATCCCTTTGGCAAGAACGGTACGGGGGGGTACTGCTCCGACGCCTGCACGCCCTCGGACACGCCCAACCCCGACTCGGGTTTCAAGGCTTGCAACGGCTGGAACTACACGGTCACGACGTATCGGCAGGCGGCCACCGGCGGCACCATAACCGCTGCCGGCACCGGCACCGCGGCGGCCCTGTCGGCGACGATCAGCAAGTACAACGAAACGTCCCGCGGCTACTGTGCCAACGTGAACGTCAAGAACAACGGGTCCAAGACGATCCCGTCTTGGAGCGTCGTCTACGACACCGGCTCGGCGGCGGAGTCCCGGCACTGGTTCTCGAGCTCCACGACGGCGGGCAGCAGGCACACCGCCAATGGCAGCGGTGGCCTGGCCCAGATTCCTCCAGGCGGCACGCGGAGCTTTGGTTACTGCGCCAACTACGGGTCGGCCCCTGCCGCGCCGGTCATCAAGTCAGTTGCCGCGATGTGAACCGCGTGCGAGCAAAGCTCGCCCGCACCAACGCGAGTATCAAGTAAAGGACCCTGACAGGGTCCTTTAAATCCCCCGCGCTTCGGTGCGTGCGAGCATAGCTCGCCCGCACCAACGCGATTACCAAGTAAAGGACCCTGACAGGGTCCTTTGAATCCCCCGCGCTTCGGTGCGTGCGAGCAAAGCTCGCCCGCACCAACGCGATTACTGAAACACCCGGAGGTTGTCGATCTGGTAGGTCTGCGGGAACGCCGTGGCGGTTGGATCGCCGCCGTTGACGCCGCCGATCGCGAGATTGACGATCATGTAGACCTTCTGCATGAACGGGCTGCTTCCGTCGGCGTTCAACATGTCGCTGAGCTTCGCCGTGTTCATCAGCGTGTCGTCGACGTACAGATCGATCTGCGTCCCCGTCCAGTCCATGCGCCACACGTGAAAGCGTGCCGCCCAGGTCGCGTCGACCGCCCTGGTGAGCGAGTCCCACTTGGCCGTGTAACGTGTGGCCGTACCGCAGGCGATGTTCGCCAGGATCTTGCTATTGTAGAACTCCATGATGTCGATCTCGCCGTTCGACGGCCATTCGCCGGCGACGCCCAGGGTCCACCACGCCGGCCACATGCCGGCGCTGATGGGGATCTTCGCGCACATCTCGAAGCGGCCGTACTGCCAGCTCTGTTTTCCCGCGGTGGTCATGCTGGTCGAGGTGTAGGCCGCGTTCTGCCGGTTGGTCCGCCAGTCCGTGCTGCCTGCCTTGTAACCGGGATTGGGAATCTGCTCTCGCTTGGCGGTGATCGTCAGCATGCCGTTCGCGACCTGCGCGTTGGCCGGCTGATACCACTGCAGCTCCTCGTTGCGCACGAACCCCTGCTCGTAGCCCCAACTCGCGCCGTCGGGAGCGCCGTTCGCGTCGAACTCGTCGTGCCAGGCGAGCTTCGTGTATCCGCCGGGAACGACGACCGCCGTGGGCCTGCCGCAAGCGTCCACCGACGTTCCCGCGCCGCCCGGTCCGGAGCCGCCAGCGGGCCCCTGGCCCGCCGCACCTCCCTGGCCGCCGGTCCCCACGGCCCCGCCCACACCCGCGCCGGATGCGCCTCCGCCCACACCGCCCCCGGTGGCCGGCTGCCCTCCCGTCCCAGGACCGGGGGTTCCGCCGCTCCCGGTCTTGCCTCCCGAGCCCGGCGCGCCGCCGGTGGCCGATGAGCCGCCGGACGCGCTGACACCACCGCTTCCCGGTGTTCCACCGGTCGCATTGACGCCGCCGCTCCCGGGTGTTCCGCCGGTCGCTGCGTGACCGCCCGAACTACTGCCCCCGCTGCCGCCGGTGCTGTCCGTGCCGGCTTGTCCCACGCAACCAGCTACGGCGACGATACCCAGCGCGACCGCGAGACGCGCGGCGCGGATGATAGAACGGTCCGTACGGTCGAGACGATCGAGCTCGGCGGTCGTCAAGGCGGGGGGGCCTTTGGCGTGCAGTCAAAAACACGCGTCCGGGGGGGTGGGCGGGGTTACGGTTTATTTTATACCCAAAGCTACCCCCGCGCCGACGTCAAGCGCTGGTGGGGCCGCATCCACTGACGCGCTGTCCCGGGCACCGGCCTGTGGTGGTTCACGGGCTTGCTTCGTCGTGCAGACGCTGCCTGCCGATGCGAATGGCGCGAAGCACGTAGTCCACGAGCGCGACCAGCCCGACGCCGAACGAGGCGATCGCGAGCGCCCGGCTGGCCGGGCTGCGCACGAGCAAGGCGACGATGGCGCAGAACTGCAGCACCGTGGCTGCCTTCCCCGATACGCTGGCGCGGAAGTCGTAGCGCAGCCACCGTCGCAGCGAGGGGATCGCGAGGTAAAAGAGCGACAGCGGCAGCTGCGCGATCTCGCGCGCCAGGATCAGCGCCAACCAGCCGAGCGGCGGGTGAAAGTGAAACCAGATGGTCACGAGGACCGTGGTCACGAAGACCTTGTCGCAGATGGGGTCGAGCCAGGAGCCCATCCCTGCCGGCGTTTCACGCGCCTTGCCGCCCGTGCGTCGGGCCTCGGCGTGCCGGGCGAACCAACCGTCGAGCGCATCGCTGGCGCCCGCCAGGCCGAGGATCACGAGCGGCAACCATCCCCACGCGGCGCGCGTGCCGAGCGTCCAGGCGAACGCCGCCGCGAGCGGCAGCCGCGACAGGCTGAGCAGGTTCGCTACGGTGAAGAGGGGATCGCGCGGTGACATGAGGGGCGGACGCCGCGGTGGCCTCCGCCTCCTAATCTAACAGGCGGCCGCGCCAGCAGGCGTCGGCGCTGGCGGTGCGAAGCGGTCTTGACGGATCGGTCCGCTCCGATCATGCAAGGAGAATGGCTTTCGAAGATCGAATCGTCCGGGCGCTGATCGGCGACGGCATGGCCCGCGCCGTCGCCGTGGTCGCGACCGGCGTCGCCCGGGAGGCCGCGCGCCGTCACGACGCGGGCGCCGCGGCGTCGATCGCGATGGGCCGGGCCGTCGTCGCCGGGTTCCTGCTGGCAACTCTCACCAAGGACGACGAGCGCGTGACCCTGCAGCTGCTTGGAGACGGCCCGCTCGGAACACTGATGGTGGACGCCGGGTCGGCCGGAACGGCGCGCGTGTTCGTGGCGCACCCGCGGATCTCCCAGCCGCTGGGCGAGCCGCCCACGCTGGGCCAGGCCGTCGGGCGCACGGGCATGGTGAACGTGGTCCGCGACGTGGGCCCAGGCCGCGACTTCAGCGGCAGGACCCCCCTCGTCGACGGCGAGATCGACACGGATGTCGAGCAGTACCTCTGCAAGAGCGAACAGATCGATAGCGCGCTCGGCTGCGCCACGTACCTGGACGCTCAGGGCCTCGTTCGCGTGGCCGCGGGGGTGCTGGTGCAGGCGCTCCCCCACGGCGCAGGCGCCCGCCACGTCGCTGAGGCGCGGCGCCGGTTGCGCGCGGGAGCGCTCGATGCCCTGCTCGGGAGCGGTCAGTCCGAGTCGACCAGCGCGCCAGTATCGCCCGAGACGCTGATGCGTGCCGCCGTCGGCGGCGACTTCGACGACCTGAGGCTGCTCGGGGGCGACCTCCCGCTGCGCTTTCATTGTCCCTGCTCACGCGAGCGTGCGGCCTCAACGCTGGCGCTGCTTGGCGACGAGGAGTTGCTGTCGATGCTCCGCGAGGACGGCCAGGCCAACGTGACCTGCCATTTTTGCGGGGAGAGCTACGACTTCAGCGACACGGCGCTGGAGGAGATCCGCCAGGGCGTGAGGGGTGAGGTCGGCCCCCCGAGCTGAGCTCCGGCGAGTCGGTGATCAGCTGGCTTTCGGAAGCGCTGCTGGCGGATCTTCGAGCAGCGCCGTGGCGAGGCGCTCGATCTGACGGATGCGGTTGTAGACCGTGCGCCTCGTGATGCCCAGCGTCTCGGCCACCTCGACCTGGGTCATGCCGTCCACGAAGTGCATCACGGCGACCCCGACCGCCGTCTCGTCGCACCGCTCGAGCAACAGCTGAACGAACTCACGATCGTCGAGGGCAGGCTGTCGGGAAGGTCTCGCGGCCAACTGTGCCGTGAGTTGCGCAACTGCGCGGTCGCGGACAGAGCGCTGGCGGAGCTGGTTGATGCAGACGTTCGTCGCCGTCTTGTACAGGTAGCGCAGCGTTTGCTCGCCAGGATCCAGGGTGCGGTGCCGCTGGAGGACGCGCACGAAGGATTCCTGGAGGGCGTCCCGGCCCGCCGCCCCGGAGCCGAGCAGCCGGCGGCATCGCGCGTAGATTGCGGGCGCATATCGCTCGTAGAGGTCGGCAATTTCGCTGATGTTCATGCGCGCGCTTCCTGTCCTGTTTGAGGTGTCCGGATAGCCCCTCCGTCAATTCAAAAAACAACGATCCTTCACGCACCGGAGGTCGAGACTGCATCAATCGCGCCGCG
The DNA here is from genome assembly GCA_964443975.1 of uncultured Myxococcales bacterium. Lineage (GTDB taxonomy): Bacteria > Myxococcota_A > Polyangia > Fen-1088 > Fen-1088 > DASYCK01. The sequence continues at coordinate 163,228 of CAYUFS010000005.1, read as the reverse complement.
CCGAGCGGGGTGAAACCGCGGCACCAACGCGCGCCGACGCGGGCGGGGCGAGCCGAGCAGTGGTTAAACGCGCCACGGAGGCGCCGGGTTACGCGTGTCGGAAATTCACCAACCCGGGATCGAAATGTCGCGAACCGGCGTGCCCGCGTGGCATTCGGCACAAAAAGCTCTATGCTCCCGCGATGATTCGGATAATCGCCAAGTCCAGCCCCGACTTCGAGCCGCGGGTGCGCGCGCTGGTCGACCGCGCGGCGACCATCCCCGAGCACATCGAGGCCGCGGCCCGCGACGTGATCCGTGCCGTCCGCCAGAGTGGCGACGCTGCCCTTCGCGACCTGACCCAGCGCTTCGAGAAGCGGACGCTCGGAGCGCTGGAGCTGCCCCGCGCCGAGTGGGAGGCGATAGCGTCTCGGGTGGATGCGGGCACGCGCGGGGCGATCGAACGGGCGGCGGCGCGCATTCGCGCCTTTCACGAGCGCGAACGCTACGAGTCCTTCGAGCTGCGCGAGAGCGGCGGGCTCCGGCTCGGGTTGCGGGTGACACCGCTCGGCCTGGCGGGCATCTATGTCCCGGGCGGCAAGGCGCTCTACCCGTCGACGGTGCTGATGACGGCGGTGCCGGCGCGGACGGCCGGCGTTCGCGAGATCGTCATGACCACCCCCGGACCCTCGCCCGAGACGCTGGCCGCGGCCCAGATCGCAGGGGTGGATCGCATCTTCACGCTCGGCGGCGCGCAGGCCATCGCGGCGCTCGCCTACGGGACGGAGTCGGTTCCGCGTGTGGACATCATCGTCGGTCCAGGCAACGCGTATGTCGCGGCCGCCAAGCGCCTCGTCTTCGGGGACGTGGGGATCGATTCCATCGCCGGGCCCACCGAGGTCGTGATCGCCGCCGACGACACCGCGGACCCGCGCTGCATCGCCGCCGATCTGCTGGCGCAGGCGGAGCACGACGAGCTGGCGGTGCCTGTGCTCGTGGCCATCGGGCGGCGAATCGCGGAGCTCGTGGCGGCGGAGCTCGAAGTTCAGCTGGCCTCACTCCCGAGGCGCGCCATCGCCGAGCGCTCCCTGCATGATCAGGGCGCGATCGTGATCGTGGATACGGCGGCGGAGGCCATCGACCTCGTCAATCGGCTGGCGCCCGAGCACGCCGAGCTGGCCATGGCGGACGCGCGCGCCTGGTCCGACAAGGTCACCACCGCCGGCGCGTTGTTCCTGGGGCACTACACCCCCGAATCGGTCGGCGACTACACCGCCGGTCCGAGCCACGTGCTCCCCACCTCGGGCAGCGCCCGCTTCGCCTCGCCGCTAGGCGTGGCCGACTTCGTGAAGCGCACGTCGATCATCGAATACGACGCGGCGGCGCTGACGGCGCAGGCCGCCGACATCGAACGCCTGGCGGAGGTCGAAGGCCTGCAGGGGCACGCCCGCGCGGTTCGCGCGCGGTTTCCCCGATGAAGCGCCCGTCGCCCCGGCAACAGAAGATCGCCGCCGCCTACGACGCCGAGGTCTGGCCGCTCGGCCCCGTGCGCGCCGCCGAGCCGTTGCTTCGCGCGCTTCCAGCCCGCCCCAAGACGGTGGCGTTCGAATATGGCTGCGCGACGGGACGGCTAACCCGCGCGATCACCGAGCGGCTGGACGACGACAGCCGGATCGTGGCGGTGGACCCTTCGGCGGCGATGATCGAGCTCGCGAACGCCGGTCGGTCGCTGGCGCCGAAGCTGGTGTTCGAGGTCGCCGAGCTGACGACGCAGCCGATCGGCGCCGGCACCTGCGATCTCGCCATCTCGAACCTCGCGCTCGGGGATCTGCCGAAGCCGGCCGAGGCCATCGCAGACTTCGTCCGGGTGCTGAAGCCCCACGGCCGGGCCTTGCTGACGCTGCCGCTGCGCGGCTCGTGGGCCGAGTTCCTGGATCTCTTTCGCGCCGTCCTGCGCGAGCATGGCAAGGCAGAGGCGCTGTTCGCGCTCGCGAACTACGAGCGATCGCTGCCCGACGCCGCGACGGCGAGCCGCTGGCTGGAGGCGGCCGGCGTGACGAACGTGGGTCTGGAGACGGTCCGGTGGGAGCTGCTGTTCAAGAGCGCGCGCGAGTTCTTCTTCGCGCCGATCATCGAGCTTTACCCGCTGCCGATCTGGAAGCAGATTGCGGGCGGCAGGGGCGATGAGATGCAGGACCTGTTCTTCTTCGTCAAGGAAGCGATCGATACCTACTTCTCGGGGACGGTGTTTCCCGTGACGATGGTCGTCGGGCTGCTTCAAGGTGATAAGCGCGCGTCGTGAGCGACTCTCGCGCCCAATACCTCGAGCTCGTCCGCGAGCTGGGCGAGCATGACCGCCGCTACTACGTGGAGATGGCGCCGGTCATCTCGGACGCCACGTACGATCAGCTCTACCGGCGGGTGAAGGAGCTGGAGGCCGCGCACCCCGACTGGGTCAGCGCGGAGTCACCCACGCAGCGGGTCGCCCCCGCGCCGCTGTCCGCCTTCCCCAAGGTGGTGCGGCAGACGCCGATGCTGTCGCTCGACAACACCTACAACGCGGACGAGCTGTCGGCGTTCTTCGATCGGGTGGTGAAGGGCCTGGAAGGCCATGCCCCGCCGTTCGTCGTCGAGCCGAAGATCGACGGCATCAGCATCGAGCTTCGCTACGAGGACGGGCGCTTCGTGCAGGGCGCCACGCGCGGCGACGGGCGCACCGGGGAGGACATCACCGTCAACCTGCGCACGATTCGCTCGCTGCCGCTGCGCCTCCACGAGCCGGTCACCATCACGGTCCGGGGCGAGGCGTTCATGCTCAAGCGCGACTTCGAGAGCATCAACGCGGACCGTCTCCTCGCTGGCGAGGAGCCCTGGAAGAACCCACGCAATGCCGCCGGCGGCTCGCTGAAGCTGCTCGACCCGCGCGAGTGCGCCCGCCGCCCGCTGCAGGTCATCTTGTACGAGCTCGTGGACGGCGAGCGGTCGCACGCGCTCCACTCCGCGTCACTGCGATGGTTGCGCGAGCTGGGGCTGCCCACGTCACCCGACGTGACGGTCGTCGCCGACAAGGATGGTCTCGGCGCCGCCGTCACCCGCTGGGCCACGGACCGCCACGCGCTGCCCTACGAGGCCGACGGCCTGGTCATCAAGGTGGACGCGTTCGCGGACAGGAGGCTGCTCGGCACCACGGCGAAGTTTCCACGCTGGGCGATCGCCTACAAGTTCCCGGCGCTGCGCTCGCCCACGCGCGTGGTGGGGATCGAGATCAACGTCGGACGCACGGGCGCGGTCACCCCGGTGGCGATGCTCGAGCCGGTCGAGCTGTCCGGGACGACGGTCAAGCGCGCGTCGCTCTTCAACTGGGACGAGGTGAGCCGGCTCGATCTGCGCGTGGGCGACCAGGTCATCGTCGAGAAGGCCGGCGAGATCATCCCTCAGGTGATCGAGGTGGTGGTGTCCGCCCGCACCGGCGCCGAGGCCCCCATCGACATTCCAACCACCTGCCCCTCGTGCGGATCGACGCTGGTCCGCAAGGAAGACGAGGTCGCGCTTCGGTGCGAGAACCGGGCCTGCCCGGACCAGCGCTGGAAGGCGATTCAATTCTTCTGCCATCGCGGCGCGCTGAACATCGAGGGCATCGGGGAGGTGCTGGCGCAGGAGCTGGTCAGGAAGGGCCTGGTAAAAGACGTCGCCGAGATCTTCGATTTGACCGTGGACAGGCTGATGCCGCCGCAGGACGCGCCCGACGCCCCGCGCATCGAACGCATGGCGAAGAAGTCCGCGGAGAATCTGGTGGCGGCCATCGCGCGGGCGCGCGAGACGATGACGCTGTCGCGCCTGCTCATCGGCCTGGGCATTCCGCACGTCGGCGCGGTGGCGGCCCGGGCGATCGCGGCGCGGTTTCGGTCGTTCGAGGCGTTGTTCGTCACGTCGGCGGCGGCGCGGCGCGAGACCGTGGCGGCCATCGATGGCGTCGGCCCGGTCATCGCGGACGCCCTCGACGCGTACTTCGCCGACGAGACGAACGCCCTCCTGATGACCCGGCTGCAGGCGCGCGGGGTCACGCCCGTCGAGCCTCCCCCGCGGGTGACGGCGTCGGGGCCGCTTTCGGGCAAGCGCGTATGCGTGACCGGAAAGCTGTCGCGCCCGCGCGGCGATCTCCAGAGGGAGATCGAGGCGGCAGGAGGTCAGTTCGTCACCGCGGTCGGAAAGAACACCGACATCTTGGTCGTGGGGAGCGACGTGGGCAAGACCAAGCTCGACGCCGCCCGGAAACTGGGGACGCAGGTCGTCGACGAGGCCGGCCTCGCCGCGATGCTGTCCGGGGGATGACGCAGAGGGCACTCGCCCGGCGCGCCCTCGCCGGCGACGGCGCGCGGCCCCTAACGTTTGTGGGTCAGGTGGTGCCAGATCAGGAAGAAGAGGGCGATCTGCGTGGCGACGGGCAGGACGCCGACGAGGGCGGCGTGCCGAACGAGACGCCAGAAGCGTTTCCCGGGGGTGACCGGGCGGAGCTGGTCGCACAGCCCTGAAACCAGAACGCTCTCGGGATCATCGAGGGCGGCCTTCATCGCCGCCGCGCTCGGGTAGCGTTCGGCCGGGTCGCGGCGCAACGCCCGCAGGACGATGTCCTCGGCTTGCGCAGAGACGCGGGGATTCACGGCGCGAGGCGCCGGCGGATCCCCGAGGGTTCGAGCGCTGGCCACCACGAAGGGATCGTCGTCGGGAAACGGTGGCAAGCCCGTGAGCAGCTCGTAAAGCGTGGCGCCGACGGCATACACATCGGCGCTCGGGCGGCCGCGCTTGCGCCTGATCTGCTCCGGCGCGATGTAGTTCGACGAGCCGATGGCCGGCGGCGCGCCCGACAGGGTGAAGCGGGCGGACTCGACGGCGTGGGCCAGCCCGAAATCAATCAGGCGAATGGAGCCGTCGGGGCACAACATCACGTTCGCCGGCTTGAGATCGTAGTGCACGAACCCGCGGTCGTGGAGGTGGCCGAGGGCGGCGCAAATCTGGCTGGCGATGGAGAGCGCCTCGGCCTCGGGCAGCGGACGTTGCTCGTCGAGGCGTTGCGCCAGGGTCTTGCCCGACACGTACTCGGTCACCACATAGGAGCGGCGCCTGTCCTCGGGGAGCGGCAGGAACTTCAAGATGAACGGATGATCGAGCTGGCGGCCGATCGCCTCCTCCCGCTGAAACATCGACCACACCCCGACGCCACTCGAAAAGATCGGGAGCGGAACCTTCACGACGACCGGCTCCCCGCCCCCGTGCAGGTCCCGGGCCTTCCACACCGTCGACATTCCGCCGCGGGCGAGCTCGTCTATCAACTCGAAGCGACCATCGAGCGTCTGGCCGGCCTTCGCACCGGGCTTCATGCACGATCCTTTCCTCAGCTTCCCGCGCGTCGGAAAGCGCCGTCGCGTCTTGGAGACGCGCGGCCACGCAAAGCAACGGCAATGCCAGGATGCCCCTGGGCAGCCCGCCTTCGAGCGAGGGTCGGTCGTGCGATATGAGAGGTGAAGCCGAGAAGCGCCGTGCGTCTTGCAGGTCGCGCCGCCGCTAGCCCGCGGCGCCGGCGACCGCCGAGCCGCCGCCGCCGCCCGCGGCGCTGGCACCGCCCGCGCCACCGGCCGCGGAGCCAGTGGTGCCACCGGCGCTCCCCGCCGCGCCGCTCACGCCAGCCGTACCGGCCGAGCCCGCGGCCCCGCCCGCGCCACCGCTCCCGGCCGCGCCACCCCCGGCGCCCGCGGAGGTGGCACCGCCCTTGCCCCCGGCGCCGCTACTGCCACCCGCCGCAGCACCGCCCGTGCCCTTCACCCCCGAGGGACAATTACCGCTGCCGTCGTCACATCCGGACATCGCGGAGAAGCCGACTACCAGGACGGCGCCGAGCGGAATCACACAGAGGGCCTTCGCGACAGTTTTCAACATGACGGGATCATCCTTTCGAGTTTTGGGGGATCAAAGCGGCGTTCCATCGGCAGATTCGTCGGCGATCTGAAGCGTGCCCGCGCGAACCAGCCGCGACTCGGACGGATTCAGCGCCCGGGCACGCCCGAAATGCAGGGCAGCGCCCGCCACATCCCCTTGCTCGTGAAAGAGGATGTCGCCCGCGGCCACCGCGAAGAGCGCCCGACGCCGGGGGTCGATCGCTTCGTCAGCCGCCAGCGCGTCGAGCGTCTCGACGGCGTCAGCGAAGCGGCGGTCGACCATGGCCAGGGCGGCCCACGTCTGACGAGCGACCTCGCGCGCCGGGTGTCGCGCATCGTGTTCGGTCAGCGAAAGCACCTCCTGCAAACGGGACAGCACCCGGCCGCGACGATCGTCGTCGACCCCCGCCAGCAACCGCGGATCGAACCGCATGGACGCCCAGCTTTCGGCGACGTCACGCAGGCCCGCGCCAGCGACGGGTATCCCGGGCATCGCGGCCACCCGCGCCGTGGCGGCGAATCGCTGCGCGATGTGCAGATCGGCGAGCGCGGACCGCAGCGCCAGCTCGGCCCTGTATCCGGGCTCGAGGTCGGCGCCGTGGCGGTCGAGCAGGTGCTCGGTCGCCTTCCACGTGTTGTCCCATTGCTGGCGATCGAAACAGATCTCCGAGAGCCGCTCCAGCGTCGGACGGTAGGAGGGGTTTCGCGCGTAGGACCGCGAATAAAATCCCAGCGCCCGATCGACCTTGCCGCCGCGCTCGGCGGCATCGCCGATGCGATGGTAGCGCTCGGGGGCGTCGGCGACGGGCCCCGCCGCAAGCTGCGCCTCCAACGCCTGCGCTGCCTTCTCCCAGCTTCCGGCGACCAGCGAGGCGCGGAACATCGCTTCCAGCGCCTCGGGGTTCGCGGGCTGAAAGGCCAGCGCTGCCTCGAGCACTTCGACCGCCCGATTGGGCCTGTCGAGCCTCTCAGCCAGCATCGTTCCGAGCTCGACCAGGAGCTCCGCGCGCTCGCCGGAGACCCGGACGCGCCCGATCTCCTTCTCGAGCAGCGCCGCGACGGCGGGCCAATCGTCGCGCGCCGCGGCCAGGCGGCGGAGCGCCGTCAGGGGTGCCCGGTCGGTGTCGTCGGCGGCGCGCGCCTGCGTGTAGGCGAACTCCGCCGAAGGCCCGTCGGCCAGCCGCTCGCTGGCGCGGCCGATTCCGAACCAGATCTTCGCCGCGGTCGACCCCTCCGCGCCGGCCACCCGCCCCTGCAAGCGCTGCCGCAGGCCCCGCCAGTCGCCCCGCCGTTCGTGGAGCGTCTCGAGCCCATGGATGACCTCGCTGATGCCCGGACCGAGGTCGAGCGCCGCCGTCAGATCGCGCTCCGCCTCGTCGAGACGTCCGCCTTCGACGAGCAGCAGGGCCCTTTCCGCGAGCGCGCGCGCGCGGCCCGGGGCGTCGGGCGCGGCCAGCACGCGGGCGGTCTCCAGCGCGAGCCTGTCGTCACGGCGAAGCCACCCATCGCCGAACCCCGCGTCCTCCTTCGCCCATCCCCGGACCTCGATGATCTCGCGATAGTGCCCGAGCGCCGGCGCAAGCCGGCCCGCCGCGCGCCGGTGCTCGGCCAGTCGCCACAGCGCCGACAGCCGGGCAGCCGGATCGACGGTGCGCGCGACTGACCACGCGAGCAACTCGCCGAGTCGCGCCTCGTCGCCCAAGCCGGCGAGCAGCCGCTCCGCCGCCTCCAGCGCGTCGTGATCGTCCGGGTCGAGGGTCAGGATCTCCAGCCACGCCGCCGCGGCGCGCGCCCTATCGTCCGCGGTGGACTCGGCGAGCGTCGCGATGTCGCGAAGCAGGGCGACGCGCGCGGCGCGCTCCGTGACGTAGGGCAGCGCCACCAGCGCGAGCTCGAGCGAGCGCTGCGTCTGCCCCAGCGCCTCGAGCCGCCGCCGCGCCGGCACGAGCAAGCTCAGCATCCCCGGAGCGTGCTCGAGCGCGCCGAGCCTGATCTCGAGCGCGCGATCAGCCTGGCCGAGCTGATCCACGCGGTCCGCCTGCTGGGACAGCAGCGTCGCGCGCGCGGGCCCGGCGGCGATCTCCGCATCCTGCTCGAGCACGCGGATCAGGTCGTCGTCGCGACCGCGCGCTCGCAGCAGCTCCACGCGCCTCGCGCGCATCATCAGGCTCTCGTCGGCCGGTAGCTCGGCCATCGCCCGTTCCAGGCTCGTCAGGGTGGCCGGCTCGAGCGGCGCGGTCTCGTCTTCCTCCAGCGCCCGCAGCCAGCGACGCGCGAGGCGCCGCCGCCCGTCGCGGGTGAGCTCCTGCTCGAAGGCGATCCGGATGAGCTCCAGGCGGTGCACGGGCGCGTCGGGGCCCATGCGCGCCGCGAGTCGCCAGGCGAGGTCGAGCGCGGCGACGCCCCCAGGACTTCCTGACATGAGGGGTAACAACAATTCGACAGCGGCCGCCTGCCCCTGTCCGGCCTGCGCCAGCGCCATCACGCCCTGGGCGGTCCGAAAGCGCTTCTCGAATGTGTCCTCGGGATCGACGAAGGCCCGAGGCTCGGCACGCGACACCTGCGCCAGGGGACGCCCGAGATCCGCTCCCCAACGAAGCGCCAGCTCGACATCGTCGGCCTCGAGGGCCCGCGCCACCAAGCCCGACAGGCCCTCGCCTGCGCGTGGCGTGCCCTGCCCTTCCGCGGTCCGCTCGGCCAACGTTCGGGACAGAAATAGCGCCTGACGGCGCGCGCCCGCGCGGTCGATCGCCTCGACGAGCAGATGCAAGCGCGCCGCGCGATCCCCCGCGGTGGCCTCGGCGCGGGCGACCTCCTCGCCCAGTCGGCGCGCCCGGACCGGCTTGCCATCGGCCAGCGCGGCGAAGGCTTGCTCGAGGAGATCGGGGCTCGGGAGCGCCGGCTCCGGCGCGGGGGCGACCACCATCGGGGCGGGCAGCGGCAACGAAATCGCGATGGGCTGCGTGTCGTCGTGAGTGGCTTCGACCGGCATCGGTGCCGACACCTGCCACGGCGCGTGCGGCATCGCGAAGCGGCGCAGCCCCCCGTTGGGGCTGTCACCGCTGACGTCCTCGAGGAACATCCGCGACTGCGTGGGGGGCAGGCGCGCCGCCAACGCCCGCACGCCGAACAGGAGCGCCACCGATGGAGGCGCCTCCGCCGCCGCTTGCTTCAGCTCCGCCGCGGCTACCCCCAGCTCGCCGCACGCGACCAACGCGTCGGCCAGACGAACGCGAATCCGCCCACGCCCGGCCGGGTCGACGGTGGCCGCCAACGCGCGCCGGATACCATCCAGGCGGATGCGGGCGGCGCCCGCGTTCTCTGCGGCATTTTCGGCCACGACGAGAGGGTATCATCATTGAAACCGGCCGTGTTCTGGTAGATTCGGCGGCCCTTTCGAATGACGAAAAACATGCTGACCACCGACCCGGGAGCGAGCGCGCCCATCGCCGACACCTTCGCCGTGATCCTGGCGGGCGGCGGCGGCACGCGCCTCTGGCCTGCGAGCCGACGCAGGCGCCCCAAACAGCTCTTGCATCTGGGCGGTGAGGAGTCGCTGCTGGGTGCCGCCGTTCGGCGCGCGCGCGCGCTGTTCGGAGAGGGCCACACCCTCATCGTGACGGCCGCGGACCAGGAGGAAAAGATCCGTCGCGAGCTGCCCGACGTCCCCGCCGAGGACATCGTCGTCGAGCCCGAGCCGCGAAATACCGCCGCCGCCGTCGGGCTGGGCGCGGTGGTGGCGTTGCGGCGGCGCGGCCGGGACGCGTTGCTCGCGGTGCTGCCGGCGGACCCCCACATCGGAGACGAGCCGGCCTTCGCGCGGGCGGTGCGCACCGCGCTCGGCCACGCGCGCCAGTCGATCGTCACCATCGGCTTGCGGCCAACCCACGCCGAGACCGGGTTCGGGTACATCCACCTTGGCGCCGCCGCGGGGGGATCCGGCGATACCTTCGAGGTGGAAGCCTTCGTCGAGAAGCCGGCGCGGGCCGTGGCCGAGGGCTATCTGGCCTCCGGCGACTACCTGTGGAACTCCGGCATGTTCTTTCTCAGCGCCGGCCGCATGCTGGACGAGGCCCGCCGCCACCTGCCGGTCCTGGGCGCCGCCCTCGACGCCGCCGCGGTCGCCGACGACTTCCGGGCGTCGGTGCAGACCCACTACGGCTCGGTGCCGAAGATCTCCATCGATCATGGGATCATGGAGAAGGCCTCCGGCATGCGGGTCGTCTCTGCGGACTTCGGCTGGAACGACGTGGGGAGCTGGAACGCGCTTCCCAGCATCCGGGCGCTCGACGCGGGCGGGAACGTGGTGCTCGGCGACGCCACGGTCTACGACAGCACCGGCAGCGTGATCGTGTCCGAGCCAGGGGCGCCGTTCGTTGGCGTGGTCGGCGTGAAGGACCTCATCATCATCGCGACCCCCGACGCCATCCTGGTGGCGCACAAGGACAACGCACAAGATGTCCGCCGCATCGTGGATGCCGCCGCGGCGGCGGGACGAAAGGATCTGCTGTGAACCCGCGCGTTTTTCGAGAGTACGACATCCGCGGTGACGCGGAGCGGGACTTCCCCGACGACTTCGTCACGGATCTCGGCCGCGCGATCGGAACGGCGCTGGGGGAGGACGGCGCCCGGACCATCACGCTCGGCCGGGACTGCCGCCTGTCGTCGCCGCGCATCCACGCGGCCTTGCGGGCAGGGATTCTGTCGACGGGCCTCGACATCATCGACGTGGGCGTCCTGCACAGCCCCGGGCTCTACTTCTCGGTGTTTCACCTGGGCGTCGAGGGCGGGGTGATGGTGACCGCCAGCCACAACCCCTCCGAGGACAACGGGTTCAAGATCGTGCAAGGACGCAGCACCATCCACGGCGCGGCCATCCAGCGCCTGCGCGCCATCATCGAGGCGCGGCGGTTTCGGGTCGCCGAACGTCCGGGCAAGGAGCGCGACCAGGATGTCCTCGCCGACTACGTGACGACCATCGCGAACAACGTGAAGCTCGGCGCGCGCCGCTTCAAGGTGGTGGTCGACGCGGGCAACGGCACAGGCGGGTTGTCGATCTTGCCCGTGCTCGCGCGGCTCGGCGTCGAGGTGGACCCGCTTTATTGCGACCCTGACGGGCGCTTCCCGAACCATCACCCCGATCCCACGGTGCCCGAGAACCTGGCGGCCTTGCGCGCGCGCGTGCAGGCCACCGGCGCCGAGCTGGGCATCGCCCTCGACGGTGACGCTGACCGTATCGGCGCCGTCGACGGTCAGGGCCGGATCATCTGGGGCGATCAGCTGGTCATGCTGTTCGCGCGGGAGATCCTGGCGCGGCGGCCGGGCGCCACCTTCGTCAGCGAGGTGAAGTGCAGCCAGGCGCTGTACGACGAGATCGCGCGGCTCGGCGGGCGGGCCATCATGTGGAAGGTCGGCCACTCGCTCATCAAGGTGAAGATGAAGGAAGAGGACGCGGCGCTGGCCGGCGAGATGTCGGGGCACATGTTCTTCGCGGATCGCTGGTTCGGCTTCGACGACGCCGTCTACGCCGGGGTCCGTCTGGTCGAGTTGCTCACCCGGTCGTCCCAGACCCTGGCCGAGCTGTACGACACATTGCCCGTGCTGCACAACACCCCCGAGATCCGCATGGCCTGCGCGGACGACATCAAGTTCGAGGTGGTGCGGCGGGCCGTGGCGGCGTTCCGCGCCAGCTATCCGGTGGTCGACATCGACGGCGCGCGCGTGACGTTTCCGGGCGGCTGGGGGCTGGTGCGCGCCTCGAACACCGGTCCGGTGCTGGTGCTGCGCTTCGAGGCCGACACGCCGGCGCGCCTCGCGGAGATCCAGAACCTGGTCGAGTCCCGCCTGGCGGTCTTGATAGAAGAGGTTCGCAAGACTCCCCCCGCGCATGTCTGACGCGTCACAGAGCTTCGCCGCCGATCTGCTGGCGGAGGTCCCGCTGTTTCAGCTGCTCAACGACGAGGAGCGACACCTGCTGGCCGCGGAGCTGGATATCGTGCGCTATAGCGTGGGGGAGATCGTTTTCAGCACCGGCGACCCGGGCGATTCGATGTACGTCATTCGGCGCGGCGAGGTCGAGGTGTTCTTCAAGGACGACACCGGCGAGCGGATCGTGCTCGAGACGGCGCGTGCCGGAGATTTCTTCGGTGAGCTCTCGTTGCTGGACAGCGGCCCACGCACGGCCTCCGTGATCGTCACGCGCGATCTCGAGGCGCTGCACGTCGATCGCGACGATCTCGACCACTTGCTGAAGCTGCAGCCCGGCTCCGCTCTCGAGCTGCTCACGGCGATGGGCCGCCGCGCCCGGGTGACGGCCGAGTTGCTGCGCCACACCGCCTCGCGCAACGTCAACCAGGCCGCCAAGGACAGGCGCACCGCCATCCAGCGCGCCGCCGACGCCATCGCCGCCTGGAGCGGCAGCATCGTCTTCCTGCTGCTGCACTGCCTGGCCTTCGCTGGATGGATCGTCGTCAACCTGGGTTTCCTCCCCAGCATCCCCGTCTTCGACCCCTACCCGTTCGGACTGCTGACGATGGCGGTCTCCCTCGAGGCCATCATCCTGTCGGTGTTCGTCCTGCTCAGCCAGAATCGCCAGGTGGCGAAGGATCGCGTGCGCAGTGACATCGAATACGAGGTGAACCTGAAGGCGGAGCTCGAGATCGCCCACCTCCACGAGAAGATCGATCGCATGAGCTCGGAGATCCTGGCGCGCCTGGGAAAGCCGTCGAAGTGAGCGACGGCGCCGCGGCTACGGCCGTCGCTCAGCCCGAAGGAATGAGCACGGCCCAGATGGACCGGCCAGCGAACAGATAGATCAGGGCGCCGAGCGCGAGAAACGGACCGAAGGGCACCTGCATCCTGCCAAACGGGACCGCCTCGCCGCGCCGGCGCGACAGGAGCAGGAAGGGGATCGCGATGGCGCTGCCCACGACCGACGCGCCGAACAGCACCACCGGGATGGCCCGCCATCCCATGACCGCCCCGATCATCGCCAGCAGCTTTCCGTCGCCCAGGCCCAGCCCCTCGCGGTGAAGCACGTAGTAGTAGAAGTCCGCGATCAAGCGGACCACCAAGTAACCGACCGCGATGCCGATGGCGCGCTCGGTCCAGGGCACGTCGTGGGCCGCGAACGCGGCGACGAAGAACAACGCGGTCCCCGGGATGGTGATGATGTCGGGGAGGCGCTTGGTGTCGAGGTCGATGAACGCCAGCACCACCAGCACTCCAGCCCACGCGAAATACAGCGCGAACCGGCCCAGGCGCACGGCGGTCACCTCGCCGGGGTCGGCGCCGGCAAACTTCCAGAAGATCGCCGCGGCAAGCACCGCCGTCAGCGCCTCGACGAGCGGGTAGCGCGCGGAGAAGTGCGCCCCGCACGTCCGGCACTTACCCCGCAGCCACAGATACGACAACACGGGAACGTTGTCCCAAGCGCGGACGGGCGTGCCGCAGGCCATGCAGCGCGATGCCGGACGCACGATGGACTGGCCGTGCGGCAGACGGGCGATCACGACGTTGAAGAAGCTGCCCCACACAGCGCCCCACAACGCAGCCACGGCCAGTGCGGCCGGGGTCGACAGAAAGTCGGTGAAGGCATCCACGAGTCGTCCGGTCCCTCCCGCAATGTTAAGGTTGGAACCAGGTGTCTGCGAAACTTTTCGGAAAGCCGCGCGCCTTGGTCTCGCTGGCGACGCTCGCGCTAGCGCTCGGGCCGCTGCCCGGGTGCCGGCCCAAGCGCGGCGTGCTCACACGCCCAGCCGCCGCCGTCGACGCCGCCTTGCAGAGCCAGGCCTTCGCCGAACGCCTGCGTAAGCTCGGGCGCTCGCACCTGCGAGGGGTCACCCGCCTCGAGGCGGGCATCGATCGGCGTCCGGCCGACGCCGTCACCACCGAGACCGACATCTGGGTGGATGACGGCGGGAACTGGCGGCTCGTCGACTTGAATGACAAGGACGGCGGCCGGGAGATCGTTCTTCACGGGCGTGAGCTGGCGATCGCGCTACGCTATGGGCGCATGATCAGGCGTACCGCCGAGGACCCGGAGCCCGTGCGATTGCTCGCGCAGGGCGTGGGAGGGCCGTTCGCGGCGTGGGATCTGCTTCGCGATGTCACCACGGTCGACGACTTCGGCACCGACGTGCGCGATGGCCGAAAGGTTCACGTCTACAAGCTGACGAAGTCGTCCAGTCCGCCTCCGCCCGCCACCACCCTCGACGCGAGCGATCGACAGGCGTGGCGGCGAACCATCGACGCCCAGCGCATCGAAGGCACCGTGCTGATCGACGAGCAGACGGGGGTTCCGTTGCTCGCCGAGCTTCACGGGCGCTACACCATGCGGCGCGGAGAGGGTCAAGGCACGCCGATGCACGGCGCCGTCGATGCCCGCACGTCGATCGAGGAGATCGGGACCAGCCCCGCGATCGCGGAGCCCGAGGCGGAGGATCTGGCGCCCCGGCAGCGAACCGTCCCCGACGAACGCGCGCTGCTGGGCGGGTTGCCGCGCGCGCCCGCGCGGCCGCGGGGGGTCCCGTGAGCGCCGGGGCAGGCAACGCCATATGACGGGAGCCGCGCCATGAGCGAGGGATCGCGTCCACCGAGGCCCCCGGGCCCTGGCGAAAGGGACGGCGTCGGGGAAGAAGCGGAGCTGATCGCGTTCCCAGGTCCGGCCGTTGGTGCCGGCGAGCGGACCGGGGCTCACGGAGCGGGCCCAGGTGGCCTGGCAATCGAGCACCTCAGCGGAAATCGCGCGCTCATCGTGCGGCGGTCCCTGTTGGCCACGGCGGTGGGGGGCCTCGTGCCGGTGCCGGTGATGGATGACTACCTGGCCGGGCGGGTGCGCGCCGGCATGCTCATGCAGCTCGCCGAGCGACGGCGGGTCGACATCGTCCCATCCTCCGCCGAGCTGCTGGCCGACCCGCGTGAGGGCACTGCCCTCCGCAACGCCACCCTCACCGCCGCGACGCTGCTGGCGTTCAAGCTGGCGTGGCGAAAATTCTTCGTGCTGCTGGCGGCCGGGCATCGCGCCGAGGAGATGGCCACCACCTTCCAGGTGGGAACGCTGTTCGATCACTTTTGCGCGAAGCTGCACGTCGGGGCCGGCCTCGATCGCGACGCGGCGGCTCGGCTTCGCCTGGCCATCTTCGCCGCCATACGAGAGACCGAGCGGGCGGCCCTCGTCGAGGCGTTCCGCGACGGCGGTCAGCTCCTCGGGCGATCGCTCGGTGAGGCGCCGGCGTGGATGTCACGCCGCCTGCAAAGGGCGGCCGAGCTATACGTCGCGTCAGGGGGCCGGCCGGACCCGGCGCACGCCGATGCCGCCGAGCCAATGGATCCGGAGGAGGCGCGCTGGCTGGATCGCGCCGCGTCTCGCGTCCAGGATCGGCTCGGGCGACTCGGCGGCGACTACCTGCGCTCGCTGCTCGGCCGCTTCGAGCAACGCTGGAACGCGGACCAAACTCTGGTACCATGACCGACAGCTGAACAGGCCCCCGAAACCTGCGAGAATCATTGCCCTCCAAGTCGAAAAAACCTCAACGAACCAAGCCAGGCCGGAACAAAGTCGCGGTCGCCGGGGCGAAGAAGAAGACGACGCCGGTCAGTCACAGGGCGCCCAGCACGGGCCGCAAACGCGACGCGCACGGTGCAAGACCGGGGGGAAAGCCAGGCCGGAACAGCAAAGCGGGCACAGTTCGTCGTGCCCCGGGCAGGGTCGAGCCGCTTTCCGCTGCCAGGGGCGCCGCGCCGGACAGCCGGAAGGCTCGGCAATCCGCCGAGTCGATGGAGATCGCGAAGGTCGCCATCGACGCGGCGCTGGACAAGAAGGCGCTGTTGCCGGTGTTGATCGACGTGTCTTCCATGGCCAGCTACACGGACTTCATCGCCATCGTCAGTGGCCGCAGCGATCGGCACGTCGACGCGATCGCGGAGGGGGTCCTCGCGGCAATGAAGGCGCGGGGGCGGACGCTGCTCGGCCAGGAGGGCTCGGGAAGCGGGCGGTGGGCGCTCCTCGACTTTGGCGACGTCGTGGTGCACGTCTTCTACCACCCGGTGCGCGAGTTCTACGATCTGGAGAGCCTGTGGGTCGACGCGCCCCGCCTGCCGCTGAAGATCCCGCCCGAGGCCGTCATGGCCCAGCCGGACGCCCTCTACGGGAACCTTTGAGCTGAAGCTCGTCGTCCTCGCCGTCGGCAAGATGCGCGATCGCCACCTCGCCGCCGTCTGCGACGAGTACCTGGAGCGCGTCAGGCGCCACTTGCCTGTCGAGCTCACCGAGGTCGAGAACGAGGCCGCCCTGCTGCGGCGGATTCCGGCGGGTGGCGAGATCGTCGCCCTCGAACCGGGGGGCGAGAGCTGGGACACCGCGAAGCTTACCGCGTTCATCGAGCACGGCATGCTGCACGGCCAGCGCAGCCTCGCGTTCCTCATCGGTGGCAGCGACGGCCTGCCAAGCGCGGCGGTGGCGCGGGCGCAGCGACGGCTGTCGCTGTCAGCGATGACGCTGCCGCACCGGCTGGCCCGGGTCGTCCTTTGCGAGCAGCTCTACCGGGCGCTGTCGATCATCAAGGGCGAACCGTACAACCGTTGACCCGCGGGCGCCCTGGCCGTCGCGGGTGATGACCAATGGGAAGAGTGGTAGAGACAGCGGAGCCATGCGAATCAAGCGACGCTATTGGATTCCCCTCGCCCTCCTCGCTGTTCTCTGGGGCGCCAAGCACTTCTTGCTGGACACCGCCGCGGATCCGGTCGGGACGTACGTCATCGATCTGGATGCCTTGCACCGGGCGGCGGTCAGCGGCGGCGCGCTGCCCGAGCGGCTGGAGGTGGAGCGCATCGGCGAGTTCGCGTTCCCGCAGAGCTTCGTCGTGGCCGGCGAAGGCCTGTTCCGGATGCACCCGATGGTCCTGCTGTCCCACCGGGTGGTGTGGCACGACCGTTCGGTGATCATCGATACGGCGATGTCGCCCGACGCGGCCAAGAAGATGCCCGGGAGCAAGGCCGACGTCGCCGCCTACGCGCGCATGGAAGCCGCCATCCGGAAGGCCGACGCGATCGTCTTCACCCACGAGCACCCCGACCACGTGGGCGGGATCGCGCAGGCCCCCGACGTCGGGCTCCTCGCCAGCGAGGTGCTGATGACCCGCGAGCAACTCATGAGCCCGAAGCTCGATCGGGATGCGTTTCCGGCGGGCGCTCTCGCCGGCGTGACGCCCGTCGACTACCAGGGCCTTCACACCATCGCGGCCGGCGTCGTGCTGCAGAAGGCTCCCGGTCACTCCCCGGGCAGCCAGCTCGTGTACGTCGAGCTCGCGAACGGCGAGCGCTTCTTGTTCGTCGGCGACATCGCCTGGTCAGAGGACAACATCCGAATGCAGCGCGGGAGGCCTGCCGTCGCGAAGCTGCTCATGCGCGAGGACCGGGCGGCCGTCGCGGCCCAGCTGCGCGCGATCGGCGAGTTGCCGGGGGCCCTCCACGTGATCGTCGCGCACGATCCCGTCGCGCTGGAGAGAGACCTCAAGGCCGGGATTTACAAGCAGGGGTTCAGCGGCATCTGAACGATTCCGTGTTCACGCTCCGCTACTTGATCTCGAGCAGCTCGACTTCGAAGAGGAGCGTGGCATTCGGCGGGATGACGCCACCGGCGCCGCGCGCCCCGTAGCCGAGGTCCGCCGGAATCAGCAAGGTCCGCTTGCCGCCGACCTGCATTCCGGCCACCCCTTCGTCCCACCCCTTGATGACCTGCCCCCGGCCCAAGCCGAACGAGAACGGGCTCCCGTGATCGTGGGAGCTGTCGAACTTGCTGCCCTTGCCACCGTCCTTCCACAGCCACCCGGTGTAGTGCATCACGCAGGTTTTTCCGGAGGCGGCGGCGGGTCCGGTTCCCGCGGTCGTATCTTCGAATTGCAGACCGCTCGTCGTCGTCGTCATGGCCATGTCGATGTCAATCCTTTTCGAGATAGGTGGTGGCGGTCAGGCTTCGCGCGGCTCCGTAATTGGGCCACGAACGTTCGTATATACTATCGGATGGGACAGGTGGGCCTCATCAAACACACCCGCGCTTGCAGCCTGGTGATCGCGACTTGCACGATGGCGTGCGTGTCGAACAGCGGGTCGTCCACCGGCACCGGAGGGTCGTCTACCGGCACCGGAGGGCGGACCACCGGCACCGGAGGACAGCCCTCCGGCTCGACCGGTGGTGCGGGGGGGTGCGCGCCGGACTACGCGTGCACGCCCACCGCGCCCAGCTCGGGCGACTACTACGCGGACTGTGTCGCGCGCGTGAATCAATTCCGGGCGTGCGTGTGCCTGCCGCCGCTCGTGCGCTGGAGTGACGGGGAGAGCTGCGCGGATCAGGACGCCGTGTACGATGCCGCCAACGGCGCTCACGCCGGCTTCATCGCCGGCATTTGCCCCGCCGAGGGAAGCGCCCAGGACGAGTGCCCGGGTTGGGGCTCGGCCACCCAGGTGGTCAGCCAGTGTCTACAGCAGATGTTCGACGAGGGCCCGCCCCCCGCGGCGACCTGCACGGGCGCCTGCTACCAGATGCATGGCCACTTCATCAACATGACGAATCCCCGCTACACGAAGATCGCGTGCGGCATCGCCACCGTGAACGGAAAGGTCACGGCCGTTCAAGATCTTCAATAGCCGCGGCCCACAAGGCAGTGCCGGTGCACTATTAGTACCTCGCCACAGAGGTATCAATCATGGGCCCGAGGCCTGCCGATCAACCTTCGTCCAGTCGGACGCGGATGGCGCCGCCGTCCAGGCTGAGACGGACCCGCCCGCCCGCCGACTCCGCGAACGAGTCGAACGCCGCGTCCTCGAGGTGGCGGGTCAGGATCGACACGAGCCCCCGCGCGCCCGTCTCGCGCTTCAGCCCCTCGGCGACCAGATGTCCGAGGACGTCGTCGTCGACGGCCAGCTCGAAGCCCTCGTCCTCGAACTCACGGACCAGCCGCTCCACCACGTTCGTGCGCAGGATGTCCATCAGCGTCTCCGCGTCGAGGGCCTCGAACGGAACGAAGCGACCGAAGCGCGCCAGCAGCTCGGGAAGAAACCCGAAGGTCTGCAAGTTCGCCAGATCCTCGACCTCGCCGCTCGTGAAGCTGACGGCAATTCCCGGCCGTGGGCGCGACCCCGGCGCACCCCGACCGAACCCGATGCGATCAGCGCTGCCTCG
This sequence comes from uncultured Myxococcales bacterium, assembly GCA_964443975.1. Lineage (GTDB taxonomy): Bacteria > Myxococcota_A > Polyangia > Fen-1088 > Fen-1088 > DASYCK01. The sequence goes on along the minus strand of CAYUFS010000005.1, from coordinate 144,136 downwards.
ATCGCGAACGATCTGATGAAAACCCGAGAACGCGCCCGCGGCGATGAACGCCACGTCGGCCGTGGAGAGCACCAGATGGTCGCCGTAGGACGAGTGCGTGATCTCCATGGGCACGACGACGTCGGACGATTCGAGCATCTTGAGCAACTCCCGCTGCACGCCCATGCCCGTGACGTCCTTGGTCGTTCCCGCCCCCGCGAACACCGCGTTGTTCTGGCCCGACGCGATCTTGTCGAACTCGTCCAGGCAGACGACGCCGATCGACGCCAGCAGGGGGTTGTCGTCGGCCGCGTGGAGCAAGCGGGTCAAGATGGTGCTCGGATCCTGGCCGACATACCCGGTCTCCGAGTAGGTCGTGATGTCGATGATGACCGTCGGTAGGCGCAGGACGTGCTGGAACAGCAGCTCGACGAGGAACGTCTTCCCGCACCCCGTCGGTCCGGCCAAGAGGACGTTCGTCTTCGGCAGCAGCTGCTCGCGCTTCGCGCCGTCCAGATAGATTCGCCGGATGCGGCGCACGTGGCGGTAGGCGAGCAACGACACCGCGCGACGCGCCTCGCGCTGCCCGCGGTAGCCCAGCTCCTCCAGCTTCGAGAAGATCGCGCGTGGCGAAAGCACCGGCAGCTCGCGCACGAACTTGATGAAGTGCTCGAGGCCGGACTTGCGGTACTTCTTGAGCGGCTCCACGCCCCTTGAGGTTAACACCCCGGCCCCAGCCGACCACCCGATGATGGGGGCGCGATGTCGACTTCGGCGTCGAGGCCGACCAGCGCGTCTACCACCAGTGCAACCTGGCGGCGAGCGAAGCCCCGCTCGGGCCCTGACGAGATCGTGGATGAAAACTTGCCTCTTTCGTGGGAGGCCGTTGACGAAGGGGGGAACGACTGGGAGACTGCCGGCTCTTCGGGTCGTCAGCGGGACCCTCACCGGTTTATCGTCAGCCTTTTCTTCCAAGGAGCCGTCGTTATGTCCGAGTCTTTGTTCACCTCAGAAAGCGTCACCGAAGGTCACCCCGACAAGCTTTGCGATCAGGTCTCCGACGGCATCCTGGACGCCCTCCTCAAGGGCGACAAGGGTTCGCGGGTCGCCTGCGAGACGCTGACGAAGACGGGCTTCGTGATGGTGGCCGGCGAGGTGACGTCGAGCGCGCAGATCGACATCCCCAAGATTGTCCGCGGCGTGGTGAAGGAGATCGGCTACAGCAGCTCCGACATGGGCTTCGACTGGAAGACCTGCGGCATCATGGTCGCGCTCGAGCAGCAGTCGCCCGACATCGCCCAGGGCGTCGACGGCAAGGGGGTCTACACGCGCGACGAGCAGGGCGCGGGCGATCAGGGGATGATGTTCGGGTACGCCTGCGACGAGACGCCCGAGCTGATGCCGCTGCCGATCATGACGGCGCACAAGCTGGCCAAGCGTCTGGCGGAGGTTCGCAAGAAGGGTACGCTCGACTTCCTGCGCCCCGATGGCAAGAGCCAGGTGACGGTCCGCTACGCCGACGACGGACGCCCGCTGGCCATCGACGCGGTGGTGGTGTCCACCCAGCACAGCGAGTCCGTCAAATACAAGACCCTGAAAGAGCTGGTGATGGACGAGGTGGTGAAGCCGGTCGTCCCCACCGCCATGGTCTCCAGCAAGACGAAGTACTTCATCAATCCCACGGGGCGCTTCGTGGTGGGTGGCCCGATGGGCGACTCCGGGCTGACCGGCCGCAAGATCATCGTGGACACCTACGGTGGCATGGGCCGCCACGGCGGCGGTGCGTTTTCCGGCAAGGACCCGTCGAAGGTCGACCGCTCCGCTTGCTACTACGCCCGCTACATCGCGAAGAACATCGTCGCCGCCGGCCTGGCGCGCCGCTGCGAGGTGCAGGTCGCCTACGCCATCGGCGTGGCCGAGCCGGTGTCGCTGCTGGTGCACACCTTCGGGACGGGCGCCGTCGGCGAGGAGCGCATCGCCGAGATCGTCCGCGCCCACTTCGACTGCCGCCCCGGCGCGCTCATCCGCGAGCTGAACCTCTTGCGCCCCATCTACCAGAAGACGGCCGCATACGGTCACTTCGGCCGCAACGACCCCGATTTCGCCTGGGAGAAGACCAACAAGGCCGACGCGCTGAAGTCGGCGGCGAAGAAGTACTTCGCGGTCGGCGGCGGGACTGGCTCGAACGGCCACGCCGGTGGCGGCAACGGCAAGCCGCCGTCGCAGAAGCCCGCGAAGCGGCGCGGCGCCCAAGCCGCCACCGGCTCCGCCGCCTAACTGCGACTCCGCACACGGGAAGGGGCTTCGGCCGCTCCGAGGGCGACCTGAAAAGCGGCGACCGGCGCCGTCTGGTGGTAACTCTGTGGGCAAGCATGTCTGAATCCTGGGAGTCCCCCGTGCGGTCGGTCCGGATCCTGCGCGTGGCCTCGCTGGTCGCCTTGTCCGTGCTCGCCTTCGGTGCGCCCGGTCGCGCGGCCGCGGAGCACCGCCGCGTGGGCGCCCGCACGGGCATGCTGGAGGTCCCGATCGACGAGCTGTTGACGGCAGTGCGCCGCAAGGATCGGGCGGAGATCGGGCGACTCGCGGAGCGCATCGGCCCCGCGCGCCTCGCGGAGGCCTTGCGGCGCACCGACGCGCAGGTCGTCCAGGCGGCGCTGACGGGAATCGTCGCGCTGCCCGGGCGGGCGCGCCTGATCGGGGCGGTCACCGAGCTGCTGACGGTGTCCGACTTGACCATCGCCTCCGCCGCCGCCCGGACGCTGGGCGAGATCCTGGCGCCGGTGACGCTCGCCGAGCTCGAGGAGTGGGATGTCCCCGGCGACCTCGTCAGCGGGGCCTGCAGCGCCCTGCACACGGCGGTGCTGCTCCCCTCCAACTCGACGCTGGAACGCCTCGCGGCCCTGGAGGCCATGGGGGACGGCATGGCGGTGTGCCGCCCTTCCCCCGACCTCGTCGGCCTGTTGAAAGATCCCACGCCGTCGATTCGCCGAGCCGCCGCGCTGGTCTTGCGGCCGCAGCAGCGCCTGGCGACGGGTGGATTCGCGGCCGGGACCCGCGACGTCGACCCCTCGGTCGCGTCGGCGTCGGTCGCGGCGGTCTGCGAGGCCATCGCCGAGCCCGCGGCCTGGCCCAAGGGCGGCGTCCGGGAGCCCATCTGGGATCAGACCCGGCAGCTGGCGCGGCAGATGATCCTGGCGCCGGCGACCCCCGCGGACGACGCCGTCGAGATGCTGGACTGCCTGGACCCGACGCTCGCCGGCGATCGCCAGCTCCTCGACGGGATGCGCGCGCACCGCCGCACGCCGCTTGGTGAACGCGCCGCCGCGATCCTCGACCGGCCCCCCGGGCGGACCGCTCCGTGACGGGTCAGCTCGAGTCGGCACCCTCACCGCAGTCCGGTCAACCCCGCGCGCCGGACGCCGGCCGTGAGCTGGCCCGCGGCGCGCGGCGGGTCAGCGCGCTCACGATGTTGTCGCGCTTGCTGGGCCTGGCCCGGGAGCAAATCTTCGCCGTCACCCTCGGCGCCGGTGGAACCAGCGACGCATTCCTGGCGGCGTTCCGCATCCCCAACTTGCTGCGGGATCTCTTCGCCGAGGGGGCCTTGTCGACGGCGTTCGTGCCGACCTACGTGAAGACGCTGAAGCAAGAGGGCCGGCCGGCGGCGTTTCTGCTCGGCAACCGGGTGCTCACCACTCTGACGATCTACCTTGGAGGCCTGGCGCTCCTGGGCATGCTCTGGCCAGAGCCCGTCGTGCGGCTCGTCGCCACCGGCTTCTCGAAGGAGAAGGCCGAGCTGACCGCGCATCTCGTGCGCATCATGATGCCGTTTCTTCCCACGATTTCGCTGGCGGTCGTGGCGATGGGCGCGCTGAACGCGGAGGCGCACTACACGGCCCCCGGGTTGGCGTCATCGATGTTCAATATCGTGGCCATCGTGGGCGGCGGCGTCCTCTATTTCCTTGGACCATCCCCGCGCCTGGCCGTCACGGTGTGGGCGGCGCTGACGGTGGTGGGCGGGGTCGCGCAGCTCGTCGTGCAGCTCCCGACCTTGTGGCGGCTCGGCTGGCGGCCCCGCTTCAGGCCGGATTTGCTGCTGCGCAACTCCGGGACCCGACGCATCGCCGGTTTGATGGCCCCCGCCACCCTGGCCGTCGCCGCGGTCCAGATCAACGTCGTCGTGAACACATCCTTCGCCAGCCTGTGCGCCGAGGGCTCGATCTCGTGGCTCGGCTACGCGTTCCGTCTCATGCAGCTCCCCATCGGGGTCTTCGGGGTCGCGATTGGCACCACGTCGCTCACCCACCTGGCGCGCGACGCCGCCGCAAACGATCACGATGCGCTTCGGAAGACGTTGCGCCGCGGCATCCAGCTCGTGCTGTTCTTGACGGTCCCCTCGACGGTCGGTCTGGCCGTCCTCGGCCGACCGATCATCGGTCTCATCTTCCAGCACGGGCGGTTCAGCGCGCACGCCACCGTGGAGACCGCCCGCGCGCTGTCCGGATTCGCGGTCGGGCTGGCGGCGTATTCGGCCATCAAGGTGGTGGCGCCCGCGTTTTATGCGCTCGGCAAGACCCGCGTTCCCCTGTTCGCGAGCCTTGCCGCCGTGGCGTCGAACGTGCTCTGGAACGTCCTCACTTTTCGTCGGTTCGGCCACGTGGGGCTGGCAGTCGGGACGTCCATCGCGGCGATCGCCAACCTCACGGTGTTGATCGTCGCCTTCCAGGCGGAGGTGGGGGGCCTGTTGACGCGCGGCCTGACCGGGGGCGTGGCGCGGATCGGCCTGGCGGCGGCCGTCATGGCCGCTGCCATCTGGCCGCTCGAGCGTTGGCTCGTCACCGTGGTCCCGCAGGGCCCGGGAGGACGGGCCATCGACGCCCTGGTGCCGATCGTGGCGGGGGCGACGGTATATTTTAGCGCGGCGCGGATCTTACGGATCCCCGAGGCGAAGTCCCTCATGCGCCGGCCGACCTGAAGCAGCCCAGGAAGCACCGGCTGGCTGCCGCGGGTACCGCGGGTCAGAAGCGTTCGTGGGGCATGCGATCGCGCGGGCCCCGGAAGTACTGCATGGGCGAGTAAAACCGGAGGTTCGACACACGGCTCGTGTAGATGCACGCGTACGCCTCCACCTGCTCGCCGAACTTGCTGATCTCGTAGCCCTCCCTGAAGATCGGCCCCCAGTGGGGATTGAACGCGAGGTCGGTCTCGCGCTCGGCGAGGCGATGCTCGGCGTAGGTCTGCTTGAGCTCGACGCGCAGCCGATCGATGTCGCTCTTCACGACGTTTCTCGCCGTCTGAATCTCGACGCTCTCGGGGCGTTCGTCGTCCGCGCCAAGCCGTTGCAGCGCCCGCATCGCGGATTGCCGCTCGTTCAGCTCAGCGTCCAGCTGAATCAGCCGAGCGTCGAGCCGATCGAGGGCACCCAACCGAGGGCGAAGCAGGTCCGTTGTCGTGATCTCGTGCTCGAGCTCCTGCACCACCATGGCGGTGCGCCAGCTCGACGACTTCCGCGAACGCAGCATGTCGCCATAGATGTGATCCCCGATGAACAACACCTTGTCGCCCCCCACGCGGGCCCGCTCCTCGAACTGTTTCAGGTTGCCGCCCGAATAGACGCGGCCCCTGACGAAGGGCCCTGCCGACGGGCGCGACATCGGCACGCCCTCTCCGCCCAGCTCCACGAAGGGATTCTCCCCGGTGAAGAAGTCCGGCTTCGCCGCGGCCACCACGATGACGTCGAAGTAACTGCGCCACGACGGGTACGCGGCGAGCTGTCCGTCGAGCAGGTGGCTCATCACTGGGTCCGTATAGTCCCATGCCGAGTTCGTCAGCAGGAACAAGTGCTTGCCGGATGAGCGCAGCTTGTGCAGCGTCTCGGCCAGGTGGAGATCGCGCTCGATGAACTCCGGCATTCGCGTGCGAACGATCTCTTTTATCGATCCGTCGCGATGGGCGAAGTCGATGCATTCGCGGATGTGATCCCACAGGGCCAGGTAGTCCGGCTTGTCGCCGCGGCGGTCGAAGTAGTCGACCAGTCCGGCGTAGAGCACCGCCTCGGGCAGCGCGAACAGCGAGTCGATCCAGGCGTAGCGCCGCGTGGACAGACGCATCCGTTCGCGCTGGTACAGCGCCGCCACCTTCTCGCGTTCGAGGTCGACGAGCCCGTGGCGCGCCCGCCCGGGGAACCCATAGCGGTCGGGCTTGAAGATGTTTCCATTCGCGCGATCGATGACCAACCCGCGGATGGCGAGCGCCGGGTCGTAAGACAGCCCGCGAATCTCCTCGGGATAGCCCTTGTTCTGGCACAGCTTGTCCAGCGTCGCGCGCATGGACAGCTCCTCGATGCGGGCCTGGTCATAGATCGCCAGCGTGTAGTCCATATCGAACCCGACCATCTCGATCTTGTCGAGGCGGAGGTTCCGATTCACGTAAACGCGGGACTGGCGCGGTATCTCGAGCGAGCGAGGCACCGATGAAAAACCATCGATCCCCAGCGGCCGTTCGACCGTCGCTCCGACGGTTGACATCGCTTTCATGTTAGCACCGAATTCCGGCTGAGGTACGAGGCGCCCGTGGACTGGTAGAGTCGAGCGCGTGAAAGTCGCGCTTGGCCAGATCAATCCGACGATCGGTGATTTCGACGGAAATCGTCGATTGATTGAGGCCGCCACGGTGGACGCGGCGCGCGCAGGCGCAGCGCTGGTCGTGTTCCCCGAGCTGGCGCTGTCCGGGTACCCGCCCAAGGACCTGCTCGAACGCCAGGGCTTCCTGGCGGCGGCCGCCAACAGCCTGACCGCCCTCGCGCGCTGGCAGTCCCACGACCCGGGCACACCCGGGATCATCGTCGGGTTCCCCGAGGTGCTGCCGCTCCCGCCCGGGGCGGCGCCCATCGGGCTGCCCATCGCGAACGCCGCCGCCCTCCTCGACGGGGGCCGGGTCACCGGGGTGCGGCGCAAGTCGTTGCTCCCCACGTACGATGTGTTCGACGAATGGCGCTACTTCGCGCCCGAGACGGCGCCGCAGGTCATTGGCTTCCGGGGTCGGCGGCTGGCGCTCTCGATCTGCGAGGACATCTGGAACGACGGCGACTTCTGGCCGCGGCGCCTCTACCGCGACGACCCCATCGAACACCTGGTGAAGGCAGGCGCCGATCTGATCGTGAACATCGCCGCATCGCCGTTCACGCTGGAGAAGCGGACCTTGCGGCCGCGCATGCTGGCAGCCACCGCCCGCCGCTGGGGCGTGCCGCTGGTGTTCGTGAATCAGGTGGGCGGCCAGGACGATCTGATCTTCGATGGCGCGAGCGCGGTGTTCGACGGCCGAGGGGGCGTCCTCGCCGAGGCGCGCGAGATGGCGCCCGATCTGGTGATCGCCGAGGTCGATTCAGCGAGCGACGGAGCATCGTCTGCCGCCCCCCGCGCCTCGCTGGAACAGGTGGCGCTCGACGCGCTGGTGCTGGGCACGCGCGACTACGCGCGGCGGTGCGGCTTTTCGCGGGCCCTGCTTGGCGTGTCGGGCGGGATCGATTCGGCGCTGGTCGCGTGCGTGGCAGCGCGCGCCCTCGGCCCACGCAACGTCCTCGGCGTCGCCATGCCTTCCCGCTTTTCCTCGCCCGGTTCGGTGACGGACGCCCGCGCCCTGGCGACGGCGCTCGGGATCGACTTCGAGCTGATCGCGATCGAGCCGATGTTCGCGGCCTATCTCGACGCGCTCGATCCGGTGTTCGAGCGGGGCGCGGCGCAGGACCTCCCGGGCGCGCCGGAGTTGACCAGCGAGAACTTGCAAGCGCGGGTCCGCGGCGCCATCCTGATGGCGCTCTCGAACCGCCAGGGACGGTTGCTGCTCTCCACGGGAAACAAGAGCGAGGTGGCCACCGGCTACTGCACGCTCTACGGTGACATGGCGGGGGGGCTGGCGGTCATCAGCGATGTCCCCAAGACCATGGTTTACCGCCTGGCCCGCGCCGTCAACGAAGGTGGCGCGATCATCCCGGCGGCGACCCTGACGAAACCTCCCTCGGCCGAGCTGCGTCCCAACCAGACCGATCAGGACTCGCTGCCGCCCTACGACTTGCTGGACGCGATTCTCGAAGCCCACCTCGAACGGGGCATGGACACGGACGCGCTCCTCGCCGCGGGGTTCGACCCCGCCGTGGTCGGCGACGTGCTTCGCCGCGTGCGCACGAGCGAGTACAAGCGCCGCCAGATGCCGCCGGGCCTGAAGATCACCGGCAAGGCCTTCGGCCCAGGCCGGCGGATGCCCATCGCGCAAGCCTGGCAAGGCTGACCACGACCTGGCCGCGAGCACCGCGGCTTGACTCGATCGACCCGCTGAGTAGAGTCCCGGCGCTTTACCGACATCTCCTTCTGGTCCCAGGTAACGTCTCGGGAGGTCACATGCGCGCCGTCATCACTGTATTGCCCGGAGACGGGATTGGCCCCGAGGTCACGACCGAGGGGGTGAAGATCCTGAACGCGGTCGCGAAGCGTTTTGGCCACGACTTCACCACGCGCGAGGCGTTGATCGGCGGCGCCGCCATCGACGCGACCGGGACCGCGCTCCCCGATACCACTCTCGAGCTGGCGCGCGGCGCCGACGCCGTCCTGCTCGGGGCAGTCGGCGGCCCGAAGTGGGACGATCCGAGGGCCAGGGTCCGCCCCGAGCAAGGATTGCTCGCGATCCGCAAGGGCCTCGGCCTCTACGCGAACCTGCGGCCCGTCGCCGTGAACTCCAAGCTGCTCGGCGCGTCCACCCTGCGCCCCGAGGTCCTGAACGGCGTCGACATGATTGTGGTCCGCGAGCTCACCGGCGGCATCTACTTCGGCGAGAAGCGGCGCGACGAGAACAGCGCCTCCGATCTGTGCGTGTATACCGTGGCAGAGGTGGAGCGTATCGTGCGCGTGGCGGCGAAGCTCGCGCGCGGGCGGAGGAAGAAGCTGACCTCCGTGGACAAGGCGAACGTGCTCGAGACCTCACGGCTCTGGCGAGAGGTCTCGACGCGCGTGATGCGCGATGAGTTTCCGGAAGTCACGTTGTCGCACATGCTGGTCGACGCTTGCGCGATGCACCTCATTCGCCGCCCCACGGACTTCGACGTCATCGTCACGGAGAACATGTTCGGCGACATCCTGACCGACGAGGCGTCGATGCTCGCTGGCTCGATGGGGATGCTCCCATCGGCCTCGCTCGGCGAGGGAACGCGCGGATTGTTCGAGCCCATTCACGGCTCGGCACCCGATATCGCGGGGAAGGGAATCGCGAATCCTTACGCGACGATTCTGAGCGTCGCGATGTTGTTGCGGCACTCGTTGTCGCTCGCGGCCGAGGCGGAGGCCGTCGAGCGCGCGGTCAATGGCGCGATCGCGGCCGGCGTTCTGCCGGGGGACATCGCGAGCGCGGCAGGCGTGGCCGCGGCGGGAACGGCTGCCGCGGGCGACGCTGTCGTGCGCGGCCTGCTAGCCCTCTAGATCCCCCGCGGGACGGCCCGTGCGAGCTAACGCCGCGCGCGCAAATTCCGTCGCTGACAATCGAGTGTGATTGTCACCTACCTTTTCGTCACTATTTCAGGGAGACGAAAAAGCCGCGCCTCCGATCATCTCGACTTCCATGCGGGCGATTGATATTCTGAATTACTAAGAAAGTGCCGCTCCGGTGTCGTCCTTGTCTCACGGTTATCGTCTCGGCAGAGCAGTACGGCGCCTCTCGCACGAATCGAACGTCTTCATTTCGGTAGGTGCTTTGCCGCGCCACTGTCCGTGAACCAAGGAGAACGCAGATGGGAACGAGGCTCTACGTAGGCAATCTGTCGTACAACGTCACCGAACCGGAGCTGCGCGAGGCGTTTGGCGAGGGCGGTCGCAATGTCGTCGAGGTCAAGATCGTCATGGATCGGGAGTCCGGTCGCCCGCGAGGTTTTGCGTTCGTCGAGATGGGCAGTGCTGACGATGCGGCCGCGGTGATCGAATCGCTGAACGGACGGTCGATTCAGGGTCGCCCCATCAACGTGAGCGAGGCCCGTGAGCGAACGCCGCGTTCGGGCGGTGGTGGGGGCGGCTATGGCGGCGGCGGTGGTGGCGGCTACGGCGGTGGTGGTGGTGGTGGTGGCGGCTACGGCGGCGGTGGTGGCGGCTACGGTGGTGGCGGCGGTGGCGGTGGCCGCGGTGGCGGTGGCCGCGGCGGCGAGGGCGGCGGCGGTCGCGGCGGCCGCGGTCGTCGCGGCGACTGGTAGCCGCGCGGTCAGCCCGCGCGAACCTGGGGCAATCGTCCGATAGAACCGGCTTCAGCGCATGTAACCAGCTGCCGCGCGGCCAGGCGGCCAGCGCTCGAATCGCGGCAACCGCCGCTTGGCGGCGCTCGGCGGGCGCGTGGCTCGGCGTGGCCCTCCGGCCGCGAGTTCTTCGGTGGCCACATCCTGCCGGGGCGCGGTACTCAGGACCCGGGTCCTAGTCGCGCCGGCGTCGACGAAGACCGGGGAGGGCCCACGGGAGGGGCGAAGCCCCTTCCGTGAGCGGCGGAGCCGCGTCTAGGCCTTCTCGTCCAGGTAGAAAACGGTGATGGCGAGGCAGTGAAACGCCTCGTCCGAGGACTGCGTAACGATGGTGTCCACCACCTTGCACTGGGGATGCTCACGCACCCAGATCGTGACCTTCTCCCCTAGGTTCTCGCGCTCCTGCGCCATGGTGGCCGAGAATACCTTCACGCCATTGAAGCGGGCCGTCGTGTGGTTCTGCTGCTGTACCATAGGTTGTCTTTTTTCCTCGCGTCCAATCGGGAAGCCTAAGCTGTCGCCGTGCCGAACCGATCGCGTCACCGTGACGGATGATCCGCTCCTACTATTGTGACCTCGAATTTGGCCGTCGGGGTCCCGGACGGTTCCCTTTACAAAAACATTTGTGTCGTCCTCATGACGACATTTCTTCATATAGCAACGATTCCAGGATGACCGCAATCCCCTGTCCCCCTCCTATGCATGCGGCGCCTACCCCGAGGCGGACCCGCCGCCGACGCATCTCATAGAGGAGGTGTGCCATGATTCGGGCTCCCGACGCCGCCAGCGGGTGCCCAAGCGCGATGGCGCCCCCGTTGACGTTCGTCCGGTCCATCGGTAGCCCAAGCTCGTTCGCGACGGCCAACACCTGCGGGGCGAACGCCTCGTTCACCTCGAACAGGTCGATCTGCCCGAGCGCGAGGCCCGCCCGCGCGAGCGCCAGCTTGATCGCTGGGACGGGCCCCATCCCCATCAGCGTCGGTTCGACCCCACTCATCCCCCAGCTCACCAGACGCCCGAGCGGCCTGAGGCTGCGGGAATCCGCGAGCTCCCGGCTGACGGCGATCAGCGCCCCGGCACCATCCGCGATCCCGGACGCGGTGCCCGCGGTCACCGTGCCGCCCTGTCGAAACACCGGCGCCAGCTTCGCCAGCCCCTCGGCGGTGGTCTCGGGCCGCGGATGTTCGTCGCGCGCGAAGCGAACCGTACCTTTCCTCGTCTTCACGTCGAGGGGAGCGATCTCGTCCTCGAACGCGCCGGCGCGGTCCGCGGCCGCCCAGCGTCGCTGGGAGTCGAGCGCATACGCATCCGCGGCGGCGCGGGTGATGCCGTGGCGCGCGGCGACGTTCTCGGCGGTTTCCCCCATCGAGCAACCGGCGTGGCTGTCCGTCAGCGTGCTCCACAAGAGATCCTCGAGCGGCGGCGCCTTCCCGAGCGCGAGGCCCCAGCGGGCACCGCGCACCACGTGGGGCGCGAGGCTCATGGACTCGGTGCCGCCGACCAAGCACACGTTCGCGTCACCCGTCCGGATCTCCTGCGCCGCGGACACCAGCGCCTGAAAGCCCGAGCCGCACAGACGGTTGACGGTCAGCGCAGGGACCGAGACGGGGAGGCCGGCGCGGAGCCCGACGTGTCGAGCACAGTAGACATCCTCGGGCGTCGTCTGGGCGACACAGCCGAAGATCACCTGATCGAAATCAGCGGGGGCGAGCCCTGACTGGGCGATCGCGGCCGTCGCGGCGGCGACGCCCAGATCCGTCGCCTTGACGTCCTTCAGGGCGCCCCCAAAAGCTCCAAACGGGGTGCGCTTGGCGGCGACGATGAAGACATCTCGCGCCGACGATCGCTGCGGCTCGCCGCTCGGCACGTAGTTTAGGATTTCGTCCCGGGCGCCGGCCCGCCGCCACCGCCGGATTGCGCTTCGCCCCCCCCCGACGCCTCGGGCAAGGCGGCGCGCGCGGCGGGCATCGGCCCGAGGCCCATCTTCGCCTTCAGCTCAGCCAGCGCGTGGTCCGAGCCCACGCCGCTGTCGAGCGCCTTGAATTTCTGCTGCAAGGTGTCCCCCGCCAGCTCGCCGCCGAGCTCCGTCGAGGCGTCCGCCTCCGCCTCGATCTGGTCGACCTTCTGGCTCATGCGGGCGAAGCTGTCGAAGGCGTTCGTGTCCGAAAGGCCGCGCATCGTATCTTGAATGGCCTTCTGCGCCTCGGCGCGCTTTTGGCGCGCGATCAGCAAGTCCTTCTTACGCTTCGCCTCTTCGATCTTGTCGTTCAGGGAGCGGAGCTGACCCTTCAAACTCTCGACCGCGTCCTTCTGAAGCTGCCATTGCTTGCCGAGCTCCCCGGACATCTTGTCGTGCTCTTGCTTGCGCGTCAGCGCCTCCTTGGCCAGCGCGTCGTCGCCGGCGCGCACGGCGAGCATCGCCTTGCGCTCCCACTCCTTCCCAAGCTCGATCTGGTCATCCCACTGCTTCTTCAGACGCTTTTCGTCGGCGATCGAAACGGCGACTTGCTTCTTCGCCTCGACCAGCTGGTTCTGCATGTCGACGACGATCTGATTCAGCATCTTCTGCGGATCTTCCGCCTTGGAGATCAGATCGTTCAGGTTCGATTTGATGAGCGTGCCGAGTCTGGAGAAGATTCCCATGAGGTTCCTCGAAAGGGTTTGACCGCGTCTCTAGGCCGGGCCAGCGGGAGGGCCATTCCAGCGGGACAGCACCGGGTAGTGCCGGGCGATGGCCATCGAAGCGTCGTCGATGACCGCCTGGAACTCGTTGAAGTCCAGGTTCTCGAGCTCGAGGGCGTGGACGATGACCACCGACTCGCCCTCCAGACCGAACGCGCCGTGAACCATCTCCTTCGTGTTCAACGACAGCAGCGTGCGGAACAGCCCCTCGCGATCGGTCTTGGGGAGATCCATCACCTTGACACGAAAAACCACGACAGGACCGGCTATGGAAACGACAAAATTGTCGCAGCTCTCGAGCTTCAACAGCCAAATTCCGGGCTTCACCTGCTCGTACGGAACCCCGACCTTCATCAGGTAGGACTCGATGTCCTCCGCTGTCTTCATGGCCAAAGGGTAGTCCATCATGCTGGTCGGGACAACGAAAACGCCGCGACGCCGACCCTCGGCACCATTGGCGAGGTTATTGAATCGCGGTAGGGTATGTGGTACCCGAACCAAGGCAAGATGAAGAGTCCCGCCCAGCTCCCTCGCCACGTCGCGGTCATCATGGATGGCAACGGTCGCTGGGCCCAAAGACGCGGCTTGCCGCGCGTCGAAGGCCACCGGCGCGGTGCGCGCTCCGTCAAGGAGGTGGTGCGGGCGGCCCGCGAGATCGGCCTGCGCGCGCTGACCCTCTACGCGTTCTCGTCGCAGAACTGGGATCGGCCGCCCGAAGAGGTGGCGACCCTGATGCAGCTCCTCCGCGACTACGTGATCGACGAGCGAGCCGAGATCATGGACAACGGGATCCGTCTCATCGCCATCGGAGACGTCGATCGCCTGCCCGATTTCGTGCGCGCTCCGCTCGAAGCGCTCATGCGCGACTCCGCGGGAAATCGCTCGATGACGCTCTGCTTGGCGCTGTCCTACGGGGGGCGGGAGTCGATCGTCTCGACGACGCGCGCGCTGTGCGAAATGGCGGCGCGCGGGGCGCTGCGCCCCGAAGACGTCACCGAGGACCGCTTCTCGGCCTCCCTCCAGACAGGGGGGTTACCCCAGCTCGACTTGCTCATCCGGACGTCTGGCGAGGAGCGCCTGTCGAACTTTCTCCTGTGGGAGGCGGCGTACGCCGAGCTGTACTTCACCGACACTTACTGGCCGGACTTCGGCCGCGAGCACCTGCTCCAGGCGCTCGAATCGTTCGACAGCCGCGAGCGTCGCTTCGGCCGCACCCCCGAGCAGATTCGGAGCGTGGGCTAGTGCGGCAAGGCCGCCGCAAGTCGGGCTCGGCGCGCTGAGGGCGCCGGTTCCCCATGTCCAACCTTGCCAGCCGAGCGCTGAGCGGCGCCGTCGCGCTTCCGCTGCTGACCCTGCTGATCCTCTGGGAGCGCCGGATCGGATTCGGCGTGCTGATCCTGGTGTGTTCGTTCATCGGCATGCGCGAATTCAGCGCGATGCTGCTGCCGAACCTGCCGAAGCTGGCTCGAACGGTGGTGGTACTCGCGGGCGCTGGCCTGACAGCGGGACTCTATTTTCGCCCCGAGCTGGCGTTGCTGTGGTTTCTGGCCGCCTTGGTCCTCGGGGCGAGCATAGTGCTGCTCGCCCCGGGAGAGATCGCCGGAGCGGGCGCCCGGCTCGGCCTCGTGGTCCTCGGCCTCCTCTACGTCGGCGCGCTGACGGCGCCGCTCGGCCTCCTTCACCGGCTGCTGCCCGACGGTCCGTACTGGGTCTTGACGGCCATCGGAGCCACATTCGCGAACGACACGGGGGCCTACTTCGCGGGCCGCGCGCTCGGACGCCACAAGCTCTATCCGGCCATCTCGCCTGGAAAGACCGTCGAGGGGGCCTGCGGGGGCCTTGCCGCCTCGATCGCCGCCCTGTTCTTGTTTCGCGCCACGTTCTTTCACGCCCTCACCCTCGCCGACTGCCTGATCGTCTCGATTCCGGCCGCGGTCCTCGGCCCCACGGGTGATCTGGTCGAGTCGATGCTCAAGCGTGCCGCGGGCGTCAAGGACTCGGGCCGCCTCATCCCTGGACACGGCGGCCTCCTCGATCGCCTCGACGCCCTCCTGTTCGTCAGCGCCTGGGTCTACACGTACGCGCTGCACCTCCGCTAACCCGAGGCGCGAACGGCCACGCCCTGGGCCGCGTGCTCAAAACGACAAACCCCCGCGGCAGAAATGCCCGCAGGGGTTGGCCAAACTAAGTTAGGTTGTAAGGGATAAGCGTAAGAAAATTTGTAAAGCTATCTTTAGCAACCGAGGGCGGACTTAAGCGATTAGCGTCCCTGGTTGCGCCTTCTAAGACCACACCGTCTCGGGGATTGGCCGCGCCGGTGTGATGGGAGGAGGGAGCCAGAAAATGAGGCCGGTAAGTTTATAAAAACTCACTTCCTGGCTTCCGTCGTACGCCCGCCACTCAAGCAAGCGATGTGCCGACCCCGCCGAAGTGGCAAAAGTCTTTGAGTTGCTTCGATTTCCGTGTTAGACGAGCCGCTCGGTCGCGAATGCCCTCCCATGAACCCTGACATTTCCGTCAGCCCGCCTTCGAGCGGCACGTAAAATTTGATAGCTGCCTGAATGTCGAGCCTTCTCGTCATCAACGCCGACGGCCCCGAAACACGGGTCGCGCTGGTCGAAGACGGCCTCCTGGGAGAGCTGTACATCGAGCGCAAGCGCGAGCGCGGCATCGCCGGAAACATCTACAAGGGTCGCGTCGAGCGCGTGCTGCCCGGTATGCAGGCCGCCTTCGTGAACATAGGCGCGGAGAAGTCTGCCTACCTGCACGTGTCGGACGTGCGCGGGACGCCGGATGATCTGAAGCGGCTCTTCTCCGGCGATGCCACAAAGGCTTCGGACGACGAGGACGAGGAGGAGGCGGACCGCAAGCGCGCTTCCGGCGGCGCGCGCATCGAGGAGCTGCTGAAGGAAGGCCAGGAGATCGTCGTCCAGGTGACGAAGGAGCCCATCAGCACCAAGGGGGCCCGCACGACACGCTACGTTTCGCTTCCCGGACGCCACCTGGTGTTCATGCCGACGGTGGACCACATCGGGATCTCCCGCCGCATCGCCTCGGATCGCGAGCGACGCCGCCTGCGCGACATCGTCGAATCCATGCGCCCGCCGGGCTCGGGGTTCATCGTGCGGACGGTGGCGGAGAACGTCTCCGAAAAAGAGCTGAAGTCGGACATGGAGTTCCTGATCAAGCTCTGGAACGAGGTCGTGAAGCGCTCGGAGTCGGGACGGTGCCCCGCGCTGATCTACAACGATCTCGACCTGCTGCTGCGCACGGTGCGCGACATGTTCACGCCCGACGTCGAGAAGTTGATCATCGACTCCCGCGTGGAGTACGACCGGGTGAAGAAGTTCATCGCGGCGCTGATGCCCGACTTCACGGGCCACATCGAGCTCTACGACGGCGCCGATCCCATCTTCGACGGTTACGGCATCGAGATCGAGATTGATCGGGCGCTGGAGCGCAAGGTCTGGCTGAAGTCCGGCGGTTACCTGATCGTCGACGAGATGGAAGCGCTGACCGCCATCGACGTGAACACGGGGCGGTTCGTCGGCAAGTCCAGCCTGGAAGACACGATCACGAAGACGAACCTCGAGGCCTGCCGCGAGGTGGCCGAACAGCTGCGCATTCGCTCCATCGGGGGGATGATCGTCGTCGATTTCATCGACATGGATCGCCCCAACAACCGGGAGAAGGTGACGCGGGCGTTCAACGACCACCTGCGGCGGGACCGCTCGAAGGCGACGGTGACCCGCATCTCGGAGCTCGGGCTCATCGAGATGACCCGCAAGCGGACGCGCGAGTCCCTGTTGCACAGTTTGACCGAGCCTTGCACTTACTGTGAGGGCAAGGGTTACACGAAGTCCCGCAACACCATCGCCTACGAGCTGCTGCGCGAGATCAGGCGGCAGGGCGATCTGATCGAGACCGACACCATCATCATCGAGGCCCACCCAGTCGTGGCCGAGGTGCTGTCCACGACCGACCACGGGTTCATCGAGGACCTGGAGAAGCGCTTGCAAAAGCGCCTCATGGTGAAGGCGCGCTCCTCGTTCCACATGGAGGACTTCGAGATCCATTCGCCGGGCGAGAAGGCGATCGAGAAGTCGGACGTGGCGGGCGCCCGCGACCGCGACGAGCCGAAGCGGCGCAAGCGGCGCAAGCGGGCGCTCGGCTCACCCGCGGACGTCGAGGCGCTGCTGGCGGAGGAAGAGCTGTCGGCGGTGAACCCCGAGGGCCTCGCGCACGAGGAAGCCGAGCAATCCGCCGCCGCCGCCGCCGCCGCCGCGACGAACGGTGTGGCTTCCCCCGGCGGGACGTCGGGCTCGCACGGTAGCGGCGAGGCGGCGACGCCAGCGGGAGCTTTCGAGGTCAAACCGGACGAATAGGGACAGCCGATGGGAGCCGGGGCGCGGGTTTGCTTCGTTTGTCTCGGCAACATCTGCCGTTCGCCCACGGCCGAGGCGGTCATGCGGCACCTCGTGGCCGAGGCCGGCCTCGCGGACAGGATTCAGGTCGAGAGCGCGGGGACCGGCGACTGGCACGTCGGCGAGCTGCGCGACCCGCGCAGCCGCTCGGTGGGCGAGCGGCGCGGAGTCCCCTTGCGCGGGCGAGGCCGGCAGTTCGTTGCGGCCGACTTCGCGCGCTTCGACTGGGTGCTCGCCATGGACGGAAAAAACCTGGCCGACCTGGACGCGATGGCCCCCGATGAGGGAGCGCGGACGAAGATTCACCTTCTCCGGTCTTTCGAGCCTGCCGGCGAGCGCGCCGACGACGTCCCCGATCCCTACTACGGCGGGGCGGACGGGTTCGATCGCGTCTTCGACATCTGCCTCCTGGCTTGCCGGGGCCTCCTCGAGAGGATCCGCGCCGATCTCGGGGCCTGAACATGAACGACGCCCTGACCAGAGCTATCGGCGAGGCGCTGGGCGCCCCGGTGGGGCAGGCGCGACCGCTGTCGGGCGGAGACATCAACGAGGCCTATGCGATCACCCTAGGCGACGGGCGAACGTGCTTCGTCAAGACGAATCGCGCGCCTCCGTCGGGTATGTTTCGGGCCGAGGCGCGGGGCCTCGCCTGGCTGGCGGAAGCGCAGGCCGTTCGCGTTCCGGCGGTGGTCGCAGCCGACGAACGCTTCTTGATCCTCGAGCTGGTGCAACCGGGGCGACCGTCGCCGACGTTCGACGAGGAGCTGGGCCGGGCGCTCGCGGCGCTGCACCAAGCTCGGCCGCCGACGTTCGGCCTCGACCATGACAACTTCATCGGGCGCTTGCCGCAGTCGAACCAAGCCGCGGACACCTGGTTGGACTTCTACCGCGACGAGCGGCTAACGCCCCAAATCAGGCAGGCCTCGGACGCCGGTCGGGTGTCCCCGGGCATGCGCCGCGCCTTCGCGCGGCTGCTCGAGCGACTCGGCGAGCTCGTCGGCCCGCCCGAGCCGCCAGCACGCCTCCACGGCGATCTGTGGGGTGGAAACCTGATGTGCGACGAGGGCGGAAACCCGTGCCTCATCGACCCCGCCGTCTACGGCGGCCACCGCGAGATGGATCTGGCGATGATGCGCCTGTTTGGGGGGTTCCGCGAACGCACGTTCGCGGCCTACGCCGAGGCGTATCCGCTCTCGACCGGACACGCGGCGCGGGTGGCCCTCTACCAGCTCTATCCGCTGCTCGTGCACGTCAACCTCTTCGGGGGTTCGTACGCGGCCTCGGTCGAGGCGGCGCTGGCCTCGCTATCGTGAAAAGGACCCTGAGGGTCCTTTAGATCCCCCGCGGGACGGCGCGTGCGCGCAGAGCTCGCACGCGCCAACGCGTTTGATCTAGCAGCGAGTGGCTCAACTTCTTTGGGAGCGATGCCGATGTCACCGGGGCGTCCCCCGCCCATGTCAGTCAACCCGTTTTCAAATCGTATCGCGCGACGCGCGGCCGCCGCCGCGGAGGCGCCAACAGCTCCGCTGGGCGTGCTGGAGATGTCGCTGGACACGCTCGGCAACATCGTCCGCACCATCGGTGAGTTCGCCCTCGACCAGGAGGACGTCGACACGACCTCCTTCACTCAGGTCGCGGAGCAATGGGCGCAGCACATCCTCGTGGGCGCGCCACCGCCGGGCGCCGACTCGGCGGGCTCGGAGGCGCGCCGCGACTGGGCTGGCGTCCGTGAGTTCGTCCGCGACTACTGCAAGAACAGCTCGACCCACGCGCGCACCGTCATCACCGACTTGCGCCAGGTGGTCTGGGTCTTCATCCAGAACCTCAGCCAGACGGTCTCTCACTCCGCCGCGGCCGACGAGCGCATCCGCGAGCACATGGGGCGCCTCGAGCTGGCCGCGCAGAACACCTCTTCCACGTCGTCGACCGCCGATCTGAAACGCGAGGTCCTCTCCACCGTCGTCGCTGTCGCGAAGGTGATGGAAGAGCGCAAACGGATGGACCACGAGCGCGTCGAGGATCTCGGCGCGACGGTCCGAAAGCTCGGACAGGAGCTGGAGTCGGTGCGAAAGGAGAGCGAGGTCGATCCCTTGACCCGGCTCTACAACCGGAAGGCGTTCGACGCCTTCCTGGCGCGTACCGTCGAGCTGTCGCACGCATTCGAGCAGCCCGCTTGCCTGATGCTCGTGGATCTCGACCGCTTCAAGCCCATCAACGACACGTTCGGCCACCAGATGGGTGACTTCGTGCTCTCGAAGCTGGCGGACGCGCTCTCGCGCATCTTCCTTCGGAAGAACGACCTGGTCGCGCGTTACGGAGGCGACGAGCTGGCGGTGGTGCTGCGTGAAACGACGGTGGCCGACGGCCGCATGCTGGCGGAACGCCTGCTGCGCGCCGTGCGCGCGATTCGCATCGAGCGCGAGGGGACCTCCATCGGGCTGAGCGTCTCGATCGGGATCGCGGATCTGCGCGCGGACGAGACCGCGACCACCTGGTTGGAGCGCAGCGATAGGGCGCTCTACCGGGCCAAGAACGCCGGCCGCGATCAGGTCGCCAGCGAGACCTGACGACCCGATCGCACCGCCGCTTGCGCCGCGGCCCGCCGGCTATAGGTGAGCGGTCCGCGCGGCAGCGAACAGGGGGCCGAGCGGTGGCGTCTCGCCGAGCGCTAGCTCGATGGCCCGCGCCGCTTGATGCACCAGCATGCCCAGGCCGTCGCTGTAGCGCGCCACCCGGCCCCGGACCGCGCGACCGAGCGGGCTCGGACCCCGGCTGCCGTAGGCCATCTCCAGCACGACGGTGTCTCGATCGATGGACGTGATGCCCTCGGCCGCCACGGGGTCCGCCCATGCGGCCGCAGGCACGGACGACACGAGCGAGCGCGCGCCGGCGAGAGCGCCGGCGAGCCCCCCTTCGCCCCAGGCCACGGCGCGCGCCAGCCGCCGCCGTTGGAAAGGAATTCGATCCACCAACGCCTGGGCCGCTTCGAGGCGTCGCGCCACCACCCGCACGCGCGCCCCTGCCGCCGTGAGCGCCTCGATCGCTCCCGCGGCGGCCCCGCCCGCTCCTACGAGGACGACGTCCTGGCCCCCCGCGTCCGCCGCCAGGTCCGAGAGCGCCGCCAGGAGCCCGTGGCCGTCCGTGTTCGCGGCGTGGATGAGCCCGGGCGCCCCGGGCTCGAACACCAGTGTGTTTGCGGCGGCGCAATGCCGAACCATCGCCGAGTGGGTCGTCGCCAGCGTCGCGGCCGCCCCCTTGTGTGGAATGGTCACGTTCACATACTGGAAGCCGCGGGATCCGAGCGCCGCCACCTGCGCCTCGAACTTCCCCGGCTCCACGCTGATCGCCTCGTAGCGCCCCTCCAACCCGAGGGCGCGATAGGCCGCGTTGTGGATTGCGGGAGATCGGCTCCGCGAAACATCGCCGCCCAGCACGGCCGCCTGGATCACGATTGGTCCGCCTCTGGAACCGGAGGCGAGACGCCGGGCTCGGTCGCGGTCACGGTCGCGGCTATCTCACCGGTTCGCAGCGCTACCCGCACCGGCGCGCCCGCGTCCACGTGCCTGGCATCGGTCAGCAGATGTCCGTCGGGCCCGAAGGTCAAGCTATAGCCGCGATCGAGGACCCGACGGGGGGAGAGCGCCCCGAGCTTGTGCTCGATGGCCCGCAGCGGCTCGCGTCGCCTGGCCAGCTCGCGTCGCCCCGCGGTCTCGAGTTGCTGGGCGAGGCGGGCGAGCGCGCTCTTCTGCGCGGCGATCCGTCGGTGGGGATGGGCCCGCGACAGGGCGACCTCGGTGGCGGCAAGCTCCGACCGCAGCCGGGCCAGACGGCGCGCGGCCGCGCGATGCGCGCGCGCCAGCAGATCATCGACGCGCTGACGCCGCTCATCGACGATTCGCCGGGGGTCACCGAGCCGGGCCCGGGCCCGCTCCACGACCAGCCGTTGCTGGCGAAGCTGCGCCGTGGTGCCACGCGCCGCCCGCCGGCCGAGGACGGCCAGATCGGCGCGCAGGTCGGTCATCACGGGCACCGCCAGCTCGGCCGCCGCCGACGGCGTCGGCGCCCGCACGTCCGCCACGAAATCCGCGATGGTGAAATCGGTCTCGTGCCCGACGGCCGAGATGACGGGAACCCGGCACGTGAAGATGGCGCGCGCCAGAGCCTCGTCGTTGAACGCCCACAAGTCCTCCATCGAGCCCCCGCCGCGCGCCAGAATTATGACGTCGACGGTCGACACGCGCGCCAGACGCTCGAGCGCGGCCGCGATCCCGAGGGCGGCGCCGGGGCCCTGCACGGGCACGGGCGCCAGCAGGATCGACGCTGGAAACCGACGGTGCGCGACCCGAATGATGTCGCGAACTACGGCGCCCTGGGGCGACGTCACCACGCCGATGCGACGCGGGAGAAACGGCAGACGCCGCTTCCGCTCCTGAGCGAACAGGCCGGCGGCCTGCAGCTTCTGCTTCAGCTGCTCGAACGCGAGCCCCAGCGCGCCCGCGCCGGTCGGCTCGATCTCGATCACGGACATCTGAAAGCGCCCGCGGCCCTCGTAGATCGTCAACCTGCCCCGCAACCGGACGGCCATCCCGTCCTGCGGTTGGAAACGAAGCCTGGAGGCCTCGCGCCCGTACATGACGCAGTCAATGGAAGCGTCCGAATCCTTTAGGCAAAAGTAGAGGTGCCCCGGGCCGGAGCGCTTGAAACCGGAGATCTCGCCGTCGACCCGAACCTCGGCGAACCGGCTCTCCAGCGTCAGGCGGGCCGCGCGAACCAGCTCCGAGACCACGAAAACGCGGGGCGCACGCGGGGCCGCCTCCTCGACGGCGGCCGGTTCACGCACCGCCAGGCCCGCGGGGGCCGTCGGCACCAGCTCGCGCGCATCGGGTCGCGGATCTGACCGCAGCTCGACCGGGAGCGCCAGACCAAGCTGGCGCGTCGCTGTCGTCTGGTCGACGTCAGCCTGGTTCTTCGCGCGGGGCCCCATGCCTCTTCATACTACTCGAAGGAGACCCGCCACCGGGGCGCCGACGGCACGCTCGCGCCGTGAACCCCCGCCACAGTTGGTCGCTGCGGCCAGAGGCGGGGCGGCCTCTTCGGCACGAGGTGTTGGCACGGCGCAAGCATCGCGAAGGCGGTCAAATGGGTCCCTGTGTTTCACACCCCCGATCTTTCAACGTCACGGCGCTGCTGCTCGCCGCCCGAGCGGTGTCGCCGCTGGTCGGTCTGTTGGCGCTCAGCGCACTGCTGTCACTGTGACCTGACAGATTGGGGACGATTCGTCACCCGAGGTGCCGGCCAACCGGCGCCAACGAATCCCGTCTGCGCGAGCCGCGGACGGTTGCCGTGGCAATCGACCGGGCCCCGACGCCTGGCGATGAGCGAATGTCGCCTATACTCACCGACGATGTCCGATGAAACGCCCGAACGCCTTCGCGCCGCGCTGGTCGCGGTCCAGACGCCCGACGTGGATGATGCCGCGTTCGCGGCGTCGATCGCCGAGCTGAAGCGCCTCGGCCGCACGCTGGGGGTCGACGTCGTCGGCACGGTGACGCAAAAGCGAACAGCGCTTCATCCCGGGACGGTGTTGGGCAGCGGCAAGCTGGCGACGCTGCAGGCGCTCGCAGGCGTGAGCGCGACCGGCGCGGACGACGACGGCGAACCCGAGATTGACGGCGGCGAACGCGGCGAGCTCGACCCCGGCGAACGGGACGCCCACGAACCGCGCCTCGATTCGACCACGCCGATCACGGCCGTCCTCGTCGATCACGAGATCACGCCTTCCCAGGCCCGTAACCTCGAGAAGGCCACCGGTGTCGAGGTGCTGGATCGCACCGCCGTGATTCTGGAGATCTTCCGTCGGCATGCCCGCTCGCGGGCTGCCAAGGCCCAGGTCGAGATCGTGCGCCTCGCCTACCTCGTACCGCGGCTACGCGAGCAGGGGCGCGCGAAGGGCCAAGATCGCCAGCGGGGCGGCATCGGCGGCAAGGGCGCAGGCGAATCGAGCCTGGAGCTGGACCGGCGCAAGATTCGCGATCGCATCGCCGAGCTGACCCGCGAGCTGGAGGGGCTGGCCGAGGAGCAGCGCACGCAGCGAGCCCGCCGTCGCGACATGAGCCGCATGGCGCTGGTCGGCTACACGAACGCGGGCAAGTCGACGTTGATGCGCGCGCTGACGGGGAGCGAGGTCTACGTCGCCGACAAGCTGTTTGCGACGCTCGACACGACCGTGCGGCCGCTCAGCCCCGAGGCGCGCCCGCGCGTGCTGGTGTCGGACACGGTCGGCTTCATCGACAAGCTCCCCCACGGGCTGGTGGCCTCGTTCAAGAGCACGCTGGACGAGGCGCTGGAGGCGGGGCTCCTGGCCCAGGTTGTGGACGCGTCCGATCCCAACTTCGAGCGGCAGCTCGAGGTCACGAGCGAGGTGCTCGCCGACATTGGCGCGAAGGACGTCCCGCGCCTGCTGGTGTTCAACAAGATAGACCGCATCGGGGACGAGAGCGCCGAGGCCGCCGCCACCCGGGCGCTGCTCGAGCGCTGGCCCGAAGCCATCGTACTGTCGGCGCGCCGCCCCGACGACGTGGCCCGCCTGCGCGCACGCATCATCGCGTTCTTCGCGCGAGAGCTCATCGAGGGCGAGGTGCACGTCGCCTACGATCGCCAGCAGCTACGTGGCGAGATCTTCGCGGGGTGCGAGGTGCTCGGCGAACGTTACGAAGCGAGCGGCATCGTCTTCCAGGTCCGCGCCCACCCCGCCTTGCTCGAACGCCTGCGCGCGGCCTGAGGCACGCACGTCGGCTCTGGTAGGCCACCACCGTGACGAGCCTCGCCTTTCCGAGCGTCGGCTTCGGGAATCTGAGACGGACGACACCTGAAGCGATGCGAGCCTCCGGATATGTCGCGGGAGAGGGCCGGCCCGAGACTTGCTGAAGCGCCCACCCGCTCGTGGGGTGCTTGCCGGAGGCCGCAAGACTGACTGACCCCATCGAGCCGACCCCAATCGACAGGAGGTTCGCATGTCAGCTCCCGAGTCTTCTCCCAGACCCCTGGCGGCGCCGTTCGCCCGTATCGTGTTCGTGACCGCTCTCGGCCTCGCCGGGTGCGATCCTGGCCATATCGTCGACATTTGGCCCGACGGCCCGCCGCCATCCGGCGGCCAGGGAGGGGGCACCGGAGGTGCCGCGGGTGGGGGATGCGTCGAGAAGGTCTTGTGCGCCAAGGGGTTCGTCTTCGATTCGTCTCCCATGGTCTGCGCGTGCGTGGCGATTTCGCCCCCGCCCCCGCCGCCCTCGAGCTGCGCGAGCGTGACGTGTCCCACCGGCTTCCACTGCGAGGAGAACGCCGTCATGTGCGTGACCGCGCCCTGTCCGCCGGTGGCCGGCTGCGTGCCCAACGCGCCGGGGGTGTTCTGCGGCGGCCTCGCCAGCATCGCGTGCCCGGGCAGCGGCACGTGCGTCGACGATCCTGACGATGGCTGCGACCCCAAGGCCGGAGGCGCCGACTGCGGGGGCATCTGCCAGTGTGTCCAGACCGTCCTGTGCACGGTCGGCGCGATGTTCGACAGCTCGCCCAAGGTTTGCGCCTGCGTGCCACAGGTGACTCCCCCGCCGCCGCCCCCGGTCTGCGGACCCGTTTGCGACATCTACTGCGAATACGGGAACGTCCCGGACGCGAACGGGTGTCCGACCTGCGCGTGCAACCCGCCCCCCAAGCCGGATCCTTGCGCGGCGATCGACTGCGCGCCCGGCACCCACTGCGAGGCAGCCCCCGTCATGTGCGTGAAAGCGCCGTGCCCGCCCGTCGGCGCCTGCGTGCCCGATGCCCCGGCGGTCACCTGCGGGGGGTTCGCGAATCTCCCGTGCCCGGGAGGCGGTCAGTGCGTCGACAACCCGAACGACGGCTGCGATCCCAAGGCGGGAGGGGCGGACTGCGGGGGCATCTGCCAGTGTGTCCAGACCGTGGCATGCGCGAAGGGAGCCACCTTCGATAGCTCGCCCAAGGTCTGCGCGTGCGTGCCCTCGCCCAATCCGCCGCCGCCCCCGAAGTGCGGACCCGTCTGCCAGATCTTCTGTGCCTATGAAAACGTCCTCGACAGCCAGGGTTGCCCGACCTGCGCCTGCAACCCGGCCCCCAAGAAGAAATGACGAGGGCCATGGCCGGCCTTTGTTCTGCCCCGCCGTCCCTCTTACTCCTACGTTCGTGATTCACACGCAGCGGCCCGCGCGAGCAGCAGCTCGCGCTCGCGCTCGTTGCGCGTCAACGCCGCCGCGCGCTCGAGCTCGGCACGGGCCTCGGCGAACCGACCGAGCTTGGCGAGGAGGTCGCCCCGCACGCTCGGCAGCAGGTGATAGCCATGGAGCGACGGCTCAGCGGCGAGGGCGTCGACGATGGCCAACGCAGGCGCCGGCCCGAACGCCATCCCCACCGCGACCGCCCGATTGAGGTCGATCACGGGCGACGGACTCAGCCGTGCGAGCGCCTCGTATAGACCGACGATGCGGGGCCAGTCCGTCTCCTCGGCGGTGCGCGCGCGGGCGTGGCAGGCCGCGATCGCCGCTTGCAGCAGGTAGGGGCCCGGCGCCCCACCCGTCGCCTCCCCGCGCGCCAGCGCCGCGAGGCCACGGCGAATGAGGACGTGGTCCCAGCGCGCGCGGTTCTGGTCGAGCAGGAGGATCGGCGCCCCGGTCGCATCGACGCGCGCGGCCGCGCGCGACGCCTGGATCTCCATCAAGCCGACCAGCCCGTGGACCTCGGGCTCGTTCGGGGCGAGCTCGGCCAGGATGCGGCCCAAGCGCAGCGCGTCCTCGCACAAGGCCGGTCGCATCCAATCGCCGCCGGCGGTCGCGGCGTAGCCTTCGTTGAACACCAGGTAGACGACCTCGAGCACCGACGAGAGCCGGGCGCCGAGCTCGGGGCCGCGCGGGACCTCGAAGGGGATGCGCGCCTCGCCGAGCGTCCGCTTGGCGCGCACGATGCGCTGGGCGATCGTCGCCTCGGGTACCAGGAAGGCGCGCGCGATCTCCTCGGTGGTCAACCCGCCGAGCAAGCGCAGCGTCAGCGCCACGCGCGCGTCGGTCGACAGCAGCGGATGGCAGGCGGTGAAGACCAGGCGCAGCAGATCGTCGCCCACGTCGTCGTCGAGCACCGCATCCAGATCCGCTGTCGAGCCCTCGGCGCGGGTCTCGATCTCGTAGCCGATCTCGCCTTGCTTGCGCTGGTGCAGGCGGTTGCGCCGGAGATCGTCGATGGCCCGATGCTTCGCCGTCGCCATCAACCAGGCCCCGGGGTTGTCAGGAATGCCTGACTCGGGCCAGCGCTCCAGCGCCGTCACCAGCGCCTCCTGGGCCAGCTCCTCGGCGAGGCCCACGTCGCGCACGACGCGCGCCAGACCGGCGATGAGGCGGGGTAATTCGATGCGAAAGACCGCGTCGATCGCGGCGTGGGCGTCGGCGTGGGCGCTGGTGGTCGTCACGCCGGAATCTGAGCACCCCGGCGCGCCCGCGCAAGTCTGAAACACCGGGAAGCGCCCGCGCGCCGGCTTATAGTTCGAGCCGTGCGGCTGCATGTCGTCGATGGGACCTACGAGCTTTACAGGGCGCACTATTCGCCGCGCCCCGATCACCGCGCTCCGGGCGGATGGGACGCCAAGGCCACGGTAGGGCTCGTGTCCTCGCTGCTGGCGCTGCTGCACGACCCGTCCGAGGACGTGACCCATCTGGCGGTCGCGTTCGACAACCCCATCCGATCGTTTCGCAACGACCTGTTCGCCGGCTACAAGAGCGATGAGGGTGTCCCACCCGAGCTGCACGCGCAGTTCGACACGGTCGAGGCCGCGGTGCGTGCCATGGGGGTCGTGGTGTGGTCCATGAACACTTACGAAGCCGATGACGCCCTGGCCACCGCCGCCGCCCGGTTCGCGCCAGAGGTCGAGCAGGTCCGCATCCTGACACCCGACAAGGATCTCGGACAGTGCCTGCGCGGGGACCGCGTCGTGCAGGTGGACCGCCGGCAGCGGAAGGTGATCGACGAGGCGGCGTTTCGCGCCGTCCGCGGCTTCGGCCCGCGCAGCATCCCGGACTTCCTGGCGCTGACCGGCGACACCGCCGACGGCATCCCCGGCCTCCCCGGCTTCGGCGAGAAGGGCGCGGGCATGCTGCTCGGCGCTTACGACCACCTCGAGAACATCCCGCCGCTCGCGCATCACTGGAAAGTGAAGCCGCGGGGGGCGCTGCAGCTGGCGGCGACGCTGCAAGCGGGGCGCGATGAGGCCCTGCTGTACCGGACCCTTGCCACGCTGATCGATGCCGTGCCGCTGGCGGAGTCGCTGGATGACCTGCGGTTTCGTGGCGTGCCGCGCGCGGCATTCGAGGCGTGGTGCGAATCGCTGGGAGTCACCACGATGCGAAGCGCGCCCCGGCGCTGGCTAGCATGACCCGCGGTCACGCCACCACGGCACCCCCTTGATCTCCTCGTCAACCAGCACCACGTCCGGATCATCCAGTTCGTCCGTCGCACCGACGCGGTTGCTCTCGGCGTTCTATTTCTGCGCGTTCATCTCGGTGGGCATCTCGACCCCCTACCTGTCATCGTATCTTCGTGATCTGGGCCTGACGGGCAGCGAGATCGCGACCGCCTTGTCGCTGTTTCCCATCTGCAACCTGGGCGTGCCGCTCGGCTGGGCGTGGATCGCGGATCGCACCCACCGCCACGAGCGCGTGTTGCGCGTCGCGTGCTTCGGCAGCGCGGCGGGCGTCGCGCTCTTGCTGAGGGCGCGGCATTTTCCCGGGGCCTTGCTGGCCCTCGCGGTGTTCGCGCTGTTCAATGTCGGAATCGGGCCGGTGGTCGACACGCTGGCGGTGGCTATGTCGCCCGAGGGACGCGGCTATGGCCGGGTGCGAATGTGGGGCTCGTTCGGATTCCTGGTGTCGGCGATGCTGGGCGGCTTCCTGTTGACGTTGCGAGGCGGGCGCCCCGCGGATCCGCTGGTGCCGGGCCTGATGTTCGGCGGGCTGACGTTGGCGGGGCTGATGTCGTTTCGGGTAAAGGGACACGCGGCCTCACGGCTGCGCACGCCCCGTTTCTCCGAGGTCACGGCGTTGTGGCGGGATCGGCGCTTTCGCTTGCTTCTGACGGTCGGGACGCTGCACTGGATGGCCTTGGCTCCGTACAACGTGTTCTTCGGTCTGCTGTTGCGCGCCCGCCACCTGCCGCCCGCGGTCGGCGGCGGCGCCTACGCGGTGGGCGTCCTGGCGGAGGGCGCGATCATGTTCTGGTTCACCTCGCTGCGCCGGGCGTTCCGCCTCGAGACCCTCTTGTGCATCGCCTTCGCGGCGACCGCGGTGCGCTGGCTACTCGTATGGCGCGCGCACACGAGCGGCGCCCTCGTCGCGCTGCAGGCCATGCACGGCCTCACCTTCGGCCTGTTCTGGATCACGGGGATCGCGCTGTTGAACGGCACCGTACCCCCGACGGTGCGCGCCACGGGACAGGCGCTCTACCTGGCGGCGATGCTGGGGGTCGGCAGCCTCATCGGATATCACGCGACCGGCGCCATCCTCGACACGTTTCATGACGTGGGGCCGGCGTTCCTCCTGGCCGGGCTGGTCGAGCTCGCACCGCTCGCGATCATCTGGCGCGCCCGCCAGCGCCTGCCGAAGTCCGAAGGGGATGCGACGCGCTCCGGGACCTAACTACAGTCTCGGGTCTGCTGTGGGAGCATCCCGTTTAGGTCGAGGGGCTGGTCCGATGACTCCGCTCTCAGTCGGCGCCCGCGCCGAGCGCATGGGCGCTCCAGTTCTCGCCCAGCTTGCGGATGGCCTGCCGGGCGCGTCGCAGGCTCGGGCTACGATCACTCGCTCTGTCCAGGCTCCAGTAGCGGGTTCCGAACTCGATGATCAATGCCTCGTACAGTGGACCCACGGTTGTCGCCGATCCCTGCCGGGGAACCATGCCCTCTCGAATGCGACGACTCGTGGATTTTCGACATAGATTGACCAGCTTCTGCGTTGGGTCGATTTCGTTATCTGGACTCAGGGGCAGGTCACGGGCGGTCACCTTGAAGAACCCGGCGACTCCCTCATGGTCGGCGAGGAGCCATGATTCCAACTCGCGAACAGCCAGGCGTAGGCACATCCACCTCGAGGGTCGAAACGCAATTCCTTCGAGGAATCTCCCCGGACACGGCGCGTCGTCGTCGAGGTCTCGAAGAACGAACCACGGTGTTCCTTTTGCGGCAGCGTTGTAGCTCTGAAGTTCGGCATCAATCCTCTGCTTGCCACCCGCGTCCATTTCGGTGAAGACGTCGAGTGCGGCGTCTGACGCGAGCTTGCGGGCAACGGGAAGGTCGGTGTCGCCCTCGACCACGAGGGCCAAACTCATCGCTCCGACACCTGCAGCTGCAGGGCCAACTGTTCGATCTTCGGCGGCTTTGTGATCCCGGAAATCAACCTCCCGAGCGGGACACGGGCTCTCGCGGCATTCACTATCGCTGGTGTCTCCGAACCGAGAGTTGCTTGCGTCCCGTCCGACGACGGCTTGAGCAAGATGATTTCGGAAGGGTCGATTCCTCGGTCCTCCAGCATCTCGTCGGCGTGAGTCGCTACGATGACCTGACGATGGGAGCGATTGGCCGCCTGGGTCATGAGTCGGGGCAACTGACGGATCACGTCCCGGTGCAGCGAAAGCTCAGGCTCCTCCAGCATCAACGGCGCAACGCCCTGATCGATGGCCCAGAGGAGCCCGATTAGGCGAAGGGTCCCGTCAGAAAACTCCTGCTCGTTCTGCCATCCTCCCTGGGGACGCCAATGCGCATACTTTGCCTCCAGGTGTGGGCGCCCGAGCTGATCCCGATTCACCTGCAACTCCGAGAATCGTGGGACGGCGATCCGGAGGATCTTCTGAATGCGTTTCAACGCCCGTTTTTGCTGAGCAGGAGATAGCTGTGCCAGTTGGTCGATGAAGTCGGACCCGGAAGCGTCCCTCGGCGATGGCTGGTCGGCGCGGGCAGGTGTGCGGACAAGTTGAGGGACGACGTGGACATGGACCATGCTCGCAAGGGTGTCGGCCAAGGGACGAAAGCGGAGGCTCTGGGTGATCTGCTGCAAGTAGGTTTGCGTTAACAGCCTGTGGTCTGTGTCATTTGCGTCCGGCCGGTCCACCAGAACCTCCTGCCCATGCGTGACTCGCTCCTTCTCGATCCTGATCGGCTTCTTTGTCGATTCACTGCCGGAGAGTTCGAGCTCGTAGGTCCACGGTTTGGTGTCGTCTGAGAGAACGACCTCAACCTCGACGAGGACGTTGCTGTTGCTCCGAGCATGAAGGCTACGCATATGAGTCAATCCGCGTCGTTCCTTGACCGCCGCGACCAAACTCCCCTCTGGAGCGGCGATGTCCCGAAGGAACCGCAGCGCATCGAGGAAATTGGTCTTCCCTGCGGCGTTCGGACCCACGATGAAGACCCGCGGACCGATCCGCACGTCGACGGCTCGAAAGTTCTTCCAGTTCGAAAGGTGAACTCGGGTGATCGTGGCACTCATCGATGGCGAGATGTTCTCACGTCAACGTTTCGGCGTCGAACGCCGCGTGCCAGCGAGTCAGGTCCATCGAATCGGAGCATCATCCGCCTCACGTCAGCCAGGCTAGCGTTGGCGCATCGGCGCCCGCACCAGCACGAAGCTCCCATCACGCCCCTCGACGGGTTGATTCTTCACGCGGGCGTCGTTCTCGGGCAGGAAGAGCCAGGCAGCGTCCGCGGCGTGATTGCGCAGGTATTCGTCGAAATGTTCCTCGGTGATGCGACCGATCGAATTGCTGTCGAGCGGCGCCACCACCATGAAGCCCGCCTGGATCAGCTCGTCGGCGCGCTGGGTGGTCGTGAGGATCGGCTCCCGCGGTGCGACGACCTTCAGGTTCCGCTTGAGGTCGCCGCCGAAGGCGTGGCGGAAGAAGCTGCCTTCGAGCGGGCCCGCGGCGTGGTGGGTCGGCACCACGAATGGCGGACCGCACATGACCACGGCGAACCCAACCGCCAGCGCCTTCAGGCGCGCCGGGCGGTCCTGAAGGCCCGGGTAGCGTCGCTGGAGCCATTCGACGAGGGCCGCCGACAGCATGAACACTGACGGCGTTCCGTAAAACAGAAATCGATCGAGGTCGCTCTTGGGCCAGCCGGGGGCCTTGATGAAGAGCGCCGCCACGAGGCCTGCGAGAAACACGGCCATGAGGACGCGCCGGCGTTCGTCCTTCCCGAAGAGACCCATCAAGAGCGATGCGAGGAAGACGGGGCCGAATTCCAGCGACAGGATGGTGAGGCCATTGCCCGACCAGATGACCGCGCCATCGTCCCGGAACCGCCAGCTCGGCAACGTGGGTGGCCACGAGGGTCGCATGTGGGGCGTCGCCATCGAGCCTTGCCCGAGGACGCCCCGCACCACGCCGGACTGAAGCAGGCCGACCGCCAACGCGACGCCCAGCAGGGCGACCCACGGCCAGCGCAGCCGCCGCGCCACGACCAGCGGGGCGATGAGCACGCCCAGGAACAACGTCGTCTCCTCGGCCGTCTGGGGCAACAAGGCACAAACAGGCAGCAACAGCAGCAGACGGAGCAGCACCTGACGCTGGGCCAACGGCGTCGTGGGCGGCGTCCCCCCTCCAGCGCGAATCGATCGATAGAATGGGAGAAGGAGGGACAACGCCAGGGTGAACAGCGCGAAGCCGAGGCCCGCCGGACGCCTGAGGATGATGTCGACGTAGGACTGGGACGTCCCCCCGTGCAGCCCGTCCAGGGAGAAGCCCTCGATGAAGTAGCGAATCAGCACCGGGCCAAATCCGTAGACGAAGAGCGCGCGGCCGAGCTGACCGACGACGGGCGAGCGAAACAGCAGGCGGGTGAGGCAGCGCAGGTTCGCGATCGTCAGGGTCAGGCACGCGATCGAAGCCACCGCCATCCCCTGTTCGAGGTCGAGCGGCAGGGCCGTGAGGACCACCGCCACCAACGCGTCATAGGTCGCGTGATAGGCGAGCGGCGCGCGCGGATCGTTGATGGCCGTGGGCGGCAGGTTGCCGTGCAAGAACTGTCCGACGATCGCGCGGTGGCACTCGATGTCCCAGAGGTTGACCACCCAGAACACCACCCCCATGTGGATCACCATCAGGAGGTCGAGGCGGGTGAAGATGGCGTGGCGAGAGCTATGGCGGGAGAAGTTGCGGTAGGACACGATCGCCAGCGCCACCAGCGGCAGCGCCGCGACGAAGACCATGCCGATGAGCGACCTCGTCGCCTGCCCCAGCATGAGTCCCGCGAGCCAAACCGTTCCGAGCGCGGCGGGCGCGATCAGGTGACCGTGACGCCCGAGCAGGAAGACGCCCCGTCGCCGCAGGGTCACCCGGGCCGCCGCGAGGGCGACGCCGAGAGCCACCCAGGTGGCGACCGCTGCTGTCATCCGGGCGCCCCAATCGCCGTCCTCCAAGCCTCCGGCGGCGACGCGATCGCGACAGTTTGATCAGCGTCGCCGTGGCTGCTGGGCCGGCGCGAGCGGGTTGGAGTCATTTTGGCGAACCTTAAGCAAGCAAAATGCCTGTGTCGATGCTCACAGGGGGCTCGCTCACTTTCGTCGGGTCAGGACCGTGTAGTGCGAGAACCGTCTCGCCTCGAAGCCCGCCGCCTCGAACGGGGCGGCCTCCTGCCGCGGGACGATCAGCACGGGCGCGGAATCGCGACAGCGATCGAGCCCGAAGCGATAGCGGCCAAAGGATACGACCGTATGAAAATCCGCGTGTGGATCCTCGTAGCGCACCGTTCGGTAGAAGGTGCGTGGGTCCTCTCGATTGTAGAGAAGGACGAAGATGTACGGTTGTTCAGGCTGCTTCGTGATGCACACTTCGCCTTCAGTCTGCCTGCTTGCGTACCCGATCGCCTCGCCGAAGGAGGGGAAGAACCGGGAGGCCCCGAGCTCGGCGTACTGGCCGAAGTAGGTGCAGACGAATCCGACGAACGAGCCGCCGTAGGCGAGCCCCAGCAGCACGACCAAGGAGCGGCGCTGCCCGAGAAACGCGGTGGCGATCGACGCGCAGGCGATGAACGGCAGCCACGCGATGTTCGCGCGGTTCACGTTCACCGAGACGAACGCGGTCATCAGGATCGCCGCCAGCGACCAGGCGAGCAAGAAGAACGCCGGCCGATAGCGGCGACGCAGGGCCTGCGCGGCCAGCAGGGCGAGGCCAGCAATTGCCAGCGCGGACGTGAACCAGAAGAGGACGCCGTAGCCAGGCACCACGTTCGAGATGAGACCGTCGTCCTGCGCTCGAAAGATGCCGGCCGCGGCCTTCAAGTTGTCGGCAGCGTTCTCCAGAAACGCGCGCGACAGGAGGTTCGTGTTGCCCATCATGCGGTAGCGCGCCGTGCCCGTCATCTTCGGCACCGTGAACAGCGGCGTGTGGATCTCGTTCCATCCCAGGCTGTTCACCGCCAGGTTCAGGCCCATGGGGATCGCGCACAGCACGAACACCACCCCTGCCGCGAGGATGAACCGCGCCGGCCACAGGCGATGACGCAACCCGTACGCCAGCGCCATCACCACGAAGGTCGGTACCACGAAGTAGGACGTCCCGTAGGCATAGAGAGAGATCGCATAGGCCGCCGCCGCGGCGAGCAGCAGGGAGGGGCGTCGGGTCGAACACAGAAGCAACACAGACGCCAGCAGGAACACGAAGGGAAACAGGTTCGCCTCGAGCCCCCATCGCGACACCATGACGTGCCACGGGCTGATGGCCAGCAGCGCGACGCCGACCCGGGCCACGCGCCGATCGATCGTTTCGCGCAGCATCGTATAGAACAGCGGGAGGCTCGCGACGCCCGCAAGCAGAAACGGAAGCCGTGCGGTCCACGGTCGGAGGCCCAGCAAGCCGACGAACGGCGCAGCCACATAGGAGGCGAGCGGGTTCATGCCCGAGCCCCACGACACGAGCATCGTCGGGAGGTGGATCCCCAGGCGATCGGTGCCGTGATGGATCAGGCAGTAGGCGTCGTAAGCCATCGCCGCCTCGTCCTGGTTCATCCCGGACGGGAGCGCGCCGAAGCGCCACGCGCGTACCAGCGCTCCGACGACGAGCGCCGCCGCCAGGACGGGATCGATCCGGAAGCGCTGAACGCGCTCCCACGATGACCGCAACAAGGCGCGCGCCCGCATCGTCAGGCCGGCCGGCCGCCGGGGAGAAAGCGTCTCGATTCGGAAGGCATTGTCGCTGAGGGAGGGGGACGGCATCGGCGGACGACCCCCGCAACGGTCACGTTTAACGCGGCTCGCCTCGCGCCGCCACGGCGCCGGGGCCTGGTCGCCGGTCGCACGATCAAGCGGGGAAGTGGGCAAGCGGCCAGCGCGACGATGCGGCTTGATTCCGGACGCCGCTTGACGTATCCCCTGTCCGCGCGGCCCCGCCCCGCAGTCCACCGTCACGAGAGACGAACGAGAGCTCCATGCCCGAAATGAACATCATCCAGGCCGTCAACGACGCCCTCAGACTGGAGATGCACCGCGATCCGCGCGTGCTGGTGCTGGGTGAGGACGTGGGTCGATTCGGCGGGGTGTTCCGCGCAACGACGGGGCTGTACGAGGAGTTCGGCGGCGAACGCTGCGTGGACACGCCGCTGGCCGAGTCCGGCATCATCGGCACCGCGATCGGCATGGCGCTCTACGGGTTGCGGCCGGTGCCGGAGATCCAGTTCGCCGACTTCATTTATCCGGCCTACGATCAGATCGTGAACGAGCTGGCGAAGCTCCGTTACCGATCAGGCGGCGAGTATCCGGCGCCGCTCGTGATCCGCACGCCCGTCGGCGGCGGGATCAAGGGTGGTCACTATCACTCGCAGTCACCCGAGGCGCTGTTCATTCACGTGCCGGGGTTGAAGGTGGTGATGCCCTCGAACCCCTACGATGCCAAGGGACTGCTGCTGGCCAGCATCCGCGACGACGACCCCGTGATCTTCATGGAGCCGAAGCGCGTGTACCGCGCCTCGAAGGGGGAGGTGCCCCTCGACGACTACACCATCCCCATCGGTGAGGCGAAGATCGTCCGTCCCGGACAGCAGGTGACGGTGCTGGCCTGGGGCGCGATGGTGCACACCTGCCTGGACGCGGCCGAGAAGGGCGCCGCCGTCGGCTACGATCTCGAGGTCGTGGACCTGCGCTCGTTGCTGCCGTTCGACATCGACACGATCCTCGCCTCGGTGAAGAAGACCGGACGCGTGGTCGTCGTGCACGAGGCGCCGCGGACCTGCGGGTTCGGCGCCGAGCTGGCGGCGACGATCCAGGAGCGCGCCATCCTGCACCTCGAGGCCCCGATCCTGCGGGTCACGGGCTTCGACACGCCGTTCCCCTACACCCTCGAGCACGAATATCTGCCGGACGCCGCCCGCATCCTGGACGCCGTCGAGCGCGTGGTGAATTTCTGAGCCGGTCATGACGTACGAGTTCAAACTGCCCGACATCGGCGAAGGCGTCGTCGAGGGCGAGGTCGTGCGCTGGCTGGTCAAGGAAGGCGACGTGGTCCGCGAGGATCAACCCCTCGTCGAGATCATGACGGACAAGGCGACCGTGGAGATCCCCGCGCCGCGCGCCGGTCGCGTGGGCAAGCGCCTGTTCGCCGAGGGCGAGATCTGCCCCGTGGGCCGAGTCTTGTTGACGATCGAAACGGACGCGAGCGCGGCGACGGGCAGCACGCCCGCCGCGTCGAAGGGGGCGCCCGCCGCGGCGCCGTCCCCGTCGGTGTCGTCGCCCGCCACCTCCTCCTCGCCGGCGGCAACCGACGGCGGGCGGGGCACCTTGGTGCTGGCGACGCCGGCCACCCGGAAGCTGGCCCGCGAGCTGCGGATCGACATCCGCCTGGTCGCGGGAACCGGCCGGGCGGGACGAATCACGTCAGACGATGTGCGCGCGCACGGCGTGCCGGGCGCGACGATCTCCCCCGGTACAACCACCGCGGCCGCGCCGCCTGCATCCACCGGCGCGCGTGCCGGCGACCCCGGCGACGTGCGCATCCCCTTCCGCGGCGTGCGCAAGAAGATCGCGGAGCACCTGGTTCACTCGAAGCACACCGCCGCGCACTTCACCTACGTCGAGGAGGTGGACTGCACCGACCTCGTGCTCGTCCGCGCCAAGGCCAACGAGAAGCTCGGGGGCCAGGGCGTGAAGCTCTCGTACCTGCCGTTCATCATCAAGGCCACGGTGGGCGCGCTGGCGAAGTTTCCGCAGCTGAACGCCACGCTGGACGAGAAGGCGGGCGAGATCGTGCAACGCCGCGCCCACCACATCGGCCTCGCCACCGCGACCGACAACGGGCTCATCGTCCCGGTCATTCGCGACGCGGGCGCCAGATCGCTGGTCGAGCTGGCACGCGAGATCGATCGCCTGGCCGAGGCGACCCGCGCCGGCAAGGCCACCCGCGAGGAGCTCTCGGGCTCGACGTTCACCATCACCAGCCTGGGCGCCCTGGGTGGCCTCCTCGCCACGCCCATCATCAACTTCCCCGAGGTCGCCATCCTGGGCGTTCACAAGATCGCCAAGCGGGCGATGGTCGTCGGCGACAAGATCGTCGCCCGCGACATGATGAACCTGTCGATCTCGGTGGACCACCGGGTCGTCGACGGCTACGACGCCGCCCGCCTGGTGGCCGAGATCAAGGCGACCCTGGAAAACCCCGGTCTGTTGATGGTGGACCTGCTCTGATGTCGAAATCCCCCCCGGCCGCCCCGTCCAAGGTCCGCGCGGGCATGGGCGACGTCGCGGCGGAGTTCGTCGAGGTCTGGAGCGACACCGACTACGTGCGCGCGACGGGGCTCCTGACCATCCTCGATGCCGAGGGGCGGGTGGACGAGAAACATGTGCCGCCGCTGCCGGCCGAGACCTGGCTGCGGCTGTACCGGGAGATGCGGCTCGTTCGGATGCTCGACGAGCGCATGATGACCCTGCAGCGCGAAGGTCGCATCGGCGTCTACGCCGAGGCGCGCGGGCAAGAGGCAACGATCGTGGCCCCGCTGGCGGCGGTCGGACCGACCGACTGGATCGTCCCGGCGCACCGCGAGTCGAGCGCCGCCCTGTTGCGCGGGCTGCCCTTGCCGGCCTTCGTCGCCCAGCTGTTCGGCAACGCCCATGACGCGGGCAAGGGGCGGCAGGTGCCGGGCCACCCGGTGACACCGCGCGCCCTGCGGGTGCTGCCGATGTCGTCGTGCGTGGCCACCCAGCTTCCGCAGGCCACCGGCCTCGCCTGGGCCGCGAAGATCAAGCGCGACAACACGGTGGTGCTGGGGTACCTCGGGGAGGGCGCCACCAGCGCGGAGGACTTCCACACGGGCGTCAACTTCGCCGCGGTCTTTCGCGTGCCGGTGGTGTTCATGTGCGTGAACAACGGCTTTGCCATGTCCACCTCGGCGAAGGCGCAGAGCGCGTCGGAGACGTTCGCGGTGAAGGCGCTGGCCTACGGCATCCCAGGCGTGCGCGTGGACGGCAACGACGTGCTGGCGGTCTACGCCGCGACCCACGAGGCGGTGGAACGCGCGCGCCGAGGCGAAGGGCCGACGTTGATCGAGGCCGTCACCTACCGGCTCGGGGGCCACAGCTCGTCGGACAGCCCCGAGCGCTACCGCGCCGACGCGGAGCTCGTCCCCTGGCAGGCGCGCGACCCCCTGCTGCGCCTCGCGAGCTGGCTGCGGGCGATCGGCCACCTGGACGATGCGCGCGCGCGCGCCATCGACGACGCGATCGCGGCCGACCTTCACCGCGCCATCGAGGCTGAGGAACAGGTGGCGGCTCCCGCACGGCGTTCGCTCATCGAGGACGTCTATGTGCGTCCGCTCACCTCACTCGAGGAGCAGCTCGCCGACCTGGAGCGCGTGCGCGCAGGCGGCGGCGGCGGTTGAAGCTGGTACCCGCGGGGGCGGTTGAGGTACTCTCCTGCACGACCCGCGACCCGTCATCAGAAAGGTTACCCACATGACGACCAGAGACTCATCCGGGCTCCATTCCATGTCCAAGGTGCTCACCGTACGCGGTGGGGCCCTGGCGATGCTGTGCTGTCTGGGCGGAGGCGT
The DNA here is from genome assembly GCA_964443975.1 of uncultured Myxococcales bacterium. Classification (GTDB taxonomy): domain Bacteria; phylum Myxococcota_A; class Polyangia; order Fen-1088; family Fen-1088; genus DASYCK01. The sequence goes on along the minus strand of CAYUFS010000005.1, from coordinate 105,711 downwards.
CATCGCGGCCGGCTGCGGGTCCACGACCTCGGGGGAGCCATTCCCCGAGTTCGAGGGTGTGTGGCTGGTGGACACCGACGCGTCGTCGCTGAACTGCCGGATGGAGGTGGGCCTCGAGAACGTTCCGTTCCCGCTGTGGGGCTCGACGGTGACGATCGCGGCTGGGGTCCTGACCGACCTCGTGGGAACCGACGGCCTGTGCTTGTTCAACTATGACGTGAAGGGCAAAGTCGCCACGGTTCCCACGCCCGACCCCTACACGGGGGCGGCTCCCACCTGCACGATCTCGGTGTCGTCGATGGACGCGAGCAACGTCCTCCTCGCGCCCGATCCCACGACCCCGATTTCGTTCATGCTGCTCCAGCCGGTGAAGGGCGCGGCGCCCACCGCGCAAATTCTCGGCTCGGCGGCCGCGACGGTCAGCCTCGCAGACGCCACGGGCCAGCTCCAGCCGCTGACGCCCTGCATGTTCGCGGCGCAGGTCAAGATTCACAAGCTGGCAAAACCCTAGTTTGACCATGGCCTCCGAGACATTGCAGGTCCAAGCCCTGGTCATAGGCGCCGGCCCCGGGGGCTACGTCGCAGGCATTCGACTCGGGCAGTTGAAGGTCAAGACGCTCGTCGTCGAGAAGGACCAACCAGGCGGAATCTGCCTCAACGTCGGCTGCATCCCGTCGAAGGCGCTGATCAACGCGTCGAAGATCTTCGACAAGATGAAGCACGGGGGCGACATCGGATTGTTCGCCGACAACATCCGCGCCGACATGAAGAAGATGCAGGAGTGGAAAGGCTCCGTCGTCGCCAAGATGACGAGCGGCGTCCGACAGCTCCTGAAGAGCAACGGCTGTGACTACCGCACGGGGACCGCGCGCATCGTTGGTCCGCGAACGGTCGAGCTCGACGACGGCAAGGCGAAGACCACGATCACCGCGGACAACATCGTGGTCGCCACCGGCTCGCGGCCCATCGAGATCCCCGGGTTCAAGTTCGACGGCGTGCGGATCGTGGACTCGACCGGCGCGCTCGCGTTCGACGAGGTGCCGGGACGTCTCGTCGTCATCGGCGGTGGCTACATCGGCATCGAGATCGGGACGCTGTACGCGAAGCTGGGCGCGCGCGTGACCGTGGTCGAGGCGCTGCCCGGGATCTTGTCAGGCTCGGATCCCGAGCTGGCGCAGGTCGTTTCGCGCAAGCTGAAGAAGCTGGGCGTCGAGGTGATGACCGGCGCCAAGGCCAAGTCCTGGATCGACAAGGGCGACCGCGCCGTCGTCACCGTCGAGGTGGGCGACAAGGGCGAGACCGCGACCATCGACGCCGACAAGGTGCTGGTGGCGGTGGGTCGCCGGCCCAACTCGGAGGGTCTCGGCCTCGAGACCGTCGGGGTCAAGATCGAGCGCGGCTTCGTGCCGGTCGATCGCCAGCTGAAGACCAACGTGGCGAGCATCTACGCCATCGGCGATCTGGTGGGTCAGCCCATGCTGGCGCACAAGGCCTCCCACGAGGCCGAGGTGGTGGCCGAGGTCATCGCCGGCCACCGCGCCGAGATGGACGTCCGCTGCATCCCCGCCGTGATCTTCAGCGATCCCGAGATCGCGACCGCCGGCCTCACCGCCGAGGAGGCCGAAAAATCCGGGCGCAAGGTGAAGGTTGGCAAGTTTCCGTTCGCGGCGCTGGGGCGCGCGGTGGCGAACGCAGACACCGACGGCTTCGTGAAGGTGGTGATCGACGCCGGCTCGAAGGAGGTCCTCGGCGTCCACATCGTCGGCAACGGCGCCTCCGACATCATCGCCGAGGGGGCGCTGGCCATCGAGATGGGCGCGCTGGCCGACGATCTGTCGCTGACCATCCACGCGCACCCCACGTTGCCGGAGGCGATCATGGAAGCCGCCAAGGCCAGCCTGGGCGAGGCCATCCACATCGTGAATCGATAGGCGACGGCGACGACGCGCTAGTATTCCGACCGTGGCTCATCCCGCCCGGCTCATGGATCTCGGGACCCGCGACTTCGCGGAGGTCTGGGCGCTGCAGCGCGAGCTGGTGGCGGCCAGGCAACGGGACGAGATCCCCGACACGCTGATCTTCGTCGAGCATCCCCACGTGATCACGCTCGGGCGTGGCACGCACAAGGAGAACCTCGTCGCGGTGGGCGACGTGCCCACCTTCGAGATCGAGCGCGGAGGCGACGTCACCTACCACGGCCCCGGTCAGCTGGTGGGCTACCCGATCTTGTTGCTGCGGCCTGAAGAGCGGGACCTGCACCTTTACCTGCGCAACATGGAAGAGGGGCTCATCCGCGCCGTCTCGGACTTCGGCGTCACGGGGACGCGCAACCCAGGCTGGACCGGCGTATGGACCGCCGGCGCCGGCGACTTGCGCAAGCTGGCCTCGATTGGCGTGGCGGTCAAGCGCTGGGTCACCATGCACGGCTTCGCGCTCAACGTGTCGACGGATTTGCAGCGCTTCACCGCCATCAACCCCTGCGGTCTGGAGGCGAACGTGATGGGCTCCCTCAGCAGCGTCCTCGGCAAACCGGTGGACATGGCCGCGGTGAAGGCCAGCGCGCGGCGCCACCTCGCCGCCAGCTTCGATCGCGCGATTACTTGACGCCATGATCGCGGCCGCCGCCCTGCCCCGCGTGGAGGGCGTGGAAGATCCGAACGACCCGCGGCTCGGCGACTACCGGCACATGAAGGATCGCGATCTCAGCGCCGAGGGCGCGCGGTTCGTGGCCGAGAGCGAGCTGGTGGTCCGCCGCCTCCTGCAGAGCGACCTCGAGGTGTCGTCCGTGCTGGCGACGCCGCTACGCCTGGCGTCGCTGGGGGACGCCCTGTCTGCGGGGACTTACCCCATCTTCTCGGCGACGCAAGCGGTGCTCGACGCGATAACCGGCTTTCACGTCCACCGCGGCTGCCTGGCGATCGGAAGGCGACCGCCGTCGGTGGCGGTCCCGGCGGCAGCCCGGACGCTGGTCGTACTCGAAGATCTCGTCAGCGCCGACAACATCGGTGCCACGGCGCGAAACGCGGCCGCCCTTGGCGCGGACGCGCTGGTGCTGTCGCCGCGCGCCGCGGATCCCTTCTACCGCAAGGCCATCCGCGTCTCGATCGGGGCGGTGTTCCAGCTCCCCGTGATTCGTCTCTCCACCTGGCCGGACGATCTCGTTCGCTTGAAACAGCAAGGCTTTGTCGTGCTTGGCGCGGTGGTGGACCCGGACGCCACCCCCTTGCCCGCCGTCAGCCGCCCCCCGAAGGTGGCGTTGATGCTGGGCTCGGAAGGACCGGGGCTGTCCGCCGCCGCGCGCGCGGCTTGCGACGCCCTCATCACCATCCCCATGGCGCCCGGCGCGGACTCGCTCAACGTCGCGACCGCCGGCGCGGTCGCGCTCTACCACCTGCAGCAGGCGACGCCTCCCCGGCAGCGGACGGGGTGATCCGCGACCAATCGACGAACAGACTCCGCGTCGCCGGCTGGCACGCGGGGCAGAAGCTGGCGTCGCCGTCGCCGACGCGCACGTCCCGAATCTTCGCGCCGCAGCGGGGGCAAGCCTGCCCGGCCCGGCCCCGCACTGCCAGGAAGTCTCTGACCTTCACGTCCACCGGCGCCCCGCGCCGCTCGATCTCTTCGATGGCCCCGCGCAGGACGCCGCCGATCGCCACGAAGAGCCGCTCGCGATCATCGTCGGTGAGGCTTCGCACGAAGGTCTTGGGGTGAATTCGCGCAGCGAACAGGATCTCGTCCGCGTAGGCGTTGCCGATCGACGCCAGCGCGCGCTTGTCCATCAGGAAGGGCCGCACCTGATCGCGGCGCCCGCGCACGAGCTGCTGGAATCGTTCGCGATCGAACGCCGGCGACAATACGTCGACGCCGAGCTCGCTGTACACGGGGATCTGGGCCTCCTCGTCGGCCGGCACCACGTAGACCTTCCCCATCCGTTTGTCGTCGATGTACCGCAGCTCGCTCCCGTCGTCGAAGGCGAGCGCGAAGCCCAGCGCGACCGGGTCCTTTTCCCGGCGCGCCTCCGCGGGCGGAAGCAGGCGGTACTTCCCGACCAGCATCGCGTTGACGATCAGCGCCAGGTCGCCGTCGAACCCGAAGCGCATGAAGTGCCCGCGGCGCTCCAGCAACACGAGGGTTCGGCCCGTGACCGCCGCCGGAAAATCGCCCGGCACCATCAGCCGCAGTACCGTCGGATCCCCGGTGCGCGCGGCCACGACTCGGCGCCCAACGAGCGCCGACGACAGCACCCGCGCCACGTGAACGAGATCGGGCAGCTCCGGCATACCCCGCCAATCTGGCACCGCTGGCGCCCGCCGCAAAGCGGGTCCAGACTCACGACATGCCGCTTCCCGCGCGCGTCTGCGTCGCGATCGTCGGTCTCGGCGGTATCGCCATGGTCGTGCAGCAAGTCCGCGATCTGTTGCGCCAGAAGCGTAACCTCAAGCACTGGGAGCGCGACGAGCCGCTGGAAAAGAACGACGGCTGGGACTGACGCCCTATCCGGTGACGCCGGAACGGCGCAGGTAGTCGACGTAGTAGGCGGCGTCGCGGCGCTCCTCCAGCTCGCCCCTCTCGACGGCGTCCTGGCAGAGCTTGCGGATGTCGCCGATGCGCCGCGAGGGCGGCAGCGCGAACGCCTCCATGATGGCGTTGCCCAGCCCGGGCGGCAGGGGCGGCACCCGGGCGTCGAGCTCCCGAATGGCGACGATGCGCTCCTTCAGCGCGTGGATGTTCGCCACCGCCTCCTGCCGTCGCCCCGGCCGGCGCGAGGTGACGTCGGCGCGCGACAGGTCCAGCAGCTCGTCGAGGCTCTCGCCCATCTCGTGATCGAAGCGCCGCACCGCCGCGTCCGTCCACGACGGCTCGTAGGCGTTCGCCCGCAGATGATGCAAGATCAGGAAGCGCACCTTCTGACGCCCGCTTCGATCGAACCCGAAGCGTTTCGCGATCGGGTCGAACATGCGCGCACCCACCTCGGCGTGTCGGTGGAACGTCACCCGCCCGTCGGGCAGCAGCACCCGCGTGGGGACCTTGCCGATGTCGTGCAGCAGCGCCGCCCAGCGCACGGCCGGCTTCGGCACCGACTGGCGCACCACCTGCTTCGTGTGCTCCCAGACGTCCTTGTGGCGCCGGCCCGCCTCCTGCGAGAAGTCCACCGTCGCCTCGAGCTCGGGAAGCAGGACCTTCAGGATGCCGGCGTCATGCATCCACTGCAGGCCGAGGTCCAGGTCCCGGCCCATGATGACGGCCTCGATGCCGTCTCGTACCTTTTCGGAATCCAGCTCCACCAGCGCCGGCGCCGCCAGCCGCGCCACCTCGGTGATGGCGGGGTCGGGGACCTTGCCCTCGTTGGCGACGCTCGCCGCGACGTTCAACAGAGCGGCCGGCCCTGCGCCGAGCAGCGCGGCCTCTGAAGCTAGCCAACCCATCTGAAACCCCTACCGGCTACGGGGACGAGGGGATCTTCTTCTTGTCCTGATCGCGCTTGCGAATCAGGTGGTCAACGAAAGGCTGCGCCTGCTTCACGCGCCCCGCGAGGTACTTTTCCGAGATCGGGTAGTTGGTGCCGAACTTCAGCCCCTCGTCGTACAAGAAGGTCCCCACCTCCTCGTCGTCCACGAACATCGGGATCTTCTTCTTCCCGTAGACGACCTTGCGCAGCGCCGCCCACCGACCATCTAGCCAGTCGACGACGTCGGCGCCAAGCACGTTGCGGAAGGTCTGCAACTCGCCGTCCAGGCCGTCGTAGATCTCCGAGAACCGCTGCCGGAACGCCGCCGCGCCCTCGCCACCCTCCGCCAGGATGCGCGCCAACGCCAGGCGCAAGAGCACGACGTCCTCGATGTGCCGCACCGGCGGATCCACGTTCCCGTCCTTCGACGTGATGATGTGGACCACGGCCGCCGCCGCCAGCTCGCGCACCGCGTGCTCCAGGTCCGCGTCCGCGACCGCCTCCAGAAGAATCTTCAAGTCGAAGGGAAGCGAAACGAGACCTTTAGAGACCGTCTCCAGAAAACTGCGCTCGAGATCCTTGTCCATGACCGGGTTCAGGGGGCGAAACGAACGCTGGCGATACTACCCAATTCCCTGGAGATTCATAGAGGCACCGAGGGGTCCAGGTGATCTAATGCGCGGTCGAGCGCCGCCATGGCCTGGGAATGGAAGAATTCCAGGGGGCCCGCGGGCAGCTCGAGCGTCAGGATGGGCAGGCCTCGGTCGAGGCCAAACCAGCTACCGAGCGACCCCGGGGTCGGATAGCCGATGTCCTCGCGGACAGGCCATCCGCTCGCCAGGGCCACGGCCGCGGCCCAATCGCGTGCGGGACCGTCGAAGTTCACGCAGGCAAACGGCGCGTGCACCGCGACGATGGCGTCTATCGCCGCCTCCTCGACGAGCTGCGCCAAGAGCGCGGACTCGGGCTCCGAGAGGGGCGCCGGTCCCGGATCGTACCCCGGCTCGTGGGCACGGGAGAAGTTGCGGGCAGGGAAGTTGCGGTTGAGATCCACATCGGCGGCGTTGTTCTTTCGTCCGGCGGCAAGCCCATCGGGATTGACGGCCGGCACCACCCACACCGCCGCCGCGCGGTTCCGCCCAGCCAGCCTCGCGCCCCACGCCAGAACCGTGTCTACGCTGCCCGGCTCGTCGCCGTGAATCCCGCCGAACACCAGCAAGCGGCGATTCGCGGCGAAACCGCGCGCTGGGAACAATCGCCCCTGGACGGGCCGCCCTTCCCGGGACACGCCCAGGGTCTGGAAGCTGTCCGCGATGACGCCACCCTGCACCATCCCCAGGTTCTAGCGATTCGCAGGAAAACGGCAAAGCAAACCTGGCGACGGCAGCCGGCCAGAGACTTTCTCCGCGGGCTGCTAGACTCCGACCAAATGGAAACAAACCGTCCGCGTCCGCGAAACTCGGCAGGACTGCGCGCCGTCGGCGCCGTCGTGTTGGCGGTCTGTCTGCTGGTCCTGCCGGCGCTCGCGCTGGCGGGCCCGCGGTCCGGCGGCAGCTTCGGCGGGAGATTGGGTTTCCGCTCCGGGGGTGGCTTCAGCATGCCTCGGAGCACGGGGTCCGGCTATGGCTACGGCGGCGGCGGCCACAGCTTCTTCTTTCTCCCCAGCTTTGGGTGGGGGTGGGGAGGGATGGGTTACGGCAGCGGGTTCAGCTCACTTCTGGTGCTCGGCGTGCTGGGCTTCGCGGCGCTTTCATTGTTCCGCGCCGCCCGCCGGTATCGAGGCGCCGGCTGGGGCCTGCAGAATCAAGACGACGACGACGATCAGGTAGCGAACCTGGGCCGGGGGTACGTCTATCGGCTGCAGATCGCACTCGGTCGGTCAGCCCGCGGCATCCAGGATCGGCTGGCCAGCTTCGCGTCCGAAGGCGACACGAGCACCGAGGCCGGCCTCGCCGGGTTGCTCCAGCAGACCGCCCTCGAGCTGCTTCGGGACAAGGATTCCATCCGCTACGCGGGGGTCGACGCGAGCGGCCCCATGAGCCTGACGAACGCCGAAACCAAGTTGAACGGCCTGAGCCTGACCGAGCGCGCCCGGTTTCAAGTGGAGCGGGTCCGCGGGGCCGACGGGAACGTCCGGCGCTCCACCGCCACCGTCGAGGAGGGCAAGGAAGCCCTCGAATACGTCGTCGTGACGTTGATCGTCGCCACCCGCGCACCGGTCGCCGGCTTCAAGTCCCTCGGTGACCGTGCCGATCTCGAGGTGCTGCTTTCGCAGCTCGGCAGCGCGTCCCCGAGCGGCCTGCTCGGGCTCGAGGTGGTCTGGACCCCCGCCGATCCCGACGATTCAATGACGGAGACTGACCTGATGACGACTTATCCCGAGCTGCGCGGTCTATAGAATCAAATGGATCCCGCGACCGTCGCCCTGGCCCCCGCTCAACCCTTGCCCTTGTGGCGGCTGCTGATCGACGCCTCGATCTTCGGAGTCGTGGGCGTCGTCCTCCTCATCATCGGTTACTACTTGTGGGAGCTCATCACCCCCTACAACGTCCGCAAGGAGCTCCAGGAGAACAAGAACGTCGCGGTGGCGATAGTCGTCGCCGCCTTCATCCTGGGTATGGCGATTGTCATCGCGGCTTCCTTGATCCTCATCAAGTGAGACCCGTGCAGCCGGGCGCGCCACGGGTCCTCGACGTCGGGCTTGAACCTACCCGAGATTACAGGGGTTTTCAGATTGCAATGCTTGACCCCCGTGACACGCACAGCTAAAGTCCCAAACCCAGGGCGGACGGATCGGACCGCATGCACAAGCTGATCATCGAGGATGACGAAGGGAGAACGACCGTCGTCCCTTTGGTTCGCGACGAGCTCTCCATCGGTCGCCAGGAGGGCAATGCGATCCGGCTCACCGAGAGGAACGTCTCTCGACAGCACGCGCGGCTCCTGAAGACGAACGGCGCGGTCGTCATCGAGGATCTCGCCAGCTACACCGGGGTCCGCGTCAACGGCATACGCATCGAGGCGCCGACCCCGCTCCGCGAGGGCGATCAGGTTTCGATCGGCGACTACAAGCTCAGCGTTCGAGCGGATGGGGTGGTGGAGAATCGCGCCCCCTCGGCGCAGCGGATGCCCGCATTCGCCGAAGCCACGGCCTCGTCGTCGGCCAGCTCGGCAGCGGCGACCAACGGCACGAGCCTCGAGGGGGCGCCCAACCTGGCGGGAGACGGCGCGCCCACCATTCCCGTGCGCACGCTGGTGGAGTCGACCCGGGCCGCAGAGCGCGCGAAGGGACAACCGGCCCGGCTGGTCGTCGTGACGACCTCGCTCGGGGGCATGGAATTTCGGCTGGATCGGCCATCACTCGTCATCGGCCGCACCGAAGAGAACGACATCATCCTGAATCACCCGTCGATCTCCCGCCACCACGCGAAGATCGTTCGCGACGGGGAGCGATACACGGTCGTCGATCTACAGAGCGCGAACGGCGTCCGCGTCGGCGGTGAAACGTACGAGCGGGTCGACGTTCAACCGGGCGATGTGATCGAGCTCGGCCATGTGAAGTTGCGTCTGGTGGGCGCCGGCGAAGCTTGGTCGTACGATCCCCGCGAGTTCCTGCCGCGTTCGCGGCGCCTCCTGAAGGTCGGCGCGATCGGCGGCGGTGGCGTGGTCGTGGCCGCGGTCGTGCTGCTGCTCGCCACGCACAAGTCGGGCCCACCCGGAGAGCCCGCGCCGGCGGCGGTGGCGCAGCCGCCAGTGGCGGCGGGACCGACGCCCGCGGAGTACTTCGCGCGGGCGACGGCGGATGTCAGCGAAGAGAAGTGGGACGACGCCGTCACCTCGCTCGACCTGCTGCTGAGCACGGCACCGAACGACGATGCCACGAAGGCCCTTCGGGACAGCGCGCGGGCGCTCAAGCGGAAGGTGGACCTGGAACGGCGCAGCGCGGAGCTGTACTCGTCGTTCGACGAAGCGGCCAAGTCGAAAGAGCCGGACGTGGCCATCAGTCGGTTCGAGGCCATCCCGACCGCCAGCATCTACAAGAGCCGCGCCGAGGCGGCGATGCCCGAGGTCAAGGAGCAGTTCCTGGCGGCGCACCTCGACCTGGCGGACGCCGCGCGCGGGCAGAACAACTGCTCGGAGGTCCGGGCCGAGGTCGAGAAGATAACGCAGGTCGATCCCGAGAATGCCAAGGCCCAGGAGATCCTGAAGGCGTGTCGGACGCGGCCAGCGGCGAGGGTTGCCGCCGCGGCGCCTGCGGCCCAGCCCGCGGCCGCACGAGCCGCCGCTTCGCCGCGCCCCGCGGGGGCACGGACGCGGGCTGCCGGGGCAGGGTCAAACGCACTCGACGAGTTCGCTCCGTCGCAAGAGCCTCCCGCCGACGCGGCCGAGCTGGTCCGGCAGGCGCGCGCCGCCTGGCTGCACCAGCAGTGCGGCCAGGCCATCGATTTGTCCCGGCGCGCGTTGAAGATGAAGCCGGGTGTGAGCGACGCGCACCAGATAATCGCGGTGTGCTCTTGTTCGACCAGAGACAAGGACAGCGCCACGCGTTCTTACTTGCGACTCGACGAGCGCAGTCGCTCGATGGTGCGATCCATCTGCGCCAAGTACGGCGTCGAGCTCGGCGAGTAGTCGCCGCCCCCGCCCCCGGCGCCCGCCCGCGGCCGACTGGCTGCTAGCGCCGGTCAGGGGCGTTTCTTGGTCGACAGCTCGCCGTACGGACGGCTGGCCTCGCCGCCCTTGCCGACCGGGAGTCCGGCCTCGATCCAGCCCGGGACCACCTGACGGCCGAGCGCATCCCGTTCGCCCCCGAAGCCACCACGCACGTCGATCAGGTTCTGAAATCCGAGGGCGCTGAGCAGGCCCACGGCCTGCGCCGACCGCCCGCCCGCCTTGCATCCCACCACCAACTTCGCGTCACGGTCGAAATTCGCCTCGACGACGCCTTGAAAATCGGGGTTCGGCACCAGGCGCCCCGCCTGGGCATGCAACAAGGGGATGTTCGCCGCGCCCGCGGGGTGCGCCTCCTCGAACTCCGGGATCGAGCGAACATCGAGGTAAGTCCAACCGTCGTTCATCAGCTGCGCCGCCTCGGCGGGCGTAACACGTTTGACCATGACCGATTGCTTACCATGCCGGAGGTCCCGCGCCAGGCGCCGGGGTCGCTCCCCCTGTCGACAGAGGCACGTCTGCGCGGGTATGATGGGAAGATGGCAGCACGTCATGTGCGTGTCGTCGCCGCGGTCATACCGAAGGACGATAGGTACCTCATCACGCAACGCCGCCCGACCGCGGTGCTTGGCGGTCTCTGGGAATTTCCCGGGGGCAAGGTCGAGGAGGGCGAGACCGATGCCGCCGCGCTGCTGCGCGAGGTGCGCGAGCGCGTCGGTGTCGACGTCACCGTGGGCGCTTGCATTGCCCGCAGGACGCACGACTACGACGGCTATTCCGTCGATCTGGCGCTCTATCAGGCGACCATCGTGGGGGAGGCAGAGCCGAGCCCGGTGCGCGTGGCCGATTGCCGCTGGGTCAGCTCGACGGAGTTCGAGACGTTTCGTTTTCCGGCCGCCGACCAGGCCACGATGGATCTCCTGCTCGGGTTCAAGCGCTGACGTGCGGCCGATCGGGCGAGAGCGACGCACCCTCGACGCCGTCCCGTCATTGAAGTCCCTGCATCCGGCGGCGGCGCAGTGGATCGGCGCGATCATCCGGGTGAGCTCGGCCCATCCCGCCATGGCAAAGATCCTCGACGTCGTCGAGCGGCTCGCGGAGCGGCCCTACCGGACCAACTGCGTGCTCCTCGGAGAAGCAGGGACGGGAAAGGAGGGTCTCGGTCGCGCCCTCGCGCACCTGACCTGCCCGGACGGGCCCCTCGTGCGCTACGACGTCGCCGGCTTCCCGGAAGAGGACGCGCTCGATCTGCTCTGCGGAACCGCCCGCCGCGCTGGCATCGCCGAGGCCGCTGACGGCGGAACGATCTTCGTCGAGGAGTTGGCTGGCCTGGGACCGCAGGTGCAGACCGCGCTGTTGCGCCTCTTGAAGAGCGGGCGCTGCGAGCGCCGCGGCGGCACGCGCCCGAGCGCCGACCTCGACGCCGCGGACGACGACGCGCTCGGGGGGCGTCGCGGAAGACGCCTGGATGTACGCGTCGTCGCCTCGTCGGATCGGGATCTGGCCGCCGAGGTCGCCGCCGGACGGCTACGACATGATCTCTACTACCGACTCGCGCGCCTGGTCCTGTGGCTTCCCCCCCTGCGCGAGCGCATCGACGATCTCGCGCCCGCAGCGATCTGGATGGGAAACCGCGTCCTCCGCGCCGCCGGCGTCCCGTTCGAGCTGCTCGGCGCGGCCGACCTCGAGAGTGCGTCGCTCGCCGACCGAGCTCGCGCCATCGCGCTCGAACCCGAGGCGATCCGCCGCCTGGCCCAGCACACCTGGCCCGGAAACTTCCGCGAGCTGGAGGCCGTCATGGAACGCGCCCTCTTGCTCTACAGGACCAGCAACACGCTGGGCGCCGAAGAGATCGCCGCCGCGCTGCAAGTGCCCACCTCGGGCTAGCTGGAAGGCCTCGGACATCGGGCCTCGGAAATCCGCCCTCGGACCGTGTCCCCGAAGAGGGCGTATGTGAGCACCGGACCGCAGGTGCGGCGCAGCCAGCGGGCCGGATCGTCGGCCGTCCGTCGTACTTACGCCGAGCTCCCCAAAAAGTGCGTGGACCGTCGTAGAACACCGGCCGACAAGCCGGCCCGATGGCGAAGCCGCACCGAGGACCGGAGCGGAGCATACTCGTGCGTATGTGAGCACCGGACCGCAGGTGCGGCACAGCCAGCGGGCCGGATCGTCGGCCGTCCGTCGAACGAGAGTTACCCCCCTACCCCTAGTTCGCCATTTGGAGGAGCTTCGTCAGACGGGTGGCCAGCGTCGGATCGCCGCTGACCTTCAGCTTTCCGGAGAAGAACAGGTTCATCGCAGCCTGCATCCCCCCTTCGATCATCGTGCGCAGGTCGGCGTCCGCGCACTCGATGGTGCACTGCGGTTTGCCGCTTTCGCCCTGGGTGCAAGTGGGCGGGGTCGAGACCAGATCCACGGTCCAGGTGCCGCCATCGGGGCCGGACACCTTGAACAGGTACACGGCGGCCACGTCCTTGGCCTTGTCGGGGTGGGCGGCCAGCGCCGCCGGAACCTTCTGATCGAAATAAGCCTTCACGGACAGCGGCATAGGGTCCTCCTCAGGTCGGTGCAATCATGGGGCGGTGGCCGGGGCTGTCAACCGGAAACCCTTGGCCCACGTTTTTGCGGCCTCGCCTCGCCCTCATAGCGGCGCGCGAGCTTCTGCGCGTACCCGGCCACCGCGACCTGGGCGGCCCGCGCGATCGCCAGAGCCCCCGCCGGAACGTCGTCGGTGACGGTCGTCCCGGCGGCCACGACGGCCTTGCGTCCGACCCTGACCGGCGCCACCAGCTGCGAGTCGGACCCGATGAACGCCCCGTCCTCGATGATCGTCTCGGTCTTCTCGTAGCCGTTGTAGTTGCACGTGATCGTGCCCGCGCCGATGTTGACGCCGTCACCGACAGTCGCATCGCCCAGGTACGTCAAGTGGTTCGCCTTGCTGCCGCGGCCGAGGCGGGTCTTCTTCAGCTCGACGAAGTTGCCGACGTGGGCGTCGGCGTCCAGCACCGATCCTGGTCGCAGGTGCGCGAACGGGCCGACCTTCGTGTGCACGCCTATGACCGCCTCGGTCGCGATCGTGTAGGGCCTCACCTCGGCGCCGGCCCCCACCTCGGTGTCCGTGAGCAAGCAGCCGTCCCCGATCTTCGCGCCGTGACCGATCCGCGTGCGCCCGCGCAGGGCGACGCCGCGGCCCAGCTCCACGTCGACGCCAACGACGACGTCGGGCTCGATCACCGTCGAGGCGGCGTCGCGGAACGTGGCGTGCGTCATCCAGCGCGCGTTGACGCGCGCCCGCAGCATGGACTCGGCCTCCACCAGCTGCGCGCGATCGTTGACGCCGCCGACGTCCTTGAAGTCCGCGTCGACGGTCGAGACCCCGATGCTCTCCGCGGCCCGCTCGACCACGTCGGTCAAGTAGTATTCGTGCTGGGAATTTCGCGCCTGCAGCGTGGGCAAGACCTTGCGGAAGAATTCGATCGGTCCTGCGTAGATGCCGGCGTTGATCTCGGTGACGGCCCGCTCCTGCGGCGTCGCGTCCCGGTGCTCCACGATGCGCAGGACGTGCCCGCGACTGTCGCGCACGATGCGCCCGTAGCCACTGGGATCGGGGGGCGTGGTGGTGAGGACAGCCAGGCAAGAATAGCGTCGCGCCGTCCCCACGAGGGCGCTCAACGTCTTTCTCTGCACGAGGGGCACGTCGCCGCTCAGCACCAGCAGGATGCCGCGCGCGCCGCGCAAGGCGGGCAGGGCCATCCGCAACGCGTGACCGGTCCCGTGACGCTCCGCCTGCTCGGCGATCCGAATCGCGTCCGCTCCGAATCGGGCCCGGAGCTCCTCAGCCACCTTGTCGCGCTGGTGACCGAGAACGGCCACGATGGGCTCGGCGCCCATCGCCTTCGCGGATTCAATCGGATAGGCGACCAGCGGCCGACCCAGGAGCTCGTGAAGCACCTTCGCCCTCGCCGAGCGCATGCGGGTCCCCTGCCCGGCCGCCAAGATCACGCAGGCCAGCGGCGATTTCCGCGACCGGCCGGACTTCGCCGACCTGGGTTTTCCTCGCTCGGTTGCCATGCGTCGCCCTTTCGTTGACTCAGTCCCGCCCTCGGTCCGGAGTGCGTCCTCGCTCCATTCCTGGCGGCATCCATATCCGTCACCCGCGGGTTTGTCCACGCGCCCTCGCCGTTTGGCCGGCGGCCCGCGTGTTCGCGGTATATAGAGGCCCCGAGATGAGCGCTTACTTGCTGGTCGTGGAGAGCGACCCCGATCTCCAGCGCCGCGTCAGCGATGCGCTGCGCGACAGTCCCTACGAGCTGGCCGCCGAGACCGAGGCCTCATGGGCGAAGCGGAGCATCGCGGTGCGCACGCCGGATGCGGTCATCCTGGACACCTCCCTGTCGGATGGCTCGGGCTTCATCCTCGCGGACGAGCTGCGGAAGGATCCGGACACCCGCCAGACCCCGATCATCTTCTTCGCCAGCCGGGAGTTTCGCGGGGCGAACCACAGATCGGTGGCGGTGCGCCGCTACGCGCCGGCGGCGTTCTTGAATGGACCGGGCGAGCTCGACCACCTGCGCGGTGAGCTGGACGCGATCTTCGAGCCCGCGTCCGCCGCCGTGCCCGGCGCCCGCCGGGACAGCATCGTGGAGCATCGCCCGACGCCCGCCCCCACGACGGTGACGGCCGTTCCCGACTCCGAGCAACGTCGCGAGAAGCGCAACGTCGAACGCACGGCGCGAACGCTCGAGAACGCCGACGCCGACTTGCGCGGCACCTTGAAGCGCACGCCCTTCGCGCGACTGCTGCAGCGGCTGTTCGCCCGTCGCGCCACCGGCTCGCTGCTGCTGATGCGCGAGACCACGAAGAAGATCGTGTCGTTCGCGAATGGCTACCCGGTGTCCGTTCGTTCGAACGTGCTCGGAGAATGCCTGGGCCAGATCCTCCTGCAACAGCGCCTGATCTCCAACGAAGCGTTGCAGGAGTCGCTGCGCCGGATGAAGGCGGAGAGCCGCCAGCAAGGCGAGCTGCTGGTCGAGATGGGCGTCCTGTCGCCCTACAACCTGTCGCGGGCGCTGGTCGAGCAGCTGGAGGCGAAGCTGTTCGAGGTGTTCGGCTGGCCCGACGGACAATACATGTTCAAGCAGGGCGAGGCCCCCGAGGGCAATGCGCTCCGACTCGACCGCTCACCGGCGTCGCTGATCCTCGAGGGAATTCGCCGGCACTACACCCCCGCGCGGCAAGACGCGGTGCTGGAGGGATATGCGGGAAAATACGTCGCGCTGAGCCCCGACCCGGTGCTCCGGTTGCAGGAGGTCACGTCCGATCCTGCCGAGCAGCGGTTCATCCACGACATCGACGGCCGCACCCGGCTCGAGACAGTGGTGGGAGCAGCGCGCATCCCGCGCGAGAAGGCGCGGCTGTTGCTCGTCGCGCTGTCGCAGGCTGGGATGATCGAGCCGGCGGACGCGCCGCCGCGCCGCGCCGCGACGCCCGCGCCCGCCACAGCCAGCACGGCCGCCGACGTCACCGGGGGCGCGGTGGCGCTCGCTGGCAACGCGGCGTTGCTGTCGGCGACCCAGCTCGGCCTGGTCGCGCAGACGGTGCGGACGCAGAATCACTACTGGGCGCTGGGCGTCAAGAGCGACGACGGGCAGGAGGTCGTGGATCAAGCGTATGAGGCCCTGGCCCGCAGCTTTCATCCCGATCGCTACCGCCAGCGCTCCGAGGAAGACCGGCGCCTCGCCCAGGAGATCTTCGACCGCCTCGCGGAGGGTCACCGCGTGCTACGCGATCCCGCTCGGCGCAAGGCGTACGACGCCAAGCTGAAGCAGCGCAGCGGCGACGTTCCGTCGAACGTCATGCCGAGCGGTGCCGCGCGGGAGCTCTACGACACCGGCATGCAGCACCTCCGTGCGAATCGGCACCGCGAAGCGGTCGAGGCGTTCCGCCAGGCCGCCCGGATGTTGCCCGATCAGGCGGACTTTCGGGCTGCGCTCGGCTGGGCGCTGTTTCGCGAGGCCCCCGCCGATGCCCGGGGCGGGCGGGCCGCGCGCGCCGAGCTGCTCCGCGCGATTCAACTCGACCCCAGGAACCACCGGGCGCGCTACTACCTCGGACACTTCTACGCCCAGAGCGGCCAGGCCGATCTCGCCATCACTGAGTTCGAGAAGCTGCTCGAGCTCGACCCCGGCGCCGGGGACGTCGCCGACGAAATCAGGCGCCTGCGCGAATCGAAGTAGCGGCTTCGCCGCCGCAAGGGGCCTCGGGAAGGCCGTGCGAGTGGCGCTCGTAGCGGCTCAGGAGCCGGAGCCGGCGGGTGGGGTGGTCAGGACGGGCGGCGCGCACGTGGCCGGGCCCCGAGGCAGGTCGGCAGGCGCCAGCTCGAGGCGCACCATGGGCGTGCGCTTCACGGGGAGAATCGCAACGCCCTTCGAGGCGTCGCGATCGCGGAGGAAGCTCTCGCCCGAGACCGTGGCGCTCGTCCACAAAGCCGGATCGCCGCCCACCTTGCGAACGCCGACCCAGATTGGCCCATCGATGGCGTCCAGCTCCTGGAGATCCTCCACGACCCAGCGGCCGTCACTGCCGGCCGATACATCGCGCGCCTCGATGTCGCGCGTGAACGTGTCGATCGGATCGCCGGGCGCCGTGAAGACCGTGTCCTTGTAGAGCGAGACCACCACCGTTCCGGGTGCTTGCGCCAGCATCCACAGGCGCCAAGGCCGGTGTTTTCCCTCGGGAGGATTGAACCGAATCAACGCCTCGTAGGTGAGGCTTGGGAACGTGAGGGCCGCGTTGGCGCGGTTGTCGTCGAACGCGAGCAAAACCTGGCGCAGGTCCCGCGGGTGGGCCGGGCCCTTGTGTCCACACGCGGACGCAGCCAGCACGACCATCCCCAACACGGGGCCCCATGCCGGCAGGGCATGCCTCGAAGCCAACGTGAAATCGCCTGAGACCGCGCGTCGGAAGGTCACGATGTCCGGTCGAGAAGTTTACGCCGAAACCGGCCAGGCTGGAAGCGCGGATCCCCTGGCCGTCACTGGGCCGGGCTCACCTGCACCATCAACCGCCCTCCGTTGCGTTCCACCGTCACGTTCCAGGGGCGACAGCAAACCGCGCAGTCCTCGACGAGGACGCCGCTCGTGTCGGGATCGACGTAGAGCTCGACCCGCTCGCGGCAATACGGACAGCGCACGCTCACGGTCTCTTCCGCCGCTTCCGGCTCGTCCATTCTGGCAGCATAGCAGCCAGTGGATGGAGGCCAGAGGCCTCTCAACTGAACCGGATCGGGTTAACATCGACCCGACAGATGCCGGGAATCACGACAGCGGTCGTCGGCGCCTCGGGGTGGGGACGCAACGTGGTGCGCGCGTTCTACGTGGCGCGCAATTCGACGCTGCGCTGGGTGTGTGACCTCAACGAGGCGCTGCTGGCGGAGGTGGGCACGCGGTTTCCGAACGTCGCGGTCACCCGAAGCTTCGATCAGGTGCTCGGCGACCCGGCGGTGCGCGCGGTGGCCATCGCGGTGGACGCGCCCAATCACTTTCACCTCGCGCGGATGGCGCTCGAGGCAGGACGGCATGTCCTGGTGGAAAAGCCGCTCGCGCTCAACGCCGCCGACGCGGAGACCCTGTGCGTCCTGGCGGAGCGGCGCGGGCTGACGTTGATGGTCGGACACCTCCTGCTCTACCACCCGGCGGTCGAGCGCACGAAGGCGGTGATCGACGAGGGAGCCCTGGGCGAGGTGCTTTACCTCTGCACCGAGCGCATGAACCTGGGCATCGTGCGCGACAGCGAGAACGCGTGGTGGTCGCTGGCAGCGCACGACATCGCGGTGGCCATTCATCTGTTCGGCGCCACGCCGCTGTCGGTCAGCGCCACCGGGGCGGCCTATTTGCGGCGCCACATCGAGGACGTCGCGTTCGCGTCGCTTCGCTTCGCCGACGGGCGACTGGCGCACCTGCACGTCTCCTGGCTGGATCCGCACAAGCGCCGCAGCCTGACCGTGGTCGGGTCACGCAAGATGCTGACGTTCGACGACACAGTCACCGACGAGAAGATCAAGATCTACGACAAGTCCGCCGTCCCGCGACCCGGCTACGCGTCGTTCGCCGAGGGCGTGGCGGTGCGCTCGGGCGACGTCGTCTCGCCGGTCATCCCGAACGTCGAGCCGCTGCTCCGGGAGTGCGAGCACTTCCTGACGCGCGTCGAGACGAACACGCGACCGCGCAGCGACGGGCGTCAGGGGCTGGCGGTGGTCCGGGTGCTCGAGGCGGGCGACGCCTCGATTCGCGCGGGCGGCGCGCCCGTGACGGTGGCGGGTGCCACCGACCGCGCCGGAGCACCGTGACCACGTTCGTTCATCCGACCGCGGTCATCGACGAGGGGGCGATGGTCGGCGAAGGCTGCAAGATCTGGCACTTCTGCCACGTGATGGCGGGCGCCCGCCTGGGTGAGGGGACCGTGCTGGGTCAGAACGTCTTCGTCGGTGGCGCGGCCATCGTCGGCCCGCGCTGCAAGATCGCCAACAACGTGTCGCTCTACGACGCCGTGGAGCTGGACGCGGATGTGTTCGTGGGACCGTCGGTGGTGTTCACGAACGTCAAGACCCCGCGCGCGTTCATCTCGCGCCGCGACGCCTATCAGGCGACGCGGGTCGAGCAGGGCGCGAGCATCGGCGCGAACGCGACCATCGTCTGCGGGCACACCCTGGGCGCGTATTGCTTGATCGGCGCCGGCGCGGTCGTGACCGGGGACGTCCCCGCCCACGCGCTCTTCACCGGCGTCCCCGCGCGCTGGCGTGGCTGGGTGTGCCGCTGTGGCGTTCCATTGCCCGCGTCCGAGTCTGCAGCCGCAACGGGAATGATCAGGTGTGCCTCGTGCGCGGAAGAATAGCGGCCACGATGCATTTCTTGTTCGCTCACGAGCAATGCGGTCCGACAGTTACAGCTTCATGAGCGACTGGTCGGTTCCCCGCTGCATCGACCAGCCGAAGTGCGTGAACACCGTCGTGTCCATCTGTGCTGTCAAGCCAACGCCCATCAGCGTCGCGGTCGTCAGGTGCGGGCCGGGCACGGGCGACGCCGCGGGTGCGCCGGGCGGCCACACCGTGTGGAGATCCCGGCCGAACATGGGGTCGAAGTGCTTCATGACCGCGAACAGGTTCATGGCTCGATCACCTCGCGCCGCACGAGCTCGGCCTGCCGCTTCTGCCGCTTGTAGAGAACGTAGCGGAAGGCATATCGGTACGTGATGAAGATCCGTCTCTTATCGACCTCGACCCCGACCTGGTCGTAGCCTGGGATGCGCTCGCGGCCTACGTCGTCGAAGCGCATCCGGAACGCCACCGGCGCCTCTGGCAGGTTGAACGTCAGGGGAGCGTCGTGTGTGACGCCCGTTAGGCGCACCTCGTCGCCGGCCTGGAGGCCTTCGACGACCATCTCGGGAAACGCGCTGTTGAAGAGCCGGGGATGGAGCTTGTCGAGCGCTCCCTCCTTGGTGTAAGTCATGCCGCGGCTGAGCCGACTCGAGAACGCTGGCGGGCAAACGCCGACGCCCACCGGGGTCGGCCGGTCGTCCCAGCGCCGGATCAGGCTCTTCGGCTCCTCGATGTTGGGAAGCAGCTGACCGACGGCGTGGGCGGCCTCGAGGTGAAAGCCCTTGCCCTTCGGGTTGTCCGCGCACGGCACCTTGAGCCGGTCCCACTTCCCCGCGCCACCGAACGCGTTCTCCATGGTGAGCGGCATGGTCACGAAGGACCGTGCCGCGCCGATCCCGACGTCATCCCCGCGCTTGACCCAGGTGCGGTCGCCGAACACGGCAATCTCGCGCCGGAAGCGGCCCACCTCGAGGACGACGTTCATGGTCGTGACCGGGCGTCCTTGAGGGGCGCAGGCAGCTCCGAAGACGAACAGGTCGGTCCCGCCTTTGTAGAAGGCGTTGTCGGGCTCCATCGGCCCGTAGTCACACGCCCAGGGCTTGGGCGACACCGGCCACGCCTGCTCGGCGCTTGGAACCAGCCGGCCGCCGTTCGCGATCTCATAGGTAATGCGAACGACGAGCGACGAGCCCATGACATCGTTTTCGGCGCCGAACCTCGATAGGAGCGCGGGATACGGCGTATGGTTGTGCAGGTCCATCTCCAAGATCCGGTTGCCTACGGGTCTAGATGTCGTCAGAGCGAGTGTCAATCTAGAAGCTCCGCGTCGGTCTCCGGGCCTGAGACCTCAATTCGGTGCGCGCGCGGCGCGGGTTACTGCTTCTATGAACGTGGGCCACCACGCGGGTGCCATGATGTAGTCGGGGCCTCGCATCCGAGGTCCGCGTGTGCCAACCCAGGAACGCGGCGATCCGATCGTCAGCGGTCGTCCCGGGCCAGAGCCGAGGGATACCCGGACCATCGGCACGTCGAGTGCTCCTAGCTTCGGCGAGCAGCGGCCGTGGTCGATCTTTCCGGAAGCGAGCGACCCGCTCACCAGCGTCGATGTTGCGGGACGAAGCCGAATCACCGTGACGAGGTCGCGTTCGATGGTGAGGGCCAGCGCGGGTAGCTTGGCGGCGCGATCGGACTTCGCGATCAGCCAGATTGCACCGGCGACCATGAGGACGGCCAAGGCAACGTGAAATGCGAACGGGCCGGGCAGCTGGGTCAATGCGCCACCGAGGATGATAACGCCGAAGGGGACCAGGGCGCTCGGCCAGCTGTCCTCGCCCAGCTTCCACAGCAGGAACCGGTTTGTTGCAATTCCTGAATCGGCGGGTAACCGCTCGGGCAGGGCCCGCACAAGCGCCCCGTGGAGCTCCTCGAAGGCGGGGCCGGCCATCACCAGATCGGGCCTGTCCACCACGGAATTCTCGTACGGGAGGTCGGGAAAGAACGCGCCGCGTCCGCCGATGCACACGCCGTCGTTCTCGCTTCGGATTTTGACAGCGGTGCCGTCGTCCATGTTCCATTGATGGCGGGTCACCTCCACGGACGAAGCTCCCAGCTCGAACTTCTGGACGACGACTCCGCCCCGTCGCACGGTGAGCGCATCGCCGTCGATGGACACTTCCGTGGACGACGGAGCAGCGAACAGCCGCGATGACGTGCGCTCGGCCTCCCACGAAGTGGTCACGCGTCCCTCCCCTCTCCCGACGGTTCAACGTCGCTCATCGCCTCTGCGAGCGTAGCCACCACGAGCGGGCCATGTCCACTTCACGTCAGATTACGGGCGGTAGATTCAAAGGGGCTCGAACCTGAGAGGGCCGCCGCTCGACCGAACGCCCCAGGAGACTCGCATGGTCGTGGCCACGGCCAAGGGATCATCGAGAGCGACGCCGGTCCGACACACACGTAGGGGCCTGCCGCTCCAAAGAGCGCCGTCGCTGGTGAGCAACGTCTGCTGAAAATCCGGATCGACGCTGACAAGGCCGGGATTGGAAACCGTGAAACGCGGCATGGATGTCCCCGTAGGAAGGCCGGCCGATTGATCGTCCAACTGTTTCGAGTGTGTCCTACAGCCGTGACAAGCTGGCATCACGGCGATGAGCAAGGGGGCGGTCAGCGAGGTGAATCGGCGACCGATCCGGCGCCTTCGCTCCGTCGCGACGTCAAGTAGAACGAGGCGGTCAGAAAGCGACGTCGCAGAGCAAGCCGTAACGACCGAGGTCGGGGGCGCACGCGAGGCTGGCCGTGGTCGCGCCTTCGGTCGGGCGGCGCGATTCGTAGAAGAGCAGCGCCGAGGCGCCGGCCAGGACGGCGCCGCCGATGAATCCAACCGTCGACACGGTCGCGGCCGAGCGCCCCGACGACAACAGGCTGGCGCAGTCGCCACCGCCGTGGTCGAGGACGCGGTTGTCCGCGTCGCAGGCGCCGAAAGGGGCGGCGCGCTTGTTGAAATCACTGAAGTGGCTGTTCGCCACCAGGCGTTCGGCGACGCCCAGCCCGAGCGCCACCACGGCGCCAGCGCCCGCGCCCCACGCGAGCTTTCTCATGAGGCCGCGCGTCTCGTCCGCCTTCATGCGGGCGGAATCGAAGTCCGACGCAGGCGCTGCTGGCCCTTCAGCGGGTACCACGGCCGGCGGCGTGACGGCCGGTGCCGGCGCGGGCGGCTTCGCGCCGGCCACCAACGGCGCGAGGCGTGTCGCGAGCGTCACCCTTCGACCCGCCTCGAGCGTGAACCTTTCGGCGTAGGGGGGCGTCCCCGCCTTCTCGACCACCAGCTGGTGCGGGCCGGGATCGAGCCGGATCGCCGCCGCCAGGGGCGTCACGCCGCGCGATCTCCCGTCGACGGAGATCTCGGCGCCGTCCGCGTCGCACGTCACCACGACGCTGCCGACCTGCTGCCCGAGCAGGCTGCGGTGCCGCTCGGCGTTGGCGCGCAGATCGGGGCTCGCGTCGAGCGCCTCGTTCAAGAACACCTCGAACGCCTCGATGGCGTCGGACTTGCGGCCGAGGCCCATGTAAGCGAGCCCGAAGTTGTATTGAATCTTCGGGCTGTGGACGAGGTCGTAGGCCTCCTGGAAACGCGCCAGCGCCGTCGTGAATTCGCCCTGCTTCAGCAGCTCGCCGCCCTCGACCAACTTCGCCTTCGCGACGGTCTTGGCGTCGCTGTCCTCGGGCGCGGCCTGCGCCGAGGCGGGCGGCGCCGCCAGGGCCACCAGCGATAGTCCGAGCACCACGGCGGCGGCCATGATCTGCGAGAGCCGCAGAGAGAGCACGGGCGGTCGTTCATTGCGCTCTCGTGCAAAGCCTGCTTTTGGCATGGTCAGCTCTCTCTCCCTAGCCCCTTCCCACATTCATGGGAGAGGGGATCGAAAATCGTGTCAGCGCGACTTGGCAAGTTCGTCTCGATCAAAGGCCCGGCTCAGATATCCGTGATGGCTTCGCGGTCGGCCGGGTTCACGGAGGGGCCCTTGTCGTGCTTGCGCGGCCCCGCCGGTGTCGGCGGGGATGCGCCCGTGCGACGCGCGCTGCCCTCGCGGTCGCTCGAATGGCCGCGCGCGGCGCCACCCGCGGTCGTCTCGGTGGTCGCGACGAAATCGACGATGCGATCGCGCGAGCCGTCGAGCTCGATGGTCCGCGGCGACTGCCCGGGCGGCCGCAGCAGGATGCGATGCACGTCGGAGCCTCGGGGAAGCTTGAGGGGAATCGCGGCGCGCTTCCCGTCGACGAGCGCCGTGGTCCCCGCCGGCAGACCCTGAAAGTCGATGCGCACTCCGTCCGAGGCCGCCGCCGCCGGCTGCTTGACGGGCGGGCTGCCTTGCGACGCCGTGTCCCCGGGACCCGGCCCTGGCGCGGGCGCCTCCGTCGGAGATGGCTCGATAGGCGGCGATGCCGCCGGCACGGCCGCGGCGCCTGCCGGGGGGGCGAGCCCCGCCGGGACACCGCCGTTGAGCACGGCACGAACTGACGGAGGTGGACCGATCAGCTCGGCGTTCGCTGCAGGCGCGGGCATCGACCGCCCCCGAAGCCACAACGCGCCGCCGCCCGTCGCGACGGCGGCGACCGCCGCCACCGCTGCCCACCTGCCCGCGCGGCTGGCCGTCTTGCTGGCCGTCACTCTGGCCGTCCTGGGCCGCGCGGTCAGCTCGGCCGCGGTCGTGCTGAGCGTCGTCGACTTCGCCGCCACCCCCATCGGCTTCTCACTCGTCGCCCCGGGGAAGCTTCCCCGGGGTGCCGTGCGCTCGCCTGCCGACATCGCGCCCGACCCGACGGCGCCCGAGCGAGAAGACGCGGGCGCCACGGCGCTCGGCGCGCCGTCCTCCGCGCCAGGTCGCGGCCGCGGTCCGAGCGGCGTGGTCTCGACGCCGGAAGGCCCCGCGGGCGGCGGCTGGGTGACCGCGCTCTCGAGCGTCGTCGGCGGGCGCTCCACGGGGATGCGCGGGCGCAGCGGCCCGTCGACGCTGACCCCGATTTGCCGCGCGCATTCCCGGAGCGCGACGACCACGTCCTCCATCGTCTGCGGCCGCTCGTCCGGGCTCTTCGCCAGCATGCGCAGGATCAGGTCGTTCAGCGCCGGCGGAATCGACGGCACCCGCTCGATGGGCGGCACCGGCGCCTCCGACACGTGCGCGACGATCAGATCGCCCATGCCTTCCCCCACGAACGGCGGGAACCCGCAGGTGGCCTCGTAGAAGATGCAACCGAGCGAATAGACGTCGGAGCGGGCGTCCACCCGCCCGGCGCCGCGGCACTGTTCGGGCGACATGTACGTCGGCGTCCCGAGCACCACCCCGGTGCTGGTCTGGCTGGGGCGCCCGTCCTGCAACGCCAGCTTCGCGATCCCGAAGTCGAGGATCTTGACCGCCACGGCAGGATCCGCGCCGAAGCCCAGGTGAAGATGGATGTTGTCGGGTTTCAGATCGCGATGAACGATCCCGGTCGCGTGCGCCGCGCCCACCGCGGCCGCGACGGACGCGCCGACGCCCAGCAAGAACGGCAGGTCCAGCTCGAGCGGCCCCGTCCTGTACAGGTAGCCGCCGAAGCTCTCCCCGTCGAGGAGCTCCATCACGATGTACGCCTGTCCCAGGTACAGGTCGCAGTCGAGGATCTCGACGATGCCGGGATGCCGGATCAGCGACGCCGCCCGGGCCTCGTTGAAGAACCGTTCGAGCACGGCGGCGTTCTGCGACAGCTCGGGGATCAGAACCTTGATGGCCGCCCGGCGGGCCACGCGGCGGTGCTGCGCCAAGTACACCTCCCCCATGCCCCCCCGCCCCAGGAGGTTCAGGACGGTATACCCACCAATCTGCTGCCCCGCGCCGATCATGGACCTTGCGGCTAAGTATCCGGGCAGGGCGCGGCGTCCGTCAAGGCGACGGTAGCTTCCCGTCCTCGGTCACGGCGTCACCGTGACGGGAATGCTCCTCGATTGGGTAACGCCCAGATCCGTGGACGTCAGGGTGATCATGATTGTCTGATTGCTGGTGTCCCCGTTGGCCTGACCGGTGACGACAATCGGCTGTGACGTCGTTCCGTTCGCGGTCGAGAAGGTCAGCGTCCCCGGGCTGACCGTCGCCTTGTTGCCGTCGCTGCTCTGAACGGTCACGGTGACGTCCGCGGTCGGCAGCTTCGTGAGCCTGACATCGAACGCCTGCGTCGTCCCCCCGGCCTCGCTGACGGTCCCCGAGCTGGGCGTGTACGTGATGCCCACGTCCAGGTCGTTGACCTTCACGTTGAACTGCGCGTCCGGCGCGTGCCAGAGGTTGTCACCCATCGCCCCGACGAGCTGCGTGCTCAACTTCACGACCTCCATCACGTCCTGTGTGTCGCTGTCGGGAACGGCCGTGACGGTCACCTTTTGACGCTGATCCCAGCCGCCTGACAGGCCGCTCGCCGCGCTGAACGTCAACGTCGGAACCGAGAACGATACCTTGTTGTTCATGGGGGATTCGTTGATGGCAATGACCTCGTTGGGCGCCGCGCCGTGCGGCGGGTACTTCAACCGGACCCAGAATTCCTGCGACGTCGCCGGGTTTGCCTCCGAGCGCTGGAAGTTCTCGCTGAGCGTGACGGGGTCTGGGAGCGGGGCGCCGGCCGGAGCGAGCGGGTTGTCGACCGAGATCAAGATCGCCTGGACGTCGCCGTCGATCGAGCTCACTTTCACCGGCTGACTCCCCGCGAACGATGGCAACGACACCACGATGTTGGTCACCTCGTTGTCGGTGTTGGGGTCCACCTTCGCCTTCACGTCGACGGTCTGGTCGACGTCGTAGCCCCCCGCAACGCCGGCGTTCGGAGAGAAGGTCAGCGTCAGCGACGTGGCCCCGAAGTCGGACGACCCCGTGAAGGTGGGCGAGGCGAGACCGAAGCTCTGGATCACGTCCGGCGGAACGGTGACCGTCACCGTCGTGATGGTGAGCGGCTGATGGAGCAAGTGGACCTTGAACGTTCCGTCCGCGCCCTGCGCGAGGCTGCCGATGTCCATCGTCGACACGGCCAACCCCTGCATGTCGTCGTCTATCTCCGTGACATAGACGAACTGGTCCGCGACCGCGAGGTCGGGCGCCGAGATCCGGATGGTGAACTGATCGGTCGACAGGTTGGCGTCCGGAATCCCCGAGACTGTGACGGTCTGGGCGATCATCCAGTTCGCCGTGGTGAACGTCAGGGCCTTGGGCATGCCGCCCGGCGTGGCGAGGCTGACGCCGTCGAACGGCGATATCGACAGGCCGACGACGGTGTCGCTGATGGGTTGGGCCTTGAGCGCGACGGTGAAGCTGGCCGAGTTGGGGGCCATGGACTCGTGAATGGTCAGGTTCGACGGGTCAACGAGGATCCCCTGCGTGTCCACGTCCGCGATCGAGATCGTCACCGTCCGATCGGGGATCGCGGGTATCGAGGTCGTGGCATGAATGGTGATGGTCACTGTGTTGGGCTTGGCGTCAGCGTCCTTGGGGAGCGCCACCGTGATCGTCTGAGGCATCATGTCCACGAACGACACCGACGGCGCGACCATGGCGCGGGCCGGATCGCTGCTGGTCAAGGTGGCCGTGATGGGGATCGGAGGCAACTGGGTGAGCGCCACCTGGAACGTGACGCCGCCCATCTGCCCCTCCGTCGCGTTGTCGATGGACGAGATGGGCGTGCCGGCCTGCGTGACGGTGAACCGCTCGACGTCCATGTCGAGGATGATCACGGGAACCGTGACGCTGGCGAGCCCTGGCGCCGACACGGTCAGCGTGACGGTGTTATCCACGATGTCGGCGTCGTGAACGGAGGTCAGCGTCACGAACTGCGTCGTCTTCCCGGGCGACTTGCCGCCGGTGGGATTGAAGGTCAGCAGGCTCTTCGAGATGGTGAGCCTCGTCGCGTCGTCCGCGTTCAGGGTGACGGTCACGTCGGCCCCCGGGTTGTAGGCGAGGTTCACCCCGAACGTCGTCGAGGACGCGACACCGCCCATCTGGGTCTCCTGCATGACGATCGCGTTGGGAGCGGAGCCGTACACGACCTGGATCGCCTGGGCGTTGGTGTTCTTGATCGTGACCGGCACGGTCACGCTGTTGGCCGCCACCGACGTCAACGTGATGCTGGCCATGACGTCGGTCAGATCGTCCCCAGCGAGGCCTTGCACCGTCACCTTCTGGTGGGTGCCGAAGTTCGAGGGATTGAAGATCAAGTTCGGGGGCGTGACCGTCAGTCGCGCCGGATTGGACGAGAACGCGTTGACCGTGACGGCGCTGCCCGGATTGAACGCGAACCACACGTCGAACGTGGTCGACGCGCCCTGGTTGACGGTGACGGCCGCCGGCAGCACCTGGATGGACTGGTTCTGGTCGGTCACGACCGTGACGGCGACGGTCCGCGAAGCCACGGAGGGGACCACGGCGGTCGTGACCGCGAACGTAATCGTCGCGACCTCGTTCTTTGGATCGTTGTTCGCTTGCGGGGTTACGGTCACCACCTGGGGCGTCGCGTAGTTGCTGGCATTGAACGTCACGGCCACGGGGCTTGGCAGCGCGATGGCGTTGCTGGTGGACGTGATCGAGACGACCAGATCGGTGGGTGGAGCCTTGCTGAGGCTCACCATGATGTTACCCGGCGTTCCGCCCTCGGTCAGGCTGAGAGAGCCCGGCGTCACCACCAGACCCAGGGTGTTCGGATCGGAGACGAACACCGAAAGCGGCAGCACGGTATCGACTCCCGTGGCGGCGACACCAAGGACGACGGTCTGATTTCCCACGGCGCCGCCCGCGGTGGCCGTCAAGGTCACCGGCTGCGGGATGGAGTAGGTGCTGTCGGCCGCGAACGTCAGCGTGGCGGGAGTGACCGCGAGCAACGCGGGAGCGGGAGAGGTCACGGTGACGGTCACGGGGACCGACGGACGGAACGCGAGGCGAACCCCGACCTGCGTGGTCTCCCCCTGCTGCATCGAGACCTGCGTCGGTGACACGACGATCGCTTGCTTGTTGATGTCGGTGACCGTCACGTGCACGGTCGCCGTACCTGTCTCCTGCGCCGAAAGTGTGACGAGCGCGCTGTTCGAAACGGTGTCGTCGTCCGGCGTCCCGAGGACGGTCACGATCTGCGGTCCCACATCGTTGGCGGGAAACACGAGGGTATCCTGCGCCACGGACGCCACGGTCCTGTCACTGGTGGTGACGTTGACGGTGACCTGCGTGGGGAACGGCTTGGCGAGGGTCACCATGAACGTCGAACCCAGCGGATCTCCCTCGACCACCGTGATCGACGCGTGGTCGACCACCAGATCGGAGCCCTTGGCCACGACGGCGTCGGAGGTGTCGCCGGGCGTGACGACGTCGGCGGGAAGGTCTGCCCCGGAGTCGGGCGATCCGCTGCTGTTGTTGTTGCCACAGCCAAGGGCCACGAGTCCGAAAAAACCGACAACCAGCCCCGCGCGCCGCATTGCCTCGTTCATGAGAGCCCCCTCGGAGATGATGAAGAAATCGAGACCCGCCGCCGGGCCCACGTCTTGTAAGGGGCGTGATGCTAGGGAGAAAGCCAGGAAACGGCAAGCCGGCGGCTTTCGACCAATGCGAGACGGGCGTCTGTCGTATCGTCGCCCGGGACCGCCCCGTGGCCCGCCTTGACCAGGCGCCGTGAGGCGGGCTACAAACGCGCACGTGCCTCGTCTGGCGGTCGTAGGTTTGATGACGCTGTTTGGACTCAGCGTGGCGACGGCCGCGGGGTGCACGTCACCGCAGTCGGGCTCGATCTCCGGGCACTGGTGCGCGCGCGCAGCCACGTTCGACACGCTCGACGACATGGAGGACGGCGACGCCACCCTGTGCAACGACTGGGGCACGTGGATCCTCAGCGCGGGCGCGAGCGTAGTCAACGCGACCCCGTCCGCGCCGGACGGCACCTTGCTTCGAACCGACCCGACGACCGACCCCTCGCAGAGCGCGCCGGCCGGGGCCTTTCCGAGCACGCGGGCGATTCACTGGCTCGCGTCGGGGTTCACCGCCGGAACGGGCACCGACCCGAATCACTGGGCATTCTTGCGGGCGACCTTCGCGCCGCCGGGACCGTTTCCGATCACCACCTACTCCGGCCTTCGGTTTCACGCGAAGTCATCGTTGCTGGTGCAGATGCGCGTCAACGTCGCCACCTCCGTGACCCGGGATGTCGCGGGATCGGACGATTTCGGGCGAACGGTCTCGATCGACCCCGGGGGCTCACAGATCGATGTCGCGTTCGGCACCACGACGCAGGAAGGGTTCGGCGCCGTCTCTGCGCCCGACTTCGCCAACGCCACTCTGTTGTCGCTCGACTTCAAGCTCGCGTCCCAATACCTGGACGATCCTCGCGACATCAATCCGGATTCGTTCGACATCTGGATCGACGATGTTCAACTCTTGAAGTGACGGGCGGCTGCGGATCGCGTCGTGCGCTACATCGTCCCGCGCAGGCGCGCCCACAACATCCCCACGTACTCGTGTGAAGCCGCGTCGCACTCGGCGATGCGCTCGCTGTCCGGCAGCGGCTCCATCCGATCGGGCCAGTAGCCCGCCGGCGCGGGCACGACGGTCATGCCCTGCTTCTCGAACAGCTTGATCGAGCGCCGCATGTGGACCGCGGAGGTGACGAGGACGACGCGCGCGTTGCCGACGAGGTCGTGGACCAGCACCGCCTCGTCCTGGGTGTCGTCCGATCGGCCTTCCTGGATGGTGTCCGCCGGCGGAGCTCCCAGGACCTCGGCGGCCTCCACCATCATCTGCGCCTCCGACGGGATGCCTTCGCCGCCCCCGCCGCCCGAGAGGATCAGCTTCGCGCCCGGCAGGCGGCGGTACACCCGGATGCCTTCCACCAGCCTCTCCAGCGTCGCGCCGCTGAGCCGCGAGGTGGGCGGGACGGCTGGCGTGGTCTCGTAGCCGCCGCCCAGCACCACCACGAAGCGCGCGCCCGCAGCGTCCGCGGCGGGGTCCGCGAGCCGTCCGATCCGGTGCAGCGGCGCCAGCAACCATTGACTCGTCGGGGCCCACGAGAAGATCAGCAAGATGCCCGCCCCAGCCGACGCCAGGATCTTGCCCGCGCGTTGCCGCGAGGTGAACCAGAGCACCACCGCCCCAGCCATCACCAGCAGCAGCCCGACGGGAAACGGCAGGAGAAAGAAGGAAATCAATTTCTTCGCGAGCATGGCCGTGATTATCTACGAAGGGCTCGCTCACCGCCCGCCGTGCCCGCCTTTGCCTTCATGTCCCGGTGTCGCCTCATCCTCGCCGCCGCGCTCCTCGGTCTCGCGCCGCTCGACGCCATCTCCGTCGCCGCCCCACCGGGCGACGGCGCGCCCGCGGTTGCGGCAAGCACGGATGAGCCCCCTCGGCCCTCCCGCGCGTGGCCCGACGATTTCATCCGCGCGACCGGGAA
The DNA here is from genome assembly GCA_964443975.1 of uncultured Myxococcales bacterium. GTDB lineage: Bacteria > Myxococcota_A > Polyangia > Fen-1088 > Fen-1088 > DASYCK01. The sequence goes on along the minus strand of CAYUFS010000005.1, from coordinate 75,283 downwards.
CCAGTTGACCCTCGCCGGCGCGCCGTTTCGCTTCGTCGGCGCGAACCTGGCGGTCATGCACGGTCCCGATGATCGCGCCGCCGCCGCGAGCCTGCTCGCCGAGGCCGCGCGCGACGGGATCCGCGTCGGGCGCGTCTGGGCGTTCGGCGAGGGCGCCGCGGCCGCGACGGCCTGGCAACGTGACAACTTCTACTTCCGGACCGCCCCGGACGGGTGGATCGAGGGCGGGCCGAGACAGCTCGACCGGGTGATCGCCGCCGCCGGCCGCGAAGGCATTCGCCTGATCATAACGCTCGCGAATAGCTGGCCCGACTACGGCGGCGTGCCGCAGTACCTGCGATGGGCCGGCCATTTCCGCGCCGGGGTGTACGGCGCGACCGATCGCTTTTACGCCGACCCGGGCGCGCGCGCGGCGTTTCGGGCGCACATCGAGCGGCTGCTCCGCCGCACGAACATGGTCACGGGCGTTCCCTACCGCGACGATCCCACGATCCTCGCCTGGGAGCTGATGAACGAGTCGCGCGTCGAGACGACCCAGGGCGCGACGGCGCGGCGCGCCTGGATCGCGCAGATGGCGACGCTGATCCACGAGGTCGATCCCCATCACCTGGTGATGTCGGGCGTGAGTGGCTACCGCTTCGAGCGTGAGCGGGACGACTGGCTGGCGATCTGCCGGCTGCCCGCGGTCGACGTGTGCGACGGGCACGTCTACCCCGAGGAGCTGCTCGGCGATCGCGCGAGCGACGCCCTCGACGAGGCCATCGACGACTTCGCGCAGCTCGCGCTGTACGGGGGCGGCAAGCCGTTCGTGCTGGGCGAATTCGGCGTGCGCGGCGACGCCGCGGGCCAATGGCGCGGGCGGCCGCGAGAGAGCTGGATCGCGCAGATCCTCGAGCGCCTGCGCTTCGACGGCGCGGCGGGCGGGCTGCTGTGGATCTACCAGGCGCACGCCGGCGAGCGGCAGAGCCACGCCGTGGGCGTCGGGGACGCAAACGCGGCGCCGATCCGGCAGGTCATGCGGGCGGCGGCCGCGCGGCTCGGCGCGGATTCAGCGGACGATGATCCGCCTGGGCCGCGCCACGCCGACCGCGCGGAGCGCAATCCGCGGCTCGGCGTCGACCGAGGAATCGCCCCCCTCTACGCTCTTCGGGCGGTGGTCGCCGGGCCCGCGCCGGCCGTGCCTCTCGCGGCGCCGCCCGGATCGGAGTCGACGGCCGCGCGTCGCGTCGCGTGGGATCCCCCCGCGTTCGCGCGCGCGGAATGGGAGACGAGCGGGTTCTACCCAGGTGGCGTGCTCGAGCACGTGTGGGGAGCGGAGAGCGGGTACTTCGAATTCGAGTACGAGGTCACCGACGGCCCCGCGACGCAAGCGCACGCTGGCGCGGCAGGCCGTGGAACCCCGCGCCGCCTCGTCTTGCGGGCGCGCCTGTCCTCCGAATACCCGGGAACCCTGTCGCCACCCGACGGCGCGTCGGCGTTCCGGGTCTCGATCGACGGCGTCACCTGGACGAACGCCACGGCGGTGCGCGACGACGGAACGGGAGCGCCGATCGTGCTGTCTTCGACGCGCGCGGAGCTGCTGGCGGCGGCGACGCGCCCCGGGAGACACACGCTGCGTTTTTCGGTGCCGGCGGGCCCGCACGCCCACGGCCTGTGCATCTATGGAAAGCCGGGAGCGAAGCCGAGGCCTGGGATGCCGGCCGCGACGGTGAGCCTCGAGTGGGCTTTCGGTGGGGCGGCGGCGCCATGAGCTCGCCCCTCGACGCCCCGCCCGCGCCGCCGCCCGCGCCGCTCGACCGCGTGGTCCACCACGCCGACGCGCGGGCCTGGCTGCGCGACAACGCGCCGCTCGGCGGCGCCAGCGTCGTCACGTCCCTGCCCGACGTTTCTGAGCTTCCCGCGCTCGACCTGCCACAGTGGAAGGCCTGGTTCGAGGACGCGGCCGCGCAAACGATGGCGGCGGTGCCCGACGAGGGCGTGGCGATCTTCTTCCAGAGCGACATCCGTTACGATGGCCTGTGGATCGACAAGGGCGCGCTCGTCGCGCAAGCTGCCGGACGCGCGCGCATGAACCTCCTCTTCCACAAGATCGTCTGTCGCAAGCCGCCCGGCACGGTGACCCATGGGCGGGCCAGCTACTCGCACCTGCTCGGCTTCGCGCGCCTGCTGCGTCCCTCCGCCGCGCGGAGCACCGCCGACGTCATCCTCGACGCCGGGTTCATGCCGGGCGCGAAGGCGATGGGCGTGAACGCGTGCCTCGACGCGTGCCGCTTCGTTGCGCGCGAGACCACCACGCGCACGATCGTGGATCCCTTCTGTGGCTTCGGCACGGTGCTGGCGGTCGCGAACGCGCTCGGGATGACCGCGATCGGCGTCGATCTCTCGGCGCGCATGTGCCGCCGCGCGCGGAACCTTCGCCTCGACCTCGGGGGCGCGGCCGGTGGATAGCGACATCGCGCGACCCGACGCGGTCGTCCGGGTTGCGCCCCCGGTCGAGTCGACGCTCATGCTCCCGGCGTCGGTCGGGCCGCAACCCGGTCGCCCGGTGTGCGAGCGCTGTCGCCGGCCCATCCCCGTTTGCTACTGCGCCCACCTCCACCGGCTGCCCACCCGAACCCGGGTCGTGCTGTTGCAACATCCGCGCGAGCGTCACGTGGCCGTCGGCACGGCGCGCATGGCGCACCTTGCGCTCCCGAACTCCACGCTGCGCCTCGGCCTCGATTTCTCGCTCGATCCCGTGGTCACAGCGGAGCTGGCCGCGTCGCCGGACGTCTACGTGCTGTTTCCCGGCCCGAACGCGCGCGACGCCGCGACCCTGCCGCGCGACAGGCCGGTGACGCTGGTGGTGCTCGACGGCACCTGGTGGCAAGCGCGGAAATTGTGGAAGCTGAACCCGGCCCTGGCGGCCCTGCCGCAGGTGGCGTTCGCGCCGCGCCACGCGAGCGCCTATCGGATTCGCCGGCAGCCCGCCGCGTTCTGCCTGTCGACGATAGAGGCGCTGGCCGAGGTGCTGCCTCTCATCGAGCCCGCCGGGCAGGCGTTCGAACGGTTGCTCGACCCGTTTCACGCGATGGTGGCGCGCCAGGAACATTTCGCCGCCGAGATCGCCGCAGGCCGGCACCGGCGCATCAGGCCCGGTCGAACCGCCTCGCCCGACGGTGTGGAGCCCACGGAAGATCGCGACGCCACGGCCGCGCTGGCGGCCACGTGGCCGCGCCTCGTCTGCGTTCACGGCGAGGCGAACGCGTGGCCGAAGCGGCTGCGGGATCGTCCTGATCCGGAGATTGTCCACTGGGTGGCCGCGCGGCCGGCGACGGGGGAGGTCTTCGAAGCGGTGATCGCCCCTCGCCGCCCGCTCGCGGCCGCGACCCCTGCCCGCCTCGGGCTGGACGAGGCGACGCTCCGCGCGGGGCGGTCCGTGGACGGCTGGCGCGAGGCGTGGCGGGCTTTCTGCGGTCCCGACGACATCGTCGTGACCTGGGGGCGATTCCACATGGATCTCGCCGCCGCCGACGACCTGGGCTTTCCGCCGGGCGGGATTGACCTGCGCCGGCAAGCGCCGTGGCACTGGCGCCGGCGGGTGCGCACGATCGAGGACGCGGAGGCGGCGCTGATCGACGGTGGCGCGCCCGTTCTGCCGGCGGGCGCGGAGATCGACGTGTCCCGGCGCGGTGGCGGGCGGCTCGCGACGCTGGTTCGCGTGCTCACGGCGATGACCGCGAGCCACCGCGGCCCCGTGAATCCGTCGAAGAACGAGCCGAGGAGCAGCCACGCAGTGGTGTAGATTGGGCCTCTCTGCCTGCGGTCGTTCGCATCATCCCTGTCATGTAGGAGGTAGCGATGAGAGTTTCCGGCGCCGCAATGCTTCTGGCGGTGATGTGCGAGGCAATCGCCTGCTCGTCGAGCCAGCCCAAGGCCGCTGTCGATCATCTCCCGGACGGCGGCGGTCAGGTGGACGGCCCGGGGACCGGCGGGGCGTCGGACGCCCGCACCGGGGGCACGACAGGCACAGGGGGTGCCGCGGCACCAGGCACGGGCGGCGCGGCTGTCCAGGGCAGCGGGGGCGCGACCAGCGCGGGCGGCGTGACGGTGGTCGCGACCGGCGGCGCCGCCGGCGACGCGACCGCAACCGGAGGCGCCGGGACCGCCGGTCGGGGCGCTGACGCGGGCGGCGGCGCCGATGCAGGCGCCATGGACGCGGGCCCTGACGGGGCGTCGGCGGACATGACCTCGACCGATCCCGGCGGGTGGCCAGCGGTGAGCGACTACAGCGCGGCCGGCCCCTTCGCCGCCACGCGCGAGACCAACATCGGACCGGGCGGCGTGTACGATCTGTTCCGTCCCAGCGACCTCGCGGCCGACCACCGCCTGCACCCGATCATCAGCTGGGCCAATGGAACGTTGTACAGCGTCGACGACTACGCGCCGTTGCTGTCGCACTGGGCCTCGTTCGGCTTCGTCGTCATCGCCAACCACACGAACACCACCGCCGGGGGCGCCACCCACAAGGCCGGCATCGACTGGTTGGTCGCCCAGAACGCGGCCGCCACCAGCCCCTACTTCGGGCTGCTCGACGTGACCAGGATCGGCGCCGCCGGACACTCGCAGGGCGGCGGCGCGACCATCGCGGCGGGCGCCAACAAGCCGGGAACGACGGGGATAACCGTGACGTTGCCGTTGATGCCGCTGCTGTCCTTCGAGACGGACAAGACCATCGTGGCGCACCAGGTGGTGCCCATGTTCAACATCAACGCCAGCATGGACAACCGCGATCCCACGGGGATGTATGCGACCCAGATCTACGGCGGCGCCGTGACCGAGCTGGTGCAGGCGTCGTTCATCGGCGTCCACGAGGACGCGATGGGCCCCAAGATGCACGCGCCGACTGCCGCCTGGTTCCGCTGGAAGCTGATGGGCGACGCGCAAGCCAAGGCGTTCTTTTATCCGATGGGGACGTGCGGGCTGTGCAAGGACGCCGACTGGATGACGGTCCGCTACAAGAACCCGGCTCCCTGAACGTTGCAGGCAATCCCCGCGAGTGGTCGCGCTCGCTTTCACCGCGTAGTAGAAAATCCGGACATGGCGAAGACACGACGGTGGACGTTCTTTCGGGCGGGGGGGTTCGATCAGGTCAAGCTGGAGTCGGGCGACGATCTCGTGCACCTCGACGAGCTGGACCAGAAGCTGTGGGTGGCGCTCGCGTGTCCCACGAGCGGCCTCGAGATCGACCCGCGCACGCTGGCGCTGATCGACACGGACAAGGACGCGCGGGTTCGTGTCCCGGAGCTCATCGCCGCGGTGAAGTTCGCGACGTCGAACCTGAAGAACCCGGACGAGCTGCTGAAGGGCGCGGCCACGCTGCCGCTGGCGGCGATCAACGACGCCACGCCCGAGGGCAAGACGTTGCTGTCGTCGGCGCGCCAGATCCTGACGAACATCGGCAAGCCGGACGCGACGTCCATCGCGATCGAGGACGTCGCCGACCCCGCGAAGATCTTCGCGGACACGGCCTTCAACGGGGACGGGGTCATCACCGAGGCGTCCGCGGACGACGACGCCACGCGCGCCGTCATTCGCGAGGTGCTCGACTGCATGGGCACCGACGTCGACCGCTCGGGGAAGCCGGGCGTGGGCACGGAGAAGGTCGAGGCGTTCTTCGCCGAGATCGCGGCGCACGCCGACTGGTACGCGAAGGCGGAGGGCGACGCCGCCCGGGTGTTTCCGCTCGGCCCCGAGCGCACGGCCGCCGCGGCGGAAGCCGTCTCGGCGATCCGCGCGAAGGTCGAGGACTTCTTTGGTCGCTGCCGGCTGGCCGCCTTCGACGCGCGCTCGGTCGCCATCCTCAACCGCATGGAGGAGGAGTACCTGGAGATCGCCGCCGCCGACTTCAGCATCACGGCCGACGAGGTCGCTGGCTTTCCGCTGGCGAAGGTCGCGGCGCTTGCGCCGCTGCCGCTCGCCGGATCGATCAACCCCGCCCACGCCGCCGCGGTGAAGGCGCTCGCCGACACGGCCGTGACCCCGCTGCTCGGGGCGCGCGCCGAGCTGACCGAGGCCGACTGGGCCAGCCTGCGCGAGAAGCTCGCGCCGTACGAGGCCTGGCTGGGCGAGAAGCAGGGCCTGCGCATCGAGAAGCTGGGCGAGGGCCGCATCCGCGAGCTGCGCGCGTCCACGGCGAAGGAGACCCTGACGGCCTTGATCGCCAAGGACAAGGCGCTCGAAGCCGAGGCGACCAGCATCGAGAGCGTCGAGCGCCTGGTGCGCTACTACCGGGACCTCTATCTCCTGTGCACGAACTTCGTCAACTTCGAGGACTTCTACGACGGCGCGGAGCCCGCCACGTTCCAGTGCGGAACCCTGTACCTCGACCAGCGCGCCTGTCGCCTGTGCCTGCGCGTGGAGGATCAGGCGAAGCACGCCACGATGGCCGGCCTCGCGGGCTCATACCTCGCGTACCTCGACTGCGTGCGGAAGGCGACCGGCGAGAAGATGCACATCGTCGCGGCGTTCACGGCGGGCCACAGCGACAACTTGATGGTGGGTCGCAACGGTGTCTTCTACGATCGGCAGGGGCGCGACTGGGACGCGACCATCACGAAGATCATCGAGAACCCGATCAGCCTGCGCCAGGCCTTCTGGGCGCCCTACAAGAAGTTCGTGCGCCTGATCGAGGAGCAGGTCGCGAAGCGCGCGGCCGCCGCCGACGCGGACGCACAAGGGAAGCTGTCAACGGTGGCGACGACCACCGTCAACGTCGACAAGGCCAAGCCGCCCGAGCCCAAGAAAATCGATGTGGGCTCGGTCGCCGCCCTCGGCGTCGCCGTCGGCGCGGTGGGGACGTTCATCACGGCCGTCGTGGGCTACGCCACGGGCATCATAGGCCTGGGCGTGCTGCCGACGGTGCTGGCGATCGTCGGGGTCATGCTGCTCATCTCGATGCCGTCGGTGGTGCTGGCGTACATCAAGCTGCGGAAGCGGAACCTCGGGCCGCTGCTCGACGCCAGCGGCTGGGCGGTCAACGCGGACGCCAAGATCAACGTGCCGTTCGGCGCCACGCTGACCAGCGTCGCGCGGTTGCCGCCCGGGTCCCGGCGTGATTCGAGCGATCGCTACGCCGACAAGGGCCTCCCCTGGAAGCGGGTGCTGGCGCTGTTGCTCATCGTCTACGGCGCCTACCGCTGGTACCACGGATCGTTCGACCGACTGCTGCCCGAGCGGGCGCGCTCGAAGACGGTGCTCGGGCGGTTCGCGCCGGTGGCCGAAACGAGTCAGTCGTCCACCACCGTCTCCGCGACGGTGACGGGGCCAGGCAGCGGCGAGGGGACGACCAGGACCACCACCACGACCAAGAGATAGCGGCGCCGTGCGGGGGTGGTCCGGGTACGTAGCCCGCGTCAGTGGGGCGCATGCAGTCCGACCACATTGCCCTCGGGGTCGCGGATGAGCGCGATCTCCCCGGGGTCGCCGATGTCCGTCTTGGGCATGACCACCTCGCCGCCCGCCGCCGGCACCCGCGCCAGCACGGCGTCGAGCTTTCCGGCGACGTTCAGGTAGACGATGGCGCCCTCGGCGGAGGGCCGGCGCACGGGATGTTTGACCAGCGCGCCCCGCACCCCGGACTCCTCGCCCGGAAAGATGGCGAGGGGCAAGTCCCCGAAGCTCTCTTGCTTGAGGTCGACCGACAGGCTGCGCTCGTAGAAGGCGGCGGCGCGGGGCATGTCCTCGACGAAGATTTCGAACCAGTTCAGCGCGTCTTTCATGGGATGACTCCTTGGGTTTTGGAACGTGGACGATGGAACAGGCGCCCTGATGCGCCGTTTGCCGTCCCGATGTGTCTACGTCGCGGGAGTGACAGCTTTATGTCAGGTTTGTTGGGGCCACGGTCCGGCGGACCCCCGGTCCGCGCCCAGGGGGCGCCCAGTCGCAATGCCTTACTTCACGCGCTAAAGTAAGGACGTGAAGATCGTTGCCACGCTCACCAGCAAGGGACAGGTGACGGTGCCGAAGACCGTGCGGCGGACTCTGGGGCTGACCAAGGGGGACGGCGTCGAGTTCACGGTACAGAAGGGCCACGTGCGCCTGCGCGCCGTCAAGGCCGTCTGTTCCTCGAGCGGCGTCTTGCACCGGTTTCTGCCCTCGGGATGGGTGGCTCCGACCGTGGAGGAGCTGGACGAAGGAATAGGGCGCCACATCGTGGAGAAGACCCGCCGATGATCGCTGCGGACGCGAATCTCGTCGTCAGGTACCTCCTCCACGATGATCCGCGGCAGACGGCGATCGCCCAACGCGTCTTCGGCGAGGCCGAAGCCAGGGGTGAGCCCATCTTCATCGGCCACCTGGTCCTGTGCGAGGTCTGCTGGGCGCTGGCGTCGTCCTACCGGCTCGGTAAGGCCGCGATCGTCATCGCCCTTCAGGCACTCCTGGATGATCGCGCCTTTCTGCTTCAAGACCGTCAGCTCGTCGAACGTGCGCTCGGACACTACAAGCGGGGAGGGGCGGGATTTTCGGACTACTTGATTGGTGAGGTCGCCAGGGAGGAGGGGGCTACCGTGACGCTGACCTTCGACCGAAGGCTCGCCCGAGCGCGGGGATTCGCCCTCGCGACGTGATCGGCGTTCGGCGCGAGTGGCAGGTTTATGTCATGTTTACTGGACGATGGTCCGGCAGACGCGCCTGTTCGCGCTGGCAGAGTACCTGCGGGGGCGGCGCACGGGGGTGACGGCGGGCGAGCTCGCCGAGCGATTCCGGGTCACCGTGCGCACGATCTACCGGGATCTCGACACCCTGCGCGCGGCGGACCTGCCGCTCTCCTCCGAGCGCGGGCGCGGCGGCGGTTACGCGCTCGACAAGACGTATTCGCTGCCGCCCGTGAACTTCACCTCGCGCGAGGCGGCGCTGCTGTGGACCCTCGGCCGCTTCGCGCGCGAGATGCGCCTGCTGCCGTTCGCCGACACGCTGCAAAATGGGCTCGACAAGGTGCGCGCCGCGCTGTCTGCGTCCGCCCAGCGCGAGCTCCTGCAACTGATGGAGGGCCTCACGTTCACCGGCGTCCCCGCGCCCGCCATCCCCGAGGCCGTGCGCGCGGCGGTCGAGCGCGCGTGGTTCGAGAAGGCCCCGCTGCGTCTTCGCTACCGCGGCGCCGACGGCCAGGTCTCGGAGCGCCACGTGCGCGTCGAGCAGGTCGTGCTCGAGCGCAGCCTCACGCTGCTGAACTGTGTGGATCTCGACAAGGGCGCCCCGCGCCAGTTCCGGCTCGATCGCGTGCTGGCGGCAGCGGTCGGCCCGTCGTCACAGGGGGCGGGGCTCGAACAGCGATAGGCCGGCGGGCGTCGGATCGCCGCCTCTTGCCCTTGTCTTGACCCGCCGTCGTTCGTAGCATCGCCGCGTGGCGCATCTCGTGAAGAACGAGCCGTGGGGGTTGTGGATCTCGACACGGACAAGGGGCACGTCTTCGTTCGCCAGGATTGGCGGTACGAGTGGACGAACAAAGCGGGCACGTCTCCGTGGACCATCCGAGAGCGCAACGCCTTTCACCACGCTCTTGACCGTCAAATCTGGAAGTTCTGGAGCTTGCGCCTCGCTATCAAAGTCCAACGCACCACCGAGCCGGCTCCGGCCCGGATCGAGCCTTGGATTGACCGCAGCTTGAGCCTTAGCTTCGACATCCGGCGAGTGCTGACTGGAGGGGCGTGGACGGTCACTGCGACCAAAGTGAACCCAGCCAGCCCGCGGGACTTTCCCCGGGCAGACACGACCTTTGAAGCTCGAAGGATGCAGCTCTTCAGCACAGACACAACGCCCCATCACGCGCTCAGGTTTCCTTACGACCCGATGCGCAGGCCCAACAATGACTTCTTCGTGGGTCCTCACGAATTTGGACATGCACTCGGCTACGGAAACTCCCGCGGAGATGGCGAGGAATACAGACCCGAAAACCCCTACTTCAACGACACCCTGAGTCTCATGAACATCGGTCTCTATGTCAGACCCCGCCATGTCAGGCTGATAGTAGAGACGCTCGCGAGCATGGTCGGGGGCGTTCGTTTTGTCGCCGCCGAGGTGCCAAAATGAAGTACCACAAGGCGATACTGTGCGGCGTGGGGGTAATCTATCTGACAGGCGGCCCCTCCCAAGCCGGACCGATCCTGGATGACGGGGGCCCGATCTACTCACCGAACCGGAAATTCTATGCGATGCCAAGCGAGAGGTTCGACTCGACGATCATCTTCAAGGCTGACGGCCGCAAGCACGGCTCCCGCGTATGGGAAATGCCGCACTGGTCGCCCCCGTGCCTGTCGAACGATGGTGATTACTTGGTCAGAAGTTATTACGGCAGCAATCTCTTGGATGCCGGCTACAAGTCGAACGAGGTGATGATCTCCTTTTTCAAGCGAGGCGTTCTCATCCGCGACGTTCACCTCGACGAGCTCTTCCGGGACCTCACCGTCTTGAACCGAGACCCGTCGCCAGAACCCGAGTGGGGATTCGTTAGTTAGCTGCTTCGGCGAACACCAAATCGCGGTCGATACCGTCGAACAACGGCGGATCGTCCTCGAAATGACGACCGGGGCGGTGGTCCAGGTTGTGCCCCTGAGCCCGAAGGAGTTCATCGGACCGCGATCCTGGGTCGACCCCGAGCCGCCGCGGGCGAAGGCCAAGCCCAAGCGGCGGCGGCCGCAGCTCCACCAATAGTAGTCAAGCGAGGCGTTCTCATCCGCGACGTTCACCCTCGACGAGTCTCATCGTCGAAGCCGATCGCTTGATGTTCGCCGAAAAGCGCGAGCACCGGTAGGCCCCGGAGGTTACGTCGTCTGTGGCGCGGCCCTTCGGCGCTTTGTCGCCCAGCAGTTCCTACCCCTCCGCGATTGCCGCGCGAAAGTCCCGCACCGCTCGCGTGAGGCTGCGGCGGTCCAGGAACGACGCGAGTAGCTCTATGTTCAGCTCGGGGACGAGCCGGCTGCGCGCGACCTCTTGATAGCCGTCCTTCTCGTGCACGAAGACGGAAATGGCGCCCTTGCGCCAGTACCAGATCTCGCCCACGCCCAGCTTCTTGTAGACCTCGAGCTTGTCGAGCCCGCCGCTGGTCCACTCGACCTCGATCGCCAGATGGGGGCGGTCGGCCGGCTCGGTCCCGAAGACGTAGCATTCGTCGGGTTCGGCACCGCGCTCTTCCTTGCGGTCCTTCAATGTCCACGATCCATAAGGCATGATCTCGATGCCGCGGTCGATGCACCAGGCCTCGAGCAGCCCGGCGATGAGGGACTTGATGCCTTCGTGGTCCTTGGACGGGCTCATGATCTCCAGCGTCCCGCGCAGATAGGTGAAGCGCGGCGCGGAGTGGTCGCCACGAACCTCGAGCAGCCGCTCGTAATCTTCCCAGCTCACGCCGTGCAACTGGACTGTGTGGTCCTCGCGCGGCGTGTCGTCATGGGAACTCAGCGGGGCGGCAGCCGACATCAGCCCGAGTATAGCGCAGCTACGACGGGCGCTCGGCGGCACTCGGGCGGCAGTTCCGGGCGCGATGGCGGATCCGACGCCGCGCCCGCGCCACGGCCGTGGGCGCGATCGTGGCCCTTGCACCAACCCGAACCCGGCGTTCTGCGTCCACTGAGGTAGTCGGGTCGGGGCAGTCGCCGAGCGCGGCGCCCAGCCACGCGCAGCTCAAGGCACGATACGAATGAAGGTCAGCCCGAGCGCCCCCCGGTGAACGACGGCGTGGAGCTGCGCGCCGGGCTTCCACAGGCGCACCGGCGCGAGACCAGCGTCGACGGAGACCGTCGAATCGTCTTTCCACGAGCGCAGCTCGAGGTGATCGGGCCCCTTCGACCGGTGCTGCCACGCGACGACCGTCAGGTCGTGCGGCTCGCCCGGGCTTCGGTCGAGGCGCACGTTGAGGTAGCCGACCCAGAGAAAGGCGCAAACCGGGCCGTAGATGATCGCGTACATCACCCCCATGGCTCGCGTCTTCTCGCTCAGCATGAATCGGGCGATCAACCCGTAGGCGCACGTCGTGACGGCCGCCGCCGGAATCGTCCACAAAAGACGCAGCCCCCAGCCCACGTGCTCGTAGAGGCCGAGCGGCTCGCTGGCCAGCATCAGTCCGATGCTGGGAGCAAACACGGTAACCGCCACGAACAGGGCGATCCTCAGGTACTCGAACGCCGAGTACTTCTCGACGGTGTAGGGAAAGCCAGTCTTCTTCATACTCCTAACCGGGTCGCATGGGGACAGTGCTTTGGCGACCACGGCCCCTCGGTTGCCGGCGCAAAATAGACAGTCCCTATGCGGCCGCGCCGCTGTCTGGGCCGCGCGGGACGATGTCCACTCGCGCGATGAAGGGCGACTCTCGTTGCAGCACCGCTTCGACGGCGCGGCCGAGGGCTTGAACGGCGGCGCCGCTCAGGGTCTCGTCGATGGCGACTCGCGCGACGACCCAGGCGCGACGCGGGCCGATGAACGTGACCAGCAGTTCGGTGACCGCGCGAATCCCCGGCTGCGCGGCGATGATTCCGCCTATCCGGGCCCGCACCACCGGGGTCGCCTGCCCTCCGATCAAGATGTCGCCGTTGCGCGCCGCGAGCTGGAACGCCACGAATCCTAGCAACAGCCCGATGGTGAGCGCGGCGATGCCCTCCGGCACCGTCGAGCCCGTGAGCTGATGCAGCACGATCCCGACGAACGCGATCGCGTTCCCCATCAACGCGGCCGCGTCCTCGGCGAAGACCGCGCGCGCGATCGGATCGGAGCTCGCGTCGAGGTGCTCGAGGAATCCTCGGTTCAGGACCCGTGCCTCGTCCCGCAGCTGCCGGTGGGCCTGGAGCAGCGAGACGCTGTCCAGGAGAAAGGCGACGCCGAGGATCGCGTACGCGATCCGAAACGACGACGTCGGCTCGGGGTCGGCGAGCTCGACGATGCCTTGACGCACGGAGAGCACCGCCCCCAGCGCGAACACGCCCATCGACGCGACGAGCGCCCAGAAGTGCGCGCGGCGGCCGTGCCCGAGCGGATGATGATCGTCGGCGGGTTTGACGCTTCGCCGCTCGGCGACCAGCAGCAGCGCCTCGTTTCCCGTGTCCGCGAACGCGTGGAACGCCTCCGCGAACATCGCGCTCGACCCCGTGAAAATCGCGGCCCCCAGCTTCGCCACCGCGGTGGCGAGGTTCGCCGCCAGCGCGAGCACCACGGTTCGCAAGCTGGCGGTGGCGGTGGACGGCGTCCGTCTCACGGGCACGTCAGCGCACCCACGCCCCGATGTCGATCGACCCCGTCCACGCGCACGCGCTGGGGTGTCGCGGCGATCCCCCTCGCTGGGGTGCTAAGCTCGCTCGATGGCGACCGAGGCTGGAGACCCTGAAACACCGATTGAGCCAGCTTACGACGAAAACGGGATCGACCGTGAGCAGATTCGCCGGATGCTCGACCTGCCTCCCGAAGCGCGGCTGCGACGGGTTCAGGAGTTCGTGGAGTCCGCCCTCGCGCTCCGTGAGCTGAATGAGAAGCGCCCGGTTCGTTGACATACTGGAGCGGTTCGCCGCCCATGGCGTCGAGTTCATCGTCGTGGGCATGACGGCCGGCATCCTCGGCGGGGCCCCGGTCACCACGCTCGACGTTGACGTCGTACACCGTCGCACGGCCGAGAACGTCGACCGGCTCCTCGCGGCGCTCGGCGAGCTTCAAGCCGAATATCGCCACGATCCGCGCAAGCTCACCCCGAAAGCGTCGCACTTGATTGGACCTGGGCATCAACTCTTGACCACCATTCATGGCGATCTCGATTGTCTCGGGACCATCGACGGCGGCAAGGCTTACGATGATCTGCTGGGCACGACCCGGGAGATCGTCCTGTCGAGCGGCGCCGCGATTCGGATCCTCGATCTGCCTGCGCTCATCGAGATCAAACGTCGTGCCGGGCGCCCGAAGGACCTCGCCGTACTCCCCCTCCTCGAGGCGACGCTGGATGAACGGAACCGCCGGAGCTGAGGCGGGGGCCCCACGCGCTCGGGACGAAGGAGTCCACCCCCGCCACCGCCATGCGGCGGCGCGGCTCAGCCGCCCGGGCCGTCAGTCATCAGGTAGCCGGTGAGGTCGCCGACCTTGGCCTCGAGGTCGTTCATCCAGTCGTAGAGCAGGTGGCGCTGGGCGAGCATCCCCAGGTAGTTGCCCGCGCGATCGACGACGACGAGGTGCCGCATGCGGTGGGCGCGCATCGCCGCCGCCGCCGTCGCCACCGGCGTCGAGTCGTAGGCGGTCACGATGTTCGTGGTCATGACGTCGCGGATCGGCGTGGTGTCGGGATCGCGCCCCTCGGCGACGACCCGCTTCATCAGGTCGCGCTCCGTGAAGACCCCGACGATGGCCGCCCCCTGCTTGACGGCGATGGCCCCGATCTGGGCGTCGGCCATCACCCGCACCGCCTCCCGCACACTCGCCCCCGGCGCGATCTCCGGTCTCTCGTGGGTCAAACGAAGTAAGCCCATGTCGAAGCCTCCGACGATCATTTTAGGCCCGGATAATCGCGATCGGCCCGGCTGTCGAGAAACTCCTCCAGCAATTTACCCGACCGTTACCGTCACGACATCAGGCCTTGATTCCGATGGGGGCGTGCCCCCCGGCCCCCTTGGGTTGACATCGCCCGCCCTATCCTTCAAGTAATCCCACCGCCATGAGCAATCCATCGGACAGCCCGACAGCCGCCCCCGTCCACGCCCCCGAGCGTCACGAATTCCAGGCCGAGGTCAAGCAACTGCTCGACCTCATGGTGCATTCGCTCTACTCGAACAAGGAGATCTTCCTGCGGGAGTTGATCTCGAACGCGTCGGACGCCCTCGACAAGCTGCGCTTCGAGCGGCTCACAAAGCCGGACCTCGGCGGTGCGGAGGAGCTGTCGATTCGCCTCGAAGCCGACAAGCAGGCGCGGACGCTGTCGGTGGCCGACAACGGCATCGGGATGACGCGCGACGAGGTCATCCGCAACATCGGCACCATCGCCAAGTCGGGGACCAAGGAGTTCCTGTCGGCGGTGAAGGCGGCGCAAAAGGAGAAGGCCCAGGGCAATGAGCTGCCGCCCGAGCTGATTGGCCAGTTCGGGGTCGGGTTCTACTCGGCGTTCATGGTGGCCGACAAGGTCACGCTCGTCACCCGGCGCGCGGGCGAGGACGCCGCCACCGCCTGGGAGTCCGTCGGCGACGGCACCTACACCATCGGCGAGGGCGCGCGCGAGCAGCCCGGCACCACCATCACGCTGCACCTGAAGCCGGTCGACGAGGACCAGGGCCTGCGCGACTTCACGAACGACGGCGTCATCCGCGGCATCGTGAAGCGCTACTCCGACTTCGTCGCCTACCCGGTCCGCATGAAGCTGTGGCGCAAGGCCGACCAGGGCTCCTCCGAGGCGCAGACCTTCGAGGACGCGACCCTGAACGGGATGAAGGCCATCTGGGACCGGCCGAAGGGCGAGGTCACCGAGTCCGAGTACCACGAGTTCTACCGGCACCTGTCGCACGACTGGAACCCTCCCCTTCGCACCATCCCCGTCAAGATGGAGGGAACATTCGAGGCGTACGCGTTGCTGTACATCCCGGCGAATGCGCCCCTCGATCTCTACAGCCCCGAGATGAAGCGCGGGCTGCAGCTCTACGTGAAGCGCGTGTTCGTGATGGACGAGTGCCGCGACCTGATGCCTGCGTACCTGCGCTTCGTGAAGGGCGTGGTGGACGCGCACGATCTGTCGCTGAACGTGTCGCGCGAGATCCTGCAGAAGGACCGGCAGATCCAGGTGATCCGCAAGCAGCTGATCAAGAAGGTGCTGGCCACGCTGGACGAGATGAAGCGCGACAGCGCCAAGGAGTACGCCGCGCTCTGGGCCGAGGTCGGCCCGGTGCTGAAGGAGGGCCTGCTCGGCAGCGACACGCAGGACCACGACAAGCTGCTGGATCTCGTGCTGGCCGATTCGACCGTCAACACGGCCGCCGCGACCGCCGCCGAGAACGCGGCGCCGACGTCGCTCGGCGCCTACGTGGAGCGCATGAAGCCGGGACAGGACGCGATCTACTTCCTGTCCGGCGCGTCGAAGGAGGCTGTGGCGAAGTCCCCCCTGCTGGAGGCGTTCGTCGCCAAGGGCTACGAGGTGCTGCTGTTCTCGGACGCGGTGGACGAGCTGTGGCTGGACCGGGCGCCGAAGTACAAGGACAAGCCCCTGCAGTCGATCGGCCGGGGCGAGGTGAAGCTGGGCACGGAGGAGGAGCGCAAGAAGGAGACCGAGGCGCTGGAGGAGAAGCAGCGCGCGTACGGCGACCTGCTCACCTGCTTCCGCGTGCTGCTCGACGACGAGATCAAGGAGGTGCGGCTGTCGAGCCGCCTGACGTCGTCGCCGGTCGTGCTGGTCAGCGACGAGGACGACATGACGCCGCGGATGCAGCGGCTGATGGAGCAGATGGGCCAGAAGACGGGCAAGGTGAAGCGCATCCTGGAGCTGAACCCGGCCCACCCGCTGGTGACGAAGCTGCACGACGTGTTCGCCGCCGACAACAAGGACCCGCGACTCGGCCTGTACGCGCAGCTGCTGCTGGGCCAGGCGCACCTGGCAGAGTCGGGTCAGCTCCCGGATCCCGCGGCGTTCAGCAAGGTGCTGGCGGAGGTGATGGGCCGGGCGCTGTAGGCGGGCTCCGCGGAACGATCGCGTTCGGCCAGGAGCACGCGGTCTGCCTCATGGCTGCGATGTAGCGGGGACTGTCGTCCAACGCGAGGGCGCGTGAGCCGCCAGGGCGTGCGCCCCGACGACGAGGTACTCAACCCCGTGGGCGTTGAATGTGGACAACAGATCGCTGAAGTCGGAGCTCACCTGGATCGTCCTGGTTCCAAGCGTGGCACAGCTTCGTCAGCTCCCAGACGGCCGCGATTCGCTCCTCGATGGTCCGGTCGAGCCACTCCCCGTCATTTGGAATCGCTTCCCCCGGCCGAACGACCCGGGAGGTGACAATCTTGCGCGATGGTTGGCCATCCACGCGATTGAGTCTAACACGCCCCCCGCGCGTTCCATCGGCACGCCAATCTCATGGGGCCTTGCGGACGCACTTCGAGATCGTGACGGTGCCGAGGGGCGGCGGAACGTATCGCCCAGTGGCCTTGGGGTTCTGGTGCCGCTGTGCCAGGCCTTGCTTGACGATCTTCAGCTCCCTGATGGCAAGCTCGTTCGCGGGCTCCACCTCAAGCGAATCCTCGTAGGCCAGGCGGGCCGAATCGAGCAGGCCCATGTCGATGTACGTGTAGCCCTGGTGGCGCAGCGCTGTGGCGATGAGGCACCCGTCGGTGGTGCTGTCGATGACGGCGCGATCCTGCGCCAGCCCCTCGTCGAAACGCTTGACCATCACCAGCGCCATCCCCAGCTCGAGCCGCGGCATGTGCTCTTGCGGCATCATGCCAACCGCCCGGGTCAGCATGCTGACGGCCCGCGGCCAGTCTCTCGTTTCGACGGCGCAGAAGCCTTCGAGGAGCGCGAGCGAGCCGACCCGCCACGACACCCACGTCGCGCCGCGCTTCAGGTAGGTGGGATCGTTCTTCACGCTGTCGAGCGCCGCCGCGAACTTCACGGAATCGACCGCCGCTACCGGGACGCCGCCCAGCTGCGGCTCCAGGGCCTCCCAACGCCGCCACGCGGCCGCGCGCTCGTCCAGCAACTGCCCGCACGACGCCGGTCCCAGGGGCAGTCGTTCCGGATCGGGAAAGTCACCCCCGGGGACAGGGGGGAACTTCGCTCCCGTGGACGAGACAACGGCGACGGCCAGGGTCCTGTCGTAGTTGCCGGTGAACCGCTCTTTGAAAGCGTGCAGGCGCAGATCCTTGATGGTTGGCCCGGGAACGGTCCAACCCGGGCGCGCGTAGATCGAGATGAGCAGCTCGGGCAGGAACCCGGCCTCCCAGATCTCGACCTGCCGATCGAGCATCGGATATGCCTTCGCGCCCTTGCCGCGCAACTCCTTCCACATCTTGTTCTGCACCGTGCGGCCCTCAAGCTCCAGCGCGTAGTCGTCGGCGCTCGTATTGGCGGGGGGCGGCGGGGTCTTCTCGTAGGCCGTCGCCCGCTGCGCGCCGTAAGCGATCCAGGCCGCCATGACGTCCGCGCCGTGATTCACGGCCTCAGGCCCCAGCAACAGGTGGTGTTTCTTGTCCCCCGGATCGGCAGGCTTGGCGGTGCGTGGTCCGGCCGAGCTCGCCTCGGGCGTCGTCGCGTGCCCGCACCCCGCTGCCACGCACACGAGCAGCCCCGCCACCACCCGAAGCCTCCCAGGATCGACCATGGTGGGAATGATATCCGAGGTGGCCGCGCGCACGGAAAGGGACACCTCACGGCTCCAAGGGTTTCCACACCGCCGCCTCCCCCACCTGGAGGTACCGGTCGATTCGACCACCGTCCCAGGTCAGGAAGAAGTGCGGTCCCTCGACGGCGTGGGGCTTGCCACGGACCGACGCCGCCACGACCTTGGGCCAAAACGCGGCGACGTTCGAGACGCCCGGCATGCGGACGGAGTCGTAGACGATCCCATTGCCGCCCGCCCCGCGAAGCACTCTTCCGAGCGTCTGGCCCGCGGCGTAGACGTCCGGATCGTGGATCCTCGGCCATCCGCCACCCCGCACATCGTGCAGACGGCCCGCCACGGCGCACACGTACGAGCGCATCTCGACGCGCGTCACCGGCTCTCGTGTCCGCGAGAGAAATCGCGCCTGATGGAAGGCGACCTCGCGCAGCGCGCCCTCGAGCCGCGCGCTCGCGTAATAGACGCCGTACGTCCCGTCGCTGAATCGGGAGGGAAAGCCGGTGTGCGTGAACGCCGCCATGATGATGGAGGCGCCGGGTCCGCTGATGCGCTCGGCGACGGGGACAGCGCTGATGTCCCCCATCTGCTCGCGCAGGCGGTCGTTCGTCATGCCTTCCAGCTCCGCGAGCGTCTCCCAGTCCGCGGGATCGCTGATTCGCTCGAACAAGTCGACTGGGGGGTAGCGACTTGGGACCAGCCGGTAGGCCTTCTCCCAGGCGATCCTCCGTTCGGGCGGGAGCCGCATGGCTTGCCGGACCGGAGCCAGCGCCTAGGACAGCCCGCCGCGCACGTAGTCGATGTACGCCCGCACCGCATGTAGGTCGGCGACGTTGCCGGCGAGCATGCGGTCGAGAGCGGACCGGCCGCCGAACGCGTCGTTCGGCTTGTGAATCCACGCGTCGGCCTGCCGCGAGTCGGGAAACAACACCTGCAAGCCCTTGTAGATTCCGAGCACGTAGCTCACCCGCTCGAGCGTGTCCCGCGGGAGAAGGCCCCCCTCCCCCTTCTTCCAGGCATAGAACGTCGATCGGCTGGGGCCTCCGAGGAGCACGCGCATCTGTTCCGGGCTGACCTGCCACAGGTCAGCGATCCGGAAGAACGCACGCTTGGCGACGTCCGAGGTCCTGGGCTCGGCGGGCGCCGCCGTTTGGTCGCCTCGGACCGCTCTCGCTTCCATCCGTCCAAATTTGTACTTTTTCGTATATTTGTCAATATCTGGACTCACCACCCATGAACCTCGCCCAATACCTCCCGCGCGTGAGCCCGTGGTTCTACCTCGTGCTCGCGGGCGTATTCGAGATGGGGTTCACCAGCTTCATGAAGCTGTCGAACGGTTTCGTGAACTGGGGCTACAACGTCTGCTTCGCGATCTGCGCGCTCGCCAGCTTCGGCTTGCTGAATCTATCGACCCGCGAGCTGTCCCTGGGAACCGCCTACGCCGTCTGGACCGGGATCGGCGCGTTCGGCACCGCCGCGATCGGCATCGTGTTCTTCAAGGACCCGACCAACATTTGGCGGTTGATCTTTCTGTCGACGCTGATTGGATCGATCATCGGACTCAAGCTCGTGTCCTGACGCACCCGAACATGCGCATCGCCATTCTCGGAGCGGGCAACACCGGAACCTGCGCGGCGCTCGAGCTGGCGCGCCGCGGCCACCGCGTGGAGCTTTACGACGAAGCGGCGGCGCCGGTGAGCCGCGCCAGCTTCCACAACGAGGGCAAGGTCCACCTCGGCATCCTGTACGCCAAGGACCCGTCGCTGCGCACGGCGGCGCTGATGATTCGCGGGGCGCTGATGTTCGCCCCGCTGCTCGACCGGTGGGTGGGCTGGAACCGCGACCGCGTGATGCTGTCGACGCCCTTCTATTACGGCGTCCACGCGGGCACGATGGTGGACCCGGCAGGGCTGAAGGCGCACTACGCGCGCTGTCGCGACATCTTCGACGCGGAGCGGGCGGCGCAAGGTCCTGACGCGAGCTACCTGGGCCTCGACCGCAGCATGGCGGTCGACGAGCTGTCGCGCGCCGAGACGGACGCGATGGTCACGCCCGAATACTTCGTCACCATGTTCCGCACAACCGAGCGCGCCGTGGATCCGCGCACGGTCGCCCGGCTGCTGCGCGCCGCCGCCCTCGAGCACCCGCGCATCGCCTTCGTGGGGGAAGCGCGCGTCACCTCCGTGGGTCGGCTCGACGGCAGCGGCCTGCGCGTCGCGTTTCGCAAGGACGGCGGCCTCCACGAAGAACGCTACGATCAGGTGGCGAACACCCTGTGGCACGGCCGCCTCGAGATCGACGCGACCATGGGACTGCGGCCCGACCATCCGTGGATGTACAGGTACAAGTTCGCGAACCGCGTCCTCGTCCCGCTCGCGCCGGGCGACGTCCCGTCGATCACGTGCGTGCTCGGTCCCTTCGGCGACATCGTCAACTACGGCGCGAACGGGCTGTTCCTGTCGTGGTATCCCGAGGGCATGATCGGCACGTCACACGCGCTGCGCCCACCCGAGTGGGATCGCGAGCTGACACCGGAGCGCCGGCACGAGGTGTTTCGCCGCAGCCTCGCCGAGTGGGTCAAGCGCTGTCCTGCCCTGCGCGCGCTCTCGTTCCGCGAGCGCGACGTCGATCCGGGAGGCGGCGTCATCTTCGCCTGGGGCGACACCGACGTCGACGATCACGGCAGCAAGCTCCACGAGCGCCACGAGCTCGGCGTGTATTCGAGCGGCGGCTACCACACCGTGAACACCGGCAAGTACACCATGACCCCCTACATGGGCTTGAAGACCGCCGAGCGGATCCTCGGGCTATCGTAAAGCGGCGCGAGGCGAGGCGAGGCCTGAGAAAATGTCCGCGACCCCCGTCATCTCGGTGGTGACCGCGACCTACAACCGCAGCCGCGTGTTGATGCACGCCGTGCGCAGCGTGATCGCGTCGTCGTTCACCGACTGGGAGCTGATCGTCGTCGGCGATGCGTGCACCGACGACACCGCCGCATGCGTGGCCTCGTTCGGCGATCCGCGCATCCGCTTCGTGAACCTGCCCCACAACGTCGGCGATCAGTCCGGCCCCAACAACCACGGCATCTCCCTGGCGCGCGGACGCTACGTCGCGTTTCTGAATCACGACGATCTGTACCTGCGCGATCACCTGGCGACGTGCGCCGCCGCGCTCGACGCCAGCGACGCGGAGCTCGTGTGGGTGCCGGCCATCGTCGCGCGCCCGGAGGGCGACCGGCGCTGGCGCTTCCACCTGGAAGGCGTGCCGGCGCGCGACGCCTACACCCCGTTCGCCTTCTACAGCGCGTCCTCGTGGGTCATGCGCCGCGCGCTGGCGGACACCGTCGGCCCATGGCCGTCGCCCGCGAGCGTCTGGGTCACGCCGTCGCAGGCGTGGCTGTTTCGCGCCTGGCGCGCGCGCGCCCGCCTGAAGTTTCTCCGGCACGTCGGCGTCGTCGTCCTGTGGAGCGGTGAACGGCCCGGCAGCTACGCCGAGCCCGGCAGCCCCGAGCACGACGCGCTCACGGCCGCGATGCACGAGGACCCGCGCTTCTTCGAGCGCATGCTGGAGAGCAGCGCCATCAACGCCGCCGAGGCCCTCAGCTACAACGTGTTTCACGCGCCCCGCAAGGCGCTGGCGCGCGCGCTGGCCTACCCCGCGTACGCCCTGCTGACGGCGGCCGGCGTACATCCGTCGTCCCTGAACATGGGCCTCAAATTCCGCGGCGGCCGCGGCGCCTTCATCCGCCACCACAGGCGAATAGTGGGCCTGGAACCGCCGGCGGTGGGCGGCGGAGAGGACAAGACGTGATTAGCCGGGCGGGAGGATTCCGCGGCGGATGAAGGTCGGGCGATCGAGCTCGCTCTCCTCTTCGCCGAACTGGTCGGTTCCCACCCGCGACATGGCGCCCGACGCGCGCCCGCGCAGGGCGGGGTTGCCCGGCACCGGAGGGCGAATGATGGGTCGCTCGCCGCCGCCCGGTCCGGAGGGACCCGAGCCCCAATCGTTGCCGCCGCCGGGGACGCCCGACCCGCGCATGGGGGCGGCCAGGCTCTCCGCGAACTCGCCGTCGAGGTCCTCGAGGATCTCCATGGGCTCGGAGCCCATGTCCGGCGCCTGCACGCGCGCTTCCTCGTAGTAGCTCGGCTGCTCGGTCGCGGGCGGCCAGGGTGCAGTTCCGCCCGGCCCGACCGGGGCAGGGATCGCGTTCGGCCACATGGGCCGCCCCGTGCCGACGGGAGCGTAAGTCTGCGGCTGCATCGGCGCGTGCGGCCCCGCGCCACCGCCCGTCGCCGGGGATGCGTAGTGCGTGGCCGCGCCGTTGCCCATCGGCAGCGCCATCTGGTCGCTGCTCGAACGCCTCGGCATCGCGCCCTTCGCCGTCATGGGAATCGGCACCCCGAGCTGATCGTCCGACGGCTGGAAGCCCGTCGCGATGACCGTGATGCGGACGCTGTCGCCCGCGTGGGCGTCGATGACGGAGCCAAAGATGATGTTCGCGCCCGGATCGGCCGCCTCTTCGATGAGCGTCGCGGCCTCGGTGACCTCGGACAGCGTCAGGTCCGGGCCGCCCGTGATGTTGATGAGGATGCCGGTGGCGCCGTTGATCGACACGTCCTCGAGCAGCGGCGAGCTGATGGCCTGCTGCGCCGCCTCGAGCGCGCG
Organism: uncultured Myxococcales bacterium; assembly: GCA_964443975.1. GTDB lineage: Bacteria > Myxococcota_A > Polyangia > Fen-1088 > Fen-1088 > DASYCK01. Next base: position 52,307 of record CAYUFS010000005.1, on the reverse strand, counting down.
CTTCTCGCCCTTGCCCTGGCCGCTGCCCATCAACGCCCGCCCCATACCCGTCATGATGGTCCGCACGTCGGCGAAGTCCACGTTGATGAGGCCGGGGACCAGGACCAGGTCGCTGATGCCGCGGACGGCGTTGAGCAGCACGTTGTCGACCATCGCGAAGGCGTCCTTCAACGTCATCTTCATGCCGGCCAGCGTGACCAGGCGATCGTTCGGGATGACGATCAGCGCGTCGACGGCCTTACCCAGCTCCGCGATGCCGCCGGCCGCCTTCTTCTTGCGCTGCGCGCCTTCGAACGCGAAGGGCTTCGTGACCACACCGACGGTCAGAGCCCCGAGCTCCCGCGCGACCTGCGCGATGACGGGCGCCGCGCCGGTGCCGGTGCCGCCGCCCATACCCGCCGTCACGAACACCATGTCCGCGCCCGCCAGCGCCTCCGCGATGCGCGAGGCGTCCTCCAGCGCGGCGGCCTTGCCGATCTCGGGATTCGCCCCGGCGCCGAGCCCCTTCGTGAGGTGCTTCCCCAGATGAATCTTGATCGTCGCCTGGCTGGTCTCAAGGACCTGGCAGTCGGTGTTGGCGACGATGAAGTCGACGCCGTCGATGCCGGCCTCGATCATCGTGTTGATGGCGTTCCCGCCGCCGCCCCCGACGCCCACGACCTTGATGACCGGGCCCTTGTGGTTCTCCGCCTCGTCGTCGAATTCAAGCATGTCGGTCGTCTCCCATCGAAGATCGATCACACAGGTGGGCGCAGGACGCCAATTTTTTACTCTTTTTGGGCACCTGCCCCGGGCCGGACGCCGATAGACCGCCCGCATGCCCACTGTTAGATTGGCCCCCGAGGAGGCTCGATGACTCGGGTTCGCACTGTGGTGGCAGCGATCGTGGCTCTTGGCGCGGGGTTGGCGGCGGGCGCTCCTCGGGTGGCGGCGGGGGCGGCCGGCGCCGGAGGACGGGCGGCACCCGACGAGGAGCTGAACGACCAGGGGGTCGAGCTGCGCCGCAAGGGCGAGGACAAGGCGGCCCTGGACGTGTTCCAGAAGGCCTACGACCTGACCCACAGCCCGCGCGCGACAGCCCAGCTGGGGCTGGCGTACCAGGCGCTCGGGCGCTGGGAGCTGGCGGGGCCGCTGCTGGACAAGGCCCTGCAAAGCCCGGGGGATCCCTGGATCAAGAAGTACACGCGGCCGCTGCAGGAGGCCCACGGCGTGATCAAACAGCACCTGGCGCGCATCGAGCTGACGGGTGAGCCGGACGGCGCCGAGGTGATCGTGAACGGCGTGGCGGCCGGGCGCCTGCCCCTGCCGGCGCCGTTGACGGTCAGCGTGGGCACCGTGGACTTGCAGGTGCGGGCGGCGGGCTTCCGAGACGACATCCGCAAGGTGACCGTGACGCCGTATCAGTACGAACACCTGTTCGTGCGACTGGACAGGCTCCCCGAGGCCGTGGCGACCACGCCGCCGCCAGTGGCGAAGGTGGTGGTCGCGGCGGCCGACGAGGGGCCTACGAAGGTCGAGGTTGCGACCCCGCCGCCTGCGGGGGGAGCGAGGGAGTCCGAGGTGTCACCGAGGGCAATCGCGAAGTGGAGCGCGCTCGGGCTCGCGGTCGCGGGGCTGGGTACCGGCGTCACGGCGAGCATCATCCACAGCCAGAAGCTCACGGACTTCAGCAACGCCGACGGTGGACAGTGCTCCAACAACAATGGCAAGGCCGTCGACATGACGACGGGAGCGGCCGTGCGGGCGTGTCAGCCCGCCCTTGACGCCATCGGCCGCACCCACACCTGGCAGATCATCGGCTTCGCGGCGGCGGGCGCGTTCGCCGTCACGTGGCTGGTCTTGCAACTGACCGAGCCGGCGGCCCCGTCGAAGGCGACCGCCACGGCCGCCGCCTGGAGTTGCGCCCCGTCGCTGGTGCGGCCGGGGGCCGAGTGCGCGCTGCGGTTCTGATGGATCTTCGGACGTTCGGATTTGTCGCTGGGTCAGTTCAGTTCAGAAAAGGTGAGGGAGTGAAGGCCATGAAATCCAACTTGTCGTCGTCAACGAATCGGCAGCAGGTATCGCTGCTTGCAGCCCTGCTCTTTCCCCTCGCCGTCGCCTGCTCGTCCCCCCGCCAGTTCCAAGGCATCGACGGGGGTTTGGGCGGTTCGGCGGTCGGCGGCTCAAGAGGCTCCGCAGGCTCCACCGCGTCAGGCGGTTCGCCCGGCACCGGAGGCACGATCGCGGCCGGAACAGGCGGCGGCGCCGGTCATTCCGACGGCGGGGGTGGCGCCGGTGGCGCTCCGGGCGATACAGGAGGCCGCGGTCCCAGTACCGGGGGACAGGCTGGGAGTTCCCTCGACGGAACGGGGGGGGCTGGTGGTGGTAGCAACGACGGCGTGGGTGGAACCGGGGCGGCGAGCCTCGGCATCGGCGGAGCGGTGGGGGGAACGGGAGCGGGAGGCGCAGGAACGGGAGCCGCCGGAGGTAGGGGCTCCGGCGGCGCTTCGGTATCTGCAGTCCTCGCGGCTGATTCTTCCGCATTTGGTTTTGGTGCGGTCCTCAAGGGTGGTCGCAGCACTCCGAGCACCGTAACCGTCAAGAATATGGGTGGAACGGCCACGGGACCCATCTCGTCCTCTCTGAGTACCGGCGATTTCTCGATCGGCGCTGATTCGTGCACTGGGAGCATTCTCAACCCCGCTGCGAGTTGCTCCGTCGGCATCGCGTTTACGCCGGCGTCGGCAGGTTCAAATAGCAGGACGGGCACCCTGAAGCTGACGGGTAGCCCAGGCGGATCGATTAGTCTCTCGTTGTCGGGAACCGTCACCTCCCTGGCAGTCGATCCACCGACTTTCATGTTCCCCACAACCTCCGTCTCGGCCACCAGCATTACACGTGGCTTCAGCGTTACAAACCCGACGTCGGGTTCCGCAGGTGCAACGACTGCTCTGACGACCTCAATGACTGGCAACGGAATCAATGACTTCCAGGTGGTGTCGGATACCTGCACGGGAACGCTCGGGGCAAATTCTAGCTGCAACCTGGTCGTGAGCTTCAAGCCGCTAAACTTCGGACCTCGAACAGTAATGCTGGCCGTATCCGGAAACCCTGGAGGCACCGCCACGGCAACGCTCACTGGCCAAGCTCAAGCACCCGACGGCCAGACTGGCTGCAGCGGCAACGCCGACTGCATCTCGACAGCATGCATAACCTACTATCGCGACACGGATGCGGACGGACTTGGAGATAACGGCCACACCCTCACGGCTTGCGGATTTACTCCGCCAAGCGGTTATGCATCCAATGGGGGAGACTGCGATGATGGCGACCCAACAATGTCGCAAAATTCGTCGTTCTGCACTTCGCCTACCACTCGCACCTACTGCCTCATGGACGGCGTGCGCCGAACGCAGACTTGTTCCGGGGCAGGGTGTGTCGGTTCCTACTGCGTAGGAACCGTGGATATCTCTGGAACAATCACGTGTAACACGAATCTCCTATGTACAACGGCTCAAGGCTGCTCCTGGGCCAACTCTCCAGTCAATCCGAATGGGTCGTTGCCCGCGTGTGGCATGAACAATGGCCCAAGTCTTAAGACGTGCGATGGGCCTAATGACTGCGCTGTCGGGAGCGTCTGCTGCAATAGTTACAACGTGGCCTTGACGAGTTCCACAACGTGCCACGTTGGGTCCTGCCCTCCAGGTGACCCCGGTATCAGCTACGTCCAACTGTGCGATCCCCTTGCACCTGTATGTCCATTCGGAACGACATGCAAGGGGAGCCCGGGGGACCTGATGAGCGGCCAGGGCGGCTGGGGATGTATTTGAAACTGTGGAAACCTCCGGATTCAACGGATGAAGTTGACGTCGTCGATCCAGATGTCGAAGTCGTTGGCGGTAACCGACATATCGGCATTGTGGATGGCGTTGACCTGGACGGCCATGGCCGTGAGGTGCTTGAGGTCCAGATGGCCGATATTGGGGAGGAGATAGCCGGGAGCATTGTTCTGGTCCTGGGACGTGTCGGCGAAGGTGATGTCGAAGCGGCGCCAGGTCGTGTCGATCTTGTAGTTCACGTAGTTGGGGTACGCGGAGTCGCCGAATTTCACGAGGTATGGGCTACAATTTGTCGTCGCGGGACCGTAAGCACATACGATCGTGGCCGTGGGATCGGCGTCCGTGGCGTTCGCACCGCCGTCGGTATAGACGTCCGGGAAGCTCACCTGGACGCCCGTCAACTCCTTGGCTGCCTTGGCCCAGAACGACAGGCCCTTGTACTTCGTGGCGTCGTACCACCCTTTGAAGCTTCCTTCCATGGGGGCGAAGTTGGTTCCGAGGGCCGCGCCCCAGATCTTGAACCCAGTCGCCGTTACCCGAAACGACCCGGACCCCGAGCACTCGGAGTTACCCATCGAGCTGTCGATCGTTCCTGGCGCGCCTTCGGCCGGATTCAAGGTAGCGAGTGGTGTGCCGGACTTTTCTGACGGGTCACCGTAGGTGTAGAAGCCGCCGCTTCTCCCATCCACGGGGTTCAAGCCGTTGTCGGTCTTGAAGTCGGCAACGAGATCGTCGTTGCTGTTGATGCAATTGGCACCGAGCCCTGACCCACCCGAGCCGCTGCCCCCGCTCCCACTCCCGCTCCGCCCACCAGTTCCAGACGACGAAGCCGCCGGGCTGCAAGCAGCGAAAAGAACGGCAGCAGCCCCGGCAGTGCACAGAAGGAAAGCGGACTTGCTCATCATGCGTGACCTCAATTGTTCTCGTGGGGAAGTGGACAAACCAGAATGCGCCTGGCTCAGTGGCTGAAGTTCCCCGTCATGATTAGCAGCGTGAGCATGCCCACCGTCGCGTTGTAGTAGGAGTATGGTGTCTCCCCGGTGGTCGCCGGCGCAAGGTTGCCCCTGGTGGTCGCATCGAAGACAGCCTGATAGGCGTCATCCAGGAATGCCTGATTTGATTTGGCCGCCATCGCTCCGACCGCCGCCGTTCCGACGAGGGAGGCGGAGTTCGTGACCGCTCCCATGGGCGTTCCATTGAGCAAGTACATGTCGTAGATTCGTCCGATTCCCGCCTGTCCCGCGAATGGACTGGTCGCGAAGAAAGTCGTGGTGTTCTTGACGTATGTCTGGGCACTCGACGTGCCGTTCCAGCAGTAGTCGAGGCCAACCCGCATGGGCGTACGGTGCGAGTCATACTGGTATATCGTGTCGGTCGCGGCACCGTTGGAAGCGGCGGCCGTACAATTCCCGCTGCACCATGCTGGCACCAGACCCATGCCACCACCGAGGCTGTTGATCACCTGAATGGACTTGTCGGCAACCGCGTTCCAGTTGTGACCGGAATCGATGGTTTGGAAGATTCGATAGTACGCCGGCGCAAAGTACGACGGGTTCGTCACGTGGGAGGATGTCGAGTTCCCGTAGTTGCTTCCACCGGTCGGAAGGTTGCTCGAAGTGTCGATGTCTTTGGACCAAATGTCCGAGATCAACCCCGCAGCGTCCGCGGCGTAGGTCCCGCCAAAGACCTTGCCCGCCTGGATCAGCGCGAATGCCGCGTCCTCGTCTGCGTCGGTTGCTGAACCTCCGCCCTGCGCGTTGCAGGCCGCTCCGGTCCCGCCCCCGGTGCTCCCCTGACACCAAGTCATCAAGCCCGCGGTGCTGGACCCAGCCCCTTTCTTCCCCTTCCAATAGCTGTAAAGATTATCGAACGTGGTCTTGTCGTTCATGTTGACGGCAATCAGCATGCCGTAGGCGATGCCTTCCGAGACGACGTCGTTCGATGCCTCTGGGCGAATGACCGGACCTGCACCACCCTTGGCGAAGGTCTGCTTCCAAAGGTTGTAGGCCGTCACGAGATACTTCCCGTCAGCGCCGGTCGGCTTGCTGCACATGCCGACAGAACCGGCCCCCGCCAAGGGGAAACCAGGCTGGGTCGGCAAGCCGGAGTCATCGTCAACCCAGGCGACGTCGTCAATCCAGATGTCGTAGGTTCCGGCAGATGCGCCACTCGGCTGCTTGATGCCGAACGCGGAAAGATCGAGGACCGAGAATTCGATTCCGAGCACATCCTTGGCGACGAAGGGGGGAGCCTGGCACTTGGCGACGCCGGCCCCGGGGGGCGGACAAGCATTGGAGCCCGAGGCCGGCACCCAACGCGGAACCAGCGTGCCGAACGGAACCGTGATGGTCTGCCAGGTGGTCGAAATCGTCGGTGACGTCCACGGCGACAGCAACATCTGGCCGCGATTGTTTCGAAGGCCGATGTGCTCATCCAAGTTCTGGGAAGGCGTTTGTCCAACCTTTCCGTCGCTGAGGTTGCCGCCCTCGGCCATTGGCGCGGACTCTTTCGTCTTCATGTCGAAGTAGATGGCGGCCGGGGTTCCGCTTCCTGCCTTGATCTTGAAGCTCACTCCCTTGTGCGCGCTGACGTCGATCGCATTTGAGAAGGATAGGTTGGCGGAAGTCGGAGCAGGCGCGAACGTGGCGCCGAAACCCGAGTAATCCGTCAGGCCCATGCCGACGATGTGAAGGGCTCCCTTGCACGTTCCCGACCCATCGGTGGCTGTCGCGATGCCGGTCGGCGTTGTGGACGCGGTGACGGGACCGGGCGTCTGCGTGCCAACGGTGCCGTGATACGCGTACCACACGCCGCCCTTCGGGTTGATGGTGACGCCGGTCGTGCCTTCCTCGAAGTCGGAGATGATGCCGGCGCCGGCCGTCGGGCAGTTGGGATTGCCGTTACTTCCGCCCGCGGCGCCGCCCGTTCCCGTACCCGCGCCGCCCGTCGCCGTCCCGCTACCCCCCGTCGCAGTCCCGCTGCCGCCGGTCGCCGTTCCGCTCCCCCCGGTCGCGGTGCCACTCCCGCCCGTCGCAGTCCCGCTGCCGCCCGTTGCCGTGCCGCTGCCCCCCGTCGCCGTGCCGCTGCCCCCGGTCGCCGTTCCGCTACCGCCCGTCGCCGTCCCACTGCCGCCGCTGCCGACCTTGCCGCCCGTACCGGCGCCGCTGCCGCCGGTGCCGACCTTGCCGCCGGTGCCGGCGCCGCTACCACCGCTGCCCGAGCCGCTGCCGCCGCTGCCGTCGTTGCTTGCGGAGGGGGTACAGGCAACCGTCTGGGAGGCCAGGAAACCAGCGGCCAGCACGGCCAGGGATCGGGAGGACAGAGCTGAACGCAACATCGGGGATCTCCTGTCGATCAGATTGCAGGTTGGCAAATTGCAGGTTGCAGGTTGAGCCGGGACGGATGCGCCGGGAACCGGATGAAAACGGGGGCTCGGAACCACTCGGGACGCGGGAATCTATCGCATTCCCTCTGTAGGGAAACGGGATTGTAGCGCGACATGGGAAATTTCAAGTCCAGAGGACCGCGGTCGCGAAGGGCCTTCACAGCCCTGCCAGGAGTCTCCAGACCCGGGCCGCGGCCCATTTATCGAACGCTTGCGCACGCGTGGCCCACGGCATTCCAGTCTTCTGCGCCTCTGCCTGTGTTCGCCCTTACGTGTCTCAGCGTTTGAATGCTGGCCAGGGCGGGCCCGCCGCGCGTGCCCGTGCGTCAGAACACGTTGGTCAGCGTGCGCCGGATTCGTCCCAGGAAACCGCTGCGCTTCGCCGGCTCGCCGGTCACGGCGACCGTCGCGCGCCCCTGACCGTAATGAACCAACCCGACCGCCGTGGAGAACGTCGGGGAGCGCACCACCTCGACGAGGCCCCCCACCCCCTTCGGCATCCCGCGGCGCACCGGGATCCCCAGGATCTCCTCGCCGAGCTCCGTGATCCCCGGCATCTGGGTCGCCCCGCCCGTCACCACGGCCCCGGAGGCCAGGATGTCCTCGCAGCCGAGCCGCTGGATCTCCGCCTTCACGAACGAGAAGATCTCCTCGATGCGCGGCTGGATGATGTCGCGGCACAGCGCATGGCGGGACAAGATGCGCGGCGCGCGCCCCCCCACCGACGGCACCTCCAGCGTCTCGTCCTCGTCGACCATCCGCGCCAGCGCGCACCCCGAGCGAATCTTGATCTTCTCCGCCTCGTGCGGGGGCGTGCGCAGGCCGAACGCGATGTCGCTGGTCAGCTGGTGGCCGCCGATCGGGATCACCGTGGTGTGGGCGATGGCCCCGTCGGTGAAGATGGCGATGTCCGTGGTGCCGCCGCCGATGTCGACCAGCGCCACGCCCAGGCCCTTCTCGTCCTCCTCCAGCACCGCCTCGCCCGAGGCCAGCGGCTCGAGGACGATCTCGACGACCTCGAGATCGCAGCGCGTGCAGCACTTGAGGATGTTCTGCGCGGCAGCGGCCGCCGCCGTCACGATGTGGACGCGCGCCTCCAGGCGCACCCCGCACATCCCCAGCGGCTCGCGCACGCCGTCCTGGCCGTCGATCTTGTACTCCTGCGGCAGCACGTGGACTATGTGGCGGTCGACGGGCAGCGCGATGGCGCGCGCCAGCTCCAGCACCTTGGCCACATCGTTCGGGCGCACTTCCTTGTCCTTGACCGCCACCGTGCCGGTCGAGTTCACGCCCTTGATGTGCCCGCCAGCGATCCCGACATACACCTGCGAGATCTCGCAGCCGGACATGCTCTCGGCCTCGAGGATCGCCTGCTTGATCGACGCCACCGTCGAATCGATGTTGACGATGACCCCCTTCTTCAGCCCGCGCGACGGATGGGTGCCGATGCCGATGATGTCGAGGCCGTCTGGACCCATTTCCCCGACGACGGCGGCGATCTTCGTTGTCCCGATGTCGAGGCCGACGATGATGTCCGAGGATTTGCGCGGCATGTGGGGTGTGGCTCCAGGTCTCAAACGGCCCACTTTTCAGGGCCGGGCGACAGGCGACAGATCTCTCCTGCCAGAGATACCCGTGTTACGCGGTCCCGTCGATTTTTTCACTTCTGGCGGCGGCGACCCGATCGGGTCGTCGGCCACCACCGGCGGCGCCAGGCGCAGCGGAACGCGGTCGGAGGCGGCCCCGTCGAGGTGCACAACCCGGAGCGCCGCGATGCCCTTCGGTCCCAGCTCGTTCAGGACCTCGTCGAGGCGGGCGAGCTTCTGCGACATCTCGCCGAGCCCCAGGCGAATCTCGCCGCCGCCGTCGAGCAGGAACAGCGAGAAGCCGTTCCGGGGATCGACGTGGATCTCGGAGAGCGCCGGCCGGCTGACGTGGCTGCGGCTCTGGCGCGCCAGCGCCAGACTGTCGGGGTGGCGGTAGGTGGCGAGGAGGCCGATGGCCTCGCGAAACACCGCCTCGCCCGCCTCGGGCAAGCCGGCGTAGGCGGAGCGCGACACGCCCGTGAAGACGACGAGCCCGTCGGCCTCCTCCAGGGTCGCCTGCTTGAAGGCGTGGCCGCCCTCGTCGATGAGGTAAAGGCCGCCCATCACGGCGACGGCGACGGCACGGCGCTCGGTGACCTCGATGACCAGCGTGGAGGGAAGCTCGCGGCGCACACGCGCGGCGGCGATCCACGGGTGGCGCGCCAGCCGCGCCGCCACGGCGTCGGTGTCGAGCGCCAGCAGCCGATCGCCCGGCGCCACGCCCGCCAGCGCCACGAGCTGGTCGCGATCGAGGTGGGTCGTGGCGCCCACCCGCAGCTCGCGCAGCGCGAACCGGGGCGACGCCACCACGTGCGCCACGCCGATGCGCCCGGCGTAGACCGCGCCGCCGAGGGCGGCAAGCGCCGCAGCGACCTTGAGCAGCGCCCACAGCCACCGGGCCAGCGCCTTGATCGCCTCGCCGAGCCACACGAAAGGGGAGCGGTTCTCGACGGTGATGCGCCGGTTCGCGCGTCGCCAGCCGAGGAATCCCCGGCGGGCGCGGACGGGCTTCGCCGGCCGCGTGGCAGGCTTGGCCGCATCTGTGGCGAGCTTCGGTGGGCTCGGCTCGCGCGGGGCGTAGCGCGCCTGGTCGCGCCGCCGCGCCGGGCGCCGGCCGGGCTCGCCGGTCATGGATTCGCCCCGCCGGTCGGAGGGGGCGGCTCGAGGCGCGCCAGCAGCTCGCCCGCCGCGTGGGTGATGTCGCCCGCGCCCAGGACCAGCACGAGATCGCCCGCGCGCGCGAGCTCCACGAGTCGCGCCACCAGCTCCGCGCGCGGCACGTAGTGGGTCGCGCCGCCGCGCCCGAACGTGGCCGCCAGCCGAACGCTGGTCACGCCCTCGATCGCCGGCTCGCCCGCGGCGTAGATGTCGGTCAGCACGACGACGTCGGCGCCGGCCAGCGCGGGCGCGAAGTCGGCGAACAGATCGCGCGTCCTCGTGTACCGGTGCGGCTGAAACGCGACGACCAGGCGTCGGCCGTAGAGACGCGCCGCCGCGATGGTCGCGGCGACCTCGGTGGGGTGATGGCCGTAGTCGTCGACCACCAGCACGCCGGCCGCATCGCCGCGCACCGAGAACCGGCGATCGACGCCCTGGAACGTCTCCAGCGCCGCGGCGCTGTCGGCGAACGACACGCCCAGAAAATCGGCCACGCACAGCACCGCCAGCGCGTTCTCGGCGTAGTGCACGCCCGGCATGCGCACGCGGATCTCGCCGCGCGCCTTGCCGCGCACGGCGACGCCGAGGCGCGTGCCCTCGGGCCCGGCGTCGCGCACGGTGCCGCGGTAGTCGCCGGCGCGCAGGCCGTAGGTCACGTGACGCTTCAAGAGCTCGGGCGCCAGGCTGGCCGAGGTGGGATCGTCGGCGCCCAGCACCACCAGGCCGAAGAACGGCACCTTGTTCGCGAAGTCGAGGAACGCCGCGCGCAGCGTCGCCAGATCGCCGTAGTGATCGAGGTGCTCGCGATCGATGTTGGTGACGACGGCGATCTGGGGGAACAGGTGGCGGAAGGAGCCATCGGACTCGTCGGCCTCGGCCACCAGCAGCTCGCCCTGGCCGAGGCGCGCGTTCGAGCCGAACGCGCGCGCCTTGCCGCCGATGATCGCGGTCGGGTCCAGGCCCGCCTGCGCCAGCACCGCCGCCACCATGGTGGTGGTCGTCGTCTTCCCGTGCGAGCCGGCGACCGCCACGCCGTCCTTCACGCGCATCAGCTCGCCCAGCATCTCGGCGCGCGGGATCACCGGCACGTCGCGCGCGCGCGCCGCCAGCACCTCGGGGTTGTCGGGGCGGACGGCGCTCGACACGACGACCACGTCCCCCGCGGCGCTGTTCGCCGCCGCGTGTCCGAAGTGAATCGTCGCGCCAAGCGTCTGCAGACGGGCCGTGACGTCGGTGGGTCGCAGATCCGAGCCCGACACGGCGTAGCCGAGGTTAAGCAGCACCTCGGCGATACCCGACATGCCGATGCCGCCGATGCCGACGAAGTGGATCGCGACGTTGCGCTTGCGGAACATCAGCGCGCCTCCACCAGCTTCTCCAGCTCGTCGACGATGTCGCGGGTGGCGTTGGGTCGTCCGAGCGCCGCCATCTGGCGCGACATCTCCGCGCGCCGCTCCGGCGCGTCGAGCAGCTCCGCGATCAGCTTCGCCAGGGCGTCCGCCGTCAGCGTGCGCTGCTCGACCACCACGGCGGCGCCGGCCCGCTGGAACTCGGCGGCGTTGCTGGTCTGGTGATCGGCGGCTGCCGTAGGCAGCGGAATCAAGATGGCCGGGCGCCCCGTGATGGCCAGCTCCGCCAGCGTCAGCGCCCCCGCGCGCCCCACCACCAGCGCCGCCGCGCCGAGCGCGCCCGGCATGTCGTCGATGAACGGGCGAAGTACCACCCGGCCGGCCAGGCCCGCCGCCTGATATTTTTCACGCACGCGCGCCTCGTCCCCCGCCCCCGTCTGGTGGACGATCGGCGGCAGGCGATCCTGCGCGGCGAGCAGCGCCGCCGCGCCGACCACGAGATCGTTCACCGCGCGCGCGCCCTGGCTGCCGCCCAGGATCAGCACGTTCGCGGCCCCGCCGCCGCCGCCAGCCGATACCGCGGCGTTCGCGCCGGCGGCCGCGCGCGCGTCGAGCGCCGTCGCGAACTTTCGCCTCACCGGATTGCCCGCGAGGCGCGTCTTGCGGGCCGCGAAGAACCCCCGCGCGTCCTCGAAGGCGACGAACACGCGGCGCGCGAACATGCCCAGCACCCGGTTCGTGAGCCCGGGCTGGCTGTTCTGCTCCTGGATCGCCGTCGGATAGCCGAGCAGCGCGGCCGCCAGCACCAGCGGCCCCGACGCGTAGCCGCCCACGCCGATCACCAGATCGGGACGGAACCGCTTCAGCACGGCGCGCGACGCGAAGAACGCCTTCGGCAGCCGCAGCAGCCCCCGCAGCACGTTCCCGAGCCCGACGCGGTTCAGGCCGCTCACGTCCAGCAGCGCCAGCTCGAACCCGGCGGCCGGCACCAGCTTCGTCTCGAGGCCGCGCGCGGTGCCGACGAACAGCACGGCGCCCGCGGGCCGGGCCACCACCTCCTCGGCGATGGCGATCCCCGGATACAGGTGCCCTCCCGTTCCGCCGCCGGCGACGAGCAATCTCATGTCACGCGCCGTCCGCCGATTCGGGCACCGCGTCGTCGGCGCCCGCCGCAGGACCGGCCGGTGGAGAGCGTCGCTTGCGCGGCGGCCCGACCTCGATGATCAGCTTCGGGCCGCGATCCTTGCGGCGGTTCGCGCCCCGGCCGCCGAGCGAGCGCGGGCCCCACGCGAAGACGTCGCGAGGCTCGGGGTTTCGCGCCGAGATGTTGGCGAGCACCCCCGCCATGAACAAGCTGACCACCAGCGACGTGCCGCCATAGCTGATGAACGGCAGCGGCAGCCCCTTGGTCGGCAGCGAGCCCAGCACCACGCCGATGTTCACGAGCGCCTGGAACCCGAACATCGCCGAGATCCCGAACGCCAGGTAGCACCCGAACGGATCGCGCGCGCGCATCGCGGCCCGCAGCCCGCGCCACACGAACACGCAGAACCCGACGATGACGAAGGCGATCCCCACCAGGCCCAGCTCCTCGCCGACGATCGACAGGATGAAGTCGGTGTGCGCCTCGGGGAGAAAGAACAGCTTCTGCCGGCCGTCGCCGAGGCCGAGGCCCGTGACGCCGCCCGAGCCCACGCTGATCAGGGACTCCGTGATCTGGTAGCCGACGTCGCGCCGGAACGCCCACGGATCGAGGAAGGCCAGCATCCGACGCATCCGGAACGGCGTCGACACGATGAACTTCCAGCCCACCGGCGCCGCGACCAGGATGGCAACGATGAGGTAGCTCGTGCGCGTGCCGGCGATGAACAGCAGCCCGAGCGCGACGACGCCGAAGATCACTGCCGTCCCGAGGTCGGGCTGCTTGAGCAAGAGGCCCATCATCACCCCGGTCACCACCAGCGGCGGCAGGAACCCGACCGAGAACACGCGCACCTTCTCGGCCTTGCGCGCGAGCAGCGTCGCCAGGTACACGCACAGCGCGAACTTCGCCAGCTCGCCCGGCTGGAACGACAGCGGCCCGAGCCGAAACCAGCGGATGGCGCCGCCCGCACGCGAGCCGACCTTCAACACCGCCGCCAGCAGCACGATGCTGACCCCGAGCAACGGATACGCGAGGCGCCGATAGGCACGGTAGTCGAGCCTCGTCGCGACGGAGAAGGCGACGAGGCCGAGGAACGCGTACACGAGCTCGCGCTTCAAGAAATAGAAGGTGTCGTTGTACTTCTTGCCGGCGAACACCGCCCCCGCCGAGAAGATCATCACGCAGCCGAACGCCGCCAGCACCAGCACCGCGCCGCACAGCACCCGATCGGTGCCGACCTCGCTCGGTCGAATCATGCCCGCGGGCCCGGCGGGCGGCACGACGAAGCGACGGCGCAGCCCCGCCCACGCGTCGCCGACGACGGACCACGGCCGCCGCGCGGCGAGCGCCCCGGAGCGCACCCCGATCACAGCATCGCCTCCGGGCCCACGACCGCCTTGACGGCGCCCCGGAAGATCTCGGCCCGGTGCGCGTAGTCGCGAAACATGTCGAAGCTCGAGCAGGCGGGCGACAGCACCACCGCATCACCGGACTGGGCCAGCGCCATCGCCTTGCGGACGGCCTCCTCCAGGCTGACGGCGCGCACGATCTGCTCCGGGGCCACGAACTTGCCGAAGGCCGCGGCGATGGCGTCCGCCGCCTCGCCGATCAAGACCACCGCGCGCCCGACCCGCCCGAAGACCTCCGCCAGCGGCGCATAGTCGCCGCCCTTGTCCTTGCCGCCCGCGATCAAGACGACCGGGCGCGGAAACCCGGACAGCGCCGCCGTCACCGCGCCCACGTTCGTCCCCTTCGAGTCGTCGTAGAACACGACGCCGGCCGAGTCGGCCACCAGCTCCATGCGGTGGGCGAGGGCCCGGAACTCGAGCAGGGCGCGCCGCGCCTCCGAGGGGGTGGCCCCCACCAGCCGCGCCGCCAGCAGCGCCGCCAGCGCGTTCTCATGGTTGTGGCGGCCGACCAGCGACGGACTGTGCAGGGGATAACGCTCGCGATCGCAGCCCGGTAGACGCACGCACAGCGTGTCGCCCTCGACCCAGCCGCCGCGCTCCAGCGGGCGCGCCGTGGACAGCGTGATCACCTGCGCCGCGATCCCCTCCGCGCAGCGAACCACCTGCGCGTCGTCGACGTTGACGACCGCGAAGTCGGAGGGACCTTGGCGCGCGAAGATCCGGGCCTTCGTGGCCGCGTACGCCTCGAAGCTGGGATAGCGATCGAGGTGATCCGGCGTCACGTTCAGCAGCACCGCCACGCGCGGATGAAACGTGTCGGTCGTCTCGAGCTGAAAGCTCGAGACCTCGACGACCGACATGCCTCCGGGCGCGGCCGCCCGCGTGCCCACGGCCTCGCACAGCGGCTCGCCGAGATTGCCCCCCACGAAGGTCGGCGAGCCGCTCGCCTTCAGGATGGCCCCGCACAGCGTCGTCGTCGTCGACTTGCCGTTCGTGCCGGTGATGGCGACGATCGTGCCCTGGTTGAACCACGAGCCGACCTCCAGCTCGCCGGTGATCCTGACGCCCGCGCGACGCGCCGCCGCGATCTCGGGCAGCTCCGGGACGCCGGGCGACAGCACGACGAGGTCGGCCGCCAGGAACGTCGCCTCGCGGTGCCCCCCCAGCTCCTCGACGGTGCCGGGCGGCAGGTGCGCGCGCGCGGAGGCCAGCGCCTCAGGCCCGCGGCGATCGGTCACCGTCACCCTGGCCCCGTGCTGCGCGCACACGCGCGCGGCGGCCTGGCCGGAACGGCCAAGCCCCACGACCAGGACCTTCTTCCCATCGAGTTCGATCACGTCCACACGCCGAGCGTTGATCAGGATGACCCAACCGAAGGCAACTAGCCAAAAAACACAACTGGCCGCCGGATCCCAGGACTTCCTACCGGACCTTCAGCGTCAGGATCAGCCCCAGGATCGCGCACGCGAACGACACGATCCAGAAGCGCACGACGATGCGGGACTCGGGCCAGCCCAGCTTCTCGAAGTGGTGGTGGATGGGGGCCATCAGGAAGATGCGCTTCTTGGTGCGCTTGTAGTAGCCGACCTGGATGATGTCGCTGACGGCTTCCAGCACGAACACGCCGCCGATGATGGGCAGCGACAGCTCCGTCTTGGTGGCCAGCGCCACGAAGCCGAGCGCGCCGCCGAGCGCCAGCGCGCCCACGTCGCCCATGAACACCTGCGCGGGGTGGGTGTTGAACCACAGGAATCCGATGCCCGCGCCGCCGATGGCGCCGCAGAATATCGCCAGCTCGCCGGCGCCGTGAACTGGCGCCACGCCCAGGTATTCGGCGATGTTGAAGTTTCTCAGCGTCGTCCCCGCCGCGTACGCCAGCAGCATGAACGTGAACGCGCAGATGATCACCGGCCCGATGGCGAGGCCGTCGAGGCCGTCGGTGAGGTTCACGGCGTTCGACTCGGCCAGCAGCACGAAGATCCCGAACGCGATGTAGACCCCGAGCGGCAGCGCCAGCGGGAACCGCTCGAAGTTGAGCAGCGGCGGCGCCAGGCGCAGCCGCACCTCGGGGGGCAGCGCGTTGCTGGTGAACAGCCACACGATGGCCACCCCGCCGATCAGAAACTGCCCGAGTAGCTTCAGGCGTCCCGGCAGGCCCTTCTTGTTCTTGCGCGAGATCTTCAGGTAATCGTCGAGGAACCCGATCGCGCCGAAGCCCACGGTCACGAGCAGCGCCAGCCACACCAGCGTGCTGCGCAGGTCGCACCACAGCAGCGTCGCGGTGACGAGCGCCAGGATGATGAGGGCGCCCCCCATCGTGGGCGTGCCGCGCTTCGTGGCGTGCGACGCGGGACCGTCGTCGCGGATCACCTCGCCGAGCTGGCGGGCGCGGGCCCGCCGGATGAAGCGCGGCGCGATGACGAACGTGATCAGCAGCGACGTCAGCGTCGCCAGACCCAGGCGGGTCGACACGTACCGGAACACGTTCGCTCCGGGGATGGTGTCGCGAAAGTGATGGAACAGGTGGAAGAGCAAGGGGCGCTTTGTTTCTACGTCACCGGCGGCCGGTTGCGAAATTCTCTGCGAGGGCGTCGATCGCGCGCTCGAGCCGCGCGCCGCGCGACGCCTTGACGAGGATCCAGTCGCCCGGGCGGGTCCACGGCGCCAGCTTCGACGCCGCCTCGCCCGGCTCGGCGACGGCGGCGACGCGCGCGGCGTCGACCCCCGCCTCGCGCGCGCCGATGGCGATCTCGGACGCAAGACTGCCGACCGTGACCAGCCCCGCCAGGCGGCCGCCCAGGTCCCGCCCCACGGCGCGGTGCTGCGCGGCGGAGTCGGGCCCCAGCTCCAGCATGTCGCCCAGGATGGCGAACGCGCGACCGGAACCGCCATTGGCGGCGCTGGCGAGCGACAGGACGGTCTCGAGGCCCGCCCGCATGGACGCGGCGTTGGCGTTGTAGCAATCGTCGAGGACGATCCGTCCCCCGATGTCGCGCGGGTGGGAGCGATGCGGTGGCAAGACCGTGCCGGCGAGCGCGAGGGCCGCGGCCGGCGCGGGCACACCCACGGCGGCGGCGACGGCCAGCGCCGCGGCGGCGTTGCGCGCGTTGTGTATCCCGGACAGCGGCAATCGCACCACCACTGGCTGCCGCCGCACGGCGTACCGCACCACCGAGCCCGCCGCGCCGGCCGGCAGAAATTCGATGATCGTCACGTCGTTCGGGCCCGGGCCGCCCCCGTCGAAGCGCAGCTTGCGCGACTCGGGCAGGTGGGCGGCGAGCGGCTCGATCAGCGGATCGCCGCCCGGCAAGACCGCGATGCCCTCGGGTCCCAGCCCGGCGAAGAGCTCGCCCTTGGCGCGCGCGACCTCCTCGATCGAGCCGAGCAGCTCGAGGTGCGCCCCCGCGACGTTGGTGATCACGCCGACGTGCGGGCGCGCGATGTCGGCCAGCAGCGCGATCTGCCCCCGTCCGCGCATCGCCATCTCGAGCACCCAGAACGCCTCGGTCCCGCTGGCCGCGAGGATGGTCCGCGGCAGCCCGATCTCGGTGTTGAAGCTTCCGTCCGTGCGGTGAACGGCCCCCGCCGCTCCGAGCGCGGCGGCGCAGAGCTCCTTGGTGGTGGTCTTGCCGTTCGAGCCGGTCACGCCGATCACGTGACCTCGAAACTCGGCGCGGACGGCGCGCGCCAGATCCGCGAGCGCCGTCAGGACGTCATCCACGCCGATCACGCCGACGGGCGGGCCTGACGAGCCGCGCAGGCGCTCCGCGAGGTTCTGCGGGATTCCTCGGGCCGCGGGGACGACGACGGCGACGGCACCCGCCAGCGCAGCCGCGGCGCAGTAGTCGAAGCCGTCGACGCGCTCGCCCGGCAGCGCAAAGAAGAGCTCGCCCGGTCGCACCCGCCGGCTGTCGAACGCCACGCCCGCGAACGTGGTGGCCGGAAGCGCCGGGCCAAGCCACGTCCCGCGCATGGCGCCCACGGCGAACGCGAGCGCACGGCGCGCGGGTCCCGCGGCCGGTTCGGTCGCGCTGGCCACGTCGCCGCCCGTCACGTCCGGCCTCCCGGACCCGCGCCGGCCGACTCGAAGGCCGCGCGCGCCTCTTCCCGATCGTCGAAGTGCAGGCGCTCCGTCCCGACGATCTGGTAGTCCTCGTGGCCCTTCCCCGCCAGCAGCAAGACATCGCCCGGCCGGGCGGCCGCGACGACCGATCGGATCGCCGCCCGCCGGTCAACGATCACGCACGCCCCGCGCGCGGCCGTGGCGAGCCCGGCCGCGTCGACCACGGGCACGGACTGGCGCTCGACTCCCGCGACGATCATCTCGACGATCGCGCGCGGGTCTTCCGTGCGCGGGTTGTCCGAGGTGACGATCGACAGATCGCTGTCCCGCGCCGCCACCTCGCCCATCACGGCGCGCTTCGCGCGATCGCGATCGCCACCGCAGCCGAACATGGTCAACAAACGCGCGCCCGGCGCGACCAGTGGTCGAAGGGCGGCGATGGCCCGCTCGATCCCATCCGGGGTGTGTGCGTAGTCGACCACGCACAGCACGCCCCCGTCGTTCGGCACGCGTTCGAGGCGCCCCGGAACCCCCGTCAGCCGGCGCGCGCCCGCGACAATTGCGTCCGCCCCCAGGCCCCGCGCGACCGCCATGCCGATTGCCAGGACGAGGTTCGCGAGGTTGAAGTCACCGATCAGCGGCGACTCGATCGCGAGCGGACCAACCGGCGTCGCCACGCGCGCCCTCAGCCCCACGCTGCTGGCCGCGACCGTCTCGACGACGACATCCGCCCCGGCGTGGGGCCGCGCCGCCACGCCCAGCACCGATCGGCCGCGCACCCGCGCCCGCATCTCGAGGCCCTCGGGGCGATCGAACGGCAACACGGCCACGCCCGCCGCCTGGTCGAGCAGGCGCTCGAACAGGATGGCCTTCGCGTCGAAGTAAGCCGCCATGCTGCCGTGATAATCGAGGTGGTCCTGCGTCAGGTTGCTGAGGCCCGCGACGCGAAACCGACACGCATCGAGGCGCCGCTGATCGAGGGCGTGCGACGACGCCTCCAGGACCACGTCCTCTGCCCCGGCTGCACGCATGTCCGCCAGCAACTGGTGCAGCGCGAGCGCGCCCGGCGTGGTGAGAGGCGCGTCCCGCATCAGCGCGGCGGGGCCGCCTCCCGGCCCGCCGCCGACCCGGTAAGCGACGGTGCCGATGACGCCCGTGACGATCCCGGCGGCGCGCAGCATCTCCTCGACGAGATACGTGGTCGTGGTCTTCCCGTTCGTCCCGGTCACGCCCGTCAACGTCAGCTCGCGCCCGGACGGGTGCGCGTTGGCCGCAATCGTTGCCAGCGCCGCGCGCACGTTGGGCACGGTCACCCGCGTCACGGGGCGTGCGCCCGCCAGCGCCGCCGGCGCCGCTGCGGAGCCATCGGCCGCGGGCGCCTCCACCACGACAGCGATGGCCCCGCGCGCGATCGCGTCGGCGACGAAGTCAGTGGCGGCGGCGCCGCGCTGGACCGCGGCGGGAACCGCGACGAACAGGTCACCGGCCGTCACGCGGCGCGAGTCGTCGCGCACCGCGACGATGTCCAGCTCCGTCGATCCCGTCACCGCGGGCGCGGCGACGCCCTTCAACAGCGCATCCAACTTCATTCGGCTCGCCCAAAGGCTACTCGACAGACGACGCCTCGGGCAGCGGGCCCCGGCGCGGGCGCCTGCGCCAGCGCCACCCCCATCGTCGGGCGGCGATCGTCGATGGCCAGCTGCACCCCGCTCTGGTGGGCGAGGTGCACCGCCGCCGCGATCGTCAGCCCGCGAAAATTCGGAACCACGGCGACCAGCTTCGCCGGCCTGTCAGCGTCGGATGCCGCCCCCGCCGCGTCCTCGTCCTCGCCTTCGTCGGGCGCGTCGTCATTCGCTTCGTCATTGCCTTCGTGCGCCGCCACCGGGCTCCCATCGCCCGCGGCGTCGCCGTTATCGAGGTCCGAGTCGCGGACCTCGGGAACATCCGAACCAGGAAGCTCGTCGTCGTCCCCCGCTGCTTCGGCCGCCGCGCTCCGGCGCCCGTCCGGTTTCTCCGCCCCCGCCTTGCCCACCACGGCCACGGCCGCGGGCTGCGGCGGCACGTGCAGGTAACCCAAGGCTTGCTCCGCGATCTCCTTGAAGATGGGCGCCGCGACCGCGCCACCGAGGTGCGCCCCCTGGGGCTCGTCCACCAGCACGGCGATGGCCACGCGCGGCTCCTGCGCCGGCGCGAAGCCGATGAACGACGAGACCCACTTGCTGGAGTCGTAATGGCCGCCCGACACCTTTTGCGCCGTCCCGGTCTTTCCGGCCACGGGATAACCGTCGATGGCGGCCGCGCGCGCGGTGCCTCCCTTCTCGGTCACCCCGAGCATGATCCCGGTCATTTCGCGCGCCGCGCGCTCGGAGATCACGCGGACCGCGGGGCGGGCGGGCAACGCCTCGGCGCTGCCGTCGGCGCGCATCACCCGCGCCACCACGCGTGGCGGGTGATACACGCCGCCCGCCGCGATGGCCGCCATCCCCGATACGATCTGCAACGGCGTGGCCGTGATGCCCTGTCCGAACGAGACGTTCGCGAACCCGATGTCGCCCCATTTCTCGACGGACCGAAGCATCCCGCTGCGTTCGCCGGGCAGGCCCAGCCCCGTCGGATGGCCGAACCCGAACCGCGCCAGCGCGTCGGCCAGTTGCTCGCGCCCGAGCCGCCGGGCGATGCGCGCGGCGCCGATGTTGCTCGAGAACTTGAACACCTCCGCCACGGTCAACAGGCCATGCGGGTGGGTGTCGTGGATGGTGTACCTGCCGACCATCATCTTGCCCATCAGGCAATCGAAGTGATCTTCCGGGCGAACCACGCCGGCGTCGAGCGCGGCGGCGATGGTGAACGTCTTCATCGTCGAGCCAGGCTCGAACGCGTCGGTGATGGCGCGGTTCCGCGCGCCGTGCTCGACGGCGCCGCTCGGATCGTTGGGGTTGTAGGAGGGCGTCGACGCCACCGCGAGCAGCTCGCCGGTCCGCGGATCCATGACGATCGCGATGACCGCCTTGGCGTGGTGCCGCGTCTGCGCCTCGTCGATGGCGCGCTCGGTGACGAACGTAAGATAGCGATCGATCGTCAGGACCACGTCGCTGCCGGCGTCGCCGCTCGCGTCGGCCATGCCGTCGACGAACAGCTCGCGGCCGAGGGCGTCGCGCACACCTTGCAGCGAGCCGGTCTGCCCCCGCAAGTAGCGGTCGTACGCCAGCTCGACGCCCTCCTGGCCGCGGCCGTCGGACCCCGAGTGGCCCATCACCGTCGCCGCCAGCGCGCGGTTCGGATAGAACCGCCGCGGCTCGCGCGTGTAGCCCATACCGGGCAGCCCGAGCGTCTTGACGGCCTCCACCTCCTCGGGCGTCACCTTCCGCTTCACCCACGCGAAGAACCGCTTCTGCGCGAGGCGTTGCGCCAGATCTCTTCCGTCGATGCCCAGCACCCGGGCCAGCTTGTGCGCGGCGTCGGCGACGTCCGGTAGCCGGCGTGGGTTGCAGTAGATCGAATCGACGTCCGCCGTCGACGCGAGCTCGGCGCCGTTGCGATCCAGGATGCGCCCGCGCCGCGGGGGCAGCTCGACCTCGCGGAGGTACTGCTCCTCGGCCTTCCCACGCAGGCGCTCCGCCTCGTCACCAACTTGCAAGCGGTACGCGCGGCGGCCAACCGCGGCGAAGAGAATCGCGAAGCCGACGCCGAAGATGGCGATCCGGACCTTGGTCCAGCGCGACACGACGCCGTTCATCGCGCCGGCCTCCGGCTCACGTCTCGCGACGTGGAATCACGGAGGGGCTTCGCCGATGACGGCGACGCCGCGGGCGCCAGGTCGGTCAGATGCCGGGAGTCCCCGAGCGCCCGGATGGCGTCAGGCCCGGGAGGACCCATCTTCAGCTGGTCGCGCGCGATCATCACCACGCGCCCCGGATCCTTCAGCATCCCTATCTCGATCTGCAATCGACGTCGTTGCTCCTCGAGCTCCGTGGCGATGTGCCGCTCCCGCCCGAGCGCGTAGGCGACCTCGATGCTCTTGATGCGGACGGCGACGTGCGCGAGCGCCCCCGCCGTGACGATCGCCAGCAAGCAGCAGGCGACGCGCGCGCCGCTTCGTTCATCCGTGGGCGAGACACGCGGCGCCGGCGCCGGAGCGGCCACGCCGTGACGCGCGGCGCCCGGCCCCGGGATGGCGCTCGAGATGGGGGCCACGAGCGGCGACGGGAGCTCTCTGCGCAGCTCGCTCATGCTGTCCTCTCGAGCACCCGCAGCTTCGCGGAGCGCGCGCGCGGGTTGCGCGCCTGCTCGGCCTCCGAGGCGATCACGATTCGCTTCGTGACGACGCGGTAGCGCGCGCCGGCGGCGGGCGCGTCATGCCCAGGCTCGCCGAGCGCTCGGAAGCGGCGCTTGACCATCCGATCCTCGAGGGAATGAAAGGCGATCACGCAGAGCCTGCCTCCCGGGCGCAGCAGCCCCGGCGCCTCGGCAAGGAACGCCCTCAGCTCGTCGAGCTCGCGGTTGACGACGATGCGCAGCGCCTGGAACGTGCGGGTGGCCGGGTTCTTGTAGCGCTCGCGCGCAGGTACCGCCTGGGCGATCACCGCGGCCAGCGCGGCCGTCGAGTCGAGCTCCCCGCGCTCGCGCGCCTCCACGATCCGGCGCGCGATACGGCCGGCGAAGCGCTCCTCGCCGAAGTCGCGCAACAGGGCCGCGAGCTCGACCTCGTCGACGCGGGCGAGCAAGTCGGCGGCCGTCTCGCCCGCCGTCTGGTCCATGCGCATGTCGAGGGGTCCCGTTCGCTGGAACGAGAAGCCACGCTCCGCGGTGTCGAGCTGGGGCGAGGAGACGCCCAGATCCGCGAGGATGCCATCGACCGCCTCGACGCCGAGCGCGCCCAGGCTCGAACCGAGGCGAGAAAAGGGTGCGTGCACGAGTGTCACCCTGTCCCCGAACGAAGCCAGTCGCACGCGCGAGAACGCGAGCGCCGTGGGGTCACGGTCGAGGCCGATGACGCGGCCCGTGGGCGCCGACCATTCCAGGATCGCCTGGGCGTGACCTCCCCTTCCCAGCGTGACGTCGCAGAACACGCCCCCGGACGCCCGGCCGCCCGGAAAAAGGAATTCCAATATTTCAAGAAGGAGGACCGGCTCATGGTTGGCGGGCTCGGGGGCTCCCTCGGACATCATCGAGTGGGCCAAACAGCCATTCTTGGCCGCGCCGCGCCCAAGTCAACTTTTTCGACCCGGGGTGCAACCATAATTACCAATGATTGCAGTGAATTGTGGCTGTGGTCAGGCCCAGGCGAAGGGTTGGCGCGCGATCGACGCCCGATCGTGACCTTCGAACCGCCCCCCGGTGACACTGCCTTGCCGGATGCCCGAAAGGTGGGACAAGTGTGCGGCGACGAGCGCCCGATCACTTGTAACCCCGCTTGACGATTGGGATAAAAGAAGGTACGATGCCGGACTGATCTTTCACGGAATACCCAGCCCGAGGGTGCCGGTTGATAACAGGATGGAAGCTACATCAGGAGAGATGGGTATGGACGCCAAGTTATTCGAACTGGATTCAAGGATGGAAGTCCTTCGCGAGAAGCTGACGAAGTTCCCGCGCGCCGTCACGAAGGACTACCAGGACCGGCTCGATGTCTCCTGGCTGTTCCACGACAACGCGCTCGAAGGGGTCGTGCTGTCGTACTCGGAGCTCAAGGCCGCGATCGATCAGCGGATCATCAGCGACGTGACGTTGATCCCCATGTACGAAGAGGTGCGGCTGCACAAGCAGGCGCTCGACTGGGTGCGCGAGGTCGCGCCGCTGACCGGGAAGAAGCAGCTTCCGATCGATCTCGAGCTGGTACGCAAACTTTACGCGATGCTGACGCCGGAAGCGGCCGCAAAAGGTTTTCCCTATCGCAAGGAGAACCCGCTCCATCGCCTTTACTATCACGAGATCGCGGCGCCCGATAAGATCGTGCCGCGGATGAAAAAGCTGGGCGAGTGGATGGAGTCCGACGAGTTCGGCGACCTTCACCCCGTCCGGCGCGCCACCAAGGCGCACTACAAGGTGCTGTCAATCTACCCGTGGACGAAGAACTCCGGGAAGGTCGCGCGCCTGTTGATGAACTTCATTCTGCTTCGGCACGGGCACCTCCCGGCGGTGGTGCATTCGATCGAGCGCCAGCGCTACTACGAGGCGCTGCGGTTCGACAACGAGATGCTTTTGAATTTGATCCTCGAATCGATGGACAACAGCATCGAGACGACGAGCCGCTTCTTCACCGAGCTGAGCGGGTTGCGGATCCGGCGCGCGTCGTAACCGCCCGGGATCGGCGGCGCGCGGCGACAGCGATGGTTCCGAGCACCGGCGGCGATCGATCGCGCTGGCGGCGCCGCGCGCGACGCGTGGCGGCTGTTGCGTACGGACTTCTCGCGACGGCGGTGATCGTCGGCGCGTGCGCAGGGCCGACCGTGCACTATCCAACGAACGTGCGGCGCGCGATGCGGGGCTGGAGCCGACCGGCGGACCCGTACCGCATCGTCGGAAACATCTACTTCGTCGGCACGAACGAGCTGGCGATTTACCTCATCGCCACGCCGGCAGGGCACATCCTCCTCGACAGCGGCCTCGAGGACAGCGTGCCGGTCATCGCGGCGAACGTCGCGCGGCTGGGCTTTCGCTTCACCGACGTGAAGGTGTTGCTGTCGACGCACGCCCACGCCGATCACGTCGCCGGCCACGCGCGCGTGAAGGCGCTGACGGGCGCGCGCGTGCTGGCTTCGGCGGCGGACGCTGTCGTGATCCGCTCGGGTGGCGGTGGGCCGCTGGCGCTCGACATGACGTGGCCGGCCACCGTCGTCGACGGCGAGGTGGCGGACGGGCAAGCGGTGGCGCTCGGCGACACGGTGCTGGTCGCGCACCTGACCCCGGGCCACACCCCCGGCGCCACGACCTGGACGACGACGGTCAACGACGGCGAAAGACCGCTGGCCGTGGTGTTCTTTTCGAGCTCGACCCTGTTCGAGGAGATGCCCCTTCGCGGCAACGCCGAGTACCCGGGGATCGCCGCCGACTTCGAGCGCAGCTACGCGTTCTGGAGATCGGTCCCCTGCGACGTCCCCCTTGGCCCCCACGTCGGCTTCTTCCAGCTCGCCGACAAGCGCGACCGCCTCGCGCGGGGCGAGCAACCGAATCCTTTCATCGATCCCGCGGGCTGGAAGCAGATGATCGCCGATCAGGAAGCAAACTTCCGGCGGCGGCTGGCGCAGTAGCTCGGGTGCTGTCGTCAAGCAGGCGGGAAGTCGACGTGCAGGTCGTTGCCGTCGGGATCTTGCAAGTTCACCTGCACGATGCCCGAGCCCGGCAGCGCGCCCAGCCGGTAAGCGACGCCGGCCGCATCGAGACGGGCCATGAAGGCGGAGGCCGGGCCTCGCCCGCGGAAGGCGAAGTGCGATAGCGACGCGGCCCCCAGCGGCCCCGTGCGCACTTCCGCGGCGTCGGCGGCGAGCTCGACGAGGTGGACCACGGGTCGGTCGCCGAGATAAAGCCACGCGCCCGCGAATGCAAACGCCGGCCGGTCGCCCGGCACCAGCCCCAGGACGTCGCGGTAGAAGCGGGCGAGCGTCGCGACGTTCCGCGTTCGCAGATTCACGTGATCGAGGGAGTCGAGCGCCAGGTCCATCGCGCCAGCCTATGTCGCCAGCGAGCACGAGGGTAGCGGCCACTGCCTAGCGAAATCGTCCGGCGACCCCATATTCCACCATCGGAGGACCGCCCAATGACCATCGATGAGCTGCTGAGGGCCGCCATGAACGTGGAGGAGGACATCGAGGCGAGCGCCACCGGCGGCGAGGCGCTGGCGGCAGCGGTCGCGCGTATCGACCACCTTCAAGGCGAGCTGGGGCGGATTCGAGGCCTCGACACGCCGCTGATCCCGGACGCCGCGCGGGCGCCCAGCGCCAACGAGCAGAGCGTCGACAACCTCGACCTCACCCTTCGCATGTTGAGGCGCGCCGCCCTCGCGAAGCAGTCGGCCCCGTGAGCCCGGCTACCCGACGATGGGGGCGATACGTGATCCTCTGCGCGCGCCATTGAGCGGGCCCCGGCAGACCTGATATTGATCTTCGGGCCGTATGCCGACCATGTCTCCCGTCCGATCCGCAGTCTCGACCGTCGCGGCGCGCGCGCGGGACGCACTGTGGCTCGAGACGGCCATGCACCGGGTCGAGGGCTACGCCGCCGGCCAGCAGGCGGCCCTGCGGCGGTACCACGATGCGGCGCTGCGGCGGACCACGGTGGCCGAGCAATTGACGGACGAGCCCAGCGCCGTCGCCGCCCTCGTCCTCTATCGCGACGCCATACCGTTCCTGGTCGCCGCCATCGCCGTCTCGCGCGACGTCTCCTTCGATCCGCGCGCGGTCTTCGCCAGATCCCCGTGGGCTGCCCTGTCCGAGCTGGCCAGGAGCGGCGGGATCCCGCCCCTGCCGGCCTTCGTCGACGCCGCCCAGGCCATCCTCTCGGCGCCGGACACCACCGCGTTCGACGAGTTGACGGGCGATGCCCTGGCGGCCGGCCGGGCGGCGATCGACGCCACGGTCCGCTTCCTGGCCAGCCAGGTCGACACCCGGACGCCGAGGGAGATCAAGGTCAGTCGCTTCGCGCGCGTCGGCGCGGTCGTCGTCCTCGTGGCCTCGGCGCTCGTCTGGTGGGGGATGTCCATGGCGCTGCCCCCCGACGTCGCCCTGCACGCGCAGGTCACGACCAGCGGACACCATCCCAACAGCACCGCGCCGTTCGACAACAGCGGCGCCGTCAACGGCGAGATCGAGCCCTCGTATGGCGTGCACACGAACATCGGGTCCGCCTGGGTGCTGGTCGACCTCGGGAAGGTCTACAAAGTGTCGACGGTGAAGATCTACAACCGCGGCGACGGCTACTTCGACGACGGCCTCCCCTTCACGCTCGAGCTCTCGCAGAACGGGACCTCGTTCACGACGGTCGATCGGAGAACCACGGGGTTCACCCAGGCGAATCCGTGGACCTTCTCCCCTTCGGGCGCCCGCGCGAGATATGTCCGGATCAGCTCGACCAGCTACGTCGCTTTGGCCGAGATCGAGGTCTACGGACGTCCCCCCTGAAGCACGTCGCAGCGGCGGGAGCGTCCGCTGCCTGCCCCGACCCTTCCCGCGCGGTGGCGGTCAACCGCGGGTGGCGACGGTGATGAGGAACGTTCCCAGCCGGTCCTCGAACGGGGAGCGCCTGAGCAGCTCCTCGTACAGGTTGTAAAGGGGCAGGATGACGCCGGCCAGCTTGCTCTCGACGAAGCGGTAGGCGATGCCCCCGACGCCGCGAATGCTCACGTCCGCGAAACCGGCCTCGCGGAGCTCACCGGCGAGCTCGGTGCGGTGAAGGAGGACCTCGTTCTCCGTCTTCCCCTTCGTCGAATAGAGCGGGGATCGGGGATCCCGGTACAGGAACATCGACGGGCTCTGAACGCTGGGATCGAAGGCGAACAGACGTCCGCCCGCGCGGAGCAGGCGGTGGCCCTCCTTCAGGACGCGCACCCGGCTCTCCCGGGTCAGGAAGTGATGCAGCACGCCCGAGTAACAGACGATGTCCTGGCTGCCGTCGGGCAGCCCGCTGGCGGTGATGTCGCCCACCAGAAACTCGATGTCGGGCGATCCCGACTTCGCCTGGGCGATGGCGCCGGGCGAGATGTCCATGCCGCCGAGCCGCAGCCCGAAAGGGGAGAGGCGCCGGGTGAAGGCGCCGGTGCCGCAGCCGAGATCGATGCACCGCTCGCCGGCCTGCGGCTTCACCCGCTGCGAGAAGACCTCCAGCAGGCGCACGTAGGCGCGCTCGGCCAGCACGTCGTAGTCGCCGTGCTCCGCCACGAACTGATCGAAGAACTCGACCTCGCGCCGGCCATCGACGTCGGTGGGAGCGTTCATCTCCTTCGCCTACTTCCCGCGCGCGCCAGGGACGATGTGCGGCACGGGCAGGGGGATGATGAAGTCGCCCTTGAACCCGCGCGCCGTCAGCTTGGGCATCAGCTCGTCAGCGATGTGCCACGACAGCAGCAGCGCGTAGCGGGGCTGATCCTCGAACAGACGCGACTCCTCCAGCACCGGGATCACCGTGCCGGGAATGTACTTTCCGATCTTGTACGAGCCCTTGATCTCGAGGACGCAGTCGAGAATGCCGTCGTCGAGCCCGACGTAGTTGATGAGGGT
This sequence comes from uncultured Myxococcales bacterium, assembly GCA_964443975.1. GTDB lineage: Bacteria > Myxococcota_A > Polyangia > Fen-1088 > Fen-1088 > DASYCK01. The sequence continues at coordinate 24,184 of CAYUFS010000005.1, read as the reverse complement.
GCTGGCCCGCGAGGGAGCGCCCACGCCGTAGACGCGGTCGCCGGCCAGGCGGACCTGGTTCAGCAGCGCGTAGAGCGCGAGCTTCGACGACACCACGCCGTCGCGAAAGCGCCCGATCCGCTCATCCGTCAGCTCCCGCTCCTCGGTGGCCAGGATCTCGCGCACGCTCTCATGCACGGGGAACTTGCCCTTGCGCGCCGCGTAGACGCGGATCGAGCCGCCGTGCGTGGGGATGCGCTTGGCGCGGATCACCTCCAGGCCGTTCGCCTCCAGCAGGTAGCGCAGGCTGGTCAGCGAGTAGTAGCGGAGGTGCTCGTGATAGATGGTGTCGTACTGCAGGGTCTCGAGCAGGGACAGCCAGTAGTGCGACTCGCTGATGAAGATGCCGTCCTCGTCGAGGAGCGTGAGGATGCCCTTCATGACGGACTGGACGTCCTCGATGTGCGCGAAGACGTTCGTGGCGGTGACGATCTTGGCGCGGCCGTCCTCGGCCACGACCTTGCGGACGGCGTCCTCGCCGAAGAAGGCTATCAGCGTCTTGATGCCGCGCTCGTTGGCGAGGTTGCCCGCGTTCGTCGGCTCGATGCCGCGCACGCGGTGCCCCCCTTTGAGGAAGTTGCTCAACAGCGTCCCGTCGTTCGATCCGACGTCCACGGCCAGATCGGTCGGTTTCAGCGGATAGACCTGCGCCACCTCGGCGTAGAGCTCGGCGAAGTTGTCGCGGAGGATCTTCGTCGTCCCGCTGGTGTAGGGATAGCTGGGCGGGAACAGGATCGCCGGATCGACGACCAGGCCCAGCTGCGCCAGCTTGCAGCGGCGGCAGGTCAGCACCTGCGCCGGATAGGCCGGTTGCTCGGTGGGGCGGGTGCCGATCACCGGCATGCCGTTCACCGGTGGCAGATAGCCGGCGAAGAACACCGCATCGAGCTCCCTGGACTGACAGACCTGACAGACCTCGACGACGACGCTGCCGCCTGATCCCGCTGCCAACTTGGTCTCGTTCATCTCACTCTCCCTTTCAGCGGCCGGCGCCGTCGGGCGCGGTCCGTCTTGCATGTTGGATGTACCAGCGGGCCGTTTGGCGAAGACCTTCTTCGAGCGACACCCGCGGCGCATAGCCGAGCGCCCGCAGTTTGCCGATGTCGGGGCAGCGGCGCAACGTACCGCCGGGCTGCAGGGGTCCCGTCTCGACGGTCACCGTTCGGCCCAGGACCCCTCCGAGGGTCTGAACGAGATCCTTGATCGAGATCTCCAGGTCCGTGCCGATGTGATAGATGCCGAGGTGCTCGCCCTTGTCGATGAGCCGCAGGACGCCGTCGACGAGATCGTCGACGAACACGAAGGCGCGCGTCTCGGCGCCGGTCCCCTGGATGGGAAGCGTGATCGCCCCGGTGGTCCCGCTCATTCGCTCGTGCAGCCGGCGGACGAGCTGCGGAATGACGTGCTCCTCCCCCATGTCCGGGCCATAGCAGTTGTGGGGCCGGAAGATGACCGCCCGCGACAGCAGCTTTCGCCCGTAGTTCAGCGTCAACAGCTCGGAGATGATCTTGCCGCCGCCGTACGAATAGCGCGGGTTCAGCACGTCCGGCACCGACAGCGGCGCGCGCTCGTCGGTGGGGACGTGGGGCGGTGTCTGGTAGACCTCGGAGCTGGACGCGAGGATCAGATCGCGGACGCCGTGGGCCACGCAGCCGTCGAGGACGTTCATCATCCCCTTGACCGCCACCTCGAGGACCAGCTCGGGCCGGCTGTAGAAGAACTCGGTGCCGTTCACGTAGGCCAGGTGCGCGACGCTGTCCATCCCCTGGATGGCGCGGGCGACGGCCGCGGGGTCGCGGATGTCCCCTGTCACCAGCTCCAGGCGGCTTCGCTCGTCGCCCGCGACGTCGGCCAGGCGATGGTGTGACCCGCGCGAGTCGTTGTCGAGTGATCGAACGAACGCGCCCGATCGGAGCAACCCGCGCACCAAGGCGCTGCCGATGAAGCCGGTTCCACCGGTGACGAGGAAGCGCGATCCGGTGATCTTCATGAGGGGACCTTTCGTAGCATGACGGTGTCGGGGCCGCGACGCAGATACGTGGTCGCGAAGGCGTAGACGAACCACTCGAAGTAGGCGGGAAGCCAGCGCAGGACCTTGAACCGGCTCTGGCCCACCTTTCGCTCGTACCACTCCACCGGCACCTCTCCCACCCCCCAGCCCAGGCGCTGGCACTTGAGCAGCAGCTCGATGCTGTAGGTGAACCCCTCGGTCGACTCGATGGGAACCCGATCGAGCGCGCGCCGCGAGAACAGTCGAAAGCCGTTCGAGGGATCGTGGGTCGGCACGCCGGCCAGGTGGTAGAGCGCCCAGGCGGACGCGCGGACGATGGCCGCCTTCAGGGGCGGACAGCCGACCATGCGGCCTCCCGGCATGAAGCGGCTCGCGCAGACGACATCGCACCCTTCCTTGAACTTCGCGACCATGCCGTCGAGGCGCGCCGCGTTGTAGTCGTCGTCGGCCGGGAAGACGAGGACCGCCGGAGCCCGGCTCTCAGCGAAGCCGGTCACGACGGCCCCGAACGCGCCCCGGCCCCGGTTCTTGACGGGCAGCACCGACATGCCGCGCGCCTGGAACGGCACGAGCACCGGCAGCGTGTCATCGTCGTCGCGGTCGTAGCAGATGAGCACGCGAAACGGTGTCCGCACCTGGGCGCGCAGCGTCTCGAGGACGCGGCCGATGCTCGCCCCCTCGTTGTACACGGGAATGACGATGTCTAGCTCAGGCTCAGCCATGTCTCGCGTCGATCCGCCTCGCGAAGGGCATCTATCAGTTCCTGCACCCGCAAGCCATCCTCCAGATTTGGGGTCATGGGGACCCTCGTTCGAATGGCCTCGACGAAACGTCGGATGACGGCGCCGGTCGCCTCGACGCGGCCGTCGGCGCTGGCCGGAAGCGCGGGAAGGTCGACCGCCTGCATCTCCCCGCCCCGCGTCCCCATCGCCAACGTGAACCCGGACGCGTAGTCGGTGCCACGGTTCTCCAGCACCAGGGCCCCGCCGTCGCCGTAGATCTCCAGCCGGTGGCCGCTGCCGAAGGGTGCGTCCGCGGCGATGGACAGCGAAACGGGCGCGCCCCCCCGGATCTCCAGCAAGGCCTCGACCCGCGCGTCCGCGGTGCCTGGCGGGGAGGTGAACAGCCGGCCCGCCAGGCGCTCGACGCCCCCAAACAGCCAGAGGATGGCGTCGAGCGCGTGCGAGCCGAAGAGATTGAGAGCGCCCCCCCCGAGGGCGGCGTCACGCTTCCAGGACGGGCGATTCTCGCGGTGAGCGAGCGTCTCGATGCGCCACGACAGGTAGACGTGCCGCAACCGTCCGACGGCCCGATCCAGCAGCAAAGCCTTCAGGCGCTGCCAGGCGGGGATCTCCCGGAACTCGAAGTCGATTCCGGCGACGATGCCAGCCGAGCGGGCCGCCTCGGCCATGTGGCGGGCCTCGACGACGTTCGTGCCGAGCGGCTTCTCGGCGAACACGTGCTTGCCCGCGCCGGCGGCGGCGATGACGATCTCGGCCTGAAGGGCGGGCGGGACGCTGATGCCGACGGCGTCGATCCCCGGATCGGTCACCAGCTCGCGCCAGTCGCCGAACGCCCGCGGAATCGCGAGGCGCGCGGCGACCGCTTGCGCGCGCGCCGCCGTCGACATGCAGATCGCGTCCACCGCGACGTGCCCCGCGCTCCGAAACGCCGGCACCTGGACGTGCTGGCCGAAGCCGCCGCCGACGATGCCGATCCGGAGGGGCGCCGTCACGGAGTGGCTGTCCGCGACTGCCCTCGTTTGCGCTCCAGATTCCAGATATCGAGGGTCGGCTTGCCCTGCAGATCCAGCCCCTTGTACGCGTTGTGGGGAACGCAGACGATCAAGAGATCGCTCCTGGCCAGGACCTGCTCGAGGGGCAGCAACTCCGGATCGTCCTTGACCAGCGGATCGGTCGTCAGCACCTTCCCCGCCTGGAAGCGAAGCTGCTTCTTCAGCTTGTAGCTGAGCGATGAACGAATGTCGTCGCTCTCGGCCTTGAAGGCCATCCCCAGGAGGCCGACCGTCATCTCGGCGAGCCGATAGCGCTTGCCGAGCTCGGCGACGAGATAGGCGGGGAGGCCCTCGTTGATCTGGATCGCCGAGTAGCCGAGCCCGAACTGATTGTTCGAGGAGGCCGCCAGCTGAAGGGTGTCCTTGTACAGACAAGGTCCGGCCGCGAATCCGGGGCCCGGCAGGTCACGCGCCCGCGGGTAGTCGTGCTTCAACCCTTCCAGCAGGCGGTCGTAATCGAGGCCCGCCCCCGAAACCATCATGTAGAACTGATTGGTCGCCGCGAACTGGATGTAGCGATAGGCGTTGCAGATCAGCTTCGCGTACTCCGCCTCCCGGGTGACCATGCGCACGATCGAAGGCGCGATGCGCGAGAACAGGCGGACCGCCGCGTCCTCGGCTTCCTTGGTGGTGCCGCTCACGATCTGGGGCAGCGTCTGCAGCTCGCGGATCGAATGTCCCTGCACGACCCGCTCGGGGCAGAACGCCAGCAGCACCTGCTTCGACTTGTCGCGCAGATAACGGTCGACGCGCTCGGTGACCCCCGGGAACACGGTCGAACGCAGGATCACCGTCTGGCCATCGGACAGATAGGGGAGCAGGGCATCGACGCAGTCGAGGACGACCCGCAGCATCGGATTGTGAAACTCGTCGATGGGGGTCCCGATCGTCAACACGATGTACGGAATTCCCGCCAGATCGGCGGGATTGGACGAGAGCCCGAGCCGACCGGTGGGCAGCACCTCCTGCAGCAGCTCGGTACCTCCGTCCTCCATGAACGGCATCCGTCCCGAGGCCAGGGTCTCCAGCGTGGCCCGGTTGATGTCGTAGATGAGGGTGCGAAAGCCGTGCTTGGCCAGCACCAGCGCCAGCGGAGCGCCCACATGTCCTGCGCCCCCGACGATGCAGACGTCATACGGTGTCGCCGCGGTTGTCGCTTGAGTCGTGTTCATGGCGGTGAGGAGGCACGTTACCTCACCTGCCTCGGATTTTCCTCGCGGACTTCGCGGCCCGGGATCGTGAACGCGATGCCAACTGGCCGGGGCGGGAACGGGCTCGGGCGGCGGCCGCTGGGGCCGTCAGCTGCTCGGGGGGACGGCGTCACTTCGAGGGCGCGGCGGCCGTCGCCGGTTCGATGTCGAAGCCGCGCATGAACAAGCTGAACGTCGAGTGAACGAACTGAGTGTCGACGCGCAGCTCGACGCGATAGCCAGGGGGCACCCCGGTCTTCATGCCGGCGACCATCTGATCCATCTGGTCGGCGCTCATGCCGGCCAGGATCACCTTCTTCAGGGGCCGCGCCGCCACGCCGCGAACCAGCTCGTTGCTCGTGTAGAAGTAGTGCGTCAGGAGGGCGGAGCGCGAGACGGTGTCGAGGGGGAGCAGATGGCACCAATCGTGGCCGTCGAACTGCGGGGACTCGAACGGCTCGGGCATGCTCTGCCAGCGCGCCTCGTTTTCGGGATCGAAGCGGCTGATGACCCCATCGGCCTCTAGCAACGCGTCGAAGGTCTCGCCGCGAAACGGACAGGCGTCGCCGATCTGGTAGAGGTGGGCGGGCTGCGAGGGCTCGGTGCAGACGGCGTTCATCAGACCGAGGGCGCCCGCGATGGCGACCGGCGCCGCCGGGGCCCACCGGCGGCGCAACCGCCACGCGAGCGCGGCGGCGATCGCGGCCAGGCCGAACGCGATCGGAACGCCGCGGTCGAGGACGGGCACGCGCCTGCCCATATCGAGGAGCAGCCGGGACAGGGGCGCTCCGAGGAGAGAGAGCGGAACGACGAAGCAGGCCGAGACCAGAAGAATGAAGCGCCGGGACGGGGCGGAGGCGGCGGATGTCGCGCCGGCCCCGCCCGCTCCGGAAGCGGGGACGCCCGCCCCGACCAGCCCGCCCAGGGCCAGGTACATCGGCGCGAGGAGCACGTGGAACAGGCAGTGTTCCTCCAGCAGCCCGAGGCCGCGGGCCTCGGCCACGACCGCGAGGCCGAGCGAGATCAGGTAGCCGCCTGTCTCCAGCGCCATGGCGTCGAACTGCCGCCGCCATGCCGACAACGCCAGCCGGCAGAACGAGGCGACGGCCACGACGAGGGGCAGGGCGAGCCAGGGGAAGCGGTCGATGTTTGTCAGGAACCCGCCGAGCGCGACCCGCGATAGCGCGCCGAGCTTCGCGATGTCGGCCGAGTAGTGGACCTGTTCGAGGAAGAACAAAAACGGCCCGCCGAGCGAGCGGTTGAGGAGGCCGAGCAGCACCGTCGCCGCGACGCCGCCGCCCGCCCCTGCGCCGAGAGCGCCCGCGATCCGGCGCAGACCGAGCGGGCGCGGCACCGCCGCCACGAGATGGAGCAGGAACATCGGCACCAGCAGGCCGACGATCGAATCGGTGGTCCCGCCCCAGGCGAGCGCGCCGCCCGCCAGCGCCGCCCGCCGCAGGAACGGCCAGGGTGCCGGCCATTCCAGCAACAGGAGCGCGAGGATGAAATAAGTCGACGCCGCCTGGTTGTGGTACGAAGTCAGGGTGTGCGAGTAGGTCGACGTGACCACGGCGGCGGCCACCAGGAAGGCCGCGGGCGCGCCGAACCGCCGCTTGACCAGGGCGTAGATCCCGAGGGTCTCGCCCCACAGAAAGCCCAGGTGCAGGAGGTGGTGCGCGACCTCGGCGGGCAGCAGGCGATAGAGCACGACACCCGGCAACACGAACGGCAGCCGCGACGACTTGTAGTTCGCGATGTACGGCAGCTTGAAGTCGAGGTAATGCCGGAAGAACCCGACGTACACGTTGGTGTCGAAGTAGAGCGGATTGTCCCAGAGGAAGGATGCGTTGGCGAGCAGGAGGACGAGGGGCAGGGCCAGCAGGGCGAGCGCCGGCAGGGCCTCCGGGGATCGCAGCCACGCGCTCAGCTCCTGCAGCGACGGCGCCGGGCGCCAAGGCTCGCGGAACGGATGACGCATGGGCCGGTCACGGTACCAAACGCGCGTCCGCCGCGCGAGGCGGCGGCACCACGTCGAACCCCCGCAAATACAGGGTCAGCGTGGAATAGACCCGCTTCCAGTCGAGGGTCGTCTTCAACGTGAAACCGGGAGGGAGGCCGCTCTGGACGTCGCCCGTGAGGTCCGCGATGTCGCCGGGACTGTTGCCGGCGACGGTGATCTTGCCGAGCGGCGGCGGGTCCGGGAAGCCCTGGGCGAGCTCGGCGGTGGTGTAAAAATAGTGGGTCAGCAAGACGGCGTTCGAGTCGGCTTGCATCGGCAGGATCGAGCACCAGCCCTTCCCGTCGAACAGCGGCTCGCCGAACCATCCGCCCTGGCTCTTCCAGCGAGCGGCGTTCTTCGGGTCGAACGTGCCGATGACGTCGTCGCCGTCGATCATGGAGCGAAAGACATCTCCGCGGAAGTTGCAGGTTGCGCCCGCCTGGTACACATGCGCGGGCTGGGAGTCCTCGGTGCAGAAGGCGTTCATGAGGCCGAGACAGGCGGCAATCGCGATGACGTCCATCGGTGACCGGCGGCGGAGGACGAACCCCGCCACGATCGCGAGGGCGAACAGCGCGAACAGAATCGGGACGCCCGATGCGACCGAGGGCCGGGACTCACCGACTTGAATGAGGAGTCGCGAGATCGCCGCGCCGAAGAGCGCCAGCGGGGCGAGGAAGCACGCGGCCACGGCGACCAGGAAGCGGGGAGAAAGGCGAGCGGCGATCGCGGGGGCCCCGCGCCAGGTGGAACCGACGAGCGCGGCGATGGCGAGGTACATCGGAGCGAAGAAGGGGTGCAGGAGCACGTGCAGCTCCAGCAAGCCCATGCCCCGCAGCTCCATCGCCACGGCGGCGGCCATGGAGACGACGAAGGCCAGCGTCTCGAGGGCCGCCCAGTCCCAGCGCCAGCGCAGCGCCCGCGCGACGAGCAGCGCGATCGAACAGACGGTCACGACGAACGGCATCGCGTCGAGGGGACGGTGGTCGATCTCCGTGATGAACTGCGGCAGGGCGACGGTCGACAGGGTGCCGGCCCGCGCGATCGCCATCGAATAGCGAACCTGCTCGACGAAGAACAGGAACTTGCCGCCGAGGGCGCGGTTGACGAGGCCGAGCGCCAGGAACGCGCACGCGCCGCCGGCCACGACGAGCAGCGCGGTGCCCGCGATGCGCCGGGCCCGGCGGGGCGCCGGCATCGTCGCCAGGGCGTGCAGCGCGAACGCGGGCCCGAGCGCCAGGACGATCGTATCGGTCGTGGCCGCCAGCGCGAGCGCGGCACCGGCGCACAGGGCACGCCGCGTGTGGGTCCAGCGCGCCGGTCGCTCGAGCAACAGGAGGGCGGCCAGGAAATACGTCGTGGCAGCCTGGTTGTGATACGAGGGCGTGCGGTGCGAGAACGTCGACGTCGCGACCGCGGCGGCGGTGATGAACGCCGCCTGGGCGCCGAACCGCCGCCGCGTGAGCGCGAAGACGATCAACGTCTCGCCCGAGAGGAACGTCAGGAAGAGGACGTGGTGGGCGGCGACCGCCGGCAGCAGCCGGTAGGCCAGGACGCCTGGCAGGACCCACGGCAACCGTGACGCCTTGTAGTTCGCGGCGAACGGCAGCTTGAACTCGAGGTAGTGCCGGAAGAACCCGATGTAGACGCTGCTGTCGTTGAAGTCCGGGTTGTCCCAGATCCACGAGCCGTTCGCGAGCAGCAGCACGAGCGGCAGCGCGACGAGCACCAGCGCCGGGGCGTGGTCCGCCCAGCGAATCGTCGTGCGCGTCCGTCCCATGGGATCCGTCGAGACTACTTCAAGCCGCCGCGTGTCGGTGGGGCAGGCCGGACGGCGCGGGCCGGCCCGCGACCGCAGGGGCGGCGGGCTGCGGCGCCCGACCGCGGCGAGGCGAACGGAGACGCGCCGGGTGCGCGCGCGAGGAGCGCCTCGACCAACCTTGACGGCCGGGGGAAACCCCCGTACTTTGTCCGCGGCCGAGCTGCGGCCCGCGCATGTCTTTGCCCTCACTCCTGCCGCGTGCGCTGTGGTCGCTGCTCCTGCTCTTCCCAGGCATTCTGCTCTCGGCCTGGGAGATCTCCTGCCGCGTGACGCCCAAGCGCCGCCTGCGCGAGCTGCTGACGCCCGGACTGGCGGCCGTCATGTGGCTCGTCTGTACCCACCTCGCCGGTCGCGTGTTGCGCAGCTACACCGGCGCGGTCGTGGCGGGAACGGCGGTGCCCGGGCTCGTCGGTTACGCCCTCGCGCTGTGGCGGCTGACGCGCCCCGCGCGAGCGCCTGCGCCCGCGTCGCCGCCCGAGCCGCGGTATTCGCCCTGGATGTACGTCGGCATGGCCGTTGGGACCGCGCTGATCTTTCCTGCGGCCTGGAACTGGTGCTTTCACGACGAGGCGGGAGCGACCGGCCACCTCGCGCTCATCTATGAAATGCAGCGCGGGATCTACCCGCCCCGAAACCTGACGTTCCCGCAGCTGGAGATGCCTTACCACTACGGCTTCGACGTGGCGGCGGCGTTCGTGTCGACGATCTTCGACCTGACGCCGCTGCATGCGATCGATGTCGTGACGATGACTTCCTGGGCGTACAGCTGGTGCTTGTTCTGGGCGATCGGGCACGAGCTGTTCGGCAGGGGCGGCGGTCCGGCGTGCGCGTTCCTCACACTGCTGGGCGGTGGTTTCCCCTACTACTGCGCGGGCAACTTCAACGCGTCGACGACGCTGTCAGGGCATCTCGCCAACGTCTGCTTCGAGGGGGAGAGCCTGCTCAACCCCACGCTGATCTCGTACTTCTTTCAGCACCCGTGGAGCTTCGGCATTCCCCTGGTCGGGCTGGTGGGGTTGTGGCTCGCCGCCAGCAAGCTGCGATCGCGCTTCGACTACCTGGTGGCCTTCCTGCTGCTGGTCGCGCTCGACATCAGCCAGTTCGCGGCCTGGTCGGCGATCATGCCCATCCTCGGCGTCGCGATCCTGCTCGGGGCGAAGCGCCAGGACGGCCGGCGACTCGTCGGGTGGCTGATCCTGCTCGGGGGGGTGTTCTTGCTGGCGCGATACCTCGGGGGGTTCTGGTCGCATCACCACACGACGTCGTTCAGCCTCCGTGTTCACGCGGGCATCAACGCGTCGTTGCTGTCGACCCTGCTGTGGAACCTGAGGACCTTCGGACCGCTGCTGGTCGGCCTCGTGGGGATCCCGTTTCTGGACCGCGCCAATCGCCCGCGCGTGTTCTACGCCCAGGTCGCGCTGGGCGGCATGTTGATCTGCAACATCTTCGTCTACGGCAAGTCGTGGGACATCGTGAAGTTCGCCACGTTCGCCTCGATCGGCTTCGGCGTGCTCACGGCGGGCGTCGTCGTGCGCTGGCTGCGAAGCCGACTGGTCCTGGCGCGCGTCGCCGCCGTGACGACCCTGATCGCGTCGGGGCTGTCGGCCTTTGGTTTCCTGTTGATCGTCGACGCTGACCTCAGCCCCGCCTCAGTGGGCTGGATCTTCTCGTGCAGCGAGGGGATGGTCGGCGCCGAGAACCAGGCCGCGGACTGGCTGCGACGCCACATGCGGCCGAGCGACGTCATGTACCGCAGCGCCAGCGCCAGCGGCACCTACGTCACCTACGCGGGCATCGCCCAGATGTGGCTGGGCAACGCGCCCGCGCTGCCCATCCCCGACGATCTCATCGCAAGCCGCACGAAGCTGATCGACACGCTGCCCCCGGATCCCCAGCCCTACCGCCACGAGGGCCTCCGCTACTTCGTCATCGACGGCGCCGACGGCAAGCTGGAGAAGATCGTTCGTTCCTGGGAGGCCCGGGGTCTCGCGCACGAGCGCGCGCGGTTCGACTTCCTGCGCATCGTCGAGATCTAGTGCCTCGGCCGCCGCCTCAACGATAGAGGTCGAGCTTGTCCAGGTGAAGGATGGTGCGACGCAGGGCGCGCAGGCGGACGTAGCGGGCGCGTGTCCGCGGGAACGAGGCCCGCCAGGTGGAGAAGGTCTCGTCGCGGCGGGCGATCTCGCGCCACGTCGTGCGATCGTCGCTGACCTCCAGCGCCAGGGGCACCGCGCGATCGGGGCAGCAGTCGCCGCGGTTGCGGACCACCAGGTGCGTGAACGCCGGTCGTTCGCCCAGATCGAACTCCACCCAGGGATCGACCTCGTCGGTCGTGCAGAAGAAGATGTCCGTGACGGCGTCGGCGCAGTAATGTTCCTGGGGCTTGCAGATGTCGAGCGCCGAGCTGGCGCGCCACGGTCGTCCCGCGGTCAGGCTGGGGGACCACTCGAGCGTGGACAGGACCTGGCCGGCGACGATCGCGAGGACGATCGCCCCGCCCGTGATGCCGAGGCGCCGGAACAGGATGTGGCGCAGCCGGCGCCGCGGCTCCGTGAGGCGGCGGAGCTGGGCGGTGGACAGGGCCCCCAGCTCGCGGAGGGCGGTCTCCTGCTCGTCCAGGGGACGGCTCGCCCAGACCGTGTCCCCGTCGGGCGCCCCCAGGGCAGCGCGCGTGCGCCCACGCGCGCCCTCGTCCGGGACCAGGGCGGCCAGCGCCTCGGGCGAGATCCGGTCGAGCGCGGCGGCGGCGCTGTCCGGCGCCGGATCGGTCAGCCCGGCGCGGAGGGACCAGAACGCGGCCTCGCGCGCCAGGCCGACCAGGGCCGGTAGCGCCAGGATGGAGGCCTCGGAGCGCGGGGACGACGTCATCGCGGCGGTGACGAGCTCCCGGACCGCGAACGCCCGCCGCAGATCGCCGAGCTGGCGCTCGGAAAACGTGGGCAGGGCCGCCCGCGCCCGCTCGGCGCTGGCAGTCTGCCACAGCCAGCCCCATCCTCGGCCAGCGAGCCGCCCCGGCGCGCCGAGGAGGCGGTGCATGCGCCCCGGGCGGGCGAGCGGAGTCTCCGCGGCGCTCGACGTCGAGGTTGGCGCCGGCGTCGACGTCGGTGTTGCCTTCTCGCTCATGGCCCGGCGACCCCCAGCTCGGCGCGGGCCGCGTCGGTGCCCGGCGTGACGACGCCTCGCTTGAACAGGAAGATTCCCAGATCGGAGGCGATCAGGCCGTAGGGGTGCCGGTTGAACGCGTCCTTGAGCAGGGCGGGGACGTAGAGGTCCCCCGCGCGCACCAGGAGGTAGTCGGCGTCACCATGGGCGAAGCGCAGCGCGAAGGCGTTGAGGCGGGCGGCGATGTGCGGAACCTCGTTCTCGGACGCGGCGACGCTCGCGTCCGGAGGGATCATCTTCAGCATCCTTTGTAGAGCGGCGTAGCGCTGTCGTTCCTCGGGGGTCATCTCGAACGAGATCTTGGCGAACCCCCCGACGAACGTGTGGTGCTGGAAGATCGCGCCGTAGGCGTAGCTGTGAAAGAACATGGCCGCCGCCATGGCCCCGAGCGCGGCGTTCCGGCGGATGGCGCCGCCGTGGATCGCCCGGCGCCGCGCCGCTCCCGGCCGCGGCGCCTCGGACAGCAGGCGCAGCATCAGGATCGTCGCCCCGAACAGGTAGGGGACGCCGTGGAGCGTGTAGTGGAAGGCGATCGACACGGTGGGCGCGTAGCCGGTCGTCAGCAGCGTGAAGAAGAAGACGGGGATGGCCAGCAGGGCCAGGGCGGGGCGGCGCAGGGGGAGGAAGGCCAGCGGCAGGAAGACGTGCAGAAAGTAAATCGCCTTCACCTCGGTGAGCAGGGTCTTGAAAAAGTAAGACGGGTTGATGAGCACGGTCTGCACCACCGAGCCGTAACCCGGGTGCCCCGCGGTCTGCAATTCCTTGTAAATGTCGGCGAACCAGGTGTGGTACAGGCGCGGCATGATCACGAACTTCATCAGGATGAACCAGGCCGCCGACACGGCGGCCAGCACCGCGCCCAGCCGCGGGCGGGCGCCCGAGATGACCAGGAACAGCCCCAGCACGGCGACACCCGCCGCGACGTCCTCGCGGTGGGCGCACAGCACGAACACGAACAGGGCCGCCAGACCGTTGCGCCGGGTGGCGATCGCCCAGAATAGCCAGAACCCCCAGAACGGCAGCGGCATCAGCTCGTGGAAGTCGTAGAAGTTCGGGCCGTGGACGGGCGCGTACAGCAGGAACAGCAGCGCCACGACGGCGGCCGGCCAGCGCGGGATCTGGGTGCGACCGAACAGGTACAGCGGAATGGCCGCGGCGCCGACGATGGCCGCCTGGTACACGAGCAGGATGTCGCCCCCGGGCTTGAGGGCGAACAGCGGCAGCCAGCCGAACATCGCGAAGATGGCGTGCGCGCCAACGTAGTAGCCGCCGTCGGGGCCGAGGAACACGGGACAGCGCCAGGGCTGTCCGTGCAGGGCGTTGAAGCTCCAGTTGATGTGGATCCCGAGATCGTAGGCCGACGTGCCCAGGCGGTGGTGGTTCAGAAGCGTGTAGTGGCAGAAATAGACGGCATAGAAGATGGAGCCTGCCGTCACGACCGCGAGCGGCAGATGCCGCCGCCAAGCAGGCGGCCAGGCGAGGGAGCGCACGCGCCACGGCCAGGCCAGCGACGAGAGAGAGTCGCGCAGGGACCACTCGACCATCACCGTGAACAGCGCCAGCAAGGTGAGGTACACGAGCGGCGCTCGGTAGGCGAAGTCGTACGCGAACAGCGCCGGCGTGATGGCCAGCGGGAGCACGGGCCGCGAGGCGTGCGTCAGCCACTCGAGGCGGGAGATCCCCTCCCCGTGCGTCACGGCGAGGTAGATCGCGGACACCAGCGCCGCCAGGGCGGCGCCCGCGATGACCGCGGCGAACAGGGGAAGGCGGTCCTCGTCCGACATCAAGTTCGCCTTGACCAACGACTCCAGCATCGGCCCCGAGAGGGCGATGGTCTGGGAGAACAGCGCAACCGCACCACCCGCCAGCGCCATCGCCGACAGCACACGCACCACGCGCGGCGACATCGCCTCCGCGCGCCCCCAACGTTCGAGCGGGTCGCGATCAGCGCCGAGGGATCGGCCGAGAGATCGACCCATCCCGTGCCCGTGCATCAGGTGATCACGCGGGCGGCGCCGAAGCCGATGGGGAGCTTCGCGGTGAAGCCAACGGAAGGCACGGCCGCGGTTATATCGCCTCCCGGCGCGGCACACCAGACGCGCCGGAGGCGCCGTTGAGGGGGGCACGACCCCCAGCGGGCGGCTCCAGATCCGGTAGCCACCCCCGACGACGAACCAAGAACGGGTCGCTCTATTGCAGGGCCACCTCGAGCGTCGGCGCCGCGAGGGGAGCGCGCGTCACCGGATCGAACACGAAGAACCGGGAGGGGCCGTTGACCAGCTTGACGTTCACCGGCGTGACGTGACCGGCGACGACCGCGACGCCTACGCAATACGGGCGCACGCAGATCAAGTAGCTCCCCGGGACGAACGCGTGACGGTAAGCCATGTCGGCGCCGAAGGTGACCTCCGCCGCCGCGCCGTTCACGATCGCGTCGGCGCTCGCGTTGTCGGCGACCGGTCCCGGCGCCGGCCAGATCGAGATCGTCGCCGACGTGAACGGACACATCTGACAGCCGTTCCCCACGATGTCGCTCTCGCTCGCGAGCGTCCCGGCGATCGCGCTCCCACCGTCATCGGCGGCGGGCATCCGGAGCGAATCGCAGCCGCCTCGGTCGCAGGGCGTGCAGCCCGCGCAAGCGGCGAGCGCCGCGGCGAGCGACGGGAGACAGGCGGCGAAGCGACGCACGCCGCAGTTTTAAGCCGGATTCCCGACGCCGATCAATCCGAGACCGTGATTGTGCTCGACAACCAAGACTGCATATTTCGATCAAACGCCCTACCCGACGATGGCGGCGATACGCGACCACGACCAGTAGGCAGCGAGCCCGCCGATGGCATAGAGCGCGGGGCGGCGGGCGCGGCCGAGCCAGCGCTCGGTCACGGGGATCCTCACGAGCAGGAAGGCGACGCATACCGTGAGCAGTTGCCCGAGCTCGACGCCCACGTTGAACGTGAGCAGCGCGAGCGGCAGGTGGCGCTGGGGCAGGCCGATGTTCTTCAGCGCGCCAGCGAAACCCAGACCGTGCACCAACCCGAACAGGAAGGACACCAGCGCCGGGACGCGTCTGGCCAGGGTGTCGCGCGCGCCCAGGGCCTCGCTGGCGACCAGCACGATCGACATCGCGATCGCGGCCTCGACGGGCGCCGCCCGCAACGTTACCCATCCGAAGACGCTGGACGCGAGGGTGAGGCTGTGCGCCAGCGTGAACGCGCTGATGGTCCCGATCAGCCGGCGATTGAAGCCCACGAGAAACAACAAGCTCGCGACGAACAACAGGTGATCGAACCCGCCGAGGATGTGCTCGACCCCTAGGATCGTGTAGGCGCGCGCGATCTCACGCTTGCCCCGCATGTCCTCGGCCGAGCCATAGAGCTGCAACGTCGGCTGCGCGCTGGTGAAGGTGTAGACGCGGCTCTGTCCGTCGAGCCACACGATCTTGACCAGCGCCGCCGAGTAGCGCTTCCCCACGCCGTCGATGGCCATGGTTCCCTTCAAACCCCCGCCACCGCAGCGCACCACATTGGGCCCTGGGGCGCAACCCTCCGGCCAGCGCGGGGCGAGATCGTTGCCCATCGGACGCTTGTCGTTCGAAGCCGACCACTGCCAGAAGAACTCGCCGGGGGCGGTCTCCCGCACCTCCATCTCGGCCATGGACATCTCGTGCGCGCTCAGCTGCGCCGGCGCCAGCGTCACCGCGAGCCCCAACGCGAATAGCAGCCGTGTGCCGCGCGAATGCTTCATTCGGGTCGCGCGGGCTTCGGGGCTTCCATCTTGACGTTGTACTTCTTGGCCAGCGCGCGCACGGCGGCGGTGCGCTGCTCAGACGCGGTGGCGTCGGTCCAGTCGTGCAACACGACCCCCCGCAGGGACTCGAACACGGCCGGCTTGGGCGCGCTGATCGTGTCGAGCCGCATCGCCCGCCATCCCTCAGGCGCATGGAGCGCCTGCCAGGTGCCAGGCCGAGATGCCACCAGCGCCTCGGCGAACGCCGCCCCGTAGCTTTGAACGAGATTCGCGTGCGGCCTTCCCTTGAAGACCCGCAGGCCAGCCTTGGCGTCGCCCGGCGTGCCCGCGTTCAGGGCCGCCACGAACGCGCGCACGCTGGCCTCGGAGCTGTCGCCCGACAAGGCGGCCTCCTCGAAGTCGTAGCGCGCCGGCTCGTCGTACTTGTCGCGGTGGCCTTCGAACCACTTGCGCAGGACGGTGTCGTCGGCGGGCGGCAGCTTCACGTTGCTGTCGATCACGCTGAGCGCTTTGAAGATGACACGCTCGCGGATGGCAGTGTCGCCCTTGTCGACCTGCATCGCCAAACCCTCTCGGTACAGCACCTCGTTGTCGAGCCAGACGCGGTGCAGGGCCTCGAGCTCCTCGGCGTTGGGTGGGCGCCCGCGCACCGCCTCGAACGTCGCTGTCGCTTCGCCGTCCACGTCGGCGCCGACCACGATGGTGTGCGGGTCATCGGCACGACCGACCATGAAGCGATCGAGCGCGAACAACATCCCACCGAGGACGACGAAGTGAAGCAACGGTTCGCGAAGCCATTGAACCTGCGGAGGCCGGGCTCGCGGCGGAACGATGGCCTCGGGTGCCTCTGGTGGAGAAAGGCTGATGAGCGGTGCCGACATTTGTCCTTGTTTGCGGGCCGAACACGACGATCGGCGCCGCGCGTGAACACCGCGCGGCGCCGACTGGTGAGCTTCAACTCGAGCGATCCGTCACTTCACCCCGGCCACGATCGTCGCCCCAGCGACCTCGATGTAGATCGGGTTGCTGTAGAACCACACGTCCGACCAGGCCGCGACGTCGAACGACACGGCCCGCTGGCCAGCGATCGGATTGCTTGCGCCGGTCGCGGTCGCCAGGTGATCGGGGCAGCCATCGAACTGGCTGGCGGCGCTGTGGGTCGTGGTGCACGGAATTCGCAGCCGCGAGGTGTCGTTGGCGTTCGTGAAGACGTCCGGCAGCGGGTTTCCGTTGCCGTCGGTCTCGAAGGGCACGGCGGGCGGCATGTTGGTCCCACGCAGCCGGACGTACTGCGAGGCCGCCACCGCGGGGATGCGGAACGTCATCGTCAGGAACGTGCTCCCGTCGACGTAGGAGGTCACGGCCTTCCACGGGGTGGCGCCGCTGCCGTTGAACGATCGGAGGATCGCCGCGGACAGGTTCTTGGCGGCATCCGGGACCACGGACAGGTCGGCGGTCGTGCCGTCGGCGTGCAGCCAGTTGGTGTTGCGCGGCCACTCGCCGGCGTAGCCCGGCGTGCCCGGGGTCTTGTAACCAGAGACGAGGCCCCCGATGAGGTCGATGTGGTCGAGGACGGGCATGTTGATCGGCTGATTGATTCCGACCTGCAACAGCGACGGGTTGGGGAAGGTGTACGGCGAGAAGTTCGCGCCGGCCGGGTCGCGCACGGCGATCCCGACGACGATGTCCGAGCCGGCGGGCACCGACAGCTTCTCACCCATCGTCGCGCAGCCGTCGGCGGTCATCACCGTCTTGTTGATGGCTGCGTTCGCGACCAGCTCCCCCACCAGCGCGTCGGCGCGACCCGTGCAAGCCACGAACGCCAGGCGATCGATGATCTGCCCGCCCGTCGCAAAGTTGTTGCCGCTGCGCAGACCGTCGACGATCGCCTGCGGCCGCAGCTTGTCGCTCCCGTTGCGCACCATCGTGAAGTTGCGCTGGTACTCGCCGGGGTAGAAGTCCTGCGTGGTGCGGCGGTCGTCCGGACCGAAGCTGCCGCGGTTGTGCCAGTCGGAGCTCGCGAAGAACCAGAAGTTGCGGCCCTCGCCGAGCAACGCGTCCCACACGCCACCGATCTGCGCGCCGTAGACGCCCGTGCCACCGTAGGTGGTGCCGCCCACCGAGTCGGTGAGGACGCCGGCGATGCTGTTGCGCAGGACCTGGTACTCGCCGCGATTGGCGGAGGCGCCGTGGCCGGGTTGCGTTTCCATGCCGAACGCGGTCTTGGGCGCGGCGTTGTTGAAGTTTCGCAGGTGCTCGACGTTGTAGCCGTTGTTGCCGTCGGCGTAGAACTGTCCGGCGCGCTCGAGGTGGGCGGGCACGTAGTAGCTCGTGTCGGGGTGGAACGCGGCCATCCACTTCAGCGCCTCGAGCGTCTTGTTGTGTCCCTTGGTGCCGTTGCCGACGCCGCCAGGCGGGATGAGCTTCATCGCGGTGGGGCTCCAGCTCGGATCGGCCGCGTTCAGGCTGCCGGGGACGGAGCAGTCCCAGGCATTGGCGACGCCGCGGCTCGTGTCCGTGTCCGCCCGATCGAAGCAATATTCCCACTGGGCCAGTGGATTGGCGTTACCGAGCGCCGTGTAACCCGGCGTGGTCGGCAGGGTCGCCGTGTCGAGCGACGCCGGGATCTGGCCGGTGATGACGGACATCGACGTGTGTTCGTGACCAGGAACCACCGTCTCGATGCCGAGGAACAGCGGCAGGTTCTTGTACGCGTTCAGGTACTCGATGAGCGGGTACTGGAACTCCTGGATCGACTGCCACCGCCACATGTTGCGGTTCGGGGTGGTGCCGGACACGTCGCCCTTCGGGGTGACGCCGAACGTCTCCCAGGTGGTCTGCGGGCTCAGGCCGGTGACGAACGGGTAGGCCGGCGTGGAGAGGGTCGCGTCCTCGACCAGCGTGCAGTTCCGGTTGCCGTTGCCACCGTGGCCGGCTTGCACGAACCAATCGAGGCCCCAGGGCGTCTCGACCCGGTCGGTCGCCTTCTTGACCAGCTTCTCCATCGAGATCGAGCCGTCCGAGCAGGTGGTGTGGTTGTGGAAGTCGCCGGCGACGTAGGTGCCGGGCGTCTTCGCGACGGTCGTGCAGTTGACCTGCGCGCTCGACGTCGCCGCGCAGGAGGCGGCGGGATCACCATCGCTGACGGTGAGCGTGACCGTCGCGGTGCCCGCGCCGGTGCAGGTGAAGGCGGGGTTCTGCGCGGTCGGGTCGCTGAGGGTTCCACCGCTGGCGCTCCAGGCGAACACGAGCGGGCTTGGCCCGGTGTCGCTGTCGTGCGCCGACGAGGACAGGGCGACGGTGCCGCCGACCTGGACCTCGGCCGGGTTGGCCCCGAGCCCGTCGATCGTCGGGCAGACGTTGAGCACGCCGGAGACCAGCACGCTGCCGGTCTTCGCGGCCTCGTGGCAGGTCAGCGCCACGACGACGGTCGCGGTCTTGCCCGCCATCACCGCGAAGCTCGCGGAGCCGCCGCACGTGAGCGCGCCGTTGGTCGACACCGCTGAGATGGTGATCTGGAAGCCGGCTCCCGCGGGCAGGCCCGCCAGGACGGCGGTGAGCTTGGACGACGACGACACGTCGATGACGCCCGTCTTCGTGAATCCGTTCGGTCCGGTGATGCTGTAGCTGGCGCTGTTGATGGTCGAGCCGCCCGCCACCTGCAAGGCGAGGCTGATCGAGCCCGTCCCGTCGGTGCTCTCGATGGATGGTGCGTTCGAAGTCTGGCCTGCGCCGCAACCGGCGAAGGATGTGTATCCGCAAAACGCCAGGGCCAGCGTCGTCATTTTCCAGGCGGTCCGTTTCATCGCTATTGCCTCCAAGAAAGGTGCATTCGTCTACGATTCAGGGTGCGAGTGTCGAGCTCGTGCGTCGCCTCACAAGGCAAGAGGTGGGCCAGCGGAAGGCGGTCGCTGCGTGACGTAGATCCCGATGCGTTTCGCGGCCCACGGGTGGCGCGCGCGGGCGCGGGGGTCGCAGGCGCTTCCGAAAAGCGAGCACGGCCGTTCGATTTTCGGAGGCGAGCCGAGGGCCAAAGGCGAAGGACGACCTCAGGGTGGCGCGGCATCGGGGGGCGCCCGACCGGGGGCCTCCAGCAGCGCGAGCGCCTCGACGGCCTCCGCGCGCGCTGGCTGAATTTGCGCGAGCTCGAGGAGCAGCGTCCGAGCCCCCAGAGGGTCTGACGGCGCCAGAGCGCTCGCCATCGACAGCAATGGATCGTACGCCGGACGGAAATCCGGGCTGAGGCGCAGCACGGAGAGCAGCGGTTCCCTCACCTGCGCGAGCATGTCCCGGACGTTGGAGGAGGGTCGCACCTCGCGCCCCGACTCGACGAAGCGATCGCGCGCGACCCAGTAGGCGCCGAGGCGCCGGGCCCACGTCGGGTCGGGCCCCGGAAAAATCAGCTCGTCGGGCCGCAGCGCCAGGACGCGCAGCAGCGCCACGAGTCGGTCGCCCGGGCGAGAATCCGGCGCGTACGTGATGCGGGGGGCGAGGTACGCCACCACTGGCCGATCGTCGCTGTTGATCGGGGCGTCGCCGGCGAAGCGCCGCAACGCCTCGGGGCCGGCGACGAAGCTTCCGAGCACCGCCAGTTCGTCCTCGAGGCCGAGACGGTCGAGTCGCGCCGCTGGGGCGACGCGCGCCAGCCGGGCGCGGACGACATCGCTGGCGAAGCGACCCGCGTCGCGCCGACCGACGAGGCCGAGCACGGGCGTCTCGAGGCTGTTGCTGGCGATCATCGCCCAGGCCTGCGGATACACCGCCGTGAAGGACCGCACGATGGAGCGGAGCGTGTCGAGGTCGAGCTGGTGCAGCGGCACCCACTGGCAGAACACGCCGCCCTGCTCGAGGCGCGCGCGCACGCTCCCGAAGTGCTCCACGGTATAGAGCGAGCCCGAGCCGCTGCGCGCGGGATGGAAGTTGTCCGACACGATCACGTCGTAGCGCCGATCGGTCGCGCGCAGGTAGCGACGCGCGTCCGCGGCCAGCACGTGAAGCCGCGAGCCAGGAAATTGGCGCGTGAAATACGCCGACGCGCGCACGACCTCGGGCAACAGCTCGACGGCATCGACCTCGAGCGCGGGGTCCTCGGCCGCCGCGGACGCGGTCATCCCCGTGCCGAGGCCGAGAAACAGCGCCCGCCGCGGCGCCGAATGCAGCAGCAGGGGCAACCAGGCCTGGCGACCGTCCACGCGCAGGGTCGCGCTGCTGCCCTCTTGCTGTCGGTTGTCGATGCGCAACCGCGCCACCCCGTCCACGTCCTCGACCACACTGACAGACGCCATGATCCCATTTTCGTAGCTGACGACGCGCCCGCCCGGCGGAATGTCGATGAACGCCAGCGGCGGCGCGAGGAAACCGAGGGCCAGCGCCGCGGCAGCCGGCACCCACGTGACCGGGGTGGTCCACGAACGCCGCTCGACGAGCGCGAGGTACCCGACCCCGACCAGGACGAGCGCGAGCTTCGGTCCGATCGCGGGAAGCAGGACCACGCCGAACACGAGAGGCGCGGCCGCCGCGCCCAGCGTGTTCGCGCCGAGCGCGCGTCCGAAGCTGACGCCGGCGGCGTTCGCCCGGCGAGCGAGGTGGCTGAACAGGGCCCCCATGACGATCGTCGGCGCGCCGAAGGCAAGCAACGCCGGGATCGCCTCGGCGAGGATCGCCGCCGTCGCGCCGCCTCCGAAGAGCCGCCGCGCCAGCGCCATCGACCGTTCCGCCGCCCACAGGACCGCGGTGCCCGCGAGACACGCAGCGGCGAGCGCCCCGAGCAGCCGATCGCCGAGCTCGTCCCGCCCTCCGGGAGGCGCCCCGCGCGCGAGCGAATAGCGGCGGTACGCGGCAGCCCCGATCGCGGTCCCCAGCAGGTACACGGCGAGCAGGAGCGCGAACGTGTAGACGGTGTCCTCCGCGACCTGGCTGAGCACGCGCACCACGACGACCTCGTAACCGATCCCGAGGAGCCCGGTGAGGGCGAGACGAGCGAGCACAGCCCGCGAATCGGGGCGACTGGTCTCCAGCGGATTCCGCGCGGGCTCGCGCAAGACCGCCTCGGCGGTGCCTGGGAAGACGGCGAGCGCCACCCCAGCGCACAGGAGATTGAGGGCGACGCAAACGCTGGCGGTCCGGGCGAGCCCATGCGTGGGCACCAACCAGAACGCAGCGGCAAGGACGCCGAGCAGCGCCCCGAAGGTGTTGCCGGCATACAAGCCAGCAATGGATCGATCGATGGACCGGGCACCTCGACCGTCCACGTACAGACGCGCGGCGATGCGCTCCATGGCCGGCAACGTGGCCCCCATCGCCGCGGTGGCGGGAAACAGCAACGAGAACGTCCCGGCGAAGGCCACCAGCCATTGCCAAACGGGCGTCGGCTCGGCCCCCATCGCCTTCAGCAACCACGCGCTCGACCGCGGCATTGCCCCGATCAAGAACAGGCTCCACAGCGCGATCACCAGCTCGCATCCGGCGTACCAGCGCACCGGTCGCGGGCTCGCCTCGATGCGCGACCCCAAGGCCAGCACGCCCACCCCCATGCCACCGAAGAACGCCGCCACCACCGCCAGCACCGCCGCGGCCTCGTGCCCCAACCACGAGGCGCTCTGCTGCGTCCACACGATCTGGTAGCCCAGCCCGGCGAATCCCGACGCCACCATCACCAGCAGCGGCGCCCACCGAGCGCGGGCGTTGCCGGGCACTAGCTGAACCGGATGGCGTAGCCCCAGGAGTCCAGGCGCGTGGGCACGGCGTTGAAGGAGAGGGTGATTCGCCGCTTGCCCTGGTTGGGAGGCACGGCGTGCAGCAGGTAGCTGGGAAACAGCACCAGATCGCCGGGGTCGGGCGCGGGGCTGATCCACTTGTCCGCGCTGTATGGGCCGGGCGTCGTTCGTGCGTGATCGTTCTTGAACAGGAAGTCGGTCCCCCCCGGGGACTTCATGAACACCGTCTGCGAGCCCGCATGCGTGGGCGTGAGGTAGACGACGCCCGACACGAAGCTGTTGGCGTGGTTGTGCATGGCCTGACGCCCGCCCGTGGCCAGGACGTTCACCCACATCTCCTTCAGGAGCCACTCCATCCTCTCACCGAACAGGTGGACGCCGAAGTCGGCCAGCTTGGGCGCGACCAGCTTCGCGACCTCCGCGAACAGGGGATTGTCCTCCGGCCGCATCATCTCCGTGTGCGACAGGTTGGTGGACGAGTTGTTGTCGCGCGTCGCCAGCGCCGAGAAGCGCTCGATCAGCCCGGCCAGCAAGCCCGGGGGGAGCGTGCCGGGCGCGCGCATGAAGGGAGTCGGAAACAAGCCAAAGACTTCGTCCACACCCTTCCTTGCCACGGACAGGCAGGCGGACGTCCAGAGGCAAAGGCGCGCTTCACCGAAATGTCACCGCGATGGGACCAGACGGACACAGCGCGGTTCCGACGGGCTTCCGCCGACGTCGGGCTGGGGCTCGGGTCACCCATCAGGCCTTCGCGCTCGCGCGCGTCAGGCTGGCGCAGATCGCAAGCCGCTGGGCGGGTCCGGCGCTTCGGATCGACTCGAGACCGTCATCCGGACTAGGTGACCCCAGCCTCGAAACCTTCGGCCCCTCGATCCGAAGACCGGGGTTGGTGTCTCAACCTCGGACGGCCGATATCGGACCGGCATCGCCTTCCGGCGCGTGTTCTTGAAGGGCGTCCTGGCGTGCGCCCGTTGCACCGGCTGAATCCGGATCAATCATCACTGGCCGGCAGCGTAGCTGCCGCTCATTTCTTGCCACTGTAGATGCTTCTCGTGCGCCGAAAGCCAATTCAGCAGGGCCCTCTGCTCGTCCGAGCCTGCCAGCCACCGCGTCGAATCGGATAGTTCCGGCGGCAGCGGCAACACGGCCCGGAGCGTCTGAGGCGCGGCAACCAGGCATTGTCCCGCGCCGTGATCGAGCTTGATCGGCTTCTCCGGCAAGCAGTCGAGAATCTCACGGGCTGCCGCCAGATCACCGATCAGCAGGCGAGCCGCTGCCAGAAGGGAAAGCGCTGCTGGGTCGCTGAGCGTCCCCCACTGCGCGTTGAGTCCCTGAACGTAACTCCGAAAGGACTCGAAGATGTCGGCGTCTAGGGGCGGGTCGAAGTAGCCAGGGGCCCACCTGCTGTTTCCACCGGGGCAGTCCAGAAGGCGCAGCCGCAGCGGGCCAAGCGGTGTCAGTCTTTGTGTTCGGTCCATGGGCGTCTCAAGGACCGGACACTCCCGGTACCAGCAAGCCGCTCTCGTTCACCATCAGTGGGGCGACGGTGCTGGCGGGACCGCACCCCTGGCGGGACCGCACCCGGGTTGAATTTCACCCGCGGGACCGCACCCGGGTTGAATTTCGAGGTCTGGACGCACTTTTTCGGCGCCGTGTTCGATGACTTGTCATGTCTCTTCCGCGTGCCGTCGTCCCGGGACGAA
>CAYUFS010000004.1:169069-184191 GCA_964443975.1 uncultured Myxococcales bacterium | reverse complement strand
GCCCGCGCGATTGCGCTCGGCGGGCGCGTGGCTCGGCGTGGCCCTCCCGCAAGGATCTTTGGGGATATGCACAGCTTCCGGGGCGCTGTACTTCCTGCTCGCCTCGCTTCCTCTCCGTTTCGTGGGCGGGCGTGAGCCTTGGTTCAGTCCCTGGCAGCCAACGACGCGACGAGCTTGGTGGCGGCGCGAACGCATTCATTGACGCCCACCCCTCGAACGGCGTGACCGAGGAGATGGAGCCCCGGTCGCTTGCTGATGCCATCGTCCACCGCTTGGACGAGGCGCCGGTAGCCTGCTCGGGGCTGGGGGATGCCGGCCGGGTGCCGCCAAACCCGCGCGAAGTCAGGAGCCCGCGTCAGGCCCGCGACCACCTTCAGGTCCTGGATGGCCCCGTCGACGATGGCCTCTTCCGAACGATCGACGACGCCTGGATCGAAGCCGGGCCCGGTGCCGCCCAGGATGCAGCGAAGCAGGACCTGTCCGTCGGGCGCCCGGGACGCGAAGGTGGATGACTCGTACTGGCACCCGAGCAGGCGCGGGGCCTCGCCGCGCGCCACCAGGAAGCCGTAGGCGTCGAGATCCATCCCCAGCCGCGACGTACCGGGATCACGGAAGCCGAGCGCGCAGATGGCGACTGGGGCGGTCGGGATATCGCTGAGCTGTCGGACTTCGGGGACGACGTCGCCGAGCAGGCTTGCGGCCGACCGCGGGTCGGTAGCCACGATGACGGCGTCGGCGTCCTCCTCCCGAGCCATCGAGCCCGCCGCTTCGACCACGACCCGCCAGCCCCCCGTGGCGCGCGGCGCGAGCGTCGCCACGCGGCCGCGCACGAGGCGGGGGCCGAGCGCGCGGGCCAACGCCCCAGGCAGCTCGGCGAGCCCCTCGGGGAACGACAGCGCGTGGCCGCGCTTCGCGCCCTGCTTGCGTGACGCGATCAGCGCGCGAAACAGGCTGCCGTGCTTGCGCTCCATCTCGACGAGGCGCGGTAACGCGCCGGCGACGGCAAGCTCGTCCGCGGCGCCGGCGAAGATTCCAATGACCAGCGTGGCAAGCAGCACCCGCGACGCCTCGGCGCCGAGTCTCCGGTCGCCGAACGACCGCACCGACTCGTCATCGTCCGGCCCCCTCCGGCGCCTGACGAACGGCTCCAGGAACAGGCGGAGCTTGCCCGCCAGCGAGAGCAGCGGAGACCCGAGCAGTCCACGGGGGCCAGAGGGCAGGGCCGAGAGCCGTCCGTTGATGAAGATGAAGCGGCGCTCGGCGGCGTGCAGCGCGCCGAGGACGCGGTCGCTGAGGCCCAGCGCCGCCAGCAGCGCCATCGTGTCGGGGGCGTTGTCGAGCACCGCCTGAGGGCCTATTTCGCACAGGAACCCTTCATGACGCTCGCTTCGAATCAGGCCGCCCGGTTCGCCCGGTTCGAAGCAGACGACGTCGTGGCCGACGGCATGGGCCAGGTACGCGGCCGTCAGCCCCGAGATTCCACCGCCGACGACCACGATGCGCATGTCCGCCTGCCCTCAGATCCATCCGCGCGCGGCCGCGGCGTCGCGCGTGAGGCCGGCGAGGGCGTCGATGAACGCCGGGTGGGTTCCCACCGTGCGCGCCCGCGCGAAGTGTTTCAGCCCCCGCCCGAGCGCCCGCTGGCGGTAAACGATGTCCAGCTCCTGCAAGGTCTCCAGGTGCTCGCCGGTGAACGCGACGGGGCACACCACCACGGCGGTGGCGCCGGATTCGCCGAGCCTATCCAGCGCGTCCTCGGTGTCGGGACCCAACCAACGCCGTCGCCCGACGCGGCTTTGAAACGACAGCTGCGCTCGCGCGCCCAGCGCCAGGCGCCGGGACACCGCCGCGACCGTGCTGCGGACCTCGTCGAGATACGGGTCGCCCTTGCGGATGTACGACTCGGGCAGGCCGTGCGCCGAAAACAGCACGGGCGCCTCCGCGCGCAGCGCAGCGGGGAGCGTGGCGATGGCCTCGGTGAGCGTGTCGGCGAGGGCCGTCACGAATCCCTCGGCCACGGGGTAGCTGCGGACGGCCGCGATCTCGATTCCGGCCGTTCCTCGCGCGGTCGCGGCGGCGGCGCGGCGCAACGCCTTCACAGACGAGCCCGTCGTCGTCTCTGAGTATTGGGGATAGAACGGCAGGGCGACGGCGCGGCGGAGACCGTCGCTTTCGACCGCGGCGATCGCCTCCCAAGAAAACGGGTGCCAGCACGCCATCGCGACGTAGGGTTTCGCGGCGACGCCGGTCGAGGCCAACCGGGCCACCACCGCGGCGACCTGCGCGGTCGTCTCCGCGAGCAGGGGCGAGCGGCCGCCGATCTGGTCGTAGGCGCGGCGCGACAGCGGCGCTCGCCGGTGGGAGATGACCCGCGCGAACAATGACTGGAGTGGCCGCGCCCATCCCAGATGGATGACGTCGGGATCGCGAAACAGATTGTCGAGGAACGGCTCCACCGCGTCGAGCGAGTCGGGGCCGCCGAGGTTCATCCCGACGACGGCGAGCGCGGGAACGTCATTCACCGCGCGAGCCTAGCAGCTAACGGGGGGGCGGATCCGGCGCGCATCGGTTCACACCGTGCGGACGGCGCGCACCAGGGCCTCGACGCTCTCGATCGGGGTCTCGGGGGTGATGCCGTGCCCGAGGTTGAACACGTGTCCGCGGCGTCCTCCGCGGGCCACCACGTCGGCGGCGCGGCGCTCGATGAGGTCCACCGGCCCGAGCAGCACTGCCGGGTCGAGGTTCCCTTGCACCGCGAACGGGCGTGGGGCGGCCGTCGCGAGGCGGGCGCGCGCTTCGTCCAGCGGAAGCCGCCAGTCGATCCCGTATACATCCGCGCCCAGCGTCGCCACCCGATCGAGGATCGTGGTCGCGCCGTTGCCGAAGTAAATGACCGGCGCGCCGCGCGCGCGCAGGGCGGTGATCAAGGCCGCCGTGGGCGGGAGCACGAACTCGGCCCAGTCCTCCGGCGACACCACGCCGACCCAGGAATCGAACACCTGCACGGCGTCCGCGCCGGCGTCGATTTGCGCCTCCAGATAGTGCTGGGTCGCCTCTCCGATGGTCGCGAGCAGGCGGCGGGCAGCCTCAGGATGACGATAGAAGAACTTCTTGGTCTCGGCGAAGGTCTTGGCTGTCTTGCCCTCGATGGCGTAGGTGGCGACCGTGAAGGGCGCGCCCGCGAACCCGATGAGCGGCGTGTCGCCCAGCGCCGCGCGCGCTCGCGTGATCGTCTCGAGGACGAAGGAGGTTCGTGTCGCGGGATCGAACGGCCCCACCCGGGCGATGTCGTCGGGTGTGCGGACGGGGACGGGGAGCTTCGGGCCCTGCTCGGTGAACTCCACGTCGAGGCCCATCGCCTCGAGAGGGATCAACAGATCAGAGAACAGGATGGCCGCGTCGAACCCGAACCGCCGGATCGGCTGGAGCGTGACCTCGGCGGCCAGCGCGGGGTCCTTGCAGAGCTCGAGGAACGACACCCGCTGGCGAATCTCCCGGTACTCGGGCAGATACCGCCCCGCCTGCCGCATCATCCACAGGGGCGGGCGCGGCGTCGCTTCGCCGCGGCAGGCGCGCAAGAAGAGCGAGTCACGCGGCGGCGCCGTCATGAGCGGCCCTCGTAGTCACCGACCTCGACGTACTTCCTGTCGGTCTCGCTCCACGCGAACTGCTTCGCGCCACGTGCTCCCGCGGCGGTGACGTCGACGACGACGTATTCGACCGGGTATGCGGGCTCGCCGTCGAACTGGGCGGCGGCCTGGTCGGTCTCGCTGAAGTAGGCGCCCACGTCGACGTGCGAATGATAAACGATCTTCGCCGGCTGGTCCCCGCGCAGGCTCTTCTGCATCGTCAGGATATCGCGGGCCTCGAGGTTGTAGGCGGTGCGCGCGTCGCGCGTGAAGCGCGCAGGATCCTCGGCGTGGAGGCGATCTTGGATGTTGTCGCAGGGGGTCGCCCGGTCCGCGAACGGCCCACCGCGCGGCCCGTAGATGATGCCGCAACACTCGCGCGGGGCCTCGCGCACGGCGTGAGCGTAGATCGCCTCCAACGCGTCGTCCGTGAGGCAGGGGTGAGGAGAGCCTGGTTTCGCCATCGGTGGGACGATCCTTCGTGAGCTTCGTGAGCGTGAGGCGCTGGTTTGGGGGTGCTGAAGAGCTTCGTCGACGACCGGTGGTTCAGGGACGTCGGGCTGGGGGCGTTCTATCCTTCGCCCGGGAGTCTGTCGAGGAATCGCGGCGCGCCGGCCGGCGCGGCGTGCGGAGGTCGGCCAGGGCGGCGTCGAGCACGGGATCGTGTCCGTTCGCGAACGCGGCTCGTGTCTCCAGCACGCGCTGGTCGGGCTGGACCCCTCGTCCCTCCAGCAAGATGCCCTTCGGCGTCTTGAAGTCGGCCACCACCACCTGCATGACCGCGCCGTGCGGAAGCGACTCGACGACCGACGGCAGGACGGCACCGAGGCTGGAATCGCCGATCACGCGCGCCCTGCCGGCCTCCTGCAGTCCGGCCGCGAGGATCTCCGACGCCGAGGCCGTTCCCTCGTCGGTGAGCACGACCAGGGGGCCGGCGTAGGGCGAGCGTCCCGGCGCCGGCTGGGCGGCGAACGTCTGGGAGAACGTCGCCACCGCGTCGGTCCGGGTGTTGTCCCGCATCAACATGCTGCCGAGCGAGATCGGCGTCGTCACGAGCTCGGCCGCGACGGGGATCGCCATGGCCGCGAGGCCACCCGGGTTGCCGCGAAGGTCGAGGACGATGCCCTTCACGTGATGCGCGGCGAAGCGGTCCATGGCGCGCTTGATGTCGTCGAGCAGCGGATCGAGCAGGAAGAAGTTGAACGCCAGCACGCCCGCGCCGTTGACCTCGTACGCGCGCGCCTCGGGGTGCAGCGGAGGCAGGTAACCGATCTGTCGCAGGGCCCCGGCCGGGGGATCGCGCTCGAGGATCAGCCGACCCGGATGGTCGCTGTTGTCGATGAAGTCGAGCGTCACCTTCGTGCCAACGGGCCCCTGCAGGCGCCGGAGCGCGGTTCGACGGACAGCGAAACGCTCTTCGACGGGGCGAAGCGAACGGCGACTGGTCGCGACCCCGGTCAAGGGCCGCCCCCCGATGGCCGTCACCAGGAATCCCGGCTTCACGCCGTGCCTCGCCGCCGAGGACAGCGGACGCACCGCGGTCACCGTCGGCCGCCCGTCGATCACGCGGACGAGCAGGCCGGGATCTCCGAGCTCACCCGAAGCGACGGGGCCGGGGGCGCCGGTCGCGTGGCGATCCGAGGGGTCGGTCGCTCCGGCCGCTTCGTCGTCGCCCGCATCGTCGTCGCCCGCTCCGGGGCCCGTGATCATCATGTGCGACTGCCCGAGCTCCCCCAGCATGTCGTTCAGCGTCCGGTAGAACGCGGCCTCGTCCGGGGCGGCGAGCGCTCGGGGCTCGTACTTCCGGCGCATGGCTTCCCAGTCGACACCACCCAGCTTCGGATCGTAGTGCTTGTCGCGCACGGTCCGCCAGGCGGCCTCGGCGATCTCGCGCCGCAGGGTCACGGCCTGATCCTCGCGAGCCGTCGCCGACGCCACCGGCGGCGCCGCGAAGGCGGGCGGTTGCAGGCGCGGATCCGGGGGAGGGGCCGCGGGCATCGATACGGGCGGCGGCGCGGGCGGCGGGGTGGCGCAGGCGGCGACGATGGACAGGACCATCGCGGGGACGACCGTCCGGACAAGCGAGCGTCTGCTGCCGGGAGAGATGATCATGCTGGCCGAACAGTCTGCGCGATTTCTCGACCTGCGGCCGCCCCCGCCAGCGCGGCCGCGGCCGGGCCCTGATAGCCGGCGACGTCGCCGCACGCGAACACACCGGGAATGCCGGTGTGAAAGCCCGCATCGATGACGACGGCGAAGCCACCCGCGGCCTCGTCGAAGCGCACGCGGGCGCCGTGCTGTCGGGGGAGCTCCGACGCCGGCGCGGGGGTCGCGGCGGTGGCGATGACGTCCGCCTCGACGCGGCGCTCGTCGCCGGTCTGGTCGCGCACGTCGAGTCCGCGCAGGCGCGCGCCGCCGACCGCCGCGACGGGGCGCTCGCGCAGCGGATCGATTCGTGTCACGGCGACGCCCGCAGCGGCGAGCCCCGACGCCAGGCGCTCGCCGAAGGCAGCGTCCCCAACGATCGCGACCCTCTGGCCGGGCCGGATCCCGTGACGAAAGGCCAGCCGACCACAGGCCCGGGCCGACAGCACGCCGGGGCGATCGTTATCCTGGAACGGGACGTTCTGATCGGCGCCCCCGGTCGCGTACAGGATTCGTCGCGCGCCGACCTTGACGATTCCTTCGGGCGTCGCGATCACCAGGGTGCCGGCGATCCAGTCGCTTCGATCCGCGCGCGCCGCGACCGCGGGCTCGATGTCCTCGGGGAAGAATCCCAGGGCCGCCGCCCGCGTGTGAACGGTCGCGCCCGCGCGCCGCGCTTCGGTGACCGCCGCGCTGGCCAGGGGGGCCCCGTCGGGCTCGGCCAGCCACGAGCCGCCGGGCTCGGCCTGCTCGTCGAACAGCTGCACCGTGGCCCACGGCGCCAGGCGTGCCACCGCCGCCGCAGCCGCGAGTCCGGCCGGTCCCCCGCCGACGATGCAGACGTCGGCGAGCGTGGCGCGAGGGGGCGGGGCCGGTGGGGGCGCGACATCCGGCAACGTCCCCGAGCCGCCGACCTGGCGCACCAGCTTCACGAACAGCCGGTTGGCCGTGGGGTTCCCCGTCATCAGCGTGTGATGATCCATGCCGCGAGGGAACATCCAGTCGGCCGCGGCGAGGAAGTCGACCTCGGCGCTCGGGAACGCGTTCTGCCGCTCGCAGCGCAGCTCCGACCGCGCCGGAGTGAGGCACGCGCGCACGTTCGGCCGTCCGTCGACGCGCAGCAGGCACGACGCGCAGTGCCCTTCCAGGCAGAAGACGCCGCGCGGGCGATGGTACTTCGTCGAGCGGCCGAGCGTCCGGATCCCCGCGGCGAACAGGGCGACCGCCAGCGACTCGCCCGTGTAGGCGCGCAACGAGGCCCCCTCGAAGTCGATCACGCAGGGCTCGCCCGGGGGCCGGGCAGGCGCCAGCGTGCGCAGATCGTCGGTCACGGCGCAACGACTCTATCAGACCGTGGTCAAGGACCCGAGGTGGCGCCCGAGAGATCGGGACACACGGCATTCTCCAGGCAAACAGTGGGGACGCAAAGTCCGAACACGTCCATGTAGCTGCAGCAAATGGCGCCCTGGCCGCAATAATCCACGGGAACATTTGCGCAACCGCCGGTCACGATCAGCTGCGTGCAAATACAGGGCGTGTTGTCGGGCGGAATGATGTTGAGGTGAGGCTCGCACGCGCAGAGCAGGCCGTTCTTGCACTCACCACCGCCCTTCGTGCAAACGCCGCCGATCCCCTTGTCGTTGGGCGCGGGCGGAGGACACCCGGGTGGCAGATCGCCGAACGAAAAGTCGGGCTGAATGTAGTCGTGCGAGGCGTCGCTGTTGCCGCCGCCGTTCGAGCAAGCGGCCGCAAGCACGCTGAAGGTCAGGGGAAGCAACACAAGCTTCAACGAACGGCGTCGCTTGGACATAATCGTTCAAGGTTACACCCAATCCCGCTGCAATCCGGCGCAATCGTCGCGCCGTCGCGGGGGGCCAAAGGATCCTCAATATATTCGTGAGACGCGCACCATCACCGAGTCGGTGCCCGCGAACGTCACGACGCCCATCGGCTCGGCGCCGCGCTTGATTCCGATGCGGCCGACGACATCGAGCCGGTAGTGGCCGAACTGGAACTGGGCGCCCGGCGTCGCGTAGGCGGAACGCACGCGGTTGAGGTTCGGAAACACGACCGGATCCAGCTTGTTCAGCTGATAGGTGGTGTTGAGCGCGAAGGAGAGCCCGAACCCCTCGACGATCCGCGCGGATATCCCGTAGTGGGCGTCCCAGAAGTAGATCGTCGGCGTGACCACGGGAATGTCGGCGACGGTTCCGTCCGGGCCCAGCAGCGCAAGCGCGCCCTGGTTCATCACGAACGAGATGGGCCCGATCGCCTCGCCGAAGATGATCGTGGGCTCGATGTGAAAGTAATAGGGCAGCACATACAGCCCTTCGCTGCCGTCGATGAGGTGAAACGTGAACCGGGTGGTGTGGGTCGGGATACGCACGCTCAGCCCGAAACCCGCGACGATGGCCACGTCCTTCGCGTCGAGGGCGGCCGTCCACTGCGCGCCGAGCCGTGAATCCCCGAGGGAGATCGCCGATTGGTGCTTGTCGTTGGGATCGATGATGAACAGGGCGTTGGGATCTTCGAGCGCGAGCGCCGTGTACTGGCCTGCGGGAAGCTCGAGATCGAGCTGAAACCGACCGAGCTTGAGGCTGCCGCCCGCGGCCAGTCTGAAGCCGTAGGCCTTGCCCGCGATGTTCGGGAGCGCGGACAGATCGTTGCTGCGGGCGTACGTGGCGTCGAGGTAGACGGTGGTGCGCGGCTCGGCGTTGCGGAGGCGAGGCGCCTCGATCGTCGGCGGGTCGTAGCGGAAGGCGTCACGAGGGTCTGCGGCCGCTGCTCGCGGCGTGGGTTCGTCGGGATCCGCGACCGCTTCGGCGGCGGCGGAGCCCGTCGAGCAGAGAACGACGGCCAGGCAGCCCATGGCGGCGACCACGGTGAGCGGGCGCGTCAACCGGTCACACGCGCGCCGAAGATGGCCGTTCCCACCCGCACCAACGTCGCCCCCTCCTCGATCGCGGCGATGAAATCGCCGCTCATTCCCATGGACAACTCCTTCAAATCCACGTGCGGACGCTCGACGGTGGCCTCGCGTTCGCGCAACGCGCGCAGCGCCGCGAAGTGCCGACGGGTCTCCTCCGCGCTGGCCTCGAGCGGGGGGATCAACATCAGGCCGGCACAGGTGATGTGGCGACCTCGCGCGAACCTGTCGAGCAGGGCCGGAACGCTCTGGGGCGGGACCCCGCTCTTCCGGGACTCGCCCGCGATGTTGACCTGGACGAGGCACGCCTGGGCCGCGCCGGCCGCGCCCGCGCGGCGTTCGATCTCGTCGAGGACCTCCGGATCCGCCACTGTCTGAATGAGGGCCACCTGGCCCGCCAAAATCTTCACTTTGTTTCTCTGCAACGGACCAAGATAGTGCCATCGCGGCGCCGCCGCCGCCGGTGCGATCGCGTTCGCGGCAGCGAAAACCTCGCGCTTGTCGCGAAGCTCCTGGGCATAGTTCTCGCCGAACACGCGCTGTCCGGCATCGAGCGCGGCGCGAACGTCTTCGACCGGCATCCGCTTGCTGACGGCCACCAGGCCGACGCTGCCCGGGGGGCGCCCGGCCCGCGCCTCGGCCTCGACGATTTGCTGGCGAACCTCGGAGAGGCGGAGGGCGATTTCCTCGGCGCGCGTCGTCATGCCGGGTGGGGGAAGCGCGCGGGCGGGTAGGCGGGCACCGCGCCGAGCGCCCGCAGGTCGGCCAGCACCTCGGCGAGGGGCAGGCCCACCACGTTCGTCACGGAGCCGCGCAACTCGTTGACGAAGGCCGCCGCGACGCCCTGGACGGCGTAGGCGCCTGCCTTTCCCGACCACTCGTCGCATTCGAGGTAGGCGTCGAGCTCGCGCGGATCGAGCAAGCGGAACGCGACCGTCGTGGTGACGGCGCGCTCCACCTCGCGTGGGCCGAGGACGATGCGGTAGGCGGTCGTCACCTCGTGCCGGTGGCCGGCCAGGCGTCGCAACATCCCGGCCGCGTCCTCGCGGTCGCGGGGCTTTCCCAGGATCTCGCCTCGCAAGACCACGATGGTGTCCGCGGACAAGATGGCCAGGTCGTCGTCGGAAGGTGGCTGCGCCGCGACCGCGGTCCGTGCGGCGGCGCTCTTGTCGGCGGCCATGCGCCGCACGTAGTCGGGGGGCAATTCTCCGGGCCGGGGCGACTCGTCGACGTTCGGCGCCACGACGCGCAGGCGCAGGCCGAGCCGCTCGAGCAGCTCGCGCCGCCGGGGCGACGCCGACGCCAGGAGCAAATCCGGGCGTTGATTCACCGTCTCACCAGGTTCGCGCATCGTCCCACGACGCTCGCGCTTTTACCCGAAGAGAGCGCAGGTGTCCCGCGTTTCAAGCGCGCGGTCGCCCCCTCTGCCGCGCCTGGAGGAAGCGCCGGAGGACCGCCGACGGTGGCGTATCGGTGACGCCCAGCTGGTATTCGACGCGCGCGTCGAGGCACGAGTCGCGCCACCGGGCGCGGAACGCCTCGGAGGCGCGCTGGAAGGCGGCGCGGAGCTCGCGCGGATCGCCGAGCAGCTTGCGGTCGTCGCCCGGCTCGATGCCCTCGAAGTGCGTGAGGTCGTCGAATCCCAGCTCGACCTCGTCGGGATCGAGGAGGTGGAATACGACGACGTCGTGGCCGCGCGCGCGGAGCTGCCGCAGGCGATCCGCGACCGCAGGGGAGGCGTCGAACAGGTCCGACACCAGCACGATCAGGCTGCGGCGCTCAGCCGCGTCGCCGATCTGCGCCAGCGCGCGCTCCGCCTCGGTGCGCCCTGCCGGGAACGCCGCATCCAGCAGCGCGAGCAGGTCGCGGATGTGCCCGGGGCGGGTACGCGGCGGTAGGTACTGCCGCGTCCGCTCGTCGAAGAGCAAGAGCCCGGCCGGATCACCCTGCTGGCCGAGCAGATAAGCCAGCGCGCCGCACAGCATGCTCCCGTATTCGAGCTTCGAGACGCCCGTGCGTCGGTACCCCATCGACGCCGACGCGTCGAGCAGGAGGTACGTCCGCATCTCGGTCTCGTCCTCGAAGCGCTTCACGTAAAGGCGATCGATGCGGGCCGCCGCCTTCCAGTCGATGTGGCGCACGTCGTCGCCTGGCACGTACTCCTTGTGCTCGGCGAACTCGATCGAGCTGCCGGTGTTGCGGTTGTGGTGCAGGCCCACGAACGCGCCCTCCACGACGACCCGGGAACGCACTGCCAGCGACGCCAGCTTGGCCAGCTCGGTGGGGTCGAGCATCCCGGTGCGCCCCTCCGTCAAGCGGGGCGCACCGTCTCGAGCAACTTGTCGACCAGGCCGCGCGCGGTGACGCCGTCCGCTTCGGCGTGGAAGTTGAGGAGCACGCGATGAACGAGCACGGGCATGGCCAGGGCGCGGACGTCCTCGATGGCGGCCGCGTAGCGCCCCGACAGGATGGCCCGCGCCTTGGCGGCGTGGACCAGGTACTGCGACGCGCGTGGCCCCGCGCCGAACGAGACGTACCGCCGAATCAGCTCGGGGGCCGCGGCCTCGCCCGGCCGGGTGGCGCGGCAGAGCGCCACCGCATGCGCGACCACGTGTGGCGCCACCGGCACACGGAGCACCAGCTCTTGCAAGGCCAGGATGCGCTCGGGGGACAGCACCTTGCGCAGCGTGGGCCGATACGCGGACGTCATCTGGTTGACGATGCGAACCTCCTCGGCCTCGCTCGGATAACCGACGTCGATCTGGAACATGAAGCGATCGAGCTGCGCCTCGGGCAGCGGGTAGGTCCCCTCCTGCTCGATGGGATTTTGCGTCGCGAAGACGAGGAACGGCTTCGGGAGCTCGTAGGTCTCGCCGCCGGCCGAGACCCGACCTTCCTGCATCGACTGGAGCAAGGCGGCCTGCGTCTTGGGCGGCGTGCGGTTGACCTCGTCGGCCAGGATGACGTTCGCGAACAGCGGCCCCTTCACGAAGCGAAACACCCGACGACCCGTCGCCCGATCTTCCTCGAGCACATCCGTTCCCGTGATGTCCGAAGGCATCAGATCGGGGGTGAACTGAACTCGTCCGAAGGACAGCGCCAGCACGTCGGCGACGGTCTGAATCAGCAGCGTCTTCGCGAGCCCCGGCACCCCCACGAAAAGGCAGTGGCCCCGCGCGAACAGCGCCACCAGCAGGTGCTCGATGACCGCGTCCTGGCCCACGATGCGCTTGCCGATCTCGGTGGCGATGGTGCGGCGGGCCTCGGCGATCTCGCGCGCCGCTTCCAGGTCATGCTCCTCGGCGGTCGCGCTGCCGGCCGACGCTGGCTGCGCGGCCTGGAGGGCCGCGCGGGCAGCCTGTGGAAGTGCGGCGGACTCGGACATTCGGCAGCTGCGAGAATGCCACGCGGCCTTGCCCGCCGCCAGGGCGTACGAACAATCGCGCGGGGAGCCTCTCCAACACGGTCCTTGAAAATCTGTCGCCGGAAGGATACCGATAAGAGGGAGGCTTTCCATGCGTCGACCGTCCTCGTTCAGGTTCCTGCTCGCGTCGTCGTTGCTCGGGGCCGTGCTGGGCTGGGGGCCGCTCGCGCGCGCCGACGCCATGAAGGGGAAGGTCGTCGTCAGTGACGCGGAGTTCGGCACCGGGTTCGGCAGCGACGCCGAGATGGCCAAGGCGGTGAAGAAGCAGTCTAAGGCCACCATCAAGGGAGAGGGCGGGACGTGGACCCTGAACCTCATGGTGTTCCTGAAGGAGGCCCCGGGCACGACCTCGATCAACATCGTCTACTACGATGTCTCGGTGAAGCCGCGCGACCAGGTGAACTTCAGCGAGGTCAAGGTGCAGACGACGCAGAAGATCGTGCAGGTCAACGGCGTGTCGATCTCGAAGGACCTCGGGTTCGTTAAGGGACACAAGTACGACGTGCTCGCGACCCGCATCATCGGCGGAAAAGAGAAGGTCTACGCCAAGGGCACGGTCACGCTGAAATAAGGCCCCGTGCGCTGTCCTGAGCCGGCCGGATGGCGGGCGTTGCCTGGCGCGGCGTTCGCGTGTTGCGCCGTGGCCTGCTCCGCCGGATTCGGGGGCGCTGGCCCGCCCGAGACGGCCCTGCGGGGCGCGGCTGCCGCTGACTCCGACCTGTTGGCGCCGACGGCGCGGGCGCTGGCGCTGGTCGCTCGGATGACGCTCGAGGAGAAGATCGCGCAGATGGAGACCGACGCGCCGGCGATCCCGCGCCTCGGCATCCCTGCGTACGACTGGTGGAGCGAATCCCTGCATGGGGTGGCCCGCAACGGGGTGGCGACGGTGTTTCCCCAGGCCATCGGCCTCGCGGCCAGCTTCGACGAGGATCTGCTCGGGCGCGTCGCGCGCGCCATCGGCGACGAGGCGCGCGCGAAGTTCGAGGCCGCCGGAGGCGCGAGACGCGGCAGCGGGCGCTACGGCGGGTTGACGTTCTTCGCGCCCAACATCAACGTGTTTCGCGATCCCCGCTGGGGGCGCGGGCAGGAGACCTACGGGGAGGATCCCTATCTCACCGCACGCATGGCCATCGCCTACGTGCGTGGCCTGCAGCAGCTGACCGCGGGCGATCCGCGGCGTGGGCTGCGCGCCGCCGCGGTCCCCAAGCACTTCGCGGTGCACAGCGGGCCTGAGCTCGACCGCCACAGCTTCGACGCGGTGGTGAGCGCCCACGACCTCGCGGACACCTATCTCCCCCAGTTCGCGGCCGTCGTTCGAGAGGCGCGCCCGAGCGGCATCATGGCCGCGTACAACCGCATCGACGGCACCCCGGCCGTCGCCAATCGGGCCCTGCTACAGACCTGGTTGCGCGAGCAACTCGGCTTCGACGGTTTCGTGGTCGGGGACTGCGGCGCGGTGGGTGACCTCGTCACCGGCCATCACGTCGCGGCCGACGAGGCTCATGCGGCGGCGATGGCGGTGCGGGCCGGCACCGACCTCGATTGCGGCAGCAGCTTTCGCCACCTCCGCGAGGCGGTGGCGAGCGGGCTGGTCACCGAGGCGGAGATCGATCGGGCGGTGGTGCGGCTGTTCGAGGTGCGCCTGCGGCTCGGTCTGTTCGACCAGGCGCGGGGCGGCGTGCCGGCGACATCGCTGGCCGGGATCCCGCCCGCCGCCCACCGCGCGCTCGCGCGCGAGGCCGCGCAGAAGTCGCTGGTGCTGCTGCGGAATGACGGCACGCTGCCCATCGTCGGCGACGGCAAGCCGCGGCGCATCGCGATCATCGGTCCGCTGGCCGATGACGCGAACGCGCTCCTCGGCAACTATCACGGCCGCGCCGTTCGTCCGGTGACGGCGGCGGCGGGGATCGCGTCGGCGGCGGCCGCTCGCGGGATGAAGGTCGACATCGTCCGCGGCGTCACGTTGGCCGGGCATTCCCGTGCCGAGCTCCCCGCCGCGATCCGGGCGGTGCGGCGGGCCGATCTCGCGGTCGCGGTGCTGGGCCTGTCCCCCCGACTCGAAGGCGAGGAGGGCGATCCGGACAGCGCAAACCCCGCCGGCGATCGCCGAGACTTGAACCTCCCCGGCCTGCAGGGCGTCCTGCTGCGCGCGGCGCTGGGGGAGGGGAAGCCGACGATCGTCGTGCTGATGGGGGGCGGAGCGCTCGCGCTCCCGCAGACGCCGCGTCCCGCGAACGCCGTCGTCATGGCGTGGTACGCGGGGGAGGCGGGCGGCGACGCGATCGCCGACGTGTTGTTCGGCGTCGTCTCGCCATCGGGACGGCTGCCGGTGACGTTCTACAAATCCGCTGACGACCTGCCCGCGTTCGATGACTACCGCATGGCGGGGCGGACCTATCGGTATTTCGCCGGCGCGCCGGCCTACCCATTCGGTTGGGGGCTGACCTACGCGCCCGTTGAGTACGGCGGGCTGACGGCGACGGCGGCGCCGGGCGGTGGCGCGACCGTGCACGTGACGGTGACCAACAGCGGAAACCTGCCCGTCGACGAGGTGATCCAAGTCTACGTCACGCCACCCTCCCGAGGAGCGACGGATCCGTTTCGTTCCTTGGCGGCCTTTCGCCGGGTGTCGCTCGCCCCCACGGAACGCCGCGCCGTCGACCTGGAAGTCGCCGCGCTGGCGTTCACCCGGGTCTCGTCCACGGGCGCCCGGACACCCGTGCCTGGCGCGTGGCAGGTGAGCGTCGGTTCGCAACGCATCGACTTCGTTCGCGCTCCCGAGGCCGCGCCTCAGCGCACCGACGCCGCCGCCCCCTCACCCCCCGACGCGGCACCCGCCCCCGCGGACCCGGGTTGACCGCGCGCGCTCACCTGTCCAGCGCCCGGGTAGTCTCCACATCGGCTCGGCCGACCCCTCGGTGGGACGAGGGATGCGGTGCGGGCCCGCTGGGCGACGCGGCTTTGCCGCGTTGACCAGCGGGGGCGAGGGGGGACGCAG
>CAYUFS010000004.1:0-168969 GCA_964443975.1 uncultured Myxococcales bacterium | reverse complement strand
AGGCGCGGGGGGCGCTGGCCGAGAAGGCCGAGGCGGAAGGCGCCGGGCGGTCCCCTGCTCGACAAAGGGCTGGGCGACGCGGCTTTGCCGCGTTGACCAGCGGGGGCGAGGGGGGACGCAGAGGCGCGGGGGGCGCTGGCCGAGAAGGCCGAGGCGGAAGGCGCCGGGCGGTCCCCCCTAGTAGATAGTCGCGCAGCCCAGAGCCACGTCGACCTGGGCGCCCTCGGCGCCCATGAAGTCCGAGCAGCTCTTGTCGCAGGCGATGATCTGGGTCGGCGTCCCCATCCCCGGCGCCACATCGTAGTACCAGCCGCCGCTCTGAGCGTCGCACTTGTCCTTCGAGCCCACGTAGTGGACGGAGGCTGGCGTGGGCATCGCGTTCGAGGAGAAGTCCACGTTGACCTTCATGAAGTCGATGCCGCCCGCGACGTCCTTGGGGATCGCGTACTGGCAGTTGATGACGGTCGATTGCACCTGCTTCAGGGCGTCCAGGATGTTCTGGGTCACGTTCTGGCTGGTGTCGACGATGACGGACTTCGTGGTCCCCCCCGCGGCGGCCCACGAGTCGAGGTTGGCCTGAGGCGTGGCCGAGTTGACGCTCTTGTCGTTGAGATCGCACGGCCCGAAGATCCCGATCACGAACGTCTGGATCGCGGGCGTTCCCGCGGTCCCCATGGCTCCCGACAGCAGCGACGCGACGCCCGTGACGTCGGGCGGTGTGCACGCCGCGGGCGCCATCCCGGGAATGAAGGCGCCGGGAAGGCCGTCGGTCACCAGCACGACGACCGTCTTGCGATCCGGGTTTTGCATGGCGTGCGCCTGCGCCGCTTTCAGTGCGCCTGTGAGCGCCGGGCCCGTGGGCGTGTAACCGCCCGGTGAATGATTGCCGAGCGACGTCGTCAGCGCCGTGACGACCGCCGGATCGGAGAGCGACCCGAACGCGACCTTGGGCGTCGCGTAGTCGTTGCTGTCGCAGATGTCCCTGCCCCGGCAATATCCGGTATAGGGCGTGCAATCGGCGGGGCAGCCCGTCGCCGACGCGGGGCCCGCCACGCAGTTCCGCTTCTCGCAGTTCGGACCCATCGCGCACTTCTGAACGGGCACGCAGCTGTCGCCGTCGCCGGCGGCGACGCAGTCGGCATCTGCCGAGCACAGCGTCGAGGGGGCGGCGCTGAACTGCGCCTTGGCCACGCAGGCCTTTCGCTGATCGCAAGGCCCGGTCCCCCCGCCGCAGTCGCTGTCGCTCGAACAGACCTCGGGAACGCCCGCCTGCTCGTCCGGGAAATAGGCGAGGGCGACGCTGAAGTCCTTCGAGTTCGTATCGTTGAAGAAGCTCGTCATCGCCTGCGTCAGGTCGCTCCACTTGGCCTTCCCCATCGAGTCCGTGTCGTTCATGGACTTCGAGCTGTCCATCATCACGTAGAGATCGAGAGGGACGAGCTTCGCCGACGACTTCGCGGCGGCGCACGCGCCATCGCTCATCGCGTCGCCCGTCGAGAACTTGTCCATCGCCATGTCCGGCAGGCTGGCTCGATCGATGCCGCCGTCGTTGCCCGCGCCGCCGCTCCCGCTGCGCCCGCCGCTGCCGCCGTCCACATCGACCGTCGCGGGGGCGATCGTCTTGCAGGCCGGCGCCGCCGTCAGGGTTGCGACGACGAACGCCAGCGGCGCGAGCATCGGGCCCGCGGCGGAGCGGAGGTCTTTCATACGTGTGTTTCCTTCCGGAGGGTTGAGCGGCGGTTCATTCGAAGACGATCGATTTGCACGGGAAGTCGAAGCTGATGTCGTCGTTGTTCGGCATGCGCCAGGCGGCGCACGCGGTCCCGTTCAGCAGGAGCTGGGTGGTCGAGGACATCGACCAGCCGTTCGTCCCGTCCTGCGGGAGCTCTGTCGTGTCCGGACAGGTCTTGCCGAGGCAGACGTGCGCCGAGGCGAGCTGATTCAGATCGACCTTGATCGATTGGCCGTTGATGTTCCCGAGATCGAAGGAACAGCTCTTCACGCCGCTCACCGCCGCGGTGATCTGGTCGGCGAGGGCCTGCTGGGACGTGGAGGCCGGGGTGAAGACGGGGGCGGTCCCGCCGGGCGAGCCGTAGGTCGCGATCGACGTCGACCCGGTCCGGCCCGCGGCCGTCCAGAACGACTTCCAGGTGGGCGCCCCCCCGCATTGGTTCGCGATGTCGCCTGGCGCCGCGACGCCGCCCGCCTTGGGCAACGCGACCGTCTGGCCGGTGCCGGCGTTCGCGAAGCCTTGCAGCACGTCGGCCGCGATGTTCGACGTCGAGGTCGGCAGGCCTATGACCAGCGTTCCGATGCCTGCCGTGTACATGTCCTGTATGCCATAGGTCACGGCGTCCGCCGGACAAACGGCGCTGCCGTCGTCGCAGAAGTCGGTCTCGCTGTCGGTCAC
Source organism: uncultured Myxococcales bacterium (assembly GCA_964443975.1). GTDB lineage: Bacteria > Myxococcota_A > Polyangia > Fen-1088 > Fen-1088 > DASYCK01. The sequence goes on along the minus strand of CAYUFS010000004.1, from coordinate 166,559 downwards.
GAAGAGCACGTACTTGCCACCGGCGCCGGTGTCGGCGGCCAGCAGGGACTTGACCATGGGGATGACGGCCGCGGCGGGCGTCTCGGCCTTGGAGCCGTACGGCAGGAGCGGACCGTCCTTCGTGTACTGGGCCTGGATGGCGGTGTAGTTGTTGATCGCGATGGGCACCGAGTTGAAGACCGGGGCGCAGGTCGCGCCGCTGTGATCGCCGACGAAATCGCCGAAGCCGAAGCGCACCTGCCCTTGGAGTTGGTTGACGACCTGGAGCACGGCGGCCTGCAGCGTGAAGTACGTACCCGTGGTCGCGTTGGTGAATAAGCTGCCCGACCGATCCACGAGCACGAACACCGTCGGGATCTTGGGGGTGAACATCACGGTGGCCATCTGGCAGGCGGCGTCCGTCACCGACGCGTCAGCGCCGGAGCCCCCCGTGGATCCTGCGAGCGTACCGCCGCTGCCGACCGCGCCGCCGCTGCTCGTGACGCCCCCGGTGCCGGCGGCTGTGCCGCCGCCGCTGCCAGGCGCGCCCCCGCTGCCTGGGGCGCCGCCACTGCCATTGCCGCCGCTGCCGTTCGCGCCGCCCGAGGAGCCCTGGTTCCCCCCGCTGGCGGAGCCCTTCGCGCCGCCGCTCGCGCCGCTCGCGCCGCCGGACCCGGCATGCCCCGAGTCAGCGGCCTTCGTGCAGAACGTCGAGACCGATGCCAGGCTCGCGCCGAACAGAACGAGCGTCAGTCCGCGCGCAATACGGGGCTCACCGATACGGAGGCGGGGGCTTGAGGGCATGGACCAGACCTCCTGGGGCGGGGGGCCGTGAAACGAAGACGAAACTATACAGGAACGCCGTCAGGCTGGATTCCGGGAAACGGAAAACGTTGGAACGACCGTCGAGAGTCCCGCGTCATTCGGCCAGTTCCCTGCAGAACTGGCGCTCGCGGTCGACGCGCTCGGCTGCCGGACGTTCCGACACCGGGAGCTGGGCATAGGCGTCCCCCAGGCCGCAGTGGACCGCGGGATCGAAGGGGTTCGTGGCCAGCGCGGCGCGAAACGCCAGGACGGCGTCGCCCGGGGCGCCCTTCCTCATCAGTGCTTGGCCGGCGATCAGGTTTGGCCACGGCAGGTCCGGGTACACGGCGCGTGTTCGCTCGAGCGCCCGCAACGCCTGATCGGGTTCGCCGAGCGCCAGGTAGGTCCGCCCGAGCTTGACGGGGAAGAGCCAGCTCGCCGCGGCTGCCTCGGGTCCGCCGCCGGCGCTTCCTTGAGTGGTGGCGGCGTGGGCGCCGCGCTCATATTCGAGCACGGCGGCGCGGGGGCGATTTCGCTTCAGCAGGATGTTCCCGAGGCGCAGGTAGCGGAGCGGTCCTGCCGCCTTCAATCCGCCCGACGCCTCGTCCTCGGTCGGCTTCCGGCGCGAGGCGATCGCGGCCGACTTGCGAATGTGCGTCGTCGGCAGGTCGAACCCGGGATAGGTCTTCAGCTTCAGCCCGACCATGTAGCTCTTCCAGGCCCGCTCGAACTCCGGCCAGCCGCCCCCCGCGGCGGCGGCAACGGCCTTGCGCGCGTCGGTTCCGTCGGCGACCGCGGCGATGGCGGCCCGCAGCGCGGGCATGCCCCCCTCGGCGTGAAGGGTGGCGATGGAGGTCGCCACCTCCGCGAACGCCAGCGAGGCGTCCTCGGCCGTGGGCAGCTTCGCCATCGAGGGGTGCATGGCGTCGAAGCTGATCAGCTTGCCCTCGCGCAGCGCCTTGGCGAGCAGGTGCTCCATCGCCGGCGCCAGCTTGCCGCCGGCTGGCTCGCGCCATCGACGTTCGAGGAACTTGGCGAGGCCCTCCTGCAGCCACACCGGGGCCCGATCGTGGGTCAGCTGCGACACCGCGTAGTGAACCAGCTCGTGGTTGATGCTGTCGAGCCAGGGGTACCCGTAGGACAGCGCGCGCGGCGTGGTCACCATCAGCCGTGCCCACTTGCACAGCGCGATCGTGCCGGTGCGCTCGACCTCGGCGGCCGACAGTGACGACACCGCCGCCAGATCCGTCGGCCGGCGATAGAACTCGACCCGCACGGGCATCTCGGCGGCGAAGCCGAGATCGCTCGCCAGCGCCGCGTAAGCGGCCTCCAGGGTCTCGAGCGCGTAGGGCACGAGGACGGCGTCCTCGGCGGGGAAGCGCACGAAGAAGTGGGTCGAACGCGCCTCCTTGTGATCCTTCACCGCGTCGGCGGCCGCGCTGGCCAGCGCGGACAGCTCCCTGACGTTCGCATCGCCCGGGGCGGCCTCGGCGGTGGTGCGCAGGCTGGCGACGGCGCCCGTGTAGTCGCCCTCCAGAAACCGGGCGTATCCCTCGAGGTAGGCCGCCTCGGGGGTCGGCGGCGACCGCACGTTCAGCTCGGCGATGCGGGCGCGTCCCTCGGCGAAGCGCCACTCGTCGAGGCTTCGTTCGGCTCGTTGCCCCGCCTGCGACAGGAACGCCGATGGGGGGGCGGACGATTGCGCGTGCGCGTGGCGGTTTACTGGCGGCGCGAGCCAGGCCAGCACGCAGACGGTGGTGGCCGCGGCAGCTGCGGCGGTCCGGCGCGTCACCGCACCAACTCCTCGTAGTAGCGGCGCACGTCGTCGCGGAAATTGTCAGGCGGCTTTTCCTTCATGGCGTCCATCAGCTCCTGTCGCCAGGCCCGGGGCGCCTGTGACTCGTCCGCGCCCGGGATGCGCACGGGGTCGCGCTCGGGCGACGGCCCACCGGTCGAGCGCTGCTGCAGGCTGTCCCGCAGCTTCGCCAGTCGCTCGACGGCGTTCTGCTGCGCGCCGCTGGCCTGCTTGGCGTCGCCGCGGCGCAGGTGTTGGGACGCCTCGCGCATCTGCTGCGCGGCGGCCTTCAAATCATCGGCAGCCCGATCCAGCCCAGGCAGCTTGCCGAGTTGCCGGGCGGCCTCTCGCGCCGTTTCCTCCGTGCGGTCCCCGATGGCGCCCTGGCGCTCGCTCTCGGACGCGGCCCGCGCGCGGTCTTCGGGGGACAGCGTCTCCTCGGGCTTGGGCAGGAGCGTCCGGATGTCCTCGGAGATCTCCTGCGCCAGCGCCTGGGCCTCCGACACGTTGCGGGCCGTGGCGGCGCGCGCCTTCTCCCGGGGGCTGCTCTCCGGCCGCTGCGGGGCGTTCTCGGTGTCGAGGTGCTCGGTGAGCCGCTCGAGGTTGGACACCGCGCGGTCCGCCTCCTGCTTCGCCTCGGCGAGGTCGCGGTCGCCGAGCAGGCGCTTCAATTGCCGGGTGCTCTCCCGGGCCCGCTCGATCTCCTCCGCGAGCGCGCTCTCGGGGTTGCCGGTCTTCACCTCCGCCAGCTTTTGCCGCATCTTCTCGAGCTTCTCGCCCTCGAGGCGCGTCCATTCGGTCAGCTTGTCGCGCAATCGCTTCTCGGTCTCGGCGGCTTGCTTGTCGGCGATGGTCTTCGTGTCGCCGGCGACGGCGCGCTCGTCGCCCTCGAGATCGCCGATCTTCCTCATCAGGTCCGAGACCACGCGGTTCTCCTGCGGGAACCGCTCCGCGCCGAACCCCTCGGCGTTCTGATCCAGCATCTGGCGCAGGCTCTGCAGATCCTTGCCCAGATCGTCGAGCGCCTGTCCCATCGCCTTCGAGTCACCCTGGGCGAGCAAGTCGTCCAGCTTCTTCGCGCGCTCCGCCAGCGCCCGGGTGTCCGGCATGTTCTGCCACTCCTCCCCGACATCATTGCGGCTCTTCAGCTCGGCGACCTTCTCGGCGAGATCCGCGAGGCGGGCTCGCAGGTTGCGAATATCGCGCTCGAGCTGCCGACGCAGGGCCTCGTCCTTCGTCGACATGTAGCGCGTCAACAGGTCCTGCAGTCGGCGGTGGGTCTCGGTCAGCTCCTTGCCGATCGCGGCCAGATCCTCGAGCCGCTGGCGGCCGATGAGGTCGTCCATCGACAGCACGCTCTTCTCCAGCTCCGCGACGTGACGAACGTCGAGCTCGCGCAGGCGCGCCGCCGGAGACGCGCGCCTGGCCAGCGCGTCCTTCTCCTCGCGAAGCAGCTTGCCGAGCCGATCGGCGATCCCGGCGAGCGCGGCGCGAAGCGACGCGCCGAGACTGCCCTCCCTGCGATCGTCGTCGAGGAGTCGGCCGAGCAGCGTGAGGTGGGCCTCTTCGTTCTCGTCCAGCCTGAGCGTCGCCGTGCGGCGCCGGTCGCCGTCGCTCGCGGCGGCCGGGGGCGCACGCTCCTCCAGGCCGGGCTTCGACTCCGCCAGCTCCAGCCGGTCGGCGAGATCCGCGATGAAGCGCTCGAGGATGTCACGCTGGCGATCCAGGCGCGCGCTGACCGTCTCTTGGGGCCGCGCGATGACGACGTAGAGGGTTCGCGACACGCCCACCTTTGGTCCCGACACGGCGTCTCGATCGCGCGCCTCGACGTGGTAGGCGATGCGGGCGCCGGGCGACAGCACCGGTGACAGGCCCGGCGATGAGGAGGGGGATGCAGGCAGGTGGGAGGGATCCCAGACCGTCCGTCCCTCCGCGAGGCGCGCGCCGTGAGGATCCTTCAGCGGCTGGCGATGTTCGGGGCCGTCGTCCACGCGAAAGACCAGCTCCACGGCGTCGAGCCCATAGTCGTCATCAGCCGCGAACCCGAGCTCGATGGGCCGGGGCGCCTGCAGCTCCAGCCGATCGGCGGGGCCGTGGATCTCCACCCGCGGTGGGCGATCGGGCTCGGCCTCCAGCCGGTGGCTGCGTTGCTCGCGCACCGCGCGCCCGATCAGCGGCTGCAGCCAGAACCGATAGCTGCTGCTGTCGCGCAGCGTGAGCTCGACGGCCATCGTTCCCTTCTGTACGCGGACGGGAATCTCGCCGGCCTCGCCGCCCTCGCCGAGCAGCAGCGCGGCGCCCCGCGCGCGTCGCAGCGGGGTGGTCTCGATCTTCACCCGGGTCCCCTTGACCGCGATCACGTCACCGGTCGAGCCCTCGACGGTCCGGGAAGGCAGGCCGGTGTAGGGCGGATAGTCGTAGGTGATCCGCACATCGCCCACGAGGGGACCGGGCGAGATGGCGGCGCCCTCGAAGCGGCTCGGCTTGTGGGTGAGCGTGACGATGCCTCGGCCGACAATGTCCGGCGAGAGCCGGGTCGCGACGCCCAATATCCCCGCGGTCACCGCGGCGGCGAGCACGCCCGCCACGGCCGGTCGCAGGGACACGAGCCGTCTCGGGTCGATGGGCGCCACGGAATCCGCGAGGCGCTCACGGAAGGCGCGCACAAGCGCGGACGAAATGGTCGCCGGCGCGGGGGCCGGAGGCGTCCTCGGCAGCCACGAATCGCCGCCAGAGAGCTCCACGGCGGACACCAGATCGTCCGACAGCGCGACGAGCGTCGGGTCGAGGCGGGCCACCGTGCGGGCGGCCCGGGCGTCTCCGCGCAGGGCGCGCCAGGGCCGCCACACCCCGGCGCCGACCGCCAGGAGCGCGCCAAGGACGGCGATCACGACCGTCAGCGGACGCCAGAACGCGGCGGGCCCCACCGCCGCCGCCGCGACCGCCAACCCCAGCACCGCCAGGAACAGCGCTGCGGCGGCGAACGCCAGCGAGCGCACGGCGGCGCGCAGCACCAGCCGCCTCCGCAAGGTGCTCAGGAAGAGGTCGACGTTGTCCGCGGCCGCCATCGAGAATCGGGGATGTTACCAGGCCGAGCGGAGTCGAGCCGGCCAGTGCACGGGTTCAGGTTCGGTATTGGGCTTGCACATTCGGAGGATCGCCATGACAAACACCAGCGATTCCAGCGCCGAAACGAAGCTGACCGATCCACCGCGCACAAAACCGCCTCACGGCGCCGAGGCGGTCTTGAGCCCGGAAGCGCAGGTTACCGGCGATGCGGCGTCGCGGCACGAGGGATTGTCGCGGATCCTCGCGGCGGCGCGGCCGCGCCTGTTCGCGGTGGCCCTGCGCATGATGCGAAACCCCGACGACGCGGAGGACGTGGTGCAGGATGCGATGGTGAAAGTGTGGAAATCCTACGGCCGCTTCCAGGGACGGGCGGCGCTGTCGACCTGGATGCACCGGATCCTCGTCAACGCGGCCCTCGATCGCCTTCGCGCCCGGGGACCGCTTCCGGCGCGCGCGCCGGAGGCGGAGACGGACGGCGCGGAGGCGAGCGCGGACGGCGGCAGCTCCGGTGCCGAGGTGATCACGCCGGAGGACCTGGTGGGCGGCGCCGAGGTCGGGGCCCTCGTGCACCGCGCGTTGCAGGCGCTGCGCCCGGTCCATCGGCAGGCGCTCGCCCTGCGCGAGCTGGACGGTGAGTCGTACCAGTCCATCTCGGAGATCGTTCAGTGTCCCATCGGCACGGTGATGTCGCGCCTTCACCACGCCCGCCACCGTCTGGCGGACGAGATTTCGACGAGGCACCAGGACCTCCTGCCGCGCGCCGCCTGAGGCGGTGGTCGCACCGCGCGCCGCGGCGACTCCGGCGGGGTCGTCCCGTCTGGTACATTCTCCGCGGTGAACACCTCCGGTTCCGACCGACGGCGTGTGAGCGTGGCGGTCGTGCGAGCCTGGATTCAAAGGCGGCCTGTGTTCGTTGCCGTGGCGGTGTCGGCGCTGGGGCTCGCCGCCGCCTACCCCTCGATGGGGGGGGCGATCGCCGCGCGCCGCGCGGCTGCCTTGCTTCGCGAGCGGCTCGGGGTCGAGGTCACGATCGGGCGCGCCCGCGCAGGGCTGACCGGGATCTCCTTCCGATCCATTCGGATCGGTGGCGGCGGCGCACAAGCGGCGCCGCCGCTGGCGCTGCTGGCGGCCGTGCAGGTCCCCTTCGCGACCGCGCTGTTTCGAAGCGGCACGGTCGTGATCGACGGCGCGACCTTCGACGTGCGTCGCGGCGGACCCGACGACAACGTTTCGGGCGTGGTGGCGAAGCTCAGGGCGAAGGGCAGCCCGCCGTCGGACCCGCCGGCGGGCGAGTCATCGCGAACGCCCGCAGTGCTCGTCACGAACGCGAGGGTCAGGCTGCATGACGCGAGCTCGGGCTTGACGGTCGACATCGAACGGCTCGGCTGCGCGCTGACGCCGGGGAGCTCGGCAAGCTTGCGGGCAGAGAACATCGACGGCGTGCTCGCCCTTGGCAGCGCCGGACAGGGGCCGCGCTTCGGCGCTGACACGCTGACCGTCGCGCAGCCTTTGCTGGGGACCCGTCCCCGGGGCTATCCGACGGTGACGATTCAGGGCGGATTCGCGACCCCCTTGCCCAGGCTCTCGCTCACGGGGATTCACGGCAAGATCACGCCGGCCGCCGAGACGCCCGGCTCCGCGGGGAAGGGGGCGGGCGACGTCATCGTCGATCTCGACGGCAGCTATGGAGGGGCGCGCGAGACGTTGTGGACCGCACGAGGAGGATTGGACCCGGCCACGCGCGCGGGCCAGCTCTCGCTCCGCGCCGAACGCTTCGCGCTGGAGGAGATCGCGGACGTGCTGCCCAAGACAATCCTGTCGCCCGCAGCCACCCACGTGGACGCTGCGTTCGACGTCAGCTGGGCCGATGGCGCCGTCCGATTCGGCGGCAACATGCGTGTGAGCGGGCTCAGCTTTCAACACGCGAAGCTGGCGTCCGATCCGATCAAGAACGTCGACGTGGGGTTGGTGCTGCGGGCCACCGCGTTCCCCGCCGCGCGCCGGGTGGCCATCGATCGGCTGGAGGGCAGCATCGGCGAGCTGCACGGCAAGCTGTCCGGCTTCGTCGAGCTCGATCCCGGCACCGTCACCTTCTCCGACGGCTCCAGGCTGGGGTTCCGCCCGCGCCTCGAGCTCGCGCTCGAGATCCCGAAGCTGCCCTGCGCCAAGGCGCTCGGCAGCCTACCCGACGCGGTGGTTCCGCGCCTGCGCGGCTTCGTCCTGCAGGGGACGTTCGGCGCGGAGCTATCGACCCGCATCGACTACGCCGATCTCTCGACGCTGGAGCTGAAGGGCAACGTGGGCATCGACGGCTGTCGCGTCGTGAAGGTTCCGCCCGACGTGAAGGCGCTGGCGTCGAACGAATCGATCGCGCTCTCGGTCGAGGTGCCCGTGGCGCCAGGCTCGCACGCCGACGGTGACACCGAGCTGATGGACTTCATCGTGGGACCCGAGAACCCGGAGTTCGTTCCCTACGAGGAGATCTCGCCGTTTCTGGTGGCGTCGATCCTCACGACCGAGGACAACGGCTTCTTCAAGCACCGCGGCTGGGTGTCCTCCGAGTTCAAGACGGCGCTGCGGCGCAACCTCGAGCGCGGCGGGTTTCGCGGCGGCGCCTCGTCGATCACCATGCAGATGGTGAAGAACGTGCTGCTCAGCCAGGAGAAGACGCTGTCGCGTAAGCTCCAGGAGCTGTTCCTCGTCTGGTACCTGGAGCAAGAGGTCCCGAAGGAGCGCATCCTCGAGCTCTATTTCAACGCCATCGAGTTCGGGCCGCGCATCTACGGAATCGGGCGGGCGACGGAGCACTACTTCGGCAAGCGCCCCTCGGAGCTGACCCCGCTCGAAGCCGCGTTCTTCTCGTCGATCCTGCCGAGCCCCAAGCGCCGGTATATTCAATATTGTCACGGCACGCCGCTGCCCCCCTGGGATCGCTACGTGCGGCGCATCCTCGCCAAGGTGCACGAACGCGGACGAATCACCGACGAGGACTACGCGGCGGCGCAGACCCAGAAGCTGGTGTTCGATCGGAGCAGCTCAGGGCTGAGCGAGCGCCAGTGCCTCGAGTGGGTGAAGAAGATGACCGCGCGACCGGAGCCCGAGGCGCCGGCCGAGGGCGACGCCCTGGAGGCCGACGGCGACGGCAACGCGGACGACGGGCCGCTTCCGGTGGGAAAGTTGCGGCGGCTCTTCTCCAAGGAGGGGAAGCACCCGTCGCGGGGCGCCAAGGCGGCGCGCCACCCGTGACCGCCCCACCGTCGGCACGGGCGCCACAGGATCCCACGCTCGTGTGCGAGGCGCTGGCGCCGCTGCTCGGGGAGGACCGCCGCCGCCGCATCGACGCCATCGTCGAGGCGCGGCTTTGCGGTCTGACCGTCGTCGTCGAGAACCTTCACGATCCCCGGAACGGGGCCGCCGTATTGAGGAGCTGCGAGGCGTTCGGTCTGCAGACCGTGCACGTGGTGGAGGCGGCCGAGCGGTTTCGGTTCTCCTCGGAGGTCAGTCAGGGCTGCGAGAAGTGGATGGACGTCGAGCGGCACGCGACGTTCGCCGGGGCCCACGCCCGCTTGCGCGCCGCGGGGTTCGTGCTCTACGCCGCGGTTCCAGACGCCGCGACGGCGCTCGCCGAGCTCGACTTCTCGCGGCCGGCGGCGATCGTCGTCGGGAACGAGCACGCGGGCCTCACGTCGAGCGCCGTCGCGCTGGCCGACCGGCCGTTCTCGATTCCGATGGCGGGCATGACGCGCAGCCTGAACCTATCCGTGGCGACTGCCCTCATCGTGTCGCACGCAGCGGCGCGGCGGCGCGAGGCGCTCGGCAGGGCGGGAGACCTCGACGAGGTCGCGCGGCTGAACCTTCGGGCCCGCTTCTACGCCGCCTCCGTTCGTGGGGCGGAGGGCGTCGTCGCGCGCCACGCCCGGGCGAGATAGAGTCTCCGCGCGCCCCGCGGGAGGGTTTCTGCTTGGGTCGCGTCAGCGCGCCGAGGGGGCGTGCCGCGCGCGGTCCAGCGCCGCGCGTTCGCTCGGCGGCAAGCTACGCGCGGCGTGCGCGTCCAGGGCGACGCGCGCCTCCGTGGTGTCGATGAGGCCCAGAGCCTGAATGATGGACAGCCGCAGTTGCAACGCTTCACGCGACGTCGCGGTCGCCAGCCCCTCCAGGGCCGCCGCCAGCGGTGGCGCCGACCCGGGGCGGCGCATCTGTCCCAGCGCCATCGCGGCGGCCTGCCTCACCGCTGACGGCTGGCTTTCGTCGGCGACCAGCGACCCAAGCTGAACGGCCTGCGCCAGATCGCCCGCCGCCGCGAGGGCGCGGATCGCGCCGGCGCGCACGGCCGGGGGGCCCTGGGACGTGGCGATGTCGCCGAGCTCTGGCGCGGCGCCGCGGTTCGTGATCTGACCGAGGGCCCGGATGGCCTGCGGGCCCATGCGTGGATCGGCGGCGCCTACCTGGGCGAGCCAGACCGCGGCTGCCGGCTCGCCGAGCTTCGCCGCAGCGACGAGCGTCAGGGCGCGGGTCTGATCCTCGGGGATTCCTTGCGGGGAGGTGCTCGGCTGGGGCGTCTCCCGGAACTTCGCCTGAAGCACCTTCAGCGGACCCGAGGCTTCGCTCGTGCGCCCGAGGGTGAGCCACGCCTCTCGACGACCATCGAGCCTGGCAGGGTGCGACGACGGCGACCGGCTCGGGGCGCTGCGCCAGAGGACCACGGCGCAAACGGCGAGTGACGCGACCACCACGGCGCCGGGAACCAGGGTCTTGTACGGCGCCGGGCGGGGCATTCGATGTTGTGGGCGCTGCAGGGATTGAACCTGCGACTTCCACCGTGTGAAGGTGGCACTCTGCCGCTGAGTTAAGCGCCCTCGAAGACGTCTCCCTACGATTGAGAAAAGGACCCTGGGAGGGTCCTTTTGATCCCCCGCGGGACGGCGCGTGCGAGCAAAGCTCGCGCGGGCCAACGCGACTAATAGGCGATCTGGCCCGTATCGTCAAGCAAGCCATGGACAAAGTCGGAGGTGGCATTCCGTAAACGCAATCGCGACTGTCGGCAGGGGGCCGTTTGTTGCCAGTGTCGAAACAAAGAATTTACCAGCAACTGGTCGCGAGAATGGCTAACGTACACAGGCCTTGTCAGCGAACCCGACCCCAAGTCAGAGTCTCGTCAACGAGCTCGCCGTGTTCTTCGCGGGGGGCCGGGGCGCGTCGCCCCTCGAGATTGACGTCCTTGTCCTCGAGGGGCTCTCGCAGCGCCAATTGCTGGAGGCGGCCCGGCTCCTCGGCCTGACGAGCGTCTCGCGCTTGAAGAAGGAGACCCTCGTCGAGCGCTTGTGGAAGGCGTGGCTCGACCTGTTGGCCGTCAGTCCGTCGAGCGGCGCGTCGTTGACCGCCGCCGCCTCGGGCTCGGCCCCGCCACACGAGGCGAAGGGCCCTGGGCCCGGTCAGGCCATCGCGCCGGTTCCCCACAAGTTCGAGCTGCGTCAGGTATCGGCGGGTGGCACGGCCGCGCCGTCCAGCGACATCCCCTGGGGTTACGGTAAGGATCGCGTCACCGCGATGGCCGTCGATCCAGATCGGTTGTTCGTCTACTGGGAAGTCACGGAGGAGGCGCTGGCGCGGGCCCGTCGCGTGCTGGGCGCTGCAGCCGAGGGCGCGTGGCTCAACCTTCGCCTCTACGACACCACCGGCCGAATCTTCGACGGCTGGAACGCCCACTCGACCTTCGACCAGGGCATCGATCGTGGCGCGCGGCAGTGGTTCTTCACGATCGGCAAGCCCAGCTCCGAAACGATCGCGGAGATCGGCCTCTTGGCCAGGGACGGCGCCTTCGTCAAGATTGCGCGGTCGGGGAGGGTCGAATTTCCACGCCGCGATCCCGTCGCGTGGACCGAGCCCGAGTGGCTGACGGTTCGCCTGGAGAACGGCCAGGTGAGGCGCGCCTGGCTGCCGCGGCCCGGATGGGCCGGGGACGTTGGGCATCAGGACTCCCGCGGCGGGGCGGCGGCAGCGACGGGCGAGGCGCCGGTCACCGGGTTGCCGGTCACGCTCCCGCCCGCCGACGTCGTGATTCGGGTCGAGTCCGACGGCGAGCTCGTCGTTCACCGCAGCGAGTGGCACAGTGAATGGGAAGAGGTGAGGGGCGAGGGCGTGGTGACGGGCGAGGGCGAGGGGAGGACGCGATGGGAGGAGCACGCGCAGATCTCGTCCTGGAGCGAGGGGCCGTTCCCTTATCCTGTGGAGGTCCCGGAGCCCGTGCGAGAGACGACCGTGGGACGAACGCGCGTGTTTCGGTCGGGCGCCCGCACCCATGTCGTGTACGGTCCGTGGAAGGTCGTCATTCACGGCCTCGGCGCCACGAGGAGCAGGTCCGTCATCTCGCGCTGGGAGGTCTACCGGTCGTGGGCCGAGGAAGGGGGACGGCAAGTCGTCCACGTCAGCGACGGCGCGGAGGGCCCGGGCCTCTCGAACGGGCAGGGCGCGTCCGAACGTTTGTTGCGCGGCGCCAGCGAGCGGGTGTGGCGCGGCGGCAGTGAGCTTCGCCTGGGCGGCTCGTCCGAGCTCTACTTCGTCGGCGCGAGCGAGCTCCGCCTCGGCGGCGCGAGCGAGCGACAATACCTGGGCGCGAGCGAGCGGATCCGCAAGGGCGCGAGCGAGCGGCGCCTCGGCGGCGAGGCCGCCTGGGCGCGGGGCGGGGCCAGCGAAATCCGACTGGGTGGCGGCGAGGAGCGAGGCCGGGCCAGCGTCGGCGGTGCGAGCGAGGCGCGCCTCGGGGGGGCATCAGACTACGTGCAGCGCGCGCCGGCACCACCCTCCGCCTACCCGAGCGTGGCGGCGGCCGGGGCCCGACTGCCGGACGACGGAAAATCGAGCGGGTGAGAGACATGGCGACTGGCTACTTTTCTCTGGTTCTCCACGCCCACCTGCCCTTCGTTCGTCACCCGGAAGATCCGACGGTGATGGAGGAGGACTGGCTCTACGAGGCGATCACGGGCACATACCTGCCGCTCATCCAGACCTTCGAGGGCCTGGTCACCGATCGCATCCCGTTTCGTTGCACGGTCTCGCTGTCGGCGCCGCTCATCACGATGCTGACGGACGATCTGCTCAAGGAGCGATACGCGGAGTACCTGGACGACCTGATCGCGCTCGCGCAAAAGGAGCTGGTGCGGACCAAGTCCGAGCCGCACTACATGCGCCTCGCGCAGATGTACAGCGATAGGTTTCAAAGCCTGCGCCATACCTGGAGAAGCCACGAGGGCAACCTGGTGCAGGCGTTCCGGCGCTTGCAGGACGCGGGGCGGCTCGAGGTCATCACCTCGACGGCCACCCACGCGTTCTTTCCGCTCATGGATCGGAACTGGGCCGCCATCCGCGCGCAGGTGCACACGGCGGCGGATCTATACGAGCGGCACTTTGGCAGGCGCTCGCTCGGCATGTGGCTCGGGGAGTGCGGTTACGTTCCGGGGGTGGACGAGCTGCTGCGCGAGGCGGCGGTGCGCTATTTCCTGGTCGACACCCACGCGATCCTGAACGCCGACCGTCGCCCCGCATACGGCGTCTATGCGCCCCTCTACTGCCCGACCGGCGTCGCGGCGTTCGGGCGAGACACCGAGTCGTCCGAGCAGGTGTGGAGCGCCCAGCACGGCTACCCCGGCGATCCGCACTACCGCGACTTCTACCGCGACATCGGCTTCGACCTGCCCATGGAGTACATCGCTCCACACATTCATCCGGAGGGACACCGGATGTACACGGGCTTCAAGTATCACGCGATCACGCACAATCAGCTCCACGACAAGTGGGTCTACGACCCGGACATTGCCCGCGGCAAGGCGGGCCTGCACGCCTCGCACTTCCGGGGCAACATGGAGAAGCAGGCAGCGCGGCTCGCCGCCGACATGGATCGCCCCCCGATGATCCTCAGCCCCTACGACGCAGAGCTCTACGGTCACTGGTGGTACGAAGGTCCCATCTTCCTGGGCGATCTGTTCAGACAGCTCCACTACGATCAGTCGACGCTCGAGCCGATGACTCCGGGGGATTACCTCGATCGCCACCCCACGAACCAGCAGGCCACGCCGAGCGCGTCCTCGTGGGGCCGCAAGGGCTACAACGACCAGTGGCTGAACGAGACCAACGCCTGGACCTACCGGCACATCCACGCGGCGGGCGAACGGATGGTCGAGGTCGCGCGCACCCATTCACGCGCGACGAACCCCCTGATGATTCGGGCGCTGAACCAGACGGCCCGCGAGCTCATGCTGGCTCAGTCGAGCGACTGGACGTTCATCATGTCGACGGGGACCACCGTTCCTTACGCCACCCGGCGCTTCAACGAGCACGTGGTGCGCTTCAACCGGCTCTATGACGGTCTCCGCGAGGGCGCCGTGGACGAGACGTTCCTCTCGGACATAGAAGGGAAGGACAACATCTTCCCCGACATCGACTACCGCATCTACGCGAGCTGAACCCGGCCTGTCGCGTCCTGCTTGCGCCTCGTTGCCTCGCCGAGCCTCTCGATCCTTTCCTGAGATCCTGCCTAGATCACTCCTAGATGCCCCCGCTCAAAGTCCTGTTCGTCTCCTCGGAGGTGGCGCCCTTTCGCAAGACCGGCGGCCTCGCCGATGTGGCCGGGGCGTTGCCCCGCGCGCTGCGCAAGCGCGGGATCGACGTGCGGGTCGTGATGCCCCTTTACGCGGGCATCAACTGGGCGGACCTCGAGGTGCTCGACGGGACCTTGAACGTCCCCATGTACTCCGGGTCGACGCGGGCGGGGGTGCGGGGAGGACGACTGCCCGGCGGCCAGGTCCCCATCTATTTCATCGAGTACAACCGCTTCTTCGATCGACCGTTCCTTTACGGCGCTCCCGGCCAGGCCTACCCCGACAACCTCGAGCGCTTCGCGTTCTTCTCGCGCGCGTCGCTGGAGCTCTGCAAGGCGCTCGGCTTCATGCCCGACGTGATTCATGCGCAGGACTGGCAGACCGCGCTGATTCCACCCTACGTCAACACGGTCGAGTGGGCGCGGCCGCTCCACGCCGCGGCGACGGTCTTCACGATCCACAACCTCGCTTACCAGGGCAACTTCGAGGCGGGCGCGATGTTCATCACAGGCCTCGGCCAGGAGCATTTTCGACCGGGCGAGTTCGAGCACTTCGGCGACCTCAACCTGATGAAGGCGGCCATCGCGCACAGCACCTTGCTCTCCACCGTCAGCCCGAGCTACGCCGCCGAGATCCAGACGCCCGAGTATGGGTTCGGCCTGGACGGGGTGCTGGCGTCGCGGCGGACGGACCTGTCCGGGATCCTGAACGGAATCGACTTCGACGAATGGAATCCCAGGACCGACCCGGTCCTGGCGCATAACTTCGACGCGAGCGATTTGAGCGGCAAGGCCGCTTGCAAGGCGGCGTTGCAACAGGAGGTGGGCCTGCCGGTGCTGCCAGACGTCCCGCTCTACGGTGTCATCAGCCGCTTGACGTCCCAGAAGGGCCTCGACGTCCTCGCGCACGGGCTCGAGCGGTTGCTCGAGTGGAATCTGCAGGTGGTCCTGCTCGGCTCGGGCGACCCGGACGCGGAGCGGTTCTTCGCGGCGCTGTCCTACCAGCGCGGCGAGAAGTTTCGCGCGTACGTGGGCTTCGACGACGGTCTGGCGCACCGGATCGAGGCGGGCAGCGACTTCTTTCTGATGCCGTCGCGGTTCGAGCCTTGCGGCCTGAATCAAATGTACAGTCTGCGCTACGGCACGCTGCCGGTGGTGCGGGCGACGGGGGGCTTGCGCGACACCGTCGTGAACTACGACGAGAAGCAGATCACGGGGACCGGTTTCATGTTCGACAACCTGACGGTGGACGGGCTCACGAACACCATCGGGTGGGCGCAGTCCACGTACTTCGATCGCCCCCAGCACATCGAGCGGATGCGCCGGACCGCCATGGCGCAGGACTTTTCCTGGGGCAGGGCGGCGGCGTCGTACGAGCGTCTCTACCTGGACGCCTACGCGCGCCGGCGCGGCCACGCGTTCGCCGGTTGACGGCGCGCCGCTGACGCAGAATCGAAACGAACGGCGCCCGTGCCTCGTGCTACGCTGGCGCGCGCATGGCGCGAATCTTGGTTGTCGAAGACGAACCGGACTTGCGGCAGGTTCTTGACTACAATCTACGGGACGCTGGCCACGATGTGGTCACCTTCGGAGAAGGGCGCAAGGCGCTCGCCTGGGCCGCGGACGAACCGGTGGATCTGGTCTTGCTCGACCTGATGCTGCCCGACATCTCTGGCCTCGAGGTCTGTCGGATCCTGAAGGCGGGGAAGAACACCCGCGATGTCCCTGTCGTGATGGTCACGGCGCGGGGCGAGGAGATCGATCGCGTCGTGGGCTTCGAGCTCGGCGCCGATGACTACGTGGTCAAGCCCTTCAGCGTGCGCGAGCTCTTGCTCCGCCTGCGGGCGGTGCTGCGGCGCGGGACGCTGCCCCCCGAGGAGATCCCGCAGACGACGAAGCCAATCCGCTTCGGGCGCCTCACGATCGACATCGGCGCGCATCGGGTCTGGGTCGACGGCCAGGAGCTGGCGTTGACGCCGCTCGAGTTCAAGCTGGTTTGCACGCTGTACGAGCGTCGCAACCGCGTGCAGTCGCGGGGGGCCCTGCTCGACGACGTCTGGGGCGCCAGCCAGGAGAACATGACGCGCACCATCGACACGCACGTGAAGCGCCTGCGCGAGAAGCTGGGCGAGGTGGGCGCGTACATCGAGACCGTCCGCGGGGTAGGGTATCGCTTTGTCGGGAGCCCCCCGGAGACGCACGGCGCTCGCTCAGGGGATCCGCCGTGAAGCTGGACATCAGGACCAAGCTGGTTCTGGTGTCGCTGGGGTTGATTGTCGCTTCGATCCTCGTCCTCGAGGTCGCCGTTCGCGGCCAGCTCGAGCGCGACATCTTCGACGGCATGCGCGAGGATCTGTTCGGGCGCCTGCAGCTGATCGGACAGGACGCGGCGGCGCGCTCGATCGACCTGGGCCCGGCGGACTGGGACCGGTGGGCCGACGACCTCGGGCGTCGCTCCAACCTGCGCGTCACGGTCATTCGTGCCGACGGCGTGGTCATCGGGGACTCGGACGTCGACCTCCCCGGCCTCGCCGCGCTCGACAACCACCGGGATCGCCCGGAGGTCGCGGCCGCGCTGCGCGGGGAGCGGGGCCAGGCGACGCGCTGGAGCGCGACCCTGCGCCGCCGGCTCATCTACGCGGCCATCCCGCTGCGCCCGGGCGGGGAGTCGAAGCCGATCGTGGCGGTGCTGCGGGTCGCCGACTCGCTCGACCGGCTGGATGCCGCGGTGGCGAAGTTTCACCGCGCGATGGTGGTGGGGGCGCTCCTCGCGCTCGGGGTCGCCTTCGTGATGGCCACGTTCGCTGCGCACCTGATGTCGCGGGCTCTGCGCGGCATCACCTCGGCGGCCCGGCGAATGTCGTCCGGCGATCTGGGGGCCCGCATCCGGCAAGGTGGCGACGACGAGATCGGGGAGCTCGGACGCACCCTCGACGGGCTGGCAGAGAACCTGTCGCAGAGCCTGGCGGCCCTGCGGGGCGAGCGCGACCTCCTGGGGCGGATGCTCGAGTCCATGCAGGAGGGGGTGCTGGTCCTCGATCGCGATCTGCGCATCCTGCTCATCAACCGGGCGCTTCGCGAGATGCTGTTGCTGGGCGCCGACGTGGTCGGGCGCCTGCCCATCGAGACCATTCGCAACGCCGAGCTGCAGTCGGTGCTCGACAGCTCGGCGTCGCAGGGAAAGCCCGCGTCGGGGGAGGTCGAGATCGCGGGGCTCGGTCCGCGGCGCTTCATGGTCCACTCGACGCCGCTCGGGGGCGAGCCACGTGGGCTGGTGGCGGTGTTCGTCGACGTCACAGAGATCCGGAAGCTGGAGACGATGCGCAAGGACTTCGTGGCCAACGTCTCGCACGAGCTGAGGACCCCCATCGCCGCCGTGCGTTCGGCCGCCGAGACTGCCCGCCGCGCCATCGAGCGGGATCCGGAGGCGGCGGTGCGCTTCGTGGACATGATCGAACGGAACGCGCTGCGCCTGCAGGAGCTGGTGGAGGATCTGCTGGAGCTGTCGCGCATCGAGTCCAAGCAGTTCCGCCCGCAATCGGAGCCGGTCAACATCGCCGACTTGGCGGACCAGGTGCTGGCGTTGTTTCGTGATGCGGGCGAGAAGAAGCGCTTGACCATGGCGCTGGTCTCGCCACAAGGACAGGCCCCCATCGCGCGCGCCGACCGACGCGCGCTCGAGCAGATCCTCACGAACCTGATCGAGAACGCCGTCAAGTACTGCCGTGAGAACGTGAGCGTGACCGTGCGGATCGTGGAGCGGGAGGGCGTCTTCCGGGTCTCGGTCGAGGACACCGGGCCGGGCATCGAGCCCAAGCACTTGCCGCGCCTGTTCGAGCGGTTCTATCGCGCCGACAAGGGACGCTCGCGGGACATGGGGGGCACGGGGCTGGGCCTCTCGATCGTCAAGCATCTCGTCGAGACGATGGGCGGCAACGTCAGCGTGGAGAGCACGCCCGGCCGAGGAACCACGTTCTCGTTCACGGTTCCGGCGGCTTGATCCACCCCCGGGCCGTCACACAAACGTCACAATTCGGATGCCATTGCGCCATGTTGAGGTGCTGTAGTCCTACCCATGCGGTCGCCGGACGAAGGTGTCGCCCGGGCGGCCCCTTCGGGCCGCTTCGATGAGGCTCCCGTCGCTACAGACGAGCCGGGCGCACGCCGGCCACGTGCCGCTCCGGCGCGGATCACGCTCTTGCCCCCTCCAGCGTGGCACAGGCTGGCAGAAGGGCTGATTCGCGTCCTCGCGCTGGCGGCCATCCTGGCGGTCGTCTTGATCTTCGTGTTCGTGGCCAAGGAGGCGCTGCCGCTCCTCACGAGCGCGGGCGTTCACAAGGAAGTGACCCTCAAGCAAATGTGGACGGCGCAGGCGTGGCCGGGCTACGACCAGCCCGACCACGTGTGGCAGCCCGTCTCGGAGATTCCGAAGTATGGGGTGTGGCCCCTCATCGTGGGGACGCTGAAGGTCACGCTGGTCGCCATGCTCTTCGGCGTGCCCCTCGGGGTAGGGGCGGCCCTCTTCGTCGCGCTCTACGCGCGCCCCCGGGTTCGTGAGATCGTCAAGCCAACGGTCGAGTTGCTGGCCGGCATTCCGTCGGTGGTGTTGGGGTTCTTTGGACTGATGGTGATGGCCAGCTGGTTTCAAGACGCGTTTGGCCTCGAGTCCCGACTCAACGCCATCGTGGCCGGGGTCGCGCTCTCGTTCGCCATCATTCCGGTGATCTTCACGATCAGCGAGGAGGCCTTCGGCGCCGTCCCGCGGAGCTACATCGAGGCCTCGGTGGCGCTCGGGGCGGCGCGCTGGCAGACCATCCTTCGGGTCGTGCTGCCAGCCGCAAGCCCCGGCATCGCTGCCGGCGTCGCGCTCGGCCTCGGGCGGGCGGTGGGCGAGACGATGATCGTGCTGATGGCGTCCGGCAACGCCGCCATTCTGTCGGCGTCGTTCTCCGATTCGGTTCGCACGCTCTCGGCGACCATCGCCGCGGAGCTGGCCGAGGTCGTGTTCGGGGGCACTCACTACACCGTGCTCTTCTACCTGGGAACGCTGCTGTTCCTGAGCACGTTCATCGTGAACTTCGCGGGCGACTGGATCATCAGCCGCATGAAGCGCCGCCTCGGGGTCCAGCAATGAGTCGCGCAGAGGTCACCGGGCGAGAAGCCGGGAGGGCGGGCAAGCGGGCCGGCCTGGCCGGCGCGCGCGCTCCGTTCACGCGCGCGATCCGCAACCGCCTGGGGGACGTCGCGCTGGCGGTGGGCTCCGGCGCGGCGATCCTGATGGTCCTTGTGATCCTGGCCGTCATCCTCGGCGACGTCGTCATCCACGGCGCCCCCCGCCTTTCCTTGCGGTTCTTCTTCACCGCGCCGGCGCAAGGCATGACCGAGGGAGGCATCTTCCCGGCGCTCTTCGGGACGCTGGTCATGGTCCTGCTGATGACGGTGGCCGTGGTCCCGGTGGGCGTGGCGACGGCGATCTACCTGCGGGAGTATACGTCCGCCTCGTCGCTGCTCACGCGAGGGGTTCGCATCGCGGTCGGCAATCTGGCGGGCGTCCCGTCGATCGTGTTCGGGCTGTTCGGGCTGGGCTTCTTCGTGCAATTCGTGGGGGGAGGGCTGGACAAGGTCTTCCATGGCGGGCACCGCGTGTGGGGACAACCGGCCCTGGTCTGGGCCGCCCTCACCATGGCCGTGCTGACCCTCCCCGTCGTCATCGTGGCGACCGAGGAGGCGTTGCGCGCCGTTCCCCGCGAGCTGCGCGAGGCGTCCCTGGCGCTCGGCGCGACCCGGTTCCAGACTGTGCTTCTCGTCGTGGTGCCGCAGGCCGTGCCGGGGATCCTGACCGGAACGATCCTGGCCATCAGCCGGGGCGCCGGCGAGGTGGCCCCCATCCTCTTCACCGGGGTCGCCTACTTCTTGCCCAGCTTGCCGCGAAACCTGCACCAGCAGTTCATGCACCTCGGCAATCACGTCTACGTGCTGTCGACGCAGTCGCCCGACGTGGACGCGACCAAACCCTTGCTGTATGGGACGGTGCTCGTGTTGCTGATCCTGACGTTCATCCTGAACCTGTCAGCGGTGGTCGTGCGTGCGCGGATGCGCAGGCGCTTCGAGGCGGGGGGCGCGACATGAGCGCGGCCGCCGCGCCCCTCGCCGCCGAAGCCCGTCCCACGAAGCTGGCCGTGCGGGACCTGGAGGTCTTCTACGGGGAAAAGCGGGCGCTCGCGCCCACGGCGCTCGACGTGCCCGAGAAGAACGTGACGGCGTTGATCGGTCCGTCGGGATGCGGGAAGTCCACCTTCCTCCGCTCGCTGAACCGCATGAACGAGCTGATTCCCAGCTGCCGCGTGACGGGGGATGTGCGGCTCGACGGCGATCCGATCTACGGCCCCGGCATCGATCCGGTGGTGGTGCGCCGCCGCATCGGGATGGTTTTCCAGCGCTCGAACCCGTTTCCCAAATCGGTGTTCGAGAACGTGGCGTACGGCCTGCGCATCGGGGGCTTGAAGAACCGCGACGAGATCGCCGGCCGGGTCGAACGGGCGTTGGGACAGGCCGCCCTCTGGGACGAGGTCAAGGACCGCCTGCAGGACAGCGCGCTCGGCCTCTCCGGGGGGCAGCAGCAACGCCTGTGTATCGCGCGCGCCCTGGCGGTCGAGCCGGAGGTGCTGCTCATGGACGAGCCGGCCTCCGCCCTGGACCCCATCGCGACCGCGCACATCGAGGAGCTCATCGACGAGCTGTCACACGACTACACCGTCGTGATCGTCACCCACAACATGCAGCAGGCGGCGCGGGTGTCGGACTGGACGGCATTTTTCTACATGGGCGAGCTGGTAGAGTACGATCGGACCAACAACATCTTCACGAAGCCAAGCAATTCCAAGACCGAGGACTACATCACCGGTCGCTTCGGCTGAGAGAACGGCGCGGCGGTTCATGACATCACGCGAGCACACGAACAGGGAATACGAACAAGAGCTCCGCAAGCTCCGCGAGCAGGTGCTGCGCATGGGGGCCAAGGTCGAAGAGATCATCAGCGGTTCGATCAAGGCCCTGCTCGAGCGCGACACCGTGCTCGCCACCCGCATGATCTCCTTCGATCGCAAGATCAACCAGATGGAGGTCGACATCGACGAGCTGTGCCTGCTGGTGCTGGCGCGCCGGCAGCCGGTCGCCTCGGATCTCCGCTTCATCACCATGGCCCTGAAGCTGGTGACGGACCTCGAGCGCATCGGCGACCTGGGCGTCAACATCTCCGAGCGGGTGGTCGAGCTGAACGAAGAGCCGCAGCTCAAGCCTTACGTCGACCTGCCCCGGATGGCGGAGGAGGTGCAGGGGATGCTACGCGAGGCGCTGGACGCCTTCGTGGCCGGGGATCCCGAGCGCGCGCAGGCGGTCATCGAGCGGGACAAGATTGTCGACGCCTACTACACCCAGGTGTTCCGCGAGCTGCTGACGTACATGATGGAGGACACCCACAACATCTACCGGGCCACCCGGCTGCAGTCGATCGCCAAGTACCTGGAGCGCATCGGGGACCACGCCACCAACCTGGCGGAGATGGTGGTGTTCATGGTCAAGGGCAAGGACATCCGCCACACCGGCAAGCTGGAGGGCGAGGGCGCCGGCGGCTGACGCCTGCTTGCTCGTCCTGCTAGGCCGCGAGAGCCATCCAGGTCACGGCTGCGGGGCGCCGTACCCGGCGGAACATGCCTGGCCACGCCAGGCTGTACTTCATCGAAAACAGCATGGCGTGCTTGGTGCACAGCGGACGCGTCACCGTGACGACCCGCCCTTCGGAGCGCGCGTATTTGTACGACGACACGTAAAGCGGACACGTCGCGCAGGAGCCCACGGCGCACTGCCGGTGAGCTTCCCGGTGGCGGGCGGCGCTCCGTGACCCAAGCCCTTCGAGGCGATACCCCCATGCCATGGCCATGTACCTATCACGGGCCGAAGGGGCGCGCACGTTTCGTTCTCGCAAACTCGCAAGCCATTGTAATTATTATTAAATAGTAAGAATGCCAGGGCGGCGGCCCACCGAGGTCGGCGCCCCGACCGTGGACGGACCGCGCCCGCAAGTTACAGACAAAGAACCGGGACGAAAGACGAACGAAACAGGTTCTGGGGCAGACTCGACCTTGGAAATGGATGCGATGGTTCGGGCGATTCACAAGCGAGCGTCATCGGGTTCGAAGAGCGAACCAAAAAATCAAACCAAGCCGCCCACGCCCGACGCCACCATCCTCGTGCTGACGCGTGACGCCGCCGCCCGAGACCACCTGATGGAGATAGCCATAGAGCGTGGCTATGGGCTTTGCTGCCAGACCGATGGCGGCGAGGTGGTCCGCGTGCTCAGCATGGAGCCGCCCGGGCTGCTGGTGGTCGACATGGACGCCAAGGGAGGGCGGGAGCTGCTGCGGACCGTGCGGGCCCACGACGAGTGGCGCCGAATTCCCCTGCTTGCGCTGACGGCTACCAACAACCCGATGATCGCCGTCACCGCCGACGCCCCCACGTTCTTCATGCCCGAGATGAACGGGCTGGAGCAGGCGATCGCCGCTCGCCTCGACGTTCCCGACGAGACGCGGTAGCTCGCCGGTCAAGGCGACCACGATGGCGCCTCGGACGCCGATGCCGTGCGGGCGACCGAGCCGTGTACGCGAACGACCGTTCCCGGTCGCGTTGGCGTGGCGACGACCTCGCTCGCGCCGGCGGGCAACCGCGGCGCAGTGAAGGCGAACAACCACGCGGCGTCGCGCGGCGAGAGGTTGATGCACCCGTGGCTCCGCGGGCGGCCGAACTGGTCGTGCCAGGGGGCGGCATGCAGCGCCTTTCCATCGCTGAAGTATTGGGTGAGAGGTACATCGTAAGCGTACGGTTCTACGCCTCTATGCTCGAGGTTATCCATCCGGGTCACCAGGTGCTTCGAGCGGATGCGAAACTCCCCGGTGGGGGTCGCGAGCGGGCTGCCGGCACCGGCAAATCCCGTGGAGACGAGCGTCGCGAAGCGGGGTTCGTCGCCCTCGTAAGCGGTCAAGGTCTGAGACGACAGGTCGACGTCGAGCCACGCCTCTAGCGGCCCGACGTCGGCGGGACGGGGCGCGACCCGGGGGATCGCCAGCTCGTTCGCGCGCACCCAACCCCCGACGATCGGGCATCTGCCGTCCTCGCAAGGTCCTGACAGCTCGACGCGCTCGTGGCGGCCTCGGGTTCCCAGCCTGCCCGCAGTTGGGCTCCTCGGGTCCGGGGGGACCTCGGCATGCACCGTCGCGCTCGATGCGACGACCCATCCGAAGCGACCGGCCTCGCCGGCTGCGAGCCGTTGACCCGCAAAGGCGGACGGCGTGACCAGGGAGACATCGCTGGCCGGCAACCAGCGGCCGTCGCGCACCTGGACGTAGGGCCTCCCCCCCACTGTTCGTTGGGCCGCGACCATGAAACCGAAGCCATGGGTCAGTCGTTCCCCGCCTGCGCCCAGCGGCTGGCGAGGGGGAGTGGTGAAGGCCGTGGCGCCGGCTGGTCCCACGACCGCGTACGGGCCAGCGAGCTTCGTCGCGTCGCTGGCCCGCGCGGGGCCCGGGGGCAGTGACACCGTATCGGTCCCGCGGCTGCCACCGCCGCAAGCCGCGACACCGGCGGCGACCACGGCCACCGCGCAGGTCAGCGCCCCATTCCAGGCGGTCCGCCGGAAACGCCTCACTGGGCCTGCGCCATGTCGGCCGCGACCAGCCGCGCGTCGGAGCGCCCGAGATCATCGACCGCCCGCACCGTGAAGCGCCCGCCGCCGGGGGGTTTCCAGAACAGGGTCTCGCCGCGGCCGACCCTTCCGAGGAACGTCCGGTCGGCGAACCAGAAGATCTCGGAGGCATCTCCCCCGGTCACCGCCTGGAGCGCGAGGGTCGCCCGGTCCGCGTGCGGGTCGCCGCGCCCCCGGAGCTGGTACGTCACGCCGGCGAGCGGCGACGTGATCTTCGGGGCAGGACCGCGGCCGGCATCACGGCCATCGCACCCTGGCGCCATCGGCGGCAAGGGGCGGCGGGGGAGTCCCGCGGCGATGAATTGCCTCGCAAGGTCCGAGGACCACACCTCGAACACCTCGGTCTGGGCCACGGGTGGCCCGCCGTCGCAGGTTTGCCGGCCCTGCGCATCGAGCGCGACGCTCCGGTGGATGTCGCAGGGCGCGATCGGCGATCGCCCCGGAATGAACCAGGACAGGCGCCGGTGCGGGCAATGCGCGGTCGGTAGCCCGCCCGACAGCGCGCAGACCTCGATGCGACGAAGTCCAGCCGGCGGGGTATGCGCGAACGAGGCGGCGCCCGCGTCCTCGGCCACGATCGAGTCGACGAGCTGGAAGAAGAGGGGCGCGGCGGCGTCGACGCCCACGAAGGCCGGGTTTCCCGCGCCCGAGAAGTCTCCCGTCCAGACCGCGAGCACATAAGGTCCGAACAGCCCCACCGCCCAGGCGTCCCGGAAGCCCCACGACGTTCCGGTCTTCCACGCGACCGGGACCCGCCTGGCGGCGGACAGGGGCGTGTGCCGGTTCGCGGGCGGCGGATTGTCGAGGAGCATGTCGACGACCAGGAAGGCACTCTCCTTGGAGACGATGCGGACTCCCTCCGTTTCACGCGCTCCGTCTTCGCTTCGCGATCGCCATACGAGCGGACGCACGACGCCACCGTTTCCGAGCGCGGCGTACAGCCGTACGATGTCCTCCATCGTGAGCTCGCCGGTCCCGAGCGCGAGGCCGAGCCCATAGTGCGCTTCGGGGTAAGGGAGGTCGACGCCCGAGGTCTTCAACAAATCGTAGAGAGTTGGCCGGGAAAGCCTGGCCGCTACTGACAAAGCCGGAACGTTGCGGCTTCGGATGAGGGCGTCCTTCGCGGACAGCGGGCCGACGAATCGGCCGTCGAAGTTCTCGGGGCTGTAGGCCGCATACGCGGTCGGGACGTCGCGCAGCATCGTCGCCGGATGAATCACCCCCTGGTCGAGCCCCAGCGCGTAGACGAGGGGCTTCAACGTCGACCCCGGAGACCGCGGCGCGAGCGCGCCGTTGACCTGCCCCGCGATGGCGTCGTCGAAGAAGTCAGCCGAGCCGACGAGGGCGCGCACGCCCATGCCGCGGGTGTCGACCAGCAGCGCCGCGGCGTTCGCGATGCCACGGCGCCGCTCGCGCGCGACATAGGCGCGGAGCTGGCGCTCGCAGAGCCGCTGCAGGCGGGTGTCGAGGGTGGTGGTGAGGGGCGCCCCGGGGGTGAGGGCGGCGTCGCCACCGACGTCGGCGCGCAGGACCCTGTCGACGAAATGGGGCGCCACGAATGGGAGAGGCGAGGGGACCGGACCCGCAGGACCGGCGGGCAACGAGTCGTCGCCGGGCGGGGCCGGCGTGCCCCTCCAGCGCAGGCTCGGCCAGTCGCGGACAGTCACGTCTTCCGCCGGCCCGGATGGATGCGCACCCACGAACGCCTGCAGCAACTCGCCCCGTGCCCGGTCCAGCGCGCCATCGGCGGCGGCGGTGCGGCGAACGGGGCTCTGGGGAACCACGGCCATCGTCAGCGACTCGGCGAGCGTCAGCTTGGAGGGCGCCTTGCGGAAATAGATCGCGGCGGCCGCGCCCACCCCTTCGATGTTTCCCCCGTAGGGCGCGACGTTCAGATACACCTCGAGGATGTCGCGCTTCGAGTACAGGGCCTCGAGCTCCAGCGCCCGGAGGACCTGCTGCAACTTGCCGAGCGGGGTCCGCGACGGGATCGACCAGAGGCGACGCGCCAGCTGCATGGTCAAGGTCGAGCCCCCGATGCGCCGTCCACCGGACACGTACGTGGCCAGCGCCGCCCGGGCGAGCGAGACTGGGTTGACGCCGAGGTGGCGGTAGAAGTGCCGGTCCTCGTATCGCAGCGTCGCCTCGATCAGCAGCGGGGAGATCTTGTCGAGGTCGGTCCACATTCGATACTGGCCGTCTTCAGCCAGGGTTAGCCGCAGCAGGGTGCCGTCGGCCGCCAGCACGGCGCGGGAGAGCGGGACGCGGGCGCGAAGCGGCGGGTGGGGCGCGAGGCGGACGGTGACCGCCACCGCGATGAACGCCACGGCGACCACCGCCGCGCGCCGACCGGGGCGCAGCCGACCGCGGAGGCTGCTGCCGAGCCTCCCGCCAAGTCGGCGCCAGGTCGTTGTCGCGGTCGGTGCCGTCATGGTCGCCTGGGTGGGCAGCCGCCCCGGTCAGCGGGCCACGACGGTCAGTTTGCCGGCGGCGCCACGCGCGATGACCGTGCTGTCATAGAGCGCGGTGGCCTGGATCGGGGGCACCGTATAGGTGCCCACGTTGGTCGCCTTGATGGCGTACTTCAGCTCCTTGACGGCGCTGTCCGCCGAACCGTAGAGGACGACGCGATCCTCGCGAACGTCGCCAAATTCGGGCTCGAACGTCGCTCCCGGCAGCGCGATCGGCAGCGCGTAGGGCTGGGCCATCGCCGTCCGGTCACCGGGCGGCGCGCCTTCCTCACCCTCCTGACCTTCCGCGGTCTCCCCTTCGTCCTCGCCTGCCCCAGGCCCGTTCCCATCGTCGGCGATGTGCATGACGCCCCCCGCCTCTGCCGCCTCCGCGGCGGGACGAGGGGTGGCCTGGACCACGGGCTCGAACCCCCCGGGGAGGAGATCGACGATCGCCAGGCCGTTGATGCTGTCGGGGTGATCGACCGTCCGGAGGCGGACGACCGTGGTGAGCTCCTCTCCCAGCTTCACGGTGGTGACCGGCTTCCCGTCCGCGCCCTCGAAGGTCCGCGAGACCTCGATGGCCCTGGCGATCGGCTTGTCTGGCACGGTCGCGTCGAAGCCGGCTTCGCTGACGACATAGTAGGCGCCGAACGGGCCCGCGGCCCCAAACCGAATCGCAGTCGCCTCCGGCGAGAACGGCGCCACCGGAAGCAGCGAGCGCGGCAACACGAGCGGCCGCGGTTGGCCCCCGACCAGCTCCTCGGCGGACAGGCCCTCGCCCTCGGCCACCACCGCGGTCTGACCGTAGGCCTCGAGCGCCAGGATGGACCACGCCGACGAGAACGTGTTGTACGCGCCGCGAAAGATGGGATCCACGACCGCGTCGATCTCCGCCGCGGAGATGCGGGCCGCCCGCTCGGGGAAATGCCGGGCCAGGACGTAGAGGGCCTGAGCGTCGTATGCCAACCGGTCGTAGTACCAGTCGGTGTCGGCGGCGCGCTGGCGCCCGAAGGTGACGCCGTCGGCGATGGCGCGGGCGACCCGCTCTTGCTTCAGCAGGTGGTAGGTCGCCGCCAGGTACAGCCCGGCCAGCTCCGTCTTCCACTCCTTGGGGTGGTTGGCGACGAGGTGCTTCTCCAGCGCCGACGCGAACGCGGACGTGACCATGCCGCCGCGGGTGAGCACGTAGATCGCGTAGGCGCGGACGCCGCTCTCGGCCAGGCCTTCGACGTCTTCCGCGGCCACGGTCTGCAGATAGCTCGTCGCCGACTTGAGCACGTCGGGCGGGACCAGGAAGCCCCGGTCCTTGGCCTCCATGAGCATTTGCGTGGCCCAGACCGAAGCGAGCTTGTCCACGGCAGGGTTAGTCGCCCAGCGGCCGAAGCTCCCGTCTTCGTTCTGGCGCGCGCGCAGCAGGGTCAGCCAGCGCTCGACCGCCGCGGCGGAGGCCTGCGGGCGGTAGCCGAACTCGGGGCGTCGCCCCAGCACCAAAGGTGGCACCACCTGGCTGACGATCTGTTCCGTGCAGCCGTGGGGGAACTTCTCGAGGTACGCGACGAGGCCGTGGGTGAGACCGAGCGGCAGCGGCGAGATGCCGGCCTCGACGTGACGGAGATCGCCGTAGAGCCGGCGCGCCACCGGCACCGTCACCTGCTTGTCGTGCAGGTGACCGGCCTGGAAGGTCGCCAGATAAGGGGCCGGCGGTCGGATGCTGAGCTCGCTGGCGAGCCGCGACCTCGCCGCGCCCAGCCTGGCGGTGAACGTCAGCGTCGCCGCGCCGAGCGGCGGGCGCGCGCCGAGCTTGAAGGTCGCGGTCGCCTCGCGCAGCTCGCCGATGGTCAGCTGGCGCTCGGTTCCGTCGCGCGCCTCGATCCCCGGCGACGCCGCGAGGGAGAGCGTCACGGTCGCGGCCTTGCCGGAGCCCACGACGTTGTTCGACACCGACACGCTGACCTCGGTCTCGTCGCCGGGTGCCAGGAACGTGGGGACGTTCGGTGAGATGACGAAGTCACCGCGCACCAGCGCCTTGCCGTCGAACGCGCCGAGCGCGTCGGGCGCCACCGCCACGGCCATCACCCGCAACGTGCCGTTGAACGAGTCGGGCACGTCATAGACGATGTCGCGCTCCTTGGGGCCGGCGTCGACGATGCCGGACCAGAACGCGACCGGCTTCTGCTGCTTGCGCCGGAACGGATTCAGGTTCGCCCCGACTGCGGCGTCGGCGTCGCCCCCGGGCGCCGCGCCCGCCACGAGCCGCTGAAACCCGGGCAGGATCATGTCCAGGATCTGCATCGTCTTCACGGACAGCGCCCGCTTCTGAAAGAAGAAGCCGAGGGGGTCGGGCGCCTTGTAGTTGGCGACGCGCAGGATGCCTTCATCGACGGCGAACACGACGATCTTGCTGGGCTTGTCGGTCTTCACCTTCATGTGAAATGGCTCTCCGGGGCGCGCCAGGGTGGGTGAATCCACCTGCACCTTCAACTGGCGCCGGGCGCGGCTGATCGAGAAGGGAACGACGCCGTGAGACAGCGGGCTCATGAACACCTCCTCGGAGCCGGCGTCGCGGATGAACGAAACGGAGACGTAGCCACCGCCCTCCAGCTCGTCCGGCACGCGGATGTGCTCCACGGTCGCGTTGGTGGCCGCCTTGAACCACTTCCAGGCGTAGACGTGATCGCGCTCGATCGTGATGAGGCCGGCGCCGGTGTAGGGGGCCTTGATCTGCATCTCCAGATCCTCGCCCGGCGAGACGTCGGTCCGTGCCAGCGCGACCTGGAGCTCCGCGTTCTTCTCGACCTCGCGCGACAGGTTGCCGTAGCCCGTGACCCCGTATTCGATCCGCTGCAGGTCGCGATCGTTCGCGTCCCGGATGACGAGGGCGTAGTCGCCCGGTCGGTCGGTCGGCAGCTTGCGATGGGCGCCCTCCGCGCCGATCTCGAACGGCTTCGACGCGAGCTCGATCTCTTTCTTCACCGATTGGTAACGGTAGGCGCCGTTGTCCTGGCGGGCGAGCACCGAGACGTACTTCCGTTCGAAGGTGATCGCGCGCAGGCCCTCGACCTTGATCCGCTTGCCGGTCGGCGCGAGGGCGATGAGGTCCAGGCGCCGCTCGGAGCCGCGGCTCATGTAGTTGAGATCGCCGTCGGCCTTGTAGCCAATGAGGTAGGGCAGCGGGGAGACGACGGCCGAGGTGTCGGCGACGACGCTGCGACCCCCCTCCGCCTCGAAGCCCTCGGCCACCACGTTCAGGCGATAGGTGGCGGTCGCGAAGCGCTTCAGGCCGAGGTCGAGCTCCGCCGCGCCTTCGTCGTTCGTGGTGGCGTCGGCCAGGGTCTCGCTGACTCCCTCCTTGGGGCGCAGGGGATCGAAGAATCGGTAGTCCCGCCAGCGGCCGAACGACGGCACCCACGGAGACAGCGTCATCTTCGCCCGCACCTTCCGGTTCGCGGCCGGGGTCCCGAACAGGTTGGCCAGGCTGATGCGCGCCTTCAGGTCGCCGGGCGCCACCCATCCCTCCGGATTCTCCTCCGACAGGGCGGCATGGATCTTCATTCGGTCGGGCAGGAACTCGCGCACCTGCACGGTCGTCGAGCCGAGCAGGTCGGCGAGGTGGCCGTCCTTCACGACGTACAGGTTGATGGCGTAGGTGCCGGCGGCGGCGATCTCGGGCGTGGCGTGGCGAATCTCCTCGAAGCCCGCCGCCGACAGCTTCAACTTCTGGTCCTTGACCGGCAGACCGCGGGCGTCGGTCACGATGACCTCGAGCGGAAGCCCGGCCAGGCGCGACGTCCAGTCCTTGCTCTTGACCACGATGCCGACGCGAATCTCGTCGCCGGGACGATAGATGCCGCGGTCGGAGAAGAGAAATGCCGTCAGACCCTTGGCGGCGCCCGACGTCGGCTCCTCGCTGACACCGCCCACGTCGAAGCGGGACGTGTTCAACATGCGATCGTAGCGGCCGATGGGCAGGAACGATTGATCGCGGCCGCTCGTCACCAGGAACAGCGACGGCTCCTTCTCGCGGTGAAGGGTCTTGAAGGTCGGGAGGCTGGCGTGGCCGTCCTTGCCGGTGACGGAGTCGGCGACCACCAGGCCGTTCTTGCCGAGCACCTCGACGCGGGCCCCGGCGACCGGTTCACCCGAGCGCGTCGATTGCACGAACACGTCGTGCGAGCCGTCGGCGCTCTCCTTGACCATCAGGCCGAGGTCCGTCACCAGGACGAGGCGCGTGTCAGCGTCGCCGAGCAGCGCCTTGGTCTTGGGATCGTAGCTCTGGGCGCGCAGCAGGAACAGTCCGCGCCGCTCGGCGCTGGCGCCAGCGCCGGCGCCCAGGTACTTGGAGAGATCGAGGCCGTCGTACTCGGGCTTGCCAGGGGTGGCGACGAGGGTGTGCGTCTCCTCGAAGAATTCGGCGACGTTGGTCTCGTCGAAGCGGTAGTTCCACGCGGGGCGCGAGAACGCCCCCAGGCTCTGCGTCACGAGGTGCTGGATCTGTCCCGGGAGGACCCGCCCGATGTCGTACTTGATCGCGGGGATGTCGCGGGCGAGCACGGGCACCTTGTGGTCGCCGCTCTGCGCGAGGAGGGCGCCGTCCTGAAGGATGCGGAGCATGCGCGGGTAGGGGGGCACCGCGACGATGGCCTGGAAGGCCTCGCCGAGCACGTAGCCGCCGAAGCCCCGCAGACCCTTGTCGACGCGGACGAAGACCTGCCGACCGACGGGCGCCTTGAGCTTGAAGGAATGTTGGGTCGGAAACTCGCTCTCGCTGGCGATCGCGGCGAGCGCCAGGGGCGCGCCGCGCTTCAGATCGTCGGGCGCGACCTGCGCGGGATCTCCGTACGATGCCGGCTTGCCGTCGGCGGTCTTGTCGGGAAGCAGCGTCGCGCGCAGCGATCTGGCGATGTCCTTGTCGGTCGTCCCGATGCTGGTCTCGACGATCAAGGCTTGCTCGGGCTCGTACCGCTCGTTGTCGACCAGGCTGATCTGCGCGGACGGAATCTTGAGGAAGTTGTACAGGCCGGGGATGACGACCTTCTCGGTCAGCTCGCGCGCCACCGGGGGGCCGCCGCGGGCCGCCCTGGTGCCCGGCGCGAGCGTTATCCAGAGGACGGCGTCGTGGCGCGGGATGGCGATCGGGTTGGAGTGCGCGTAGGCGGCGCCCTTCCATCGGTCGTAGCTGATGTGGGCCTCGTAGTCGCTGGCGGGATCTTCCTTGTCCGACGGCACGAGGTGCATCTTGACGCGCGATTCGAACGTCGCTGGATCGACCGGGTGGGTGAAGTTGAAGGTGGCGATCACCTTCTTGAGGGTCGCGTCGACGGGATCTTGATAGAACTGCGCCTCGGCGATGCGCGCCTCGAAGACCGGGGTGGTGAACGGGGCCTCGTACTCGGCGAGGCGGATGTGCCCCGCGACGAGGCCCTGCTTCGCGAGCCGGATCGTCAGCGGCTCGCCGACCGGCCAGTCGACCTTGGGCGTGAACGTGAGCTCGCGATCGGAGACCCACCGCCAGGTGCCTTCGAGCTTGACCGGGGCGGCGCTGGTGACGCCGGCGAGCAAGCCCGAGCGCCGGGGCTCGAACGCGATGCCGCTCACGATGGGCTTGTCGATCTTGTCGAGCGGCGCGACCGAGTCGTCGAATTCGAGGCGCAACGGCCGGGGATGCAGCTTCTCTTCGAGCCGGGTCGCCTCGGGCGCCGTCACCTGCCAGGCGACCGTCAGCGGCTTCGGGCGATGCTCCCACCACCGCATCATCCACACGCCGCCCACCACGGTGAGCGCGACGGTCGCCAGCAGCGCCAGCGCCTTGGGCTTCTCGGCCCGGATCCACGTGCCCGTCGAGCGCCCGCCGCGGCCGAGGGCCCGCGCCCACGGCGGCGGGCTCCACCCGGGGCGACCGAAGAGATACGCGAGGCCGCGTCCCACCCGTCGTCCGTAGCGGCGCCCCACTCCGGGCCTCCGGTCTCCCTCGCCTTCGCCTGCGTCTCGGTTCATGGGGGAGAGGCTCGGGGGGCGTGCAGGCGGTGTCAAGCGCGCCGCCGGAGCCGGACCGGGACAGATGGCGTTCGTCGATCGGAAACGTCGAGGAAGTGCTTCCGAAACGATTCCCATCCTATATTGTGCCGCCATGAGCAAGGTCCATTTCGTCGGAGGGGAGAAGGGTGGCGTCGGGAAATCCGTCGTCGCGCGATTGCTGGCGCAGTACTGCATCGACAAGAGCCTGTCGTTCGCGGCGGTCGACGCCGACGGCTCTCACGGCACGCTGTTGCGTTATTACCGGGACTACACCCGTCCCGTCGATTTGACTCGGTTCGAGAGCGCCGATGAGATCCTGACCCTGGCGACCGACGCGGATCGACGCGTGGTCGTCGACCTGCCCGCACAGAGCGCGCGCGCGCTGTCGGCCTGGATGACCGAGTCAGGCGCGCTGGAGCTGGCCGCCGAGAGCGGCGTGAAGCTGGTCTTCTGGCACGTCATCGACGACGGCAAGGACTCGATCAACACGCTGGAGCGACTGTTCGGCCAGCTCGGCGGCGGGGTGCAGTACTGCATCGTCAAGAACGCGGGACGCGGGAAGGACTTCTCGCTGTTCGAGAGCTCGCCGGTCCGGGCCGCCGCGGCGAAGCTGTCGGCCACCGTCTTCGAGCTGCCCGAGCTGCACGCCGCGGCGATGCAGAAGATCGATCGCCTCGACGCGAGCTTCTGGGCCGCCATTCACAACCGGGAGTTCGGCGCGGACACGCTGACCCGGATGGATCGGCAGCGCATCAACGTTTGGCTGTCGGGCTGGTACGGGCAGCTGGCGGCGCACGACGGCCTGATCTGACGCGCGTTCTCACCACGCCAGCCGCACGCTGGAGGTGTAGCCATCGGCGCCGCCCCCACCGATCCACCAGTGCGTGTACCCGGCGCGCAGGAACCAGCGCGGCAGGGTTGGGCCGACGGCGGTGAGCGGAAACGGGGTTCGCGCCGGCTGCAGGGCGCCGACCTCGAGCTCGAGCCCCCCTTCTGCGGCGAACGCGCCGTAGACATGTGGCGAGGGGGCCTGTCCCGACGGTGGCGGGGGATCGACCGAGATCAAGAGCTGCGCCTGACCGCCGGCATAGAGGCCGAAGCGCCGCGGATCGAGCTCGGGACCCCAGGTGACGACCGGCAAGGCGAGGTGGGCGTTCACGCCGGTTCCGGCGAACGACGACGTCGGCGAGGTGAGGCTCCCCTGGCTTTGCACGAGCAACAGGGATGACAGGCTGGTGTCGAGGAGCAGTCGTCCGAGCGGTCGGAACAGCGTGATCTCCGTGGCGACCCCCATCGCCTTGGTGCGGCCGCCCAGCAGGGAGGTGTTTTCGATCCCCAACATGATGCTGCTCCTCTGCGCCGGGACGAGCCAGCGGCTCTGCCCTCGCCCGGGATCGGCGAGGCCGAGGCGCATCGGGCGTCCGTCGGCGCCCGGGATGGTGACCACGACGCGCCGGGGAACGTCGCTTCCGGCGAAGCGATAGCCGCGAAACAGGGCCCACAGCGTTTGCGTCTTTCCCGGGGGGATCGGGATCCCCCGCACGAGCAGCGAGTCGCCTGCCCCTTCTCCGGGGAACGTCCCGTCTCCTCCGGCCCCGAGCGGCAGCGACAGAGTCTGGCCTCGCGCTGCCGGGTCGAGCTCCATCAAGCACGACAGCGACGCGACGCTGACATCGTGAACGGCGGCGCCGGCGTTGGTGACGTCGAGCTCGACGGCGAGCGCCGTGTCCTCGCGGACGCCGCCCGCGAGCACGTCCTCGGTCAGAAAGATCCGCCGCGCCTGGACGCGAAGGGCGTCGGGCGCCTGCACCACCGCCGGCTCGGAGAGGTGAACCTCGGTGAAGGCGACGCTGCAACTCACGGCTGGCGCCAGCGCCAGCGCCAGCGCCAGCGTCAGCGCCAGGGCGAGGGCGACTCGCAGCGCGCCGTCGCGGCGGTGCGGGACGGGGGCGGGGGGGGACCTGCGCATCAAGGCGTGACCACGAAGCTGCGGCTGTCCCACGAGGTGCCGGCGCGCTCGTCGCGCACGACGACCCAGACCGTCACACGGCCGTCCGGCGGCAGCTTCCCGGCGGGTGGCGGGTTGTATTTGCTGTCGGTGTGGACGCGACCGTCGGGGGACGAGAGCACGGGCGACAGCTCGCTCTGCTGGGATTCGGGATCGAACGTCCCCGCCGTCGCGTAGAAACGATAGGTCAGCAGCTCGCGGGGAACGTCGAGAGTCTCGACGGCCATCGTCTGCGAATTCCGCGCGCGCAGCAGGTATCGTTCGGCCGCGTCGGGCGCGGGCACGGGCCGCACGAAGAGCTCGTCCTTCGCGGCCAGCGACAGCACCGCCGCGCCGTCAGCGTACGGATCCTCCGGATCGCCGGTGGCGGGGTCGCGGTGTCGGAACAGCTGGATGTCGACGAGGCGCGGGTTCTGGTTCGGGAGCTGGGGCAGGTCGAACGAGGCCGGCACATCGGCAGCGGGCAACAGCGGCCAGTAGACGAGGCGCTTGATGACGTCCGCCGCCTCCGCCCCGAGCTGAAACCGCAGGTCCACGATGGCGTCGAGGCCGAAGTCACGGTTGTAGGAGAGGGCCGCGTCGAGCGCGGGGTCGCCGGTGAGCGCGGGCGAGAAGAAGAGCCCGAGCTGCGACGGCGTGAGGCCGAACGTCACCTGGGGGTGATATTCGATCGACGACGGGGGCGCCGGCGCCGCCATCCCCGGCATGTCCGCGGGGACGATGATCGTGGTCGCCAGCGCGGGGCCAACGGGGGCGGGGAGCTGACTGGTCACGCTCGCGTCCGGGCAGGTCTTGGTGGACTGGCCGCTCGCCGCGGTGATCGTGTCGATGAAGTCCGGGCAGCCGACGGCGCCGAAGGTCACGGTCTGCGCGCCGCCGACCGGGTCCACGACCAGCGCGGTCAGGGTGGCCTGCCAGTCGGCCGCGGCGCCGCCGCCCGGCGCGTCGAGCGGCACCAGGAACCCCGCGGGCTCGGCCTTCACGGCGAGCACGCGCAGATCCTTGACCGTGGTCACGTCGTCGAGGTTGGTGCAGGCGCCGAGCGCCGGCAGCGTGAAGACCGCCGCCAGCACCGGCCACGTCCGGCCGACCCTTGTCAAAACAGACCTCGCACGCCGATGATCGGCAACAGCGGCAGACCGCGCACCGGAGCCGACCCGCGGCACCGATAGTCGTGGAACGTCGCCTCCGGGTTCTGCGCGTTGGTGACGTTCTGCACGTCGAGGTATCCGCCAAACTGCCAGGCGTTGAAGGTCCACAACCGTTCGACGCGGACGTCCCATTGCGTGAACGTGGGCTTGCGGATCGAATTCGTCGGGCCCGCCTGGCAGGCATACTGGCCGCTGTCGGCGTCGAAGGCGCCTTCGGTGAGCGGCGTGTCGGGGGAGCCGCTCACGAGACGAAAGCGCGTACCGAACCGCCACGCCCGCCAGGCGTAGCTGGCGACGGCGATGAGGTTGTGGGTCTGGTCATAGTCGGTCGGATACCAGTGCGTCACCGTCGTGCCCGTCTGAAGCTGGCCCGCCCCCGCGCTCCCCTGGGTGGCGTCGTTGACGGTGTACACGGTCTGCTCCGAGCGGGACAGCGTGTAGGCCAGCCAGCCGTAGAACCGCTCGGTGAACTCGTGCTTCAAGATCAGCTCCATACCGTAGGATCGGCCGCGCCCGTCCGCGGAGAACGCGGCGATGGTCGGCACCGACACCGGCTCGTTGCGACGGCGAACGTAGTAGAGCGTGGTGTCGAGGGACAGCTTGTCGCCGAGGCGGCGCACGAAGCCCAGCGAATATTGCTCGGCGGCGATGGGGGGAAGCCCCGGATTGCCATATTCGGCGTTGAGGAGCTGCGGCGCTTGCATCTGATGAAACAGGCCAACGCCGGCCTTCCAGGTGTGGCTCGGGCTCATCTTCCACCGCGCGATCAGGCGCGGATCGAACGTGGTGCGCGCCTGGCCCGAGGCGCGCGCGTAGTCGGCGCGCAGGCCGGGGATGAGCGTGACGCCCGCGCCCGGTTCCCAGACCGCGTCGGTGAACAGGGCCGTGCCGAGCGTGTCGAGCGGGATCGTCCGCTGCTGGAACATCGAGACGGTGTCGCCATACAGGCGCGCGTCGGGCGAGATGGGCACGTGAAAGAACAGGCTGTCCTGGCGGAGCTCACCGTCGAAGCCGAGGCGCCACGTGAGGCGCGGGGAGAAGCTGCGCGACAGCTCGTCGCGCACGGCGAAGACGTCCGCTGACTGGTCGATCGAGATGCCGCCCGCGCTGAACCGAAGGCGCTCGTGGCCGTAGGCGGGGGACAGCCGGTTCGCCCACCCGGCAGCGGTCGTGGTCCAGCTCCCGATGACCTTATGAAACCCCGTCTCCGTCTCGAGATCCAGGTTGCCGCTGACCGGGTCCTTGGAGATCACCTTCAGCGAGTCGTTGCTCCCGAACGCGAACAGCGCCAGCCGGCCCGCGCCCACGTCCCGGTGGACCCCTGCCTGGTAGTCCCAGTACACGGGCGCCACCGTCGTCGTCCCGCTCGGCGCCGCGACGCTGAGCACCAGATCCAGGTACGAGCGGCGGGCTGACAGCGACCCCGTCCAGCCGTCGTCGAGCGGACCCTCGACGTACGCCGAGGAATCGAGCAGGTTCAGGTCGACCTGGCCGTGCACGCGCGGCGTGGGGTCCGTCTTGATGCCGACGTCGATGATCCCGGCGGTGGCGCGGCCGTACTTCACGCCGAAGTTCCCGGGATAGAAGTCGATGTGGTCGATGAGCTGAGGCGAGAGCACCGATGGGCCGCTGAGGAAGTGATAGAGCAGGGGAACCGGGTGACCCTCGACGAAGACGCCCGAGTCGCCGGGCGGGGCGCCACGGATGACCAGCAGGCCGAGGCCGTAGGGAGTTCGCGCCACCCCGGGGAGGTTCTGGACCACGCGCAGCGGATCCCCGAACGTGCCGGGCACGGACGTCAGCTCGGGCTGCGACAGCGTGTAGCGGGTGACGGCCTGCGTGGTCTGGGTCGTCTTGACGGTGGATTGGTAGCTGGTTCGTCCCTGGCGGGCGACGAGGCAATCGACCTCGGCCGGGACGCCGCCGTTGACGGCGGTGGCGTCGAGGTCACGCACGCAAGCCTGGTGCGATTCGTCGCTGGTGATCAGGCGCAACGCCACCCCCGGCGCGCCCCTGATCTGGAATCGGCCATCTTCGTCAGTCGTCGCCGCGGCGACGGCGGGCGCCTCGACGCCGTCGGCGGCGCGCGTGATGACCGAGACCTCGACCCCGGGAAGCGGATTGCGCGTGCCCTTCTCGCGCACGCGTCCCCTGACCACGACGACGTCGGGCGCGCGGGGTGGCGCGGGGGCAACCGGTGGGGCGGGCGCGGCCTCCGCGGAGTTGCGCGAGCCGGGTTCGGCGGTCTGCTCCCGGGATTCGATATTGGGAAGGAAGTGCAAGGTGTAGGCGATTCGAATGGGGGCCGGTGTGCCGTCGATCTCCGCGGGCGAGAACTCGAACTGAAGCATCGCGGCCTTCGCGGCGTCATCGAAGTCTGCTCCGCCGGACTGGCTGATCTCGACCTTGGTGACGCGTCCGGAGGCGTCGAGGTCGACCAGCATCGTCACGTCCGCAGCGCGTTTTCCGGCGAGCGCGTCAGCAGGGTAGACGGGGTCGATCGATCTGCGGACGGCCGGCGCCTTCGTCAACTTGGTGGACGGAGTGGGCGCGGGTGGCGCGGGTGGGGCGACCCCTTGCCCGAGGTCCTGGGCGTTCGCTTGCGCGCCGACGCCGAGCACCATCGTCGTGAGCATCGTGAACATCGCGATCCTCGCCACGGTCACGACGACCATCGCGATGGCATCAGCGCCCCCGGCATCCGCAGGCTCCTCACGGCCGGATTTGTGACCGAGGTTCGTCGTGCTGGGTTGCCCGCCGCATCGCCACGGCAGCAGCCTACCGTCGAGGGGGCGGCCCAATCCACTGGCGTGCCCGCCCCGCGCGCGGCTACCGCGGTGCCAGAACCGGGACCAGTCGTCGGGATCGGGTGCGGGGAACCGTCTCGTCAGTTCGAGGGCGGCATCGCATACGGCGTCGTCGGCGAGATGCCGTCGTAGCGGTGGAATTCCTCGACGTAAGGCTGGTTCATCCAGGTCTGTAGTATGGCGGTCTGACACGGGGTGAGCGGCGATCGTGGGGGGGTCGTGGCGCTCGGCATCTTTTCGGACTTGGAGCACGTCGGAGGATTGGCCTGTTGCATGACGGCCATGACGACCTCAAAGCGCAACGGGGTCGGCTGCTCCGGGCAGGACGTATCGTGGGCGGTTCCCGTGATCCAATCGAAGGCGTGATTCATCCCTCCCTCCAAGATGGTCGAGTCGCCGTCGAGCACGTGGCAACCACCACTGCTGGCGTTGGCGGCTCCCGTTCTGCCGCACGAGGCGTTCAGGAAGGGTTGCACGTCTTTCTGAAAGCTCACGGGTGAAGGAATCGTGCAGCCGGCCGGCGTCGTCACGGGCACGGTCATCCCCGGCACGACCTTCCCGGCGGTCGTACCCGTCATCGTCACCGTCGGGGTGCCCGAGGTGGCAGGGGGGGGCGGCGTCCCCACCGGGGATCTTGCGCACCGGAAACCGAGGTTGACGGCGCGGAAGGCGGGATTGACATCGAAGCGCGTCGGCGGGAGGAGCTGGGTCGCGTTGTTGAGCAGGTCGCCCCGCATGACGCGGTTGCCGGTGGACGTCAAGCTCGCACAGTCGGTGCATGCCGCGTATTTCGCGTACCAGTCAAGGTTCCACTCGAACACCTCGCCCACGAGATCGAGTTGCCCCCAGCGTCCGGCCCCCTGCGACGCAAATCCCACGGGCGCGATGTTCGCCACCCCCGTGCAGGTCGCCGCGGTGCCGCTCGGGTAGTAACACGCGCTCTCTCCGTCGCCGTAGATCGCGTACTGGTTTCCCATCCCGGGACTCGTCGACCCCCACGGATATTGTCGCTGCTGATCGCCACCAG
Source organism: uncultured Myxococcales bacterium (assembly GCA_964443975.1). Lineage (GTDB taxonomy): Bacteria > Myxococcota_A > Polyangia > Fen-1088 > Fen-1088 > DASYCK01. Next base: position 127,098 of record CAYUFS010000004.1, on the reverse strand, counting down.
CCGCCGCGTACTCCCACTCCGCCTCGCTCGGCAGGAAGCCCCCATCCCAGATGCAGAACGCGGCCGCCTCCCACCAATTCACGCAATTGATGGGCAGGCTCTCTTGCGCGCCCTCGGAGACGGTCCACGTGTCGGCCGGTGATCCACACGTCGGGTTGATGTTCGCGGTGTCGTTCCAGGCGGCGGCGTCCCAACCTGCTTCGAAGCCTCCGGTCGATCCGCTGTCTTTCAGGCCCTGGCCGCCGTTCACGTGGCTGTGTTTTCCGGACCCAGCCGAGGGGCGGTAGCCACCATTCCAAGCTGACACGAACTGACGGAAACGTCCCACCGTCACGAGGTACTTGTCGAGGCGGAACGCCGTCACCGTTGCCGAATCGGCGTACGAGGTCGTCTTGCCGTACGTGTAAGTGCGCGAAAAAGTCCCGGCCGTCACGTCCAAGCTGGTGCAGCAACTCTCGGCGGCGCCGCTCGCGCCCGGCTTGCAATTCGTGACGCCGTTGGTTCCCGAGCCGCAGTTCGGCGTGGCTCGCGTCGAATTCCCCGAGCCACCGGTGGCGGCGGCGCCGCCGGCGCCCACCGAGCCGCCCGTACCCGTTGGGCCACCCGCGCCCACCGAGCCACCGGAAGCGACCGCGCCACCCGAGCCACCACCCGAACCCCCGGACCCGACCACGCCGCCGGAACCGTTCGAGCCGCCCGACCCCGGGGAGCCCCCGGAACCGACCGAGCCACCCGAGCTGACCGCGCCACCCGATCCGGCCGCCTTGTCGACCGGGCCACCATCGCCCGTCCCGGTGCCCCCCGTCGCGGTGCCGCCCGACCCACCCCCCGCGTCGACGCTCGCCGCTTGGCCCGAATGCGAGCAGCCCGTCAGACACCCCGTGACGACAATCAGCGCCGTCGTCGCCCCAAGTCTTCGCATACACCAGTCATTCACGGATCACCCCCCGAGCCCAGCGTCGCCGCGATCGGCCAGTCCTCACCACCATCGCGGCCATCGCGCCCGGAGACGAAAACACGAATTACCGAACGCAACAAGTGGCGCGCAGCACCACGACTTGAAGATCGGGCGGGGGTTCAGGCATCTTGCTCAGGCTGCGGCCGGCGCAGCCCCATGAAGGCGAACCAGACGATTTCTCCGCTCGCTCACCTGGGTCTCATCCCACTTCTCGGGGCGATCCTCGTGCGAGTGTGCGCCGCAGGACCGACGGCCTCCGCACCGAGCGCAGGGATCCCCGGGCCGCCAGCAAAGCCCAGCGTCGATCCAAACCTGTCGTTGCCCCAGACGCCCAGCAAATCCGGCCATTTCAGCCGGTCCCGGATCGTCATCCGCCAGCCCGGAGAGTCACCAGAGCACGTTGCCGAGCGGATCCTGCCGAGCGGCGCCGACTCGATCACGAAGGCCCTCGAATTCCAGCTTCCACCCCTCGGGAGAGTCATCTTGATCCTCTACGAGGCCAGCTCCGATGATCCTTCGGACGTCAACGATCCCAGCGTCTATCGGGGCTGGGTCCTCGTCCCGGAGGGAACGCCCGATGCTTACCGTGTCGAGCCGCTGCCCTCGCAGCCTGGCGGCGTCGGGAGGCTGATGTACGAAGTGAAGAGCGTCTTCGCGGCCGACGCGGATGGCGATGGCGCCCCCGAGATCTGCATCCTCTCCGAGATCGAAGAAGCAGGAAGTGGCGACCGCCGCAGACCGTTCACCGACACCGACGTCTTCAAGTGGTCCGGTTCTGGTTTCAAGCTGCTCGAACAGAGCGACAATCGCCCGCTCTACAACCTGCGAAACGCGGCTGCCGTTCGAGCCCGGCTCAAGAAGGTGCACCTACCGCAACCGAGACGCTGACGGTCTCGGCACTGACCGCGCGGAATGCAAGTCCGGCCCGATACGCTGCGCAGGAGCCCCCCTGATAGCGCTCCCTCATTGCGCCGGATACGAGCACCATCCCAGGTTGGCTGCGCAGGAACCGTTGACGCAGTAGCCACAGTCGCAGTCGCCGTCCTTCGCGCACATCTGAGCGGTGCAGCCGTGGCTGCCAGCCGTCGTTGGGGCCGTGCAACGGGTGTTCTCTTCGCAGGTCCAGCCGTCGTCACACGGGATCAACTCGCACTGGTGCGCGTCGGCGCGCGCGCTGCCAGGGCGGCAGCGCGAGCCCGCGGCGCAGGCGTAGCCGTCGGCGCACGACCGGGGCGCGCACGAGCCGCTCGCCTGACAGCGTGCGTCCGGGCCGCAGTTGTCGGGCGTCTGCGTGCAAGCGGGCGGCGGCGGTGGCGGATAGTTGCAGCTGCGCGACTCGCAAAGCGGACATCCCGCCACGACACTGACGCATGTCCCAACCGCGTTGCAGTCGCCGTCGGTGGTGCACAGGAAGCGGCCGCTCTGGCCCGGGCACATCGACGGAGGGAAGGGGCATGCGGCCGCCCCGGTCCAGCAGGGCTCGGCGGTGCAGCACTTCGAGGGTCCTATGGGCCCACACTCGTCGGCTGTCCGGCATGCCTTGGCCGTCGGCGCGCTGCTTGCGCCCGTGCATGCGTGCACCCCCGCGGCGCCCCCGCCTCCGCCAGAGCCGCGGTTTCCTCCGTGTCCGCCAGCGCCCGCCGCGGCCGTGCTGCCGCCACCTTCCTCGCCCGCGCTGCCCCCAACAGCCGCTATAGCCCCCGCGCCGCCCGCACTTCCGCCTGAGCCAGAGCCGCTTGTTCCGGCGCCGCCGCCGGTCCCCTGTCCGGCGGCACCTCCCGCTTTGCCTCCCGTGCCCGGCCCGGGGTGCTGACCGCTGGTGGACCCCGCGCACGCGCCCCACGCCAGGAGGACTGCGAGAAGGAATACTGAAAACCACCGTTGCTGTGACATGGGTGTCGGACCTCCGTCGCCTCCTGGCGGTATCGCCAGAGACTTCACGACAGCAAAGCAATGATTGGACCGGAGTCCGACGTCAATCTTGGCCTTCGACCTCTGTGGTGGCTTCACGCCGAGAAGGGATTTCGGACGCGTACCGCTCCGTACTGGCGACCGTCCTGGAAATCTTCGGACAAGATCTCCTCCATTCCGAAGTGCTCCGCGGCAGCCCACAGGTGCGCGTCGAACCACGAGAGCTGATAGGCCGCCATTCCGCGCAGGGCCAGGCGGATGATCTGCTCGTTGGGATACAGGACCTCGAACTGCGCGATCAGGTCCTCCACCTCGCGTACGGCGTCCTCCCGAGAGAGCAGCGGCGGATTCCCCCCGAGCGGTCTCGTGACGGCCGCGACCAGCTCGACCAGCGCTTGGTGCGGCAGCCGAAGGGACCCGTCGGCAACTCCCCTGCGGAGCACTTCGGTGGCGCGGGCTTGCTTTTCCGGGAAGCGAGGATCGAAGCGATAGACCAGGACGTTCGTGTCAACGAGGGCGGCCACGCTCGTAGAGCTCCTCTCGGCGCCAACCGCGGCCACCGGTCGCTGGGGGACGCTCGTCATTCCTCGTCCGCTGTCGCGCCGTGGCCTCGTCGAACAGGCGCAGGCGCGTGGCGGGACCGGGCTTCTGCGGCACGGCCCTGCGCGGATGCACCCGGATCGAATCGCCGGCCTCCATCCATACAATCTCGTCGCCTGGCTTGATCCGGTACCTGTCGGCGATCGCCTTTGGGACCGTCACCTGAAGCTTCGAGGTCACCTTGCTCACTTCCTTACTCTAGCAAGGACTGAATCCTTGGCAACCCTCGTCTGGGCAACCCGCATACGCCGATGGCGGCGCGAGGGCTACTGTCCGACTGGCGCGCCAGCATCGGCGTCCGCCGCCGGACCCGGCGGCAACGCTGGAAACGAGCGCTTGATGACCCGCAGGCTCGGGGCGGTCGCGGCCTCTGCGTGCGCGCGATCGCACGCGGAGATCCGGTCCAGGCCGACGGAGGATGACCTCATGAAGATTGCCCCGAACCCGAGCCCCACTCCCACCACCACGGCAGGAGAACTGTTGCGTCCCCGGTATTCGCCTGGATTGGTGACCGCGCCCAGCACCGGGAGCAAGCTGGCGACCCCGAGCATGACGTCGACGACGGGCCAGGTAAGGCCGGTGGTGCATTGGAGCTTCTCGGTGTGAGCGCTCGCGGGGGGAGGCCCCTCGACGAACCCGAACGAACAGGCTGGCGACGCCAGCAGCCCCGCCAGGCCAAGAGACCAGATCCCCGTCCTCGCTGAGCGGATACGACCAAGCGGCAGCCGGCGCCGTCGACGGTTCGCCATCGAGCAAACGGTAACACGTTCGAGTGCGGCGGGTTCGTCCGTGGACGCCGGGGGTTACGGGCGTCGACCGCGATGGCGACGAGGGACACGAACCGATATCGGCTACACTCGCTCACCCTGAACGAAGTTGATGAGGTTCAAATGACCATCGAGCCACGACTTCTATGCGCCATTGTGTTGGGAGTGATGCTTCTCGCGGGCTGCGGGAGCCCGGGGAGCAGCCTGCGAGCGACGGGCGTCGACGCAGCTCGACTGCGCGCCATTCGCGCCACGAGCCTGAACGGGAGCGCCGGCAGCGGGTCCGTCAACGACTTCGCGTACGTCGTGTCGACAGACGGAAACGTCTATCAGCTCTTCGCCCGTGATTCGGTTCCATATGAAATGGAAAACGGTCTCCTTCCGGCCGGGACCTTCTGATCCGCTGGAGCCTCGGCCCATGCGCTCCCTCCGGCGACTGCTCGCCTTCGTCAGACCCTACCGCGCGCTCGCGGTGTGGTCTCTGGTGCTGCTGGCGGCGCTGGTCTGCCTGGATCTCGCCATCCCGCGCCTCGTTCAACGCATCATCGATCATGGCATCGCCGCGCGCGACCGGCGCGTGGTGGTGACCACGTCGCTGTTGATGCTCGGCATCTCCGCGGCCAGCACGGTGATCGCGATCGGCAACAACGTGTTCTCCGTCAAGGTGGGAGAGGGCGTGGCCCGCGATCTCCGCGAGGCGCTCTTCCTCCAGATTCAGAGCTACTCGTTCGGCAACCTGGACCGGCAGAAGACCGGCCAGCTCATGGTGCGCCTGACGAGCGACGTCGCCGCCATCAAGACGCTGACCCAGATCTCCCTGCGCATCGGCACGCGCGCGCCCTTGATGATGGTGGGCAGCCTGCTGCTGATGTTCAGCACCAGCCGGCCCCTCGCCCTGACCATGCTGCCGCTGTTGCTGGTCACGTCGGTGCTGATCGCCTTCTTCATCGTCAAGATGGAGCCTCTGTTTCGCAAGGTCCAGGGCAAGCTGGACGGCCTCAACAACGTGCTGCAGGAGAACATCGCTGGTGCGCGGCTGGTGAAGGCGCTGGTGCGCGGGGACCACGAGCGCGCGCGGTTCGCGGTCGTGAACGACGACATGACGGCGCAGTCGATCCAGGTGATGAAGTTCATGGCGACGATGACGCCCGCCCTCACGCTGTGCGTGAACGCCGGCATGGTGATCGTCATCTGGTCGGGCGGGCTGCAGGCCATCCACGGCCAGCTGACGCTCGGACAGATCGTGGCGTTCGCGAACTACCTGCTCAGCACGATCACGCCGCTCGTGATGATGACGATGCTGTCGAACACCTGGGCGGCCGGACTGGCCTCGGCGCGACGGGTCGACGAGATCCTCGACACGGTCGCCGACGTCCGCGACCAGCCCGACGCAACCGCGCTGCCCGACGCCGCCGAGGCGCGGGTCGCCTTCGAGGACGTCTCCTTCACTTATCACGGCGCCGGCAACGCGCCGGTGCTGACCGGCGTCGACCTCCGCGCGGAGCCGGGACAGACGATCGCCATCCTGGGCGCGACCGGCGCGGGGAAGTCGACCCTCGTCAGCCTGATCCCGCGGTTCTACGACGCGACGACGGGCCGGGTGTCGCTCGGCGGACTCGATGTCAAGACGCTGACCCAGGCTTCGCTGCTGGGGGCGGTCGGCGTGGTGCCCCAGGAGTCGATCCTGTTTTCAGGTACCGTGCGGGACAACATCCGCTACGGAAGACCGGACGCCAGCGACGACGAGGTGGTGCGGGCGGCCGAGGCGGCCCAAGCGCACGGCTTCATCTCGCGTCTGCCCGCGGGCTACGACACAGCCGTCGAGCCGCGCGGCGCGAACTTCTCGGGCGGGCAGCGGCAGCGTCTGGCCATCGCGCGCGCCCTGCTCCTCAATCCCCGCGTGCTGATCCTCGACGACAGCACCAGCGCGGTCGACGTCGAGACGGAGATCGAGATCCAGGCCGCCCTCGATCTCCGCAAGCACGTGCGGACGACGTTCATCGTCGCCCAGCGCATCAGCACGGTGCTGCAGGCGGACAGCATCCTGGTCCTCGACAAGGGACGGATCGTCGCCCACGGCACCCACCGCGAGCTCCTGGCGGCGAGCCCTGTCTATCAAGAGATCTACGAGTCACAGCTCGGGGGCGGGACGAAGCCAATATGACGGCTCAATGCACGACGAGATCGCTCATCCAGCGCACGTCGGCCGGCGGGCTCGCCGTCAGCATCTCCTCCCAGTCGGAGTCTTGCAGGCGCTGGAAGTTGCCCGTGATGGTCTCCGAGTAGGCGGACGCCAGGCCGGCGTAGGCGCGTGGTCCCGAGCACGTCTCGGCGGTGACGACCATCAGGCGTGGGCCCGCGGTCCCCACATGCAGCACGCGCCCGCTCGCCGGATCGGTGTGGACGTCGGCGATGGTGGGCGCGTACTCCGCCGCCTGTTCCGCATCGAGAAAGAGATCGACGTACCAGCCACTCGGGCGGCGGACGGACGTGCATCCCACGGAGACGGCCTTGATCTCCACCACCGTGTTGACCCAGGCCAGCTCGTCGGCCGTGAAGGCCTGGCCCGCGATCTGTCGGGTGGCCATGTCCTGAAGCCGAGCCGCCACCGTGGCCAGGGTGGTGAAGTGGGCCGCGGCGGGGCCTTGCACGACCGTCGGCAGCCCGGCCAGGAGCTGCATGCCCTTGGCCGCGTAGCGACCGAGCGCCGCCCACAGCTCCGGATAGGGATCGACGTACGCGTCGGGGAATTCGCAAAGTGGAAAGGCCGTGTAGGACTGCTTGGCGTAGAGCAGGTTGTCGTGGCGGAGCTCGGCCCAGGAGGCGAGCTGGCTGTTGAGGACCCGCCGCGCCCAGGGCTGCGTGCGGGCCACCGCGGCCGGGATGCCGCTGGCCGCGACCAGATCCGCGGGCGGGGACATGGCGCGCAGCGAGGCGAGCCACGCGTGGTGGAGGCTCCCGGTCCAGAAGGCGGGCTCGTGCGCGTCGACCAGCTGTCGCGCCTGGTCGAGGGCCTTCGGATAGTTGGTGTAGGCGGCGAGATCGGCGGCGAGCAGCGGCGCCGCGTGGGTGTTGCCGAGCGCGCCGAACGCCACGTCCAGCGGATCGGGCATCATTCGCCGGTCGAGCTTCGCCGGATCCGGCAGCACGCGATCGAAGACCACGTTCGACAGCACCTCGGAGTCGATCACGTAACGCTGGCCGAAGAAGAGAAACGCCCGGTCGAGCGGCAGGTTGTCCCCCATCGGACCGACGAAGATGATCTGGCTGGCGATGCGCTGGATCCCGACCTTGGCATCCACGATGCCCTGGGCCAGCTCCTGATCGGTGTGGCCTTCGAGATCGTCGAGCGCCGCGTCCCCCAGCAACGTGCGCAAGGTGTCGAAGTCGCGCACGGTCATGTTGTCGGATTCGCCCACGAACCCAGCCAGCGTGGCATCGACGGTGCTCCAGCTCGCGAGCCCGGCCGCGTCGAGCAGGAGGCGCAGCTCGAGGGCGGCATCGAACTGACGCCGCGAGAAGTGCGCGCCCGCGGCGTCGGTCGCGATGAGGCGCAGGTCGGTGCGACCGAGCCAGATCATGCAGCGAAAGTAGGCCTCGAAGGTCGGGTCGCCCGCGTAGTGCCCGCGCGGCAAGAACTGCGACCAGTCGATGACCCGCTCCCCTCCGAAGAGCGACGTGGTCTCGTTGATGTCCGTGACATGCGCCAGGGCCTTCGCCACGAGCGCGTCGGCCTCGGACGGAGAAGCCCCCGCGACCGGCAACACCGGGGAGGACACGGCGTCGTCCGGCGTCTGGAGCAGCCTACGCGCCACCGTGAGGAACAGGTCCACGTCCGTGCGCGCGACCGCGAGACGGGTGTCCCCCGCCGCCGCTGCCCCCAGTGCCGCGTGCATGCCGGCGAGGAGCTGCGACACCGCCGGAATCAGCTGCGACTCGACTTGCATGAGGATCCCGTCGTACGACTTGTGGACCGCGTACAGGATCGAGTCGGCCGAGATGAACACCGGCAGGTGGTCGGCGTAGATCGACGAGTACCCATTGAAGAAGGTCGGGAAGGTCTGGCGCGCCGAGATGACGAAGCCGTTGCTGCCGAGCTTGGCGAGCTCGGCGTCGTTCAGCTGAGAGGCCGACCCCTGCACGGTGGCGAGGTTCACGGCCTGCAGCGGATCGTAGCCGAGGGCCGCGGCATAGGTGGGCCGCCACGCCGCCAGGAACGCGTCGGCCCCGTCAGGCGCGGACGCGGCGAGCGCGGCCCGCGTCTCGGCGGCGGGGGCGACGACGTCGGCGGGCGGTGTCAGGGTGACCATCGTGGCGCCCGGATCGAGCGCGTCGGCGGCGTCCGGGACATCGGCGGGCGACTGGCCATCGTTCGGACGGAAGCATCCCTGGTCGTGGTCGCGCCCGGCGAGCTTCCGCAACCGACCGCAGCCCCGGCGGCCCAGAGCAGGGCGAACATGGCGCAGCGTCTCCCGAGCGGGCGGGCGGAAGCCCAGGCCGGCGCCGCCTGTCCCCGAGGAGCCCCGTCGTTCTGTTGCCAATCGGAACCAGGACGTTGGGTCATCGACAATCTCCTCGCGCTGAACCGATGCGCTCGCGCGCCACACCCCGACTGAGTTGCAAGTCTGGCATGAAGCCCGCCGCCAGGGTACCTCCGTCCACCGCCACCGACAGCGCGTGCGCGTTACCGGAACACCAGCGACAAGTTATTCGCGGGCATGGGGACGATCTCGGCGAGGTGGAAGCCAACGGCGGAGGCGACGGACTCGAGGTCGCCGACGTCCCGGACACCCCAGCGCGGATCTTCGCCGCGAAGGCGCTCGTCGAAGCGTTGGTTGCTCTCCGCGGTGTGCTGGCCGCCGCGCTTGAACGGGCCATAGAGGAAGAGCACCCCGGACGGGAGCAAGGCCCGCGCGGCGCCTCGGAACAATGCCTCCGTGGCCGACCACGGGGAGATGTGGATCATGTTGATGTTCAGGATCGCGTCCGCGCAAGTGGTGGGCCAGGGCTGGCGCTCGACGTCGAGCAGCACGGGGGGCGCGATGTTGTCGGCGCCGGACGCGGCGCTCCAGGCACGGATGCTGTCCAGGTACGTGGCCGACGCGTCCGAGGGCTGCCACCGAAGGGCCGGCAGCGCGGGGGCGAAGAAGGCGGTGTGTTCACCCGTCCCGCTGGCGATCTCGAGGACGAGGCCGGTTTGCGGCAACACGCGGCGGAGGACGTCCAGGATGGGGACCCGGTTGCGGTCCGTCGAGGTCGCGTGCAGGCCTCCGCTGGGAACGGGCTGTGGGTCGAAGAAGGGCATGACGTCGGCGGACGAACGGAACTGTAGTTGATTTGTCCCGCTCGCGTCGCTTGCAAGTGTCGCCCGTATGCCGGTCCGGTCAGCGACGATAGGAGACGGAACGTGGTCTCGCACGCCCGACGACGTCCTACGACGCGCTGATCAGCGCCAGCGCCGCCGGACGGGCGCGTTCGATGAGAGGCTCGATGAGGGCGGGGTCGAGGCCGAGCTCCGCGAGCTCGGTTCGCTCGCTGGCCCGGACCGTCGGAGGCGCGCCGTTCGGAAGGATGTACTCCGCCGCGACGTCCGCGGCGGCGACGAGGTGGGCCGCGAGGTGGGTCTTTCCGCCGCTGCGGTAGTCGTGATGAAAGTGCGCGGCGTCGACGACGCCCGAGGGAAGCTTCCACGAACGGCAGATCGCCGCGCCGGCCACCGTGTGGTGGGCGTGAAGACGAGCTCGCACGAGGTCGCCGTCGCCGGGCGTCGCCCAGATTGCCGGCGTGACGAGGCCGTCGTGGACGGCGCGCTCCAGCAGGACCAGCGTGCCGATGTCGTGCAGCAGGCCCGCCAGAAATCCGTACTCGGATTCGGCGCCCAGCGCGCGCGCCAGCAGGCGGGCCACGGACGCGGACGCGAGCATGCGCCTTCGCATCACCTCGACCTCGGCCCCGAGCCCGGGCACGCGGAACATGGTCGAGTTGGCCACCACCATGAGGACGACGTCGCGAACCGCGTCGAGACCGATCCGCACGACGGCGTCACGCACGCCGAGGATGGGCATGCGTGGCGCGAACATTGCGGAGTTCGCGACGGAGATGACCTGGGCGCTGATGAACGGATCGCGCGTGAGCGTCCGCTCCATCGCTTCGGCGCTGGCGTTCGGACGACTGCATAGCTCGATCACCTCGGCGGCGATCTCGGGCAGGGTTCTGCGCAGCGCCTTGGGATCGCCGATGATCTCCTCGGCGAGATGGTCGAAGCGGACGGCGATGGTCTGGCCGATCGAGATGACGGCAGTGACCCGTCCGTATGTCCCAGTGACGCGGGGGGGGATGGGCGCTCCGCCGGGGGGCGCCACGTTCATGGCGGCGCTCGCGCGCGGTCTCTCGTCCACAGCCATGTCAGCTCGCCCCTCGGCGGAATGCCGGCGGAACCTGAGGCTTGAAGGGGGACGCGTCGTTCGCTGTCAATGCAATGACGCGCGCGCCGCCGGCGTCATCGACCTGACGCTCGCAGCGGCTCGGTTCGCCCGGTTTCGGGGGGGCGACGAGCGCGGGCCGAGCGGTACGCCCCTTGCTTTGCCGAGGCCCGGAGGCATCCCATGAGTGACGACGCAGAGACCCCGGCCGAGCCGGCGCCGGCCAAGAGTGGCAGCAAAGTTCTTCCCATCATCCTAGTGGTGAACACGCTTCTGCTCACGGGGGTGCTGATCTTCGTCATGAAGCGCCCATCGGCGCAGGCCGCTGCTGGAAAGGGTGAGCACGCCGAGCACGCCGAGCATGCCGAGAAGGCCAAGGGCGAGCATGGCGAGAAGGCCGAGGGCAGCGAGCATGGGGCGGGTGAGGGCGAGCACGGCGCGGCGGACCCGGACGGTCCCGGGCCGACGCTGCGGCTCGACGGCTTCATCGTTCAGGTTCGTTCCGCGGATGGTGACCGCTACGCCCACCTCACGGTGGAGATCGAGGTGGGTTCGGAGGGCGACAAGAAGGCCTTCGAGGCGCGCATGCCCCGCATCCGAGACACCATCATCGGCTACCTGTCCGACCGGACCGAGGACGAGCTGCGCGGCAGCGAGGGTCTCGGCCAGATGAAGGAAGCGCTCATCAAGAAGGTCGACGAGATCGTTCCGGGGCACAAGGTCCACGGGTTGTTCACGACCGAGTTCATCATTCAGTAACGGAGCCCGCCCATGTCCTCGCCTCTGGATCAAAGTGAAGTCGATGCGCTCATGGCGGCCATACAGGATGGCCGCGTCTCCGGCGATTCGGGCAAGGATCCCGATGCGCCGGTCGTTCCGTACGACCTCACCAGCCAGGACCGCATCATCCGCGGCCAGATGCCGACGCTCGATTCGATCAACGAGCGCGTGGCCTCGATCTTCGGGTCGAACCTGGCCGGACGCACGCGCATCGACGTGCGCGTCGCGCCGGCGCCGTCGACGCTGATGAAGTTCGTCGACGTGGGCGCCATGTTCTCGCCCCCCACCACGGTGTGGGTGGTGACGCTCGGCGCGGGACACGGCCTGGGTGTCCTGTTGCTGGACGGCGGACTCGGGCGCTTGCTGCTCTCGGGGGCGCTCGGGGATCGCAAGGTCAGGACGGAGGCCCCTACCGAGGCGGCGCCGTCGGAGCTGACCAGCGTGGAGCGGGGCGTGCTGAAGCACCTGCTCGGAATCTTCACGGAGGCCATGGCGTCAGCCTGGCAGGAGATCTTGCCCTTTCGTCCCGAGGTGTTGCGCTTCGTCTCCGATCCCCGCATGGCCATGGTGGCGCCCCCGTCCGACCTGGCGATCCTGTGCAGCTACGATGTCAGCGGCGCGGTGAGCGGGCGGCTTCAGATCGCCATCCCCTACGCAACGGTCGAGCCGGTGAAGAAGCTGCTGACGTCGCCGCCCCGTCCGGGGAGCAGCGTCGACGCGCGGTTCTCGGCCGCGCTCGCCAAGGATCTCGAGAATGTCCCGGTGGAGATCCGGGTGGAGATGGGCCGGACCACGCTCAGCTTCTCGCGCCTGCTCGACCTCAAGGTGGGCGATCTGCTGGTGCTCGAGGCCAGTGAGGCGTCCCCGTTGCCCGTGTACGTCCAGGGCCGACGCAAGCTCAGCGGGTCGCCGCGGGTCGCCGGGGGCAGCCTCGCCGTCGCCCTCGACAAGGGGCTGAGCGCCGGTCGGCCCACGAAGGCGTCATCACCATCATCGTCACCGTCCCTGCCCCACGTCTCACGCTGATCGCAGCACCAAGGAGAACGAATCATGCCGACCGAATCCGAACCGCCGAACGCCCCCGGGGAGCGGCGTATGGACCTCTTGCTCGACGTTCCCCTCGACCTGTCGGTCGAGCTGGGTCGAGCGCGTATGACGATTCAGGACCTGCTGGGCCTCGGGCCCGGGTCGGTGATCGAGCTCGACAAGATCGCCGGCGAGGCGCTGGACATCCTGGTCAACGATCGGCTCGTGGCGCGCGGCGAGGCCGTCGTCGTCAACGACAAGTTCGGCGTGCGCATCACCGACATCGTCAGCCAGTCGGAGCGCGTCGCGCGGCTCCGCTAACTTCGAAACTTCGGCAGAAAGGCAACCCAACATGCTTCCGAGTCTTCTCCTTCTCTCCACCACCGTCCTCGCGACGCCGGTCTACCTCACCGAGGTCAAGGCGACGCGCGAGGCCGGCCATCTCCGGGTCGAGGTGATGGCTGACGGCGGCATCGATCCCGAGGTCGCGCGCACCCGAATCGACGACGGACACCTGTTCTTGTTCCTCGGCGAGACGCGGGTGCACGCCGACAACCGGGCCTGGGGCCTGAAGGACGGCAACGGCGAGATCCGCGCCCACCGGCATCATGCCGAGGTCGAGCTCGACGTGCCGCTGTCTGGAAACGGCTGCACGGGGCCGGTCGAGCTCGAGGGCACGCCGACGGGGATGACGGCCCTGGTCGGTTGCGAAGGTCCGGCGGCGATGGCGCCGCAGCGCAGGATGGAGGCGCCCGCGAGCCAGGTCGAGAGGCGCGCGAGGGCGCAGGCCGGGGCGGTCGCCGCCGTCGAGGTGGCGGCGACAACTCGCCCGGTCGGGAAGGCCGGCAACGCCGACACGGCCACGCTGCACCACCTGGTGGCGCTGCCCGTGACCGACGACGACGCACCCGCTCAGAAGCCGGCGCCGGCGCCCGCGACGGCCGGCGAGGCCGTTGCGGCCGCGCGCCCTCCGGAGGCCGCGGCGAAGGCCGTGCAGCCGAAGCCTGTGCTGGCCGCGCAAGGCGCGGTCGGGGAAGCAGCCGCCGGGCGGTTCGCGGCCATGCCGCTCCCCGCGGTCGCCGCTTCGCCCGTCCTGACAGCCCCGGCGGCGGCTGGCAGCGCGGCGCCGAGCGAGGCGCGCACGAGCCTGCGGGCCGTCGCGCTGCCCGCGCTGCTCCTCGGTGCCCTGGCCGTGTGCGCCTACCTGTTCGCCCGCAAGAAGCGAGGCCTCGGCACGAGGCGCATCGAGATCCTCGAGACCGCGAGCCTCGGTCCGAAGCGCTCGCTGGTGATCGCCCGCGTGGGCGACGAGACTCTGGTGCTGGGGGCCAGCGAGGCGGGAATCACGCTGTTGCAGACGAGCGCGGCCTTCGCCGGCGCGAAGGCCGTCGAGGCCGCGGCCGCCGCCGTCGCGAGCTCGAACGAGATGGACCAATCGCTCGTCGAGGCGCTGGCCGACGTGCCCCAGCCCGACGATCTCACGGCCAGCCCGGGCCGCGCCACGTTTCGATCCATCGAGGGGGGCCTCGCCTCGCTGTTCGGCCGAGGGGGCGTGCCCGCCGCGGCGCGCGCCGAGCCGAAGTTCGACGACATCCTGGAGGACAGCGTGGAAGACCAAGAGCTCCGCCAGAAGCTGGCGGCCGGAATGTCGGCGAGGGTCCGTTGAACCTGGGAGCCCTCGCGGTCGCGGTCGCGCCCCGAGCCGGCGGTTCGGGCGTTGCGGGCTTGGTCCAGGCCGGCTCCGATCTGAGCGGTCAGCTGGCCGTGGGCGCCGCCGGCGGCTCGAGCGCCGTCAAGATCTTCCTGCTCATCACGGCGCTGTCGTTCGCGTCGGCGCTGATGATGTCCGTGACGTGCTTCACCCGCATCATCATCGTCCTCTCGTTCTTGCGCCAGGCGCTCGGGACGCCGCAGCTGCCGCCCAATCCCGTCCTCATGGGGTTGTCGCTGTTCTTGACGATGTTCATCATGGCGCCCGTCGCGACGCGCGTTCATCACGACGCGCTGGGGCCGTACCTGGATGACAAGCTCCCCGCCAGCGAGGCGCTCGAGCGCGGAGAAAAGCCGCTGCGCGAATGGATGTTGAAGCAGACTCGCGAGGAGGACGTCCGCCTGTTCTTCGAGATCTCCGGTCAGGCGGCGCCGGCAGCCCGCAGCGAGGCGCTTCCCATGACGGTGGTCATTCCGGCGTTCATGGTGAGCGAGCTCGGGACGGCGTTTCGCATGGGCCTCTACATCTTCGTGCCGATGTTGCTGATCGACATCCTGGTGGCGTCCGTGTTGATGTCGCTGGGCATGATGATGGTGCCGCCTCAGATGATCTCGCTGCCGCTGAAGATCGGCGTGTTCCTGCTGGCGGGCGGTTGGCATCTGGTCGTCTCCTCGCTGGTGAGGAGCTTCGGATGAACGACCTGCCGGCGGCGCTGACCCGCGAGGGGTTCATGTTGTTGGCGACCACCACGGGTCCCATCATCGGCGCGCTGCTGGTGATCGGGCTGTGCGTCGGCGTGTTTCAGGCCGCCACTCAGATCAACGATCCCGCCGTGGGATTCTTGCCGCGCTTCGCTGCGGCCCTGCTGGCGGTGTGGTTGCTGGGCGGTTGGGTGCTCGAACGGTACAGCGGCTTCTTCGCGCACAGCCTGCAACGCATGACGGAGAAGTAGGGCCGGGGCGCCGCGGTCGGGCGGCGGCACGGCGTTCGCATTGGATCGGGGCTGTGGGACTACCTGACGGATTTGTGACGCCGATTCTCTTCGGGTTCGTGATGGTCCTGTTTCGGACCGCCGCCTTCTGTACGGCCGCACCGCTCTACGGGATGAAGATGGTGCCCGCGCGGGTGCGGATGGGGCTGTCGCTGCTCGTCGCGTACGCCGCCTTCGCGGGGGCGGGGTTCCCCCCGCTGGCGACGGGTTCACGGATCGGACCCCTCGTGGCGGGCGCGTGCACCGAGACGGTGATCGGACTCGCGACCGGCGTCGCGGCGCGCTTCGCGCTGGACGCGGCGCAGGCGGCCGGACAGCTCATCGCCACCAGCGTCGGCCTCTCGTTCGGCGCGACCGTGGATCCGATTCACGGCGCGGAGACGACCTCCGTCGGCGAGTGGCTGTCGATGATCGCGCTCGGTACGATGCTCGCCGCGGGGCTGCATCGCGAGCTCGTGGCGTGGGTCTGCCGGTCGGTGGTGGCGATTCCGCCCGGCGCGCCGATCGAGATCCCGCGACTTGCGGCCGCGGTGGTGGCGCAGGGGATCTCGGCCGTCGCCCTGGCGGTGCGCATGTCATTTCCCGTGATGGCGGCGGTGACCTTCGGCCACGTCGCCCTCGGCGTGGTGGGGCGAACGGCGCCCCAGCTCAACATCAGCAGCGTGGGGTTCTCCATCACCATCCTGGCCGGGGGTGGCGCTTTCTACATGATCGTTCCGACGGTCGCCGAGATGGCGGCCCGCACCTCGCAAGAAGTGCTCGCGCGCGGGATGTGACATGGCCGAGGGAGAATCAGCCGCCGAGGACAAGACAGAGGCCCCCAGTCAAAAGCGCCTGCAGAAGGCGTTCGAGGAGGGCTCGCTCCCAATCGGCAAGGACTTCAACGCCGTAGCCGGCTTCGCCGCCGGGACCGCCGCGTTGGTGGCGTTCGGCGGCGGTCTCCAGAGCGCGCTGATTCGTCTGGCCGCCGCGTCGGCAGAAGGACTGGGCGCGGGCGCGGGCGCGAACCCGCGCACGCTCATCCCGCTGCTCGCCCGGCCCATCGTGATCGTCGCGGGGGTCGCCGCGGCGGCCGCGGTGGCGGGGAGCCTGACCTACGTCGCCCAGACCCAGGGGCGGGTGTGGTGGCATCTGGCGATGCCGGACGTGTCGCGCGTCTTCTCGGGCGGCAAGATGAAGCAGCTCTTCAGCCGCAAGACGGTGACCGACCTCGCGTTCTCGTTCGTCAAGCTGATGACAGTGGCCTGGGCCTGCTGGAGCACCCTGCGAGACGACTTTCTGACGCTGCCCAGGCTGCTCTTCGCCCGACCCGACGCGGCGTTCGCGATGATGTTCACGCCGCTCGCGAGGGGCTCGGTCAAGGTTCTGACAGTGATGGCCATCTGGGCTGGCTTGGACCTTGCTCTACAGAGGATGCGGTTCACGAAGCAGATGAAGATGACCAAGGAAGAGGCCAAGCGCGAGTACAGGGAAGAGGACGGCGATCCCATGATGAAGGGGCGCCGTCGCCGCAAGCACCGCGAGCTGTCGAAGGGGCGAGCGGCGAAGGAGGTTCCCCGCGCCGATGCGCTGCTGGTGAACCCCACCCACATCGCGATCGCCATCCGCTACCGCCCAGGTGAGGCGGCGGCGCCGCGCGTGATGGCCAAGGGCAAGGGGCAACTGGCGGAGTACATGCGCGACCTCGCCCGCGAGAACGGCGTCCCCATCGTCGAGAACATCGCGCTCGCCCGGTTGCTCTACCGTCGGGTGAAGGTGGGTCGCGCCGTCCCGGCCGACACCTACAAGGCCGTCGCCGCCATTCTCGCCTACGTCTACCGGATCACGGGCCGGGCCGCCGGCAGAGCGGCGGTGCAGTGATGGCGAACCTCGCGCCTGCCTCGCCTCCGCAGGAAAAGGGCAGCGCGCAGGGCCTGCTGGCGGCCGCCGTCATCAGCGTCCTCGCCATCCTGATCCTTCCGCTGCCTGCGCCCATCATGGACGCACTCTTGGCCCTGAACATCGGCGTCTCCGTGCTGATCCTCCTGGTGGCGCTGTCGCTGGCCAAGCCGCTCGACTTCTCGGTGTTTCCGTCGTTGCTGCTGATCACCACGCTCTTCCGCCTGGGGCTCAACGTGGCCAGCACGCGCCTCATCTTGATGAAGGGCGGCGAGGGGACGGGCGCCGCGGGCCACGTCATCGAGGCGTTCGGCCGGTTCGCGGTCGGGGGCAGCCTCATCGTGGGCGGCGTGGTCTTCCTGATCCTCCTGGTCGTCAACTTCAGCGTCATCACCAAGGGCTCGAACCGCATCGCGGAGGTCGCGGCGCGGTTCACGTTGGACGCGCTGCCTGGCAAGCAGATGTCGATCGACGCCGACCTGGCCGCGGGGATCGTCGACGATCGCGGCGCGCGCGCCCGTCGCGCCGCCCTCGAACAAGAGATCGAGTTCTTCGGCGCCATGGACGGCGCCAGCAAGTTCGTGCGCGGCGACGCGGTCGCCGGCCTGATCATCACGGCCATCAACATCGTCGGCGGCCTGATCGCGGGGCTGGCGCGCGACCACATGACGCTGTCGCAGGCGGCCGAGTCGTTCAGCATCCTGACGGTGGGCGAGGGCCTGGTGGCGCAGATCCCGTCGCTGCTGGTGTCGACGGCGGCAGGCGTCGTCGTGACCCGGGCTGGCGTCGGGGCCAACCTGGGGCAGTCCATCGGGACGCAGATGCTCGGCAAGTCCCGCGTGCTCGGGTACGCGTCGGCGGTGCTGGGCGGGCTCGCCATCCTGCCGGGCATGCCGACCCTGCCGTTCGCGGTGTTGAGCATCGCGGCGCTGGCGTATTCGCGCCGCAAGCTGCCCGTCGCCGCCACGGATGCGGCGAAGCGGGCCGAGGAGGCGAACGAGGCCAAGGACAAGCCGGAGCGCATCCAGGACCTCATCTCGGTCGACGCGATCGAGCTGGAGGTGGGCCACGGTCTCCTCGGGCTCATCGATCTGGCGAAGGGTGGCGAGCTGCCCGGCCGCGTGACGAACCTTCGCCGGCAGGTCGCGTCCGACCTGGGATTGGTCCTGCCGCCGGTGCACCTGCGCGACAACCTGCGCCTCGACGCGAACGAATACCGGGTGCGGTTGCGGGGCGTCGAGATCGCGCGCGGCACCGCCTACGCCGACCGGTTCATGGTGCTCGAGCCCTCAGGGGGCCGGCCCGTGCTGCCGGGCACGGACGCCATCGTCGGCAAGGAGCCCGCGTTCGGCCTGGAGGCGCTGTGGATCACCCCCGCCGATCGCGCCCGCGCCGAATCGAGCGGGATGACCGTCGTCGATCCCGCCTCCGTGATGACGACCCACCTCGGGGAGGTCATTCGCCGCAACATCCACGAGCTGGTCGGTCGCCAGGAGGTCCAGGAGTTGCTGGCCGCTCTCGGCAAGGAGGCGCCGAAGCTGGTGGAGGACGTGATTCCGGGGACCGTAACCCTCGGCGAGCTGGTGCGCGTGTTGCGCGGGATGTTGCGCGAAGGCCTGTCCATCCGCGACCTGCGGACAATCCTGGAGGCGGTCGCCGACGGCGCCGCGCGCAGCAAGGACACCGCCTTCCTCGTCGAACAGGTGCGGCGCCGGATGTTTCGCCAGATCACCGCCAAGGTCGCCGATCCGTCCGGGGTGGTCAAGGCGGTCACGCTCGATCGCGCCACCGAGGACCTGCTGCGGCGGAGCCTCGGCCAGACCGACGGCGAGGCCACGCTGGCGCCCGACATCGACTCCGCCCGCCGCCTGGTGTCGGCCCTCGAGACGCGGGCCGCGCGCTTCGCCGCCGACGGCCACCCGACGGTCGTCATCGCCCCGCCCGATCTCCGGCGGCCGCTGTTCGATTTCGCGACGCGCTTCGTCCCCGACCTCTGGGTGGTGACCGCTCGCGAGCTGGTCCCGGGCACGCAGGTCGAGCCCGTCGCGACCATCGACCTACAAAACACCCCCTTCGGACGTGCTGCGTGATCGACGCCGACGCCCGCATTGCACCTTCTGTCTTCGAGAATCCCCCGCCCCAGCGACCATTGAGGAGTGAACATTGATGAACGCGACTTCGCCGTTGATTCGTACGTTTCGGGCGCGCGACGCCCGCTCCGCTCTCACGGCGGTCAAGGAAGCCTTCGGTCTCGACGCCGTGATCATCGAGACGAAGCAGGTGTCCGGAGGACTGTTCGGCAAGCCTCAGATCGAGGTGACGGCTGCCGCCGGGCGGGAGCCGCCGAAGGCCGACAAGTCGATGGAGACGGACGTCGCGGCCCTTCGCAGGGTGATGGAGGATGTTCGCCGCACCATCAACCGCGGGCGGTCCGGCGCCGGCGAGGGTGAGCAGCGCACCGACACGGAGCTGACCGCGGACGCCCGCCGGGCCTTCCGTCACCTGCTCGACTGGGGCGTCGAGGAGGCCCTGGCCCGTGGGCTGCTCGACGACGCGCTCGCCGCGGGCGCGGAGCGCACCTCCGATGTCCTGCGCGCGGTGGCGGCGACGGTCGGCAAGCACCTGACGGCGTCGCCCACCCCCTGGAGCGCCGATGCCCGTCGCACCATCGCGCTGGTGGGACCGACCGGCGTCGGAAAGACCACGGCGGTCGCGAAGATCGCCGCCCGGGCGTTATTGGAAACCCAGTTCAAGGTCGGCCTGATTACGGTCGATACGTACCGTGTGGGTGCCAGCGATCAGCTCTCCCGTTACGGGAAGATCATGGGGGTGCCCACCTACGTCGCGCGAGATCGCGCCGCCCTGGCCGAGGCCGTCGAGCGCACGCGCGACGCGGATCTGGTGCTCATCGACACGGCCGGACGCTCCGACACCGCCTCCATCGAGGCCCAGATGAACCTGCTCCGCACCGCCCCCAACGTCCAGCTGCACCTGGTGCTGTCGCTCGCGACCGGCCCGCGTGAGCTGGCCGCGGTGGCGCGCCGCTACCGCCCGTACTCCCCCGAGCGTCTGATCTTCACGAAGCTCGACGAGTCGGAGGGGCCGGCGGGTGCGCTGGCCGCGACGTCCCTGCTGACGCGGCCGGTGTCCTGCCTCTGCGATGGACAGCGGGTTCCAGAGGATGTCCAACCCGTGACGGACCCCGAGCTGCTGGAGCGGCTCGTGGGTATCGGTGCCGGGGGGACCGCGATGGCCAACAAGAAGGAGCACATCCGTGGATCAGGCCGATAGTCTGCGCCAGCTCGCCGCCGCGGGGAAGATCGCCAAGGCGCCGCTGAAGGTCTACGCCGTGACGAGTGGCAAGGGCGGGGTGGGCAAGACGAACATCACCGCGAACCTGGCCACCGTGATCGCGCGGTCCGGAAAGCGGGTGCTCGTCATCGACGCCGATCTGGGCCTCGCCAACGCCGAGATCATCCTGGGCGTCAAGCCGCGGTACCACCTCGGTGACATGCTGGGCAAGGGCCTGTCCATCGAGGACGTCCTCGTGGAGTGCCCGGCCGGGGTCATGCTGCTGCCCGCCGGCTCCGGCGTGCAGGCGCTGACCCACCTGACCGACGAACAGAAGATGCGCTTCGTCGAGACGCTCGACCCGATCGAGGACATGTTCGACGTCGTCCTCATCGATTGCGGCGCCGGGATCGGCGAGAACGTGCTGTTCTTCGTGGGCGCGGCGCAGGAGGCCATCCTCGTGGTCAGCCCCGAGCCCACATCCCTCGTCGACGCCTACGCCACCGTGAAGGTGATGTCCCAGCAGGCGGGCGTCCGGACCTTCAACGTCATCGTCAACCCGATCGTCGACGAGTTGGCCGCGCGCGGCATCTTCCAGAAGCTGACCGCGGTCACGGGCAAGTTCCTCGAGGCGCGGGTCAGACACCTCGGCTACATCCCGCGCGACGAGAACCTCCACCGCGCCATCATGGCGCAGCGGCCGGTGTGCGAGATGTTCCCCTCGTCGCCGTCGGCGCGGGCCATCGTGGCGATCGCCGCCCGGCTCACCAGCGACAAGATCTCGGCCGCCCGCCCCGTCGATGGCGGTCTGAAGCTGATGTGGCAACGTCTGTTTCGGGACTCGCAGGCAGCCGCGGTGTGATGATGCACAGGGCCCTGGCGACATATTCCTCCTCCGCGACGGGCACCGAGGCCGACGAGCTGATTCAGAAGTACGCGACGGTCATCGATCGGATCGTGCGGCGGATCGTGATGCGCACCGGGCTGCAGAGCGCCTTCGACGATCTCTGGTCGGCGGGGGCGCTGGGCTTGCTGGAGGCCGCGCGGCGCTTCGACGCCGGCCGCGGCGTCACGTTCGAGACCTTCGTCGAGCACAGGATCCGCGGCGCGATGCTGGACGAGCTGCGGCGGATGGATCATCTGCCGCGCCGCCTGCGCTCCCGCACGGATGACCTTCAAAAGGCCAAGAAGAAGCTGCAAGGGCAGCTGGGGCGCGACGCCTCCACCGAGGAGCTGGCGACCGAGATGAAGGTCGACCTGGAAGAGGTGGGGGGGATCGAGGCCCTCCTCGAACCCCACGTCCCGCTCGATCGCTGGGTGCAGTCCTCGGAGACGGGCGAGCCGGACATCGAGGAGCGCCTCTCGCGCTCCCAGATGGTGGCGTCGCTGGAGGGGGCCATTCGCACCCTCCCCGAGCGCCTGCAGACCGTGCTGGGGCTGCACTATCTCGAGGGCCTGACCTACCGCGAGATCGCCAAGATGCTGGACATCAGCGAGCCGCGTGTCTGCCAGCTGCACTCGGATGGCTTGCGCAAGCTGCGCGCGACGCTGGGCGAAGGGCGGATATAGCGATGCAGCTCGGGCTCAGGCAGAAGCTGGAGACCTGCAAGAGCCTGCCCAGCCTGCCGGCGGTGGCGGTGCATGTCCTGCGGCTGTGCCAGCGAGAGAACTTCGACATCGCCGACGTGGCCCGCGCCATCGGCAGCGACGCCGCGCTCTCGTCCAAGGTCGTCTCCCTCGTGAACTCGCCTCTCTTTGGCCTGCGCAAGGAGGTCGCGAGCGTCTCGCACGCGCTCGTCCTGCTCGGGGCGAACGCCGTGCGCACGATCGCGCTGTCCTTCGCGGTGGTGCACGATCTGCGCGAGCACGAACGCAGTGGCTTCGAGCACCGGTCCTACTGGCGTCGCGCCATCTTCGCGGCGGCCGCGGCGCAGGAGCTCTCGCAGCTCGAGGGGATGCGAAACCCCGCGGACGCCTTCCTCGCGGCCTTGCTCCAGGACGTCGGCCAGCTCGCGCTCGAGCAGGCCACGACGGACCTGTACTTGCCGATCGCGGCCGAGGCCGGGGCGGATCACGGCAAGCGGATCGCGCTCGAGAAGCAGGCCTTCGGGTGCGACCACGCGGAGGTTGGGCGCTGGTTGATGACGCAATGGCGCCTCCCCGAGATCGTTCGGGCGGCGGTGGGCAGCAGCCACGAGCCGGCGCGCTGGCAGAGCGGCGCCGATCCCGTCACCACCACGACCGTGAAGATCGTCGCCCTGTCGGGCGTCCTGGCGGACGCGTGGGTGGTGCGGGACCCGCGCCAGGTCGCGGTGGGTCTGCGCACCCAGGCCCATCAGATTCTGGGCATCGACGAGGCGCGGATCGCGCCGCTCATGCGCCGGGTGAACAAGACGGTGGCGAACATCGCGCCCCTGTTCGACGTGCAGGTGGGGACCGTCGAGGAGCTCGAGGCCGTGGTTCAGCGCATCGAGGCGACCTTCGCCCAGCCCGAGGCCGAGCTCGACAACGTGCTCTCCATCGGCTCGGCGGGCGCTGTCGTGGAGCAGCAGGCCGCCCAGATCGACCCGCTGACCGGGCTGGCCAGCCGCGCGCGCTTCGACGCTTACCTCGCTGACCAGTTCGAGTTCGCCACGAACGCCGGGCAGCCGCTCAGCGTCCTGTTGTGCGATCCCGACCATCTCAAGATGATCAACCAGACCTTCGGCGTCGAGGCGGGCGACCGCGCGATTCGCGCCGTCGGGAAGCTGGTGGGCGAACGGCTGCGGATGCGCGATCTCGCGGCCCGCTACGGCGGCGAGGAGTTCGCCTTGATCCTGATCGACACCCAGGCCGAGGGCGCGGCGATCGTGGCCGAGCGCGTTCGGAAGAAGATTGAAGATGCGCTGCACGACATCGGGATCGGCGATCCCGTCCGGATGACGATCTCGGTGGGGTGCGCGACCGTGGACCAGGCCTTGACCTTCGCCACGCCGGCCGACCTGCTGGCGGCCGTCGAGCGCATGCTGGCGCAGGCCAAGCAGACCGGCCGGAATCGCGTCGCGCGCGCCCCCGTCAACATCGCCGCCTGAATCACCTGACGCCGCCGTGAATGACGCGCTGGGCGCCGCCCGCGGGGCGGGGGGCTGTTGGCCGTGGCGAGCAGCGGGCAAAACATTTAGGCTATCGCAACCGCGGGGCTCGTTCGGCGAACACGATTTGCGGTTGCGAGACTCTGCTTTGGCGTGTGGCACCCCCCAAAGGAGATGAATTGAAGCACTACGCCGTGGTTTCCAGTTCAATGTCGCTGTGTTGCCTCCTCGGCCTCATCGGCGCCGGCGTCGGCTGTTCGTCGTCCTCAAACGGCGGAACGACGGGCACGGGAGGAGCCGCGCTGGCGTCGGGAGGGGCGCAAGGGACGGGAACGGGGGGCGGCTCGGGTGGAACCGCGACCGGGGGCGCAACCCCCGTGGGCTCGGGCGGCCGCAGCGGCAGCGGCGGGGCGAACGCGGGCAGCGGCGGCAGCGGCGCAGCCGGCACTGGCGGCGCCGACGCGGGGAGCGGCGGCGCGGGAATCGCCGGCCACGCGGGCACCGGCGGCGCGGCGGTGGGCTCGGGCGGGACGGCCGGGGAGGGCGTGGGAGGCGGGAGCGCGGGCGGAGCCGTTGGCTCGGGGGGAGCGGGGGGCGCGGCCGCGCCGCTGTCGAAGTTCAGCTTCTTCGTGACCAGCTTGGTGGCCATGCGCGCGCTCTCGAAGAGCCAGGATGGTTTCGGGGGAGACCTGCGCTACGGGCAGGCGGATGGCTTGTCGGGCGCCGACAAGATCTGCAGCGACGTCGCGGAGTCGTCCATGCCGGGGTCCAGCGTCAAGCAGTGGCGGGCGTTCCTGAGCGTCGCGAAAGGGCCGGCGGGCACGCCGATCAATGCCGCCGATCGCATCGGCGCCGGTCCCTGGTACGACCGGCTGGGACGGCTCGTCGCGATGACCTTGCCCGACCTGCTGCAGAACCGCCCGACCGGCGCCGACCCGGCCATCAAGGAAGATTTGCCGAACGAGAGCGGGATTCCCAATCACCGGCCCGATCCTGCCCAGCCCGAGGCGGACAACCACCACGTCCTCACCGGTTCGGACGCGCAGGGAAAACTGTACGCGGTCAACAACGCGAAGCCCACTTGCATGGACTGGACGACCACCTCGCGCGACAACACCATGACCGGACGGCCGCGGATCGGATTTTCCTGGTCCATCTCCAATCGGACGAACTGGATCTCAGGACAGGACGAGGGTGGCTGCGGCACGGGCGTCGCGGTCAACGAGAACGGTGCTTCGGATCCGAGCATGCCCTTCGTCGGCTCGGGCGGCGGCTACGGCGGCATCTACTGCTTCGCCCTCGCGCCGTAGCGGGGACGAAGCTCCGGTC
Source organism: uncultured Myxococcales bacterium (assembly GCA_964443975.1). Lineage (GTDB taxonomy): Bacteria > Myxococcota_A > Polyangia > Fen-1088 > Fen-1088 > DASYCK01. Next base: position 102,363 of record CAYUFS010000004.1, on the reverse strand, counting down.
GGTCAGGGGGTCGAGATACGGCGGCCGACGGTTCGTTCGAGCGCGACCCAGGCTCGATAGCAGGCGAGCCGGAGATCGACGTAGGTGCTGTGACTGCGCAGGATCACACCCTCGGCCGTCGTGAGCGCGACGATGTCCAGCTGGCCTCCCGCCACCGCGGTCGCCAGCAGCTTCTCCTGGGCGTCCAGACCGGGCAGCACCTGCGTCTCGTAGCGGCGCAACGTCTCGCCCCGCAGCGCGAGCTCGTCGCGCGCGCTCGTGAGGTCGCGCCGGATGCCGCCCACCAGCTTCGCGAAGGTCTCTCGCTCTTGATCGCGGGACGCCTCGGCCACCTCGATCGGGCCGGCGTTGAAGTTGAGGAGGGGCAGCGTCAGCTCGATCCCGGCAGAGAAGTCGCGCGGGTGCACGTCCGAGCCGTCGGCACGGTATCGGGGGATGGCCGTGAAACGGAACCAGGGCCAGCGGCGCGCCGTCTCGAGGCGCACGGTCTCTTCGCGTTGTCGGTAGCGCCGCTCCTCGGCCGCCAGCGCCGGACGGCTCGCGAGCGTCGCATCGAGGAGCGCGTCGAGCGGGGGCGGCGGCCGGGCGTCAGTGCCGAGCCGGCCCGCGACGTCGTGGGCCGCGGTGGTCCCGAGGAGCTGGCCGAGCGCGGTGGCAGCCGCGATCTCCTGGGTCGCGAGATCGTCACGCTCGCGGTCGACGTCGGCCACGGCCAGCTCCGCCAGGCCGAGATCGAGGCGGGTGGAGGCGCCGCCCGCCACACGCTTCTTCACGAGCTCGAGGATTTGCCGGCGGGCCGCCAGCTCCCTGTCGACGATCGCGGTCTTCTCGGCGAGGGCGAGCAGCGAGGCGTGGGCGGCGCGAACCTCGGTCGCGATCTGCCACTCGGCCTCGGCGATCTCGGCGTCGACCGCCTCCGCGCCGGCGCGCGCGGCCGCGCGCCCTGCCGCGTAGACGCCCGGCTGCGGCGGGGTCCAGCCGAGCGCCACCGCCCAGCCCACCTGCGTGCCCCAGTCCTCGACGTGAATCAGGTCGAAGGCCACGGTCGGGTTCGCCAGCGCGCCCGCCGCGATCACCTCGCCCTCGGCGATGCCACGCTGGTGGCGGGCGGCCCGCAGGTCCGGGTTGCCCCGGAGCGCCAGCGCGACGGCGGCGTCCTCCGTCAGCCCGGTCGGAGGTGTGAACGAGGGACGGCCGCCGCGGCTCGGATCTCCCCCCGGCTCGTTCGCCAGCTGATCCAGGACGCCGCGCGCGTCCAGCGGGCGCGGCTGGTAGCACCCCGCGACGAACGCGAGGCCACCCAGCAGCAGGCCCGCGGTCGCGCGCGCCCTCATTTCGCCCCCGCTTCGGGCAGCGGCCAGACGGCCCATAACGGGGGCGCCGCGTTGGCGTCGAAAACAATCACCAGGGAGCGGCCGTCCTTCGCCAGCGTCACTCCTTCGGGATGAAATCCGCGCCACTGGTGAACGAACGTCAGCGCGCCCGTCTCCGGGCGATACCAGTACAGCGAGCCGCCTCCGTCTTTCGCGCGGCCCTTGGGCGAGTTGCCCAGGATGGCCAGCCGTCCATCGGGGAGGCTGGTGAGATCGGCGATCCCCTCCGGCACGCCCCCCGGCGCGCCATGGAGGTCCACCTCCCATCGTCGCGTGACGGCTCCGCGCGGGAGCTCGCCCGCCCGGAGCGCCTCCACGGGTGAGGCCACGCGAAGCACCACCGCGCGGTCCGTGGCGGTGAGGGGCGACTTCAGCCCGACGAGCAAGGCGCCCTCGCGATAGGTGACGGCCTCGATGTCGAGGCGGCCGTCGCCGGGTACGCCCGCGATGGACAGCAGCGACCCGCTGCCGTCGCTGGCGCGGGCCGTGGTCAGATCGACGCGACCGTGGACCCGCAGCGCGCGGCCCTCGACACCGAGGAGCAGCAGCATGTCGCGCGCCTTGCGCTCGTGTCCCCGCTTGTTGGGCGAATGGGAGGTCGTCAAGAAGAACAGCCCGTCCGGACCCGCGCAGATCGACTCCGGGTCGTTGAGCTCGTCGATGCCGAGGATGGGCACGGGCGATTCGTCGAACGCCCCGCTGGCCGTCATGGCCAGCACCCAGGGCTGGTGATGCTCGGGGGCCACCCCGGTATCGTCGCTGACGACGAGGTACCGATCGAGGGCGGCCGCCCACACCACCCCGGACGGCTCGAGCGTCGTCGATCGGCGCGCGAGGCTCGGTGGGACGGCGATCTGGATGGGCGCGACGGTGGGCGAAGGCGCGGGAGCGGGCAAGGGGGCGACGCCGCGCGCCGCGCAGAGCAAGGTGATCAGGGATCCGACGGCGCGCTCAAAACCGAACATGGACGGCCTCGCCGAGCACGACGGGTTGGGGCGGCCAGCTCTCGATCTCGACCCGTCGTCCCCACCCCGGGACCTGGGGCGAGACCCGCGCGCGCACCGGGACCTCCTCGATCTCGGGCGCGACCTCGGCGACGCGTCCGCCCCAGCGCGGGCCGAAAAAGCCGAGCCCACGCACCCGCACCGCGCGCCCCAGCTGGACCCGCCCCAGCTCGCGCTCGGGGATCCAGCAGATGATGCGGCCGGGCCGGCCGGTCGCGATGCGTACGAGCTCCGTGCCGGCCGGAACGACGTCGCCGGCGTGGTGCAGGATCATCGATACGACACCGCCGGCCCCCGCGCGTACGGTGGCCTCGTCGACCGCCAGCTGCGCCAGCTGCACGGCCCCCTCGCGCATCCGCACGGCCTCGCGCAGCGGGGCCAGCCTGCGCTCGAGGTCGGTGGCGGCCGACTTGAGCCCGGGCTTCGACCCGAGGCCGGCGCGCCGCTGCTTCGTGGCCTCGTCCAGCAGGTCGAGACTGGCGCTCAGATCGGCCTCCTTGAGCTTCTGCTTCTCGACGTCGCGCGCCTGAACGAGCTGTTCGCTCTCCAGCTTCTGGAGGCGGTCGAGCTGCTGGCGCACCTCGGCGAGCTGCGCGCGATCGCGCGTCTGGGTGGCCTGGAGGCGGAGCACCAGCAGGTCGGCGCGCGCGGTGGCCGCCCCGGCCACCACCTCCTCCGCGCCGAGCGCGGCGTTCGCGCGCGCGAGCGCGAAGCGCGCTGCCTCGAGCTGCAGCTCGAGGGCCTTCGTGTCCATGACCGCGACGACGTCACCCGCGCTCACCGCCTGCCCCATCCGCGCCGCGACGCGGGCGACGCGCCCCGCCGCGAGCGGCGCCGCCGGTGCGTCGAGGTCCTCCGCGTAGCCGCGCGCCGTCAGCCCGCCGGCGCTGCCGCCATGGGACAGCCCCCAGAACAGGCCCCCCGAGGCCAAGATCGCGATCGGCGCCGCGAAGAGTACGCGCGATCGGGTCATAGCTCGAGCGACGAATCCTGCATGAGAAGGGTCGCGCCGGTCAAACCCGCCAGTCCGTTGAGCTCACGGAGCAACACCGCGCCCCGTTTCGGATCCGAGAACTGCACCTGATAGGAGTGCTCCTGAACGTCGTGCCCCGCCTCGCGCAGGTTCACGAGCAGGAAGCGCCGGCAGTGCTTCTCGAGGAGGTCCGCGAAGGCGCGCTGCTGCGGCGAATTGGCCGGGATGCGAACCCGCAGCACGGCGTCGAATTGCCGGTGGGTGCCGAACGACGTCAGGTGCAGGAAGCCCACGGCCGCGGCGAAGACGCCCGTCCCGATGACGGCGACCGCGTAGCTCTGGACGCCGCAGGCGACCCCCGAGGCCAGGCCCGCGAAGACGAACATCAGATCGCGGGTGTCCTTGATGGTCGTGCGGAAGCGCACGATGGTGAGGGCGCCCACGACGCCGAGACCCCGCGCGACGTCGTCGCCGATGGCGAGCATGACGGTGGCCGAGATGATCCCCCCGAGCGCGAGGCTCTGCGTGAATCCGCGCAGGTACGACAGGCCCGCGTGCGTCGCCGAGTACAGCCAGGCCACGACCATAGAGAGCGCGAAGGCGAGCGAGAGGGAGGCGAGCGCCGTGTCCCAGGCGATCCGTTGCTCCAAGTTATGGTGCCTCCCCGGCGAAATCCCAGGCCATGGCGTCGATCATCGTCTGATCGAGCAGGGTGCGCATGGCCGCGACGTACTTCGAGTAACCGACGCGCCAGAGCTCGAGGCGGTTGATGAGGTGTCCCATCCAGGATGGCGCCACCCGAGGAAACTTGAGCTCGATCATGACGTGGGCCCCGTGCTGTCCGTGCTGGTCGTAGCCGTCGATGGGGATCCATGCGCGGGGATCGCCGTGCAACGACGGGCCGCGCGCGCCCTGAAAGCAGATCTCGCCGTCGAGCGTGAGGCGTACGTCCTCGCGCGGATCGGGTGTGCAGTACGACTCCCGGTGCGCGCGGACGAGGACGCACGGCCGGGCGTCGGTCACCGTCTTGAGGTAAAGGAACCCTTCGAGGTGCCGCCGTTCGTCCGGCGACAGCGACGCTGGCAGCGCGTCGTACGTTCCCTCGAGCAACGGCGCGACGTCCGTGACCGCCACGGCGGCGCGGGTCTTCACGGTGATGGCGTTGAGCTTCCGCTTGGTCTCGAAGAAGGCGGGGCCGAGGGACACGTCGCCGTAGGCCCGCACGCGCAGCTTGTAGCGGTCGGCGGCGGAGTCGACGTGCGTACGGTACGCGTCGAGCCCCCGCGTCTCGAGGTACAAGGTCGTGTTGTACTGTCGCACCAGCCCGAGCCTCGCGTTGTAGGGGTCGAGCACCAGGTACGGCCGGGCGTAGTCGACTATTTCGCCGCACATCGCGGCCGGCACCCAGTACTTGAGCTCGAAGCGGTCGACCTCGCGCCGAAGGGCGTTCGCCGCGACATCCGCGACGGGCGCCGCCGCGCGCTCTATTGCCGGCGAGGACGCCGCGCTTGCCGCTGGGGCCGCGGCCGACCGCGCGAGAGCGGGCTTCACGTTCACGGACCGCCCGAGTCGCTGGAGACGTCCACGCCACGCCCGGGGTAGGGCCGCGCTTGCTTGATGTAGAGCATCGGCGGCTGGTCGGGGGCGGCGGAGGCGTCGAACTTGAACTCGATGTCCATCGCGTAGAAGCCGTCGTTGCCGGAGGCCGGCCCGTACGCAGGGGAGAAGCGCGCATGGATGGCGTCGAGCGCGACGCCAAGCTGATAGGTCTGGGTGGTGGTGAGCACGTTGCCCGGAATCAGGTTCGTGTGGGCGATGAACGAGATGGGCTGGTTCGGCTCGTCGAAATAATACAGGAACTGGTCGCTCGCCACCCCCGGGGGGGGATGAACGACCTCGGCGTCTCCGCCCGCCTGTACGTTGACGTAGAACGCCGGATCGAGGCCCGTCGCGTCGAACGGGTTGGCCGTGACCGCCACGCCGTTCGCCGCCTCGTTTGGAAAGTTGTGGTGGACGAGGAGCCCCATGCCCACGGCGTTGTGATCGATGCCGTAATAGCTGCGCTCCTCGAACGTACGAAACAGCCAGGCGCTCGCGTACGCCTGGCGGATGGCGTCGAGCACGGACGTCCACTTCGCTGGATCGCCGGTGTGCGACTCGTAGCAACCCGCACAAGGAAATCCGTCGAGATCTTCGCTGTTCGTGCTGGTGCGGAAGCGCATGGTCATCGCCGGATAGTCCGCGGCCAGCTTCGCCATCAGCGCGGCCTGGAACGCGGCGTCCAGGGGGGCGGCGAGCATGGCGGTGCGCAGATCGGCGAGCTTCTGCTCCCGCACCGTGGCGTCCGTGCCGAAGGACGGGTCCGCGACCAGCGCCGTGACCTGGTCATAGAAGCCGTTCTGCTTCATGAACTGGTCGTAATAGAAGATGGGGACTGCGAACGCCTTCAGCACGGGGACGTTGGGCGTCCGCGCCAGGATCGAGTACTGCGCCGATTTTCCTCCGAAGGCGAGCACGGCGGTCTTGATGGCGTCGCGCAACGACGCGCCCGCCGCCGGCTCGGGCGTGACCGCCTCGATGTCCGTCAGGTCGGTAACGGCCAGGTTCACGGTGGGCAGGGCGATTGGCGGCGGCTTGTGCGCCGCCCAGAACACCTCTGCCTCGCCGTCCGTCACCACGCGCACGGTCCAGGCCGACGCCTCGACGGTCAGCTCGACCAGCTGGCCCTCGAGCGCGCGAAGCTGCGGATTCGTCATCGCGTTGCGCAGCCCCATGTTGGGCGTGTGCCGGTTGGCCGAGAGCACGTTCACGTGCGACAGCGGCGTCTGGAACTCCTGGGTGATCAGCCCCTGCACCACGGTGATGTCGTTGGGGGCCTGGTCGAGGACGGCGATGTCCTGGTACGACAGCGTGGCGGTGTCGAGGTTCGCGACGTTCACGAAGCGCAGGCGACCCATGCCCGACGCGAGCGTCAGCGGCTGGTAGTCGATCTTGGCGTAGAGGTCGTCGGTGGTGGCGACCCTGACCGTCGCCGGGAGCAACTTCGCCTGGGCAGCCACGGCTTCGGAGGTGGGGTGAAACACCAGGGCGGGGCCGAAGAACGCCTTCGCCTTCACCGCCGCGTAGAGCTCCTCTATCATCGCGGCCGTCGCGGTGTCGTAGGGCGCGAGCTCGAGGGCCCATACCTTGGGCTCGTCGTAGTAGGTGACCGCGCCGAGGATGAAGCGCCGGTCGGGCTTGTAATACTCGGTGGCGTTGAAGTCGGCGAGCGTCCCCACGATGGGCAGCGTTCCGCCCGACAGGTGGGTTGACACGAACTGATAGTGAACCTGATAGAGGACGCTGTTCTGAAAATACAAGGCGTTGGTGTCCGCCTGGTCGAGCACGATCTTCACCGAGCGGGCGCCGGGGAGAGTGACGTCGAGCGGCGCCGAGGCCAGCGCCTGGAAGTCCGAGGTGCAGCCGATCTGGTGGAGGAATTCGGTGCTCGTGGCGCCAGCCGGCGTGACCGCGCTCGCGCCCCCGCCGGCCCCCGCCGTCCCGGCTGCGCCTGCCTCGCCCCCCGCGCCAGCCGCTCCGGGAGTGATCAGACACATCCCCTCGACGATGTTGGGCACGGAGGTCGATACCCCGCCGCCGCCGCATCCGGCCGCCGCCGCCGCCGCCAGCGCCGTGAACGCCATCCCCGCGCGCAGGCCGGCCCGGGCTCCCACCCGCGTGGATGGCGGTGCAGGTCGCGCCTGGTGTCGGTGCACGGGGCTCATTTGCACCGCTGATCTCCCTGGCACGTCTGACCCGTGGGGCAGTCGGTGTCCACCGTGCACGACACGAGCCCTGGAATCTGGACGTAGCGCGTGAGCGCCTGCGAAAGCTCGAGGTCGATGACCCCGAGGCTCGTGACCGTCGAGCCCACCGACCTTCGCGTCAATTTGAACGAGGGATAACCGGCCACGCCGAGGTCGAGGAGCTGGGTCACGAGCGCCGACGAGATGGTCAGCGTCCCCGCGTCGGCGGCGTCACAGTCGATCTCACCCTTCAGGCCCCCGTGGTGGCTGAGATCCATGAGCAGGTGAATCGTCGAGGTCGCGCCGGGGCCCGCGGCGGCCCACGTCACCGTGAAGTCCTTCGTCTTGTCGATGGTCAACGCCTCACTACTCGCGAGCACGAGCGGCGCGATGCCCTTCGCGTGGATCGAGAACGGGCCAGCGGCGCCCCCGGTCGCTTGCACGGACACGTCGTCTCCCTCGGCGAAGGGCGGATACGCGGGCGTCTGGTCGGCGACCGCCAGGTAGGCGTTGTTCACGTTCGTGAGCAGCAACGGCGGATCGCCGGTCTGCTTCGCGACGCCCGTCAGCGTCGCGGTGCCGACGTCTTGGCTCGCTCCGTAGCTCGCGCACGTGTTGTCCGCGACGCACGCGGCGCTGCCGCAGGGCGTGGCGCAAAACGGCAAGTGGGGTGTGGACAGGGTGCAGGCGCCATCCGTCGCGATCGGGACGAGGGGTGCGGTGATCGGGTCGGCCCGATCCTTCACCGCTCCGCTGATCGCGGCGTGGGCCGGGGTTCCACTTGTCTCTTCGACCAGGCTCACCACGAACGAGCCGACGATCCCGGCGCTGCCCCCCGTCATCCCTGCGTCCATGGCCCGCATCGTGTCCGCCGTCGCGTCGGAGGCGCTCTTCGCCCCGCCGCCCGAGCAGCCCGCTCCGGCCGCCAGCCCGATGAGGACGGACCAGAGCGAGCCCAGCGCAAGGGTCGAGGCAGCGGTCGAGGTCGTCGGGGAGGGCCCACCGGATTCGGGGCGGGGAGGTGACATCTGGGTCACGAGTTTGTGCCATGAAGGCCGGAAACTGGTAAGAAAAAATACCCCATTCCGCAGGAATCACGCGGCCGCCAAGCGAATTCCAGTGAAACAGGGGCGGGCCGGTCGCCGCGCGCCTGGCGTGTTAGATGTTCGCCGCGCCCTCGGTGGGCGTCGTGCGAACGAAGGCGCCCGTCCCGTCGGGAAGGCGGCCCCACGATTTGTCGGACGAGATGTCGTTGCCGAAGATCGTGGAATCGATCTGGGTCCCGTTGGGATCGAGGAGATGGACCTCGTCTCCCTTGCTCGCGCTCAGCTTCCACGGCACGTGAACGCCGCCCGCGATGCCGCCGTCGGCCTGATCGTCGCAGTAGACGACCAGGTAGCCGCCGGCGTCGATCGTCGTCGCCGCGGGCAGGGCGTACAGATCGGCGACGAGGTTGTCGCGCAGCTGGTAGCCGCCGAGGTCCACCGGAGCCGCTGTTACGTTCTTGAGCTCGACCCAGTCCGGGGCCGCCGGAGACGAGCCGTTCGGAAACACTTCGTTGATGACCACGGTCATCGTGCCCGTCCCGGTCCCGGCCCCGTCCGGCGACGCCGAGCCGCTGGAACAGGCCCCAGCGACGGCGAGGAGGAACATCGCCAGCACGGTCGCGCGCTTCACGAAGCTGTGAGTACCACGAACGCCCGCCGCTTTTTGGAAAAATCGTCGGGCCGGAGGCGGCCGCCGCTCACCAACGCGACCGGGGGCTTTATCAAGGCCCGAGGGCGGTCGTCGAGCCGTCACTGCGCACGACCGCCGTCGACGTCGCGGAACCGCGGGTGATCCGGAGCAGGGCCCCGGCCGAATATCCGACAGCGTACGACATCCCGACGTCGACGAGGAACAGCCGCCCGTCGTAGCGCGCCGCCAGCTCGCCCTTCGCGCGCGTGCCGAGTGTGTCGTCGGGAAAATCCAGCGCGCCCGGGTCGTGACCGAACGCGACGTGCGCCGCAGGCAGCGCCGCGAGGTTCTCCTCGACGGCCGCGGCGGACCCGCCGTCCCCGCCTTTCTGCCACCAGCCGTTGGCTTCGAGGATGCTGCCCATCCCGACGAGGAAGTCGTCGCCGTAGCCGCTCAGGCCGCCGACTGCGTCCTCGAACTTCTTGCCGATGGCGGCGACGCTCTGACCGTCGCTGTCCCCGGCGTGGCAGAAGAACCAGTCGTCGATGAGCGCCGCCACGGGCAGGTCGCGGAGCCACGTCCCGTAGGGCGTCGCGCCTGCCGCCACTGCGCCCGGGTCGATGCCGGCGTCGCGGAGCTCCGCCTGGAATACCGCGGTCTTCGCCTCCGTCGGGGCGGCGAGGAACTCGGCCTCGTGATTGCCGAGCGTCACCACGACGCCGCCGCCCGCGGCGCGCGCCTGGGGCTCGAGCGCCATGAACAGGTCGATGATCGGCAGCGCGGAGGCGCCCTTGTCGATGACGTCCCCGGGCACGACGAGCAACCTCGTCCCGCCGGTCCATGAGACCGGCGACGCCGCCGTGATGAGCCCGGCCGCCGTCAACATGCGATACGCAACGTCTGCATCGCCGTGGAGATCGCCGAGGACGTCAATCTCCGCGGTGCCCGTCCGCTTGAAGACTGCCGGATGCGCCGACCAGTCGCGCTGGAATCCCGGGCCCCCGTCTCGTGCCGCTTGCCTGCCACCGCAAGCCGCGACGAGTGTCCCGATCGCGAGGGCCAAGGTGGCGTCGTGAGGTCTCATTCGGCGCCCGCGATGTTAGTGCAACGTCGTCAAGATTGCGCCAACGCGGCGGCCGGCCAACTCGACGTCGGCGCCGGCGCGGCGCTCCTCAGGCCGCGTTGCGGCTGAAGCGGATGATGCCGAGCTCGTCGTGCTCCTTGCGTTCGACGCGTTCGCGGGCGCGCAGGATCTCCTCGACGCGCGTGGCGGCCACACGGCGCAGCGCCTCGGCGCGCTGGTACGCGGCCGCGTAGCGGTCGCGCGAGGTGGTGGAAACGACGGTGGCTTGACTGACCGCATGCTCGGCGGCGCGCACCTCCGAGAGCACGCGCGCGTGAGAGGCCTCCGTGAGCTGCCAGTCGGATGCGGTGGCGAGACGGCGGTCGTCCTTCACGGCGCGGGCACGCCGGCCCGCGAGCTCCTCTTCGGCGGCTTTCAGCTGTCGTCCGGCCTCGGACAGCTCGGTGAGCCGTTGCTCCTCGTGGCGCTCCTCCAGCTTGACGGCGGCATCGAGACGGATCTTGGGTCGCACGAAGGATCCTTCGGCACGCACCTCGATTCGCTTGAGCCCATTCGAGCGAAGATTCGCGCCTCGCGCGCGCCCTCCTCGTCGAGTCAGAAACCCGACGAGGAGATTGGCCCTGGCCTTGCTTTGCTCCTCGCCGTGGCAAGGAGAAAGTCAATTGGCTGACGGCATCTATGTAGGCATGGCAGCAGCTGCCGCTCGCGTCGAGCAGCTCGACTCCATCGCGGACAACCTGGCGAACGTCGAGACACCAGGCTTCAAGGCGTCGCATCCCGCGTTCGAGTCCTTCCTGCCTCCCCGCGCGGGGAAGAGCTCCGACAAGGTCGCCGCCGCCGCGGTGGGCACCGGCATCGACCTCTCGCGGGGCATGGTGAAGACGACGGGCAACCCGCTCGACATCCTCCCGCAGGGGACCGCCTTTCTCACCGTGCAGACACCGAGCGGTCCCGCGTTCACCCGGAATGGGCGCCTCACCGTCAGCCCCGACGGGCTGCTGACCGCGAGCGGCTACCCGGTGCTGGGCGTCTCGGGCGAACCCATCGCGATCCCCGTCGGCGCCAACCCCCTCGTGAACGAGCAGGGGTCGGTCATGATCGGCGACGTCGAGGTGGACCGGCTGGCGCTCGCCGATCTGCAGGGAACCGTGGCGCATCGCGGACAGTCCCTCTACGCGCCCGGCCCAGGAGGTTCGGCGTCTCCGTCGAACGCCGGGGTCGACGTCGGTCAGATCGAGATGGCGAACGCGACCGCCCTCGACGCCACCGTACAGATGATAGGGGCCCAGCGGCAGTTCGAGACCGCCATGCAGGCCATTCAAACCTACCGCCGCCTCGACGATCGGGTCATCGATGTCGGCAAGGCGCGCTGAGCCCACGAACCACTGAACGACGAAGGAGATTTTCCATGTTGCGATCGCTTTACACCGCGGCCACCGGAATGGAGGCCCAGCAGCTCAAGATGGACGTCATCGCGAACAACCTGGCGAACACCAGCACCACGGGGTTCAAGCGGGTGCGCGCCGAGTTTCAGGACCTGATGTCGGAGACCATCCAGCAGGCCACGCCGGCGGGGCCCCAGGGTGGGGGGCAGCCCGTGCCTCTCCAGGTCGGTCTTGGCGTGAAGACCGGCAGCACCACCCGCGACATCAGCGTCGGGGATCCGCTGAACACGCAGAATCCGCTCGACCTCTCCATCGAGGGCAACGGCTACTTCCGCGTTCAGCTGCCGTCCGGCGACATCGCGTTCACCCGCGCGGGCAACCTCCGCATCGACGAGAACGGGCGCCTGGTCACGCAGCACGGCGAGACGATCGAGCCGGCCATCACCGTTCCGCCCGAGACGATGTCGCTGACCATCAAGACGGACGGCACGGTGCTGGCGCAGCTGCCGAACAAGACGGACCCCACGGAGCTCGGCCAGATTCAGTTGACGACGTTCACGAACCCCGCCGCGCTGAGCGCGATCGGGCACAACTTGTTGCAGCCGACCGGCGCCAGCGGCCAGGAGGTGCAGGCCAAGCCCGGCGAGCAGGGGATAGGGTCGATCCAGCAGGGCGTGCTCGAAGGCTCGAACGTGAAGGCCGTCGAGGAGATGATCGACATGATCTCGACGCAGCGGTCGTACGAGATGAACTCCAAGGTCATCCAGACCGCCGACCAGATGTTGCAACGGCTGACGCAGCTTCGGTGACGACGATGCGAATCATCCAGTTCCCGCTCCTCGTCATCGTGGTGGTCGCGGCGATCGCGACGTTCTCGCCAGCGTCCTGCGCCGCCAACGCCGCGCGCGCGGACGACGACGTGAGCGCGATCGTTCGCGGCGCGCTCGAGTCCGCGTCCTCGTTGCCGGGCGCGCGTGTCGAGCTGGTCTCGATGGAGCGGCGCCCCGACGCGTGCGCCGTCGGCGCCGAGCCCCGGGCCGAGGTGCCGCAGCCGGTCGACGGCTCGGGCAAATTCGCGGTCAAGCTGGTCGGGACGCGGTCCGGCGGCGCCGCGCCTTGCCAGGCGTGGGTATGGGCGCGGGTCCGCGTGTTCGCGACGGTCAGCGTGGCGACGCGCACGATCCGGGCCGGCGAGCCGTTCGCGGGCGCCACGAACACCGGCGAGCGCGAGATCAGGCCGGGCAGGCCTCCGGCGACCGCGCTCGAAGGGGCGACCGCGGAGCGGACCGTGGGGGTGGGGCAGATGGTGGAGGCCGACGTGGTCCGCCAGCCGGGCCTGCGGCCCGGCGATCCGGTGAAGGTCGTGATCGTCGCCGGCGCGATGTCGATCGAGCAAACCGGTCGCGCCGTGGCCTGCGCGCGCAATCACAACTGCGCGGTGCTGCCCTCGGGGCGGCACGTCGATGGCGCGCTCGTCGCCGGCCGCTTGCTGGTGGAGATGCCATGACGACCACGAAGACAGGTCCGATTCCTAAGCAGAAGCAGGCCGCGTCGGCGGCCGTCGCGGGCTTGCTCGCGCTCTCGTTGCAGGTCATCGCTGCGGGGTGCGGTCCAGCGCACACCGGCGCCTACAAGCAGAAGAAGCGCGAATACACCGCCGACGCGCAGACTGACGCGAAGAACGCCGCCGTCTCGGAGGGCAGCCTGTGGCAGGACGGTCGTCCCGCCTCGATGCTGTTCACCGACGCGCGCGCGCTGCACGCGAACGATCTCGTGGTCATCAACGTCGAGGAGATCGCGTCGGCCACCCGGTCCGCCAACACCGATCTGGATCGGACGTCGAGCGCCGCCGCGAAGATTGACGCCTTCCTGGGCGTGCTGTCGAAGCTCCAGAAGGCCGGCCTCGATCCCAACCTGAACGTTGGGGGCTCGTCGCAGAGCAGCTTTCACGGCACCGGCAAGTCGGACCGCAGCGAGTACCTGACCGCGACCGTGCCCGCCCTCGTTCGCAAGGTGTTGCCGAACGGCAACCTCTTCGTCGAGGGGCACCGGGTGGTGCTGGTGAACGCCGAGGAGCAGCACTTCTACATCTCGGGGGTCGTGCGGCCCATCGACATCGACCAGCAGAACAGCGTCAAGAGCTCGATGATCGCGGACGCCGAGATCGAGTTCGTGGGGGCGGGTGATCTGACCGACAACCAGAAGCAGGGATTCCTGTCGCGGCATTTCGGATGGCTGTGGCCGTTTTGATCGGAGGCAACGTGATCGTGATGACGAGGACGCAAGCAAACAAGCGCCGAACCCGGCTGGCCAGAACGGGGCCGACGCTGGCGCTGGCGCTGCTCGCCGCGGCGGGAGGCGTCGGGCCGTGGCAGCGCCCCGCGGTCGCCGCCGCCGTTCGAGTCAAGGAGCTCGTCGACGTCCAGGGCATGCGCGAGAATGCCCTCTACGGCTATGGCCTGGTGGTCGGCCTCGCCGGCACCGGGGACACGGAGCAGGTCTTCTTCACGTCGCAATCGATCAGCGGCATGCTGGGGCGCCTCGGCATCCGTATCGATCCGCACGATGTCCGGGTCCGGAACGTCGCCGCGGTCATGGTGACGGCGCGCCTGCAGGCGTTCGCGCGTCCCGGGACACGGATGGATGTCAGCGTGGCCTCGATGGGGAACGCCCGGTCGCTGGCCGGGGGCGTCCTGCTCATCACGCCCCTCACCGGCGCGGACGGGCAGGTCTATGGCCTGGCGCAAGGACCCGTCCAGGCGGGCGGCATCGAGGCCTCGGCGTTCGGCTCCTCGTTCCAGAAGAACCAGCCGACCTCGGGGCGGGTCCCCGCGGGCGCGACCATCGAGCGCTCGGTCTCCCCGAATCTCGACAAGGCGACGCTGACGCTGGGGTTGAAGCGCCCCGACTTCACGACGGCGAACAACCTGGCGGAGGCGATCAACAAGGCGCTCGGCGAAGAGGCGGCGAAGGCCATCGACCCCGCGCAGATCGAGATCAAGGTCCCGGCCGCCTACAAAGGCAAGGCCGTCGGGCTGCTGACGAAGCTCGAGACCCTGGAGGTCCAGGCCGACGAGCGCGCGCGGGTGGTCGTCAGCGAGCGGACCGGGACGGTGGTCGCCGGCGAGCGTGTGCGCATCCACCCGGTGGCGGTGGCGCATGGCGGGCTGTCGATCTCGATCCAGGCCTCGCCGGTGGTGGTCCAGCCCGGCGCGTTCTCCCAGGGCAAGACGGTGCAGACGAAGCAGGCCCAGATCGACGCGCGGGAGAAGGAGAAGGCCATGGTCGCCCTCCCGGCCACGACGTCGGTCGATGATCTCACGAAGGCGCTGAACCTGTTGGGGGCGACGCCGCGCGATCTCATCGCCATCCTGCAGGCCATGAAGGCGGCCGGCGCGCTGGACGCTGACCTCGAGGTGCTGTGATGCCCGGACCCGTGCGCGGCCAGACCGAGGCGTTCCAGCAACTGGAGGCCGTGATGCTGCGCCAGATGTTGCAATCGAGCGGCGCCTTCCGCGCCACCGATTCGCCCGGCTCGCAGCTGCGAACGGACATGTTCATCGAGACGCTCGCCGACGCCGTGGCGAAGGCGGGAGGGCTTGGCATCGCGAAGATGCTCGAGCGCCAGATCGGCGGCGACGCAGCCACGCAGGCCGCTCCGGCCTCGACGCCGCCGTTCGCGGGCCCGGGTCTTGCCCGTCCGGCCACCGCCCGAGCCGCGGGCGGCGCGGGCGTCAACGCCATCGACGACCTGGACGATCCGAACAGTACGGCGCCCCTCCCAGAGGACCCTGCCGCCGACAGCATCGACGACTACCAGCCGGGCCGCGGCGCACCCGCGGCCTCCCGTGGGGCGGCGCTCGGCCCGAGCCCCGGCGCGGCGACCAGGCCCGCCGCGGCCGGCGCGCATACGGACCCAGGAGAGGTCACGGGCTTCGTGACCAGCGGCTTCGGCAAGCGGGTGCACCCCATCCTCGGGACCGAACGTTTTCATACCGGCGTCGACCTGCGGGCGGCCGAGGGGGCTCCGATTCGCGCCGCCGCCGAGGGCGTGGTGCGCCAGGCGGGGCCGCGGGGCGGTTATGGCAACGCCGTGGAAATCGATCACGGCGATGGTACGAGTACGCTCTACGCCCACGCTTCCGTACTCCTGGCGAAGCCAGGGCAGCGCGTCGAACGGGGCGAAACCGTGGCTTTGGTCGGGCAAACCGGTCAGGCCACGGGACCCCACCTCCACTTCGAGCTTCGTCGGCACGACCACCCGGTGAATCCCACATCCATGTCGCTGCCCAATCCCACGGGCCGGGCCCTTAATAGTTACAGAGGACGTGCCGAAGACAGGGTTGGAGGCACTCCGTCGAGTGCCGAGGGATGGGAACCATGAAAGTCTCAGACATCAACCCGGTCGTAGGTCCAGAACGCGTCGCCGCCCAGCAGGCGGCGGGCGCACCGCCAGTGCCGCCAGGCGCGCGCGATCGCGTCTCGGTGGACGCCACGCGAGGAGCCGAGGCCAGCGTCTCGGCGGCCCGTCGCTCCGCGACGACCGACAGGGGGGGCCGATTGCAACGCCTCGAGGCGTCGGTCCGCTCGGGCACCTACGCGCCCGATCCGTCGCGGGTCGCCGAACAGATCCTGTCCGACGCGGAGGTCGACGCGAAGATCCAGGCGATCATTTCCCGTTGAGGTGTAGTTGAATGACCAGTCTCGAGCACGCGATCGAATTGACGGAGCAAATCCGAGAATCGCTCGCCGCCGAGATCGTCGTCGCCCGCGAGGAGCGCGTCCTCATTCGAAAGATGGACGTCGACGGGCTGAACGCCCGGGCGGCGATCCGGGCCGAGTTCAACACCCGGACCGCGGGGCTGATGACGGAGCTCGGCAAGACGCTTGGCGCCGCGGCGATTGATTGGGGCCTCACGGAGGTCACGATGGCCGCGCTGTCCGCGCGCGAGCCCGCGGCGGGACGGCGCATCGCCGCCGTCCTCGTCGAGGTGCGGGCGCTCGCGGCGACCCTGTCGCAGCTCGACGGCTTGAACCGGATGCTGGGACAGCGGGCGCTGGCGTATGTGCGGGCCCACCTGGCCGTAATCAGCCCGAGGCCCGCGGCCTACGACCGACGCGGGGGTGGTGCGACGGTGGATCGAACATCAACGTTCGTGAGGGTGGTGTGACATGGCCGATCTCTTCTCGCTCCTGGTGCAGTCCGGAAACAGCCTGGGCGCGCACAGCGCGGCCCTGGCGGTAGCCGGGAACAACGTCGCCAACGCCAACACACCGGGCTATTCCCGGCAGATCGCGAACCTGGTGGCGAACCCGTCGGTGTCGTCGTTGGGCGCGGCGGGCGTGGGAACGGGAGTGTCCCTCTCCGAGATCACGCAGGCCCGCGATCAGTTCGTGGAACGCCAGATGCCGAACGCGCTCGGCGCGCAGGCGCAGTCCCAGAGCGAGAGCGACGCGCTGTCGGCCGTGACCGCCTTGAACCCCGACTTGCAGGGAGGGCTGTCGTCCACGTTGGGCGCCTTCTATGCGTCGATGCAGACGTGGGCCCAGAACCCCGGCGACCTGTCGCTCCGGCAGGGCGTCCTCGGCAGCGCCCAGGCGTTGGCGACCTCTTTCAACCAGACCGCGGCATCCATCGCATCGTCCCGCTCCGGCGTCGACGCCGCCATTGGCGGCAAGGTCTCCGAGATCAACGCCGCCGCGAAGTCGCTCGCCGACCTGAACTCACAGATCGAAATCTCCAGGTCCGCCGGTGGGCAGTCCAACGACCTGCTCGACGCGCGTCAGCAGGCGGTGGACAAGCTGGCGGGGCTGACGGGCGCGACGCCCTACACGAACGGGGCCGGGGACATCTCGATGGCCCTGCCCGGCGGCACGGCCCTCGTCGTGGACACGCACGCGGCGCAGTTCTCGACCCTCCCGGATGCGGCCAACGGCGGCTACGTCAAGCTGCAGCTCACCCGCGCCGACGGCTCCGGCCCCGCGGACTGGAACGGCTCGTCCCTTGGGGGCACGATCGGTGGAATGTTCGCGGCCCGGGACGGCGCCCTCAAGACGGCGGCGACGTCGATCGACAACTTCGCGTTCGACCTCGCCACGTCGCTGAACACCGTCCATCAGGCCGGGTTCGCCATGGACGGCACCGCCGGCCTCAGCCTGTTCTCGGTGCCGGCCACGGCGACGGCGGCGGCGTCGCAGCTCGCCGTCAACCCGGCGGTCGCGGCCAACGCTCGCCTGCTGGCCGCGGGGACCACGACGCCGACGGCGTCGGGCGACAACACCAACGTCCTGGCCCTGATCGGCACGCAGAATCAGGTGTTGACGGGTGGCGCCAATCCCATCGCGACGATGCAGCAGATCACGACCACGTTCGGCAACAGCAGCGCGCAAGCGCAGGCGCTCGCCCAGCATGACGACGCCCTGGCGACGCACCTGCAGACGCTGCGCGACGCGACGTCGGGCGTCTCGATCGACGAGGAGATGATCAACCTCACCAAGGCACAGAGGGCCTACGAGGCCGTGAGCAAGGTCATCTCTACCGCCAGCGCGATGCTCGACACCCTGCTGCAGATCACCTGAGAGGGAACCCGTACCCATGCGAATCACCGACCGAATGACGTTCAGCCAGGCGCAAACCCAGATGATGGCGGCGCGCAATCGGGCGCTGGACGCTCAAAACCAGGTGACCACCGGGATGCGGGTCGTGCAGCCGGGCGACGACCCTGCCGCCGCCGGGTTGATCGTCTCGCAGAACATCGCCCTGCAGCGCCTCGACACCATCGACAAGGCCACGTCGACCGCGACGGGCGAGGTCCAGGTCGCCGACGGCGCGCTCCAGAGCGTCGCGACGTTGCTGCAGCGGGCCCAGCAACTGGCAGTCCAGCTCGGCAACGACACGTACAGCGCCTCCGAGCGGGCAGCCGGCGCGCAGGAGGTCACCAGCATCTCGGGTCAAATCGCGCAGCTCATGAACACGCAGGTGGCGGGGCGCTACATCTTCGGCGGCAACGTCGACAACGCGCCGCCCTTCGACGCCACCGGCGCCTACACTGGTGACACGGCCGTCCGGCAGATCGAGATCGCCCCGGGGCTGCTGCAGAACGCCTCCATCCGCGCCGATCAGACGATCAAGGGAGTGGGCGGCGGCGTCGATGTCTTCGCCTCTCTGTCCGCGCTGTCGAGCGCGCTCGCCTCGAACGATGGGGCGGGGATCCGGAACGCCGTGCCGACGGTCTCCCAGTCGAACGATCAGGTGGCGTCCGCCTTGACGGCGACCGGAGGAATCCTGGCCGCCTTCGACAGCGCCCAGCAGATTGGCAGCGTCGCCAAGGACTCGGCCCAGAAGGTCTTGTCCGCCCAGTCGGAGGCGGACATCTTCCAGGCCACGTCGAACCTGGCCCTGGCCCAGCAGTCGCTACAGGCCTCGCTGGCGGTCACGGCCAAGTCGTTCAGCGTGAGCCTGCTCGACTTCTTGAAGTAGTCGACGTCCCCGGGGGGGCGACTGCTCAGCCCACTTCGCGAAGCAGGGCGGCGTGGTACGACACGATCCCGCGACGATGGTTCTCGTCGCGGTGGCAAGACGCGTTCAGGGCGCGCCCGGCGCGGGCCAGCGATTCGCCACAGCGGTCGGCCAGCGTGCGCAGAACCCCGAGCTCAGCCTCGGGGACGCCCAAGCCCGCGGCCTGCAGGCGGCGGCACAGATCCGCCGCCGCTTGCATGTGAGTGTCGGCGCCCTGGAGATCGCCTGCCAGCAGCGCGTCGAGTGTGCGCTGCATGGCCTGGGCGAGCTCGACCGACGGCGGGTGAGGCATGTCGTGTCGTCCCGCTCAGGGCCGGGCCGCAGGGGCCGCGGGGGTGGACATCGCGGCCACCGCCTTTTGAAACCCTTCGACTATCGGGGCGAAGGCGCGCTCGGCCTCGCGGACGTCCGAGATCTTGCAGGTGACGATCGCGCGCATCAGCCGGGCGATGGTGAAGGTGTAGATCTCGGCCAGGTTGTCCACCATCGCCGGGGCGGCCTCCCGCTTCAGCGTCCCGTGCAGGTACCCGACGATCTGGGAGGCCTTGTCGAGCAACGGCATCGCGGCCTTTCGGTCGTCGTTCTCGAGGTGCCTGATGGACACCCGCATGTGGCGCAGCGCGGTCTCGAACAGGTTCACCATCAATCGTTCCTTCGAGGCAGTGTCGTTCTTTACGGCGAGGTAGCGATTCGCTCCACTCATTTCGTGCTCCCGGAGGTTGAAGTTGACCCGCTGGACGCGGAGAGAAACGTGCCGATCGAGTTGTACCCGGCGATCAGGCTCTCCATGGTCGCGAACTCGCGCTGCAGCTGCAGCTTGTAGTTGTCGACGTGATCCTGGAGGCGGGTGTTCGAGGCGGTGATGTCCTTGATCGTCTTCTGCAGGGACGTGGTCCGCTGGACGAGCTGACCGCTGAACGGATCGGTGAACGTGTTGGAGAGGTTGGTGACCTTGGTGGCGAGGCCGGTGGTGGCGGTCGAGAAGACGGCGTCCACCGACCCGGGGTCCTTGGCCAGCGCCGCGGTGAAGGCGGTGCTGTCGAGGTACAGGGTTCCGTCGTTTTGCAGCTTCACGCCGAGATCGGCGAGCGTGCGAAACGAGCCCGTCGGCACGACTGCCGTCGAGAGCAGGCTGTGAAGGCTCTGCTCGAGGCCGAGGACCGTGCTGCCGTCGAGCGTGGTGCCGTCGGCGGGAGGATTGTTCGGATCGGGCCGCAACGAGGGTTGCAGGGCCGTCATGATGCTGTTGTAGGCGTCGACGAACCCTTGCAGGTTCTGGGTGCTGGTGGTCGGATCGGCCGCGACGATCAGGTCACTGGCCACGGGCTGAAGCGCCTTCGCGGTGATGGTCACGCCCGGAATCGCGGTCGAGATGTCGTTGGTCTGGCTCTCCACCGTCAGGTCGTCGACCTTGACGACGGCGTTCGTGGCGTTCTTCGTCACCGTGAGGCCGAGCCCGGTGGGGTCGGAGTCGATGGTCAACCCCCCCGTGTCGCCGCTGCCGATGGGCTTGCCGGTGTTGCGGTTGGTGAGCGAGACATAAAGGTGCGTGCCGTCGCTGACGACGGCCGCGTTGATGGGGTTGCCTGACTGGTTGATCTGCTTGACGACGCTGCCGAGGTCGCTGTTCGCGGCGATGGTGATCGTCGTGGCCACGCCCTGGATGTGAAGCTTCAGATCCCCGCCGGCCACCGTGTCGTTGGCGCTCGTGAACGCCGTGGAGCGCGCCCGCGCTGACGACGCGACCGAGCTGACGGTGATTGAATAGTTGCCGGGCATGGCGCCGACGCCGGCGACCGCCCCGATGCCTGCGGGAACGGTGGTGACATTGTTGGCGGAGACACCCTTCCCCAGCGAGGTCGCCGCGGTAGCGAGCGCCTTGATCTTGGAGGTGAGGTCGCCGATGGCCGAGATCTGCACGGTCAGGGCGGCCTGATACGCGGTGTTCTTCGTGATGGGCGCCTGCTCGAGCGCCACGAGCTTGTCGACGATGGTGTTGGTGTCGAGGCCTGAGGCCAGTCCACCTGCTGTGAAGATTGGTGCGGTCGTCGACATTGGAAAACGTCCTCTCTCGTGCGGGCGCGCCCCGCGGGCCATTTCGGCCGCGGGGCGCTATTCCCTGGTGTCTGTTCTCGGAGGACTAGCCAAGCAGCTTGAGGGCCAGCTGGGGCATCTGGTTCGCCTGGGCCAACACCGAGACCGCCGACTGGCTGATGATCTGGGCGCGGGTCATGTTGGCGGACTCGGAGGCGACGTCAACGTCGCGGATTCGGCTGTTGGAAGCGGACAGGTTGTCCGACGTGGTCTTGAGGTTGTTCATCGTGTGCGTCAGCGAGTTCTGCGAGGCGCCGAGCGCCGCGCGGCTGGAGACCAGGGCAGAGATGACGTTGTCGACGCCGGTGATCATCGACTGCGCGTTGGCGATGGTATGGCCGTTGGCGCTCCCGAAGGTGGAGATGGCCGACTGGAGGGCCGAGTAGGCCCCGCCACCGCCGCTGTTGGCGGCGCTGATGGTCGTGTTGAAGAACGTGGCCGACTCCGTCTGGTTGGCGTTCGCGCCGACCTGGAAGGCCGCCGAGCCGCTGCCCGCCGCCGTCTTGATGGTGGCCGCCGTTGCGAGATCCGTCGCCGTGTCGGCGCCGGTCGCGTTGCCCGAGGCGGCAACCGTGAAGCTGACGCCGAAGGTGGAGAAGTCGAACGTCTGGGCCTGGCCGACCGTCAGGTCATTCGCGTGGATGGTCTGGGTCTGGGTCGTGTCGTTGTGGTTCGTCAGCGTGACGTTGCCGACCGTGTCGGCGGTGATGTCGAACTGCGCGCTGGCGCCCGCCTTGGAGACGTCCACCGACGCCACCGAGGCGGTGCTGTCCGTCGCGAGGGCCAAGCCGGCGTTCACGCCCGAGGTCGTGTCCTGCGACGTGGTGAGGGCGCCCGTCAGCAGGTTCTGGCCGTTGAACTGGGTGCGGCTCGAGATGTTGTTGATGTTCGAGTAGAGGGCCTGGATCTCCTGGTTGATGTTGCCGCGATCCGTGTCCGACAGGGTCGAGTTCGACGCCTGGACAGCCAGGTCACGCATACGCTGAAGGCTGGAGGTGACCTCGTCGAGGGCGCCTTCCGCGGTTTGAATCATCGAGATGCCGTCCTGCGCGTTCATCGAGGCCTGGTTCAAGCCACCGATCTGGGACTGCATCTTGGTGGAGATGGCCATGCCGGCCGCGTCGTCCGCCGAGCTGTTGATCCGGTAACCGGACGACAGCCGCTGCATCGACTTCTGAAGGTCGTTGCCGGCATTGAAGAGGGCGCGCTGGGCGTTGAGAGAAGCGACGTTGGTGCGGATTGACATTGACATGACGGGGACTCCTTTTAGTTTCGGGAACTTTTTGGCTGGTTGGCCTTCGCTTGAGGTTTCGTCACGGAGGCGGACAGCGATAAGGGGTAAGACTGCTTACGCTAATTAAATGGCGTTGATTCTCGTGCCGCAGCGGATCGATCGCGTAACGTCTAGCGATTACGACGGATTCCAGAGGTCGGCGATTGACGCAGAGCGGCCCCGATGTGACCCAGGGTGGGTCGCGCGCGCCTAGCTGTCGCCAGGGTGGGATGCCAGCGCGGCGACGACGCGGCCAGCGCCGCGCCCGTCGACGAGCGCGCGCCCGGCGCGCGCCATTCGTGCCCGTATGGCCCGACTGGACATGAGCGGCGCCATCGCGCGCGCGACGCGCTCGGCGAGCTCGGCGTCCGGTCGACCCATGTCCCGCGCGACGCCCCGTCGCTCGAGCGCGGCGGCGTTGGTTCCTTGATTGTCGGCGGTGGTGATCAGCAGCGCGGGCAGCTGCATGTAGGCCAGCTCCCAGCTGGTCGTGCCGGCGGCGCTGATGGCGAGGTCGGCCCACACCATCTGGGCCGGCATGTCGTCCGCGCCCTGCACGACCTCGCAGGCCGGCGACAGCGCCGCGGCGAGCGCTCGCAGGTCGTCGACGTTCGGGTTGCTGTGACCGGCGATCACCCGCACCGTTGCGTCCGGCGAGCCGGCGGCTGCGGCAGCGGCCGCGCGCAGCGCCACCGCGGTGACGTTGTCCGGATCGCTTCCCCCCAGCGTGACGAGGACCCGCCGCGCCACGTCGGTTCGCGGTCGCGTCCAGTCCTGATACGCCGCGAACTCGCCGCGCAGGAGCGAGAACGAGGGGCCGAGCAGGAGCGTGGCGGACGAGCCGAGACGTCGGTAGAGCTCCGGCGAGGCGACGGCGTTCTGATTCAATACCCAGGTCGCGTTGTACGAGGGCAGGTGGGCGTGATCGTCGATGACGAGCAGGGGGTGCCCGCCGACGCGCACCCGGTCGTGATAGGTGGCATCGAAGCCGTACCCGTCGAGCACGACCGGGGCGCCCGGGTATCGCCCGAGCACCGCGGCGAGGAGCGGGAGGTCCGCGGGCGAGGGCGGGGGCGCAAGGAGCCGCACGAGCTCGTCGCAGCCGGCGGCAAGGCGCGCCGCGAGTGCGTCGCTGTCGCAGTGGGTGACGAACGTGACCGTCCCGCCTTGCTGCCGCCACTCGTGCGCCAGCGCGAGGCACCGCATGAGGTGTCCGGCGCCGATGGCCTTCCACCCATCCGCCCGCACCACGAGCCGCTGCACTAGTGCACCGCTCTCGAAGTGGTATTTCCAGGGCCGCGCACTAGCCCGCCCCGGCCCGGAGGTGGGCGTACTTGATCTCGGCGAGCTTCCAGTCCTCCTCGGTGTCGATGTCCTGGGTCTCACTCTCGGGCACCATCACCGGGACGGTGTTGGGCATCACCAGCCTGCGGTGCTCCAGGAACGCGGCGGCGCGCAGGAAATAGAACTGGCCGCAGTCGTGAAACGCCTCGGGCAGGTCCTGCGATCGCCGGAGCGCGTTCTCGGGCCACTGGAACCGCAGGCGCCCCGCCTCGATCGTGAACGCGCGCCAGATGGGGAAGCTGAAGCGCGTGACCGATATCGCGGCGTCGGCGCCGCTCTCGGCGAGGAGTCGCCAGGCCTCTTGTAACCGGGACGCCGTCAGCAGCGGCGCGGTCGGATAGATGCAACAGACATGGTCGAACGTACGACCGGCGCGCTGGTAGTCGCCGAGCACCTCCAGGATCACGTCGGCGGTGGTGGCCAGATCGCTGGCGGTCTCGGGGGAGCGCGTGAACGGGGCGCTCGCGCCGAGGCCCCGCGCGAGCTCGAGGATCTCGCGATCGTCGCTGCTGACCATCACCTCCTCGAAGAGCCCCGACGCGCGCGCCGTCGCGATGGAGTATTTGATGATGGGCTCCCCCAGGAATGCCTTCACGTTCTTGCGCGGAATGCGCTTGCTCCCGCCGCGGGCGGGGATCACGGCCAGGGCGCGGGTTGGCGGGTTCATGTGCGGCTCCTCGACGGTGCTCGCCGACGTCTCGGCGCAACTTGACGTCAGTCGCGACGAACCATGCTCCAGTCGAGCGGGCTCCCGGTCGACAGGTCCCTGGCCGCGCGATGTCCGAGCACCTCCGTCAAGTGGCGGGTGTGCATGCCGAACCCGGGTCGGATGGCGCGCACGTTCTTCTCGGTGAGCGCCTCGCCCGCCTTGACGTCGCTGACCACGTAAAGCGAACGGCGAAACACCTTGCTCTTCTCCTCGGCTTCGCCAGCGCCGTATTTCACCCGGCCGATCGCCGCCTCGGCGATGCGGATCGCGCGCACCATCTCGGCGAGCTCGGCGGGCTCCATCGAGAACGCGCTGTCCGGGCCCTTGACCTTCCGGGACAGCGTGAAGTGCTTCTCGACCATGCAGGCCCCGAGGGCGACCGCGGCGACCGCCACGGCGTGACCGAGGGTATGGTCGGAGAGGCCCACGGCGACGCCGAACGTTTGCGCCAAGGCGGCCATCGTGGCGAGGTTCATCTCCGAGGGAGGCGCCGGATAGGCGCTCGTGCACTTGAGCAGCAGGATGTCTCCGCTGCCTCCTGCGCGCGCCGTCTCGACGGCCTCGCGCACCTCGGCCTCGGTCGACATCCCCGTCGACATGATGAGGGGCTTGCCGGTGGCCGCCATGCGCCTGATCAAGGGCAGATCGACGATCTCGAACGACGCGACCTTGTGCACCGGGACCTCCAGCCCCTCGAGAAAGTCGACCGCGCTCTCGTCGAACGCCGTCGAGAAGAAGCCGAGCCCGAGCCGCTTCGCCTCGTCGCGCAGATCCTTTTGCCACTGCCAGGGCGTGAACGCCTCCGCGTAGAGCTCGTAGAGGTTGCGCCCCTCCCAGAGCGTCCCCGGTCCGACGATGAAGCCCTCGCCGGCGTGACGGATGGTCATGGTGTCGGGGGTGTAGGTCTGCAGCTTCACCGCGTCCGCGCCGGCGTCCTTGGCCGCGCGCAGGATGTCCACGGCCTGCTGATAGTCACCGTTGTGGTTCGCGGACATCTCGGCGACGATGTAGACGGGCTCTCCGGGTCCGACGCGCCTGCCACCGATATCGAGCTGAATCGCCATGGACTCCTCCGTTCCGGTCAGTGCACCGCGCGCACGAGTTGAAAGGCCTCCGCCGCCGCGCAGCCCACCACGCTGCCCCAGCGGCGGGCCATCGCGGCGACGGTCTCGAGCGAGCGCGGGTGGGGGAAGGCGCACATCTCCGTCGGGTAGCACCCCAGGGCCGCCAGCTTCGTCGCGATGGTGTCGCTCACGTCCTCGAAGTAGTTGGCGCGGAAGACGGGCTCGATGGCCTGGAAGCCCCAGTCGGTGGAAGAGGCGACCTCGAACGCCAGCACCTCTTTCACGGGATGGCCGGGCTTGGGCCGGGTGGCGGTCAGGACCGCCTCGAAGGTCGCGCGGTGATCCACGTTCAGATCGGAGCCGTGATGGGTCACCACGCGGTGGGGCCCGAGCTCGGCCACGCGTCTCTCCACGGTCTTCACGATGTCGAGCAGCGGGAGCTCGTCGAAGCGGTTGTCGGGCAAACCGTGAAAGCTGACGTCCGTGACGCCCACGACCCGCGCCGCCGCCAGCGCAGCGCGCTGGAGGTCGGAGACCTCCGCGGGGAGACCGTCGGCGCGCGCCGCGTACCGGGACGTGGCGCCCTCTCCGAGGATCGCGACGGAGACCGCGTGTCCTTGCGCCGTCCATTTCGCCATGGCGGCGCCGCATCCGAGCATCTCGTCGTCGGGGTGGGCCGCTACTACGAGGATGCGCATCATGGTCGGTTGGTGGGGTCGCTTGGCTCTGGCGCCCGGGCGGGTGTCGCTTCCTCCGCGGGGGAGGGGGTCGCGGCGGGCGGTTCCTTGGGGATGGGCGTGACGCTTACGTCGGCAACAACCCTGCCGTCATAAAGCCCAGCACGGGAGAATTCGTACCGGAAGCCCTCGTGCTCGATGAACGCCCGCGGATACCCCTCGCCATCGAGCATGCGCAGAAAGTCGTGGAGCTGCTCCAGCGAGCCGAGCGGCGGGATCCGGCTGTCGCGCGGCTTGCGGCGGGCGAAGATCACGGGCTCGCCCGCCTGCGGGATGGGGGTGGGTTCCTCGCGAACGAGGCGCGCCATCATCTTGGCCGCGAGGCGACTCTGCCGGATGAGGATCTCCTCGGCGCTGCCCTCGAGGCTCAGGTCCTCCTTGGCGTACACGGGGCCGGCATCCATGTCGTCGACCATGCGCAGCGCGGTGAGCTTGGTCCGGCGGTGGCCGCGCTCGACCAGGTTCTGGAGCGGGCTGCCGCCTCGTCCGTAGGGAACGTCGGACATGTGGAAGCACACACACTCGTAGTCCCGGCAAATGTCCTCGGGGACCTTCCATGACCAGTGCATGAAGAACACGTAGCGCGGCCTCAGCGCGGCCAGGAGCGCGGCCGAGAGCTCCTCGGGGCGGGCGATGAACTCCCAGCGCCCGGGCAGTGATTTGACGTCCTCGTCGAAGACTCGCCGGTTCCACGGCATTCGT
Source organism: uncultured Myxococcales bacterium (assembly GCA_964443975.1). Lineage (GTDB taxonomy): Bacteria > Myxococcota_A > Polyangia > Fen-1088 > Fen-1088 > DASYCK01. Next base: position 75,640 of record CAYUFS010000004.1, on the reverse strand, counting down.
CCCGCGACCAGGTAGCACGTCTCGACGGCGCTCACTCGTCGTCTCCGTACTCGAGCGCGAGGCGCAGGTGGACCTTCCGCCCGTCGACGCGAAAATAGGCGCCCCGGTAAGGCGGGAACGTACGGGCGCGCAGCGTGTCGATGAGCGCGCGCGCCGTGGTGGGACGGTCGAGCTCGATCTCGTCGATCAGGTCCACGTCGGCCGTGCGGTGACTGGTCCCGAGCGCGCGGTCCTGCGGCCGCCGTGGGCTGCGGCCCTCGCTGAAGCGGGGCCAGGCCTCGCGGAACAGGTCCAGTCCGGCGCATTCCAGCTTTCGGTAGAGGGTCTCCCCGGTGTCGATCGGCTCGACCTCGACGCGGCGCTGGGCGATGACGTCCCCGGTGTCCACGCCCGCGTCGACGTAGTGGAACGTCACGCCCGAGGGGGTGCCCTCGACGATGCTCCACACGTTCGGATATTGGCCGCGGTTGTAGGGCAGCAGGGCCGGGTGCAGGTTGACGACTCCGCGCGGGAAGCACGCGAGAAACGGCGCGCGGAAGAGGTAATTGAACAGGACGGACACGGCGACATCGGCCCCGAGGGCCTTCACCGAATCGACGCCGGCGGGCGTGTTCACGGCGGGCCCCTCGAGGACGCGCCCGGGAGGCAAGCCGCAAAGGGCGCGCATCTCGTCGGCGTACCTGCGCTTGCCCTCCGGGTGGAGCGCCAGTCCCACGATGTCCTCGCCTTGCTCCCGGAGGAAGCGCAGCGCCTCCAATCCAAGCCAGTTGTTGCCGGCGAAAAGGACTCTCATGTCGGCCCGGCGGACCGCGGGCGGCCTGGATCATAGCGTCTGGCGGCCCACGAGGGCAAAGATTGCGTCGCGGCGCCGGTCGGCGTCACGACGGCGAAACGGCCTTCTCGGGGATTTCCCAGGGTTTCTCAGGGATGGTCCCTATCGAGGGTTTGGAGGATCCTGCCGATCCTGTTTCAGAGGCGGACGAGCGGGGAACGGGTGCGCTCACGGGCGGCGCCTCCCCGGCGGAGCCCGTCATTCGATGGAGCACGATGACCGAGGACGATAACGCGAGGCCCTTCTTCTTGCTGGCGGCGATCAACGCGCTGTTGTTGGGGGCGGTCTTTGTCATCGGGATGAAGCAGCCACGCGCCGCTTCCACATGGTCGGACTGCGGCACGACCAGCGGCAAGGGGGTGGGGTGCGAGGATGACATCGGCGGCGAAGCACGACCGATCGTCGCTATCGACGACATGACCGTCCAGCTGAAGTCCGGCGGCGAGGATGTCTTTCTGCAGCTCAGCCTCGGTTTGGAGGTGGACGCGACACGATCGCAGGAGCTGGTCACCCGACAGACCCCGCGCCTTCGGGACGCGATCCTGCGGTCGGTCTCGGATCGCACGCCCGAGCAGCTGAGGGGAAGCGAAGCGCTGACGTCGTTGAAGCAGTCGCTGCTGCAGCAGGTTCGCCGGATCGTCCCTGGCCAGCGCATCCGCGCCGTCTACATCACGCAGTTCGCGGTCCTGTGAGTCAGAAACCCGACGAGCGAAACGAGGCGGGCAGCGCTCAAGTGTCACAAATCCGCCGCCGATGAGGTACCGCGAATGTCTACGCTTCCCCATCCGATGCGGATCTTGTGCTACGCGCCCTATCTCAACTGGCAGATTCACGCGGCCTGGGAGGCGACCATGCTCCTCGCCCTGCAGTCGGACGGCGCCCAGGTCGAGTACCTGCTGTGCGACGGAATGTATCCGGTGTGCGACCTCGACACACCCACGAGCCCGCGGGTTCCGCTGAAGTGCGAGCGCTGCCAGGCGTCGCAGGCGGGCTTTCTGGCCCAGCTTCCCCTGCATTTTCAGTGGTTGAACCGCTACCTGACAAACACTGATCGAGAAGACGTCTCGGCGTGGACGGCCACGCTGCAAGCGGCGCCGCTCGCCGCGCTCGAGCAGGCGACCTTCGATGGCCAGCCGCTCGCCAGCTGGGTCCGCGCGTCCATTCATCTGATGTTCAAGGTCGAGCGGCTGGACCTCGAGAACCCCGACCTGCGCAACGTGTTCATCGGCTTCCTGGTGGGCGACGCGCTGGCCTATCGCGCGCTCAATCGCGCGTTCGACGAGTACCAGCCCGAGCTGTTCTTCGTGTTCAACGGCCTGCGCGGGAGCACGAAGGTGGCCATGGAGGTCGCGCTCGCCCGCGGCGTGCGCACCTTGACCCACGAGCGCGGCGGTCTGAAGGAGACGGTGCGCCTCATCGAGAACGACCAGTGCAACGCCCCCGGCGTTCTCGCTCGCGTGTGGGAGTCGTGGAAGGATGTGCCCCTCAGCACCGCGCAGCTGACCACCGCGGCCCAGCAGCTGAAGGGCCTCGCCGAGGGCACGAATCTCAGCTGGATTCGCTATTCCCCCGTGCCCGGTCAGGCGACCGAGCTGCACCGCCAGTTGAACCTCGATCCCGAGAAGCCGATCTGGTCGGCGTTCACATCGTCGCTCTACGAATTCAGCGGCGATCCCGCCTATGGCGTGCCCGCGCTCTCCCAGGACGACTGGCTGCTCGCGACCGTGGCGTTCGCGCGACGTCATCCGGAGCTCCAGATCGTCATTCGCGAGCACCCCAATCGGCCCGTCTCCGGGGCCTACCGTCCGATCATCCAAGCCCTCAACCCTCACGAGGTGGCGTTTCAAACGGCCCTGCAGGCGAGCCTGCCGCCCAACGTGCGCTACGTCGACTCGAAGTCCAAGGTCAGCTCCTACGACCTGATTGATGCCAGCACAGTGGGCCTCGCGTACATCAGCACCGTCGGCGTCGAGATGGCGAGCCGGGGCCTGCGCGTCGTGATGGCGGGCAACGGCGGCTATCGCGGGCTGCCCTTCCTGGAGGCGGCGTTCACCCGCGAGGCGCTGGACGCAGCGTACGAGGAGGCGTTGCGACTGCCCGCGCTGGCCCGCGACCCCGAGATCGCGCGGATGGCCCATCGCTTCGTCTATGCCTGGTTCCACCGCTGGATGTTGCACCTGCCGATGGTGGCGATGCCCACGCCGTTCACGGGGAAGTTCCGCTTTCGTGATGTCGGCGAGCTGGCACGCGGCAAGAGCCCGGACCTCGATCGCCTCCGTCGCATCGTCTTCGAGGACGCGCCGGTCATCCCGGCGCCCACGCCCGACGATCGCCTCCGGGACGAGACGGACGAAATGGCCTTCTTCGGCCTCGGCACCCTGGCGCCGCCAGCGCTGCCGGCGGAGTCACCGTCACGGCCAACCCACGCCTGATCCGAGCACACCATGAACGAATGCCTGACTCTCGACGGTAAGCGGATCCTCATCACGGGCGGCACCGGCTCCCTCGGCACGAAGCTGGTCGAGGTGATCCTCGCCCGCTACCCGGGCGTCAAGCGCCTCGTCGTGTTCTCGCGCGACGAGCAGAAGCAGTACACCATGGCACAGCGGTTTCCCACGAAGCGCTACCCGGCGATGCGCTACTTCGTGGGCGACGTTCGCGACGTGGACCGCCTGAAGACGGCCTTCAACGGCATCGACATCGTCATTCACGCGGCCGCGATGAAGCACGTCCACATCGCCGAGTACAACCCGATCGAGTGCGTGAAGACGAACGTGATGGGTGCGGAGAACGTCATCAACGCCGCGCTCGCGACGGAGGTCAATCGGGTGGTGGCCCTGTCCACGGACAAGGCCGCGGCGCCCATCAACCTGTATGGCGCCACCAAGCTCACCTCGGACAAGCTGTTCATCGCCGCCAACAACATCCGCGGCAGCCGCGACTGCCGGTTCTCGGTGGTGCGCTACGGCAACGTGATGGGCTCGAACGGCTCGGTCATCCCGTTCTTCCTCCGCAAGCGCGAGGAGGGGGTGTTGCCCATCACCGACCCGACCATGACGCGCTTCAATATTTCGCTGCAAGAGGGGGCCGAGATGGTCCTGTACGCCATCGCGCACGCCTGGGGCGGAGAGGTGTTCGTCCCCAAGATCCCCTCCTTCCACCTCCCCGATCTGGCCACCGCCGTCGCTCCCCACGCCAGGCAGGAGATCATCGGCATCCGCGCCGGCGAGAAGATCCACGAGGAGATGATCACCAGCTCCGATTCCTTCACCACCTATGATCTGAAGAACTACTTCTCGATCCTTCCGCAGTCGACCGCGTTCGACTTGCCGGCCTATATCCAGCGCTTCAACGCCGAGCGCGTCCCCGCCGGGTTTCACTACAGCTCGGGAACGAACAGCGACTGGCTGCGCGTGGACGACCTGCGACAGATGATCAGGAGCCACGTCGATCCGAACTTCAGCTGGGAAGCGTACTGACGATGGCCGGCGCGGGGCGGCCGATTCCGTACGGGAAGCAACACATCACCGACGACGACATCGCGGCGGTGGTGGCGACGTTGCGTTCGGACTTCCTCACGCAGGGGCCCAAGGTCGCCGAGTTCGAGGAGGCGTTTTGCGCCTACACGGGGGCGCGCTACGCCGTGGCGGTCGCGAACGGCACCGCGGGCCTGCACCTCGGCGCCCTGGCGCTAGGTGTCGACGCCTCGGCGCGGGTGATCACCACGCCCATCACCTTCGCCGCGTCCGCGAACTGTGTGCGGTATTGCGGTGGGCGCGTCGGGTTCGCCGACATCGACCCGGACACCCTGCTCATCGATCTGGCGGCGGTGAAGCGCCTGCTCGAAGCGGCGCCGCGCGGACACTTTCAGGGGCTGATCCCGGTCGACTTCGCTGGCAAGCCGCTGCGGATGGACGCGTTCCGCCGACTGGCGAATGAACACGGCCTCTGGATCATCGAGGATGCTTGCCATGCGCTGGGTGGCGGCTTTCGCGACGAAGCTGGCGAGCTGCAGCGCTGCGGCAACGGACGCTTCGCCGAGCTGACGGTGTTCTCGTTCCATCCGGTCAAGCACATCACGACGGGGGAGGGCGGGATGATCACCACCGATTCGAAGCAGCTGTACGAAAAGTTGTTGCGGCTGCGCACCCACGGCATCACCCGCGAGCCGTCCCGCCTCCGCCAGAACGACGGTGGTTGGTACTACGAGATGCAGGAGCTCGGGTTCAACTACCGCATGAGCGACGTGCAGGCGGCGCTGGGGGTTTCGCAGCTTCGGCGCGCGGACGCGGGTCTGGCGCGGAGGCGCGAGCTCGCGCGCGCGTACGATCGAGCGTTCGAGGGGACCCGAGTCAGGTCCTTTGCCTCCTCGACGGACGACGAGCACGCGTATCACCTGTACCCCGTGGAGGTGCCCGCCCGTCGGAGGATCTACGACGGCCTCCGTGAGCGGCAGATCCACGCCCAGGTCCACTACATTCCCCTGCACACGATGCCCTACTACCGCGAGCCGGGAACGAGAGTGGAGGGGGAGGCGGAAGCCCTGCCGCACGCCGAGGCCTACTACGCGCGGGCCCTCAGCCTGCCGCTCTATCCCCAGCTCGGCGATGATGAGCAACGCCACGTGATCGACACGCTGCTTACGCTCACCGCCACAGCGTGAGCGCGCCGGCGGCGCGGCGTCCGTACGCGCTCAGCTTCCCTGTCGCGCGGCCAGTTGCGGTGGCGCGAGGGACACCGCGGCGTTCGGATGCAGGGCCGCGATGTCTTCGAAGACCGAGCGGGCCTCACGCTCGCGGCCCTGCGCCTCGTGCAAGCGGAGAAGCACGAGCAGCCCACGCAGGCTGGTGCCGTCGAGCCGCAGGGCATCGGCGATCTCGGCCTCGGCTTCCGCAAACCGTTGTTGCCGCCACAGGGCCTCGGCGAGCGCGGCCGCGAGGCCGGCTTCTCCGGGCGCGAGGCTCCGGGCCAGACGGAGCAGCTTCTCCGCGAGCGGTACGCCCCCGTTCGACAGGGCAGCGTCGGCGATCACGGCCAGCGCCGGGAAGCACCCTGGATCACGTGTCAGCGCGGCCCGGGCGAGCTCGAGGGCGCGCGCGGAGTCGCCGCGCTCCAGCAGCTCGCGGGCCTGTCGCGCTTGATCGGCAGGATCCGGCTGACCCGACGTTTGCCGTGCGTAGAAGCCCAGCTCGGGGCTGACCGCCGCGTAGCCCTGTCGCGAGAACAGCGTGGCCAGCCTGGCCAGCTCCGCTTGCCCGGCGGCGTCCCAGCACCACACGTGCGCCGCGTCGCCCCCGGCCGCGGCCTCGGCGTTCTTGGCGGCCACGACGAGGAGGTCGGTCCGCGATGAGGTGGCCACCGCGGTCACGCGGACCCGAGGGAGCGTGGCGCAGAGTCGCGAGACGTTGTCAGGCGTTGTTTCGTCCACGACCACGCGCACCTCGTCATCGAGGCGATGTAGCTCCTGCACGCCCTCGTAGACCATCACGGTCGCGACCAGCTCGCGCGGACTGCTGAAGTGAAGCCCGGAGAGCTCCGCGGCGGGCAGCGGGAACGGAGCAGGCGCGCGTCCGTCGAACGCGATCGCGTTGAACAGATCACGCCGGGGCTGCTCGCCCAGCGTCTTCAGGAACCAACGCGCGCCCGCGTCGGCCGTGCGCGCCGTGGCTTTCGGGTCGCGCAGGCACGCGCTCACCTTCGCCACCAGCTCGTCCTCGTCACCGTAGACCAGACAATCGCGCCCGTCGGCGAGCAGGTGCTCGAGGCCGGCCGCCGGAGCCAGGCGGTCCGTCACCAGCAGGGCGCCGCTGGCCAGGACCTCGAACACGCGCAGGTTGAGATCGCCATTCAGGCTGGAGTTGAAGCCGAGCAACGACGATCCGTAGAAGGGCAGGGCGTCGCGTTGGCCGAGCGCCCGCTGTGCGATCGGGAGCCCGGCGGCCTCGAGGGCGCCGAGGAGCCGGGCGCGTCGGGGATGCAGCTTTCCCGCCTGCCCCACGAAGGCGAGCTGCACCGCCCGCGGCGACTGCAGCCGGCTCTGGCGAACGAAGTCGTCGCCGTGCGGAAACGTCAGTCCAGGAAACCAGTACAGGTTGCGCAGGCCCGCGGCGTGGAAGATGGCGGCGTGGTGGCGGTCGTAGAGAAACACCACCCGGTCGAACGGCTCGCTGGCCGCGTACCGCACCATGTGTGTCAGCGGCGCCTTGAGGTGATGGGTGTCTGCGACGAGCAGCACCTTCGGCCCCGGAAAGACCCGCAGGTTGCGCGGCACGTTCCGTCGGCTGGCGTCGACGAGGCAAACCAGCACGTCGGGACGCTGGTCAGGTCCGAGCCGGGCCAGCAGCGGCGCCACATCATATTCGCCGAGGGGGGTAACGAGGGTCCGGTCGCGTCCGTCGACGTCGCGGCCATCTTGCCAGTCGGGCCCGGCCGTTATCTGATCATCGGACAGCCGGGGGGGCGCCATGTAGTGGGCGGGGGACCCCGTCAGCAGCAACACGCGGGGCGACATCAGCGCGGCCGCGTCAGGCGGCCAGGACCGCCAGCTGGGCCGCGAGGGGCGTGTTCTCGGCGCACGGGCCACCCATCGGTCCCTTCCCGGGCGAACATGAGGCGCGGCGGATTCATTGGAGCCGCGTGTCTCGCCTCACGGTCGGGTCCGGGTCAAGGGGCAGCCGCGGGGTGCCGATAGACGCGGCGATGGGAAACGCCGCCCGACGGAAGCGGTCTCGCGCCGCGGCCGCAGCCGCCCCCGCGGACTCCGCGACGCTCGGCCTCCGCGCGCGCCGGCTCGCACTCGCCGGTGACGCCGAGGCCGCCATCTCGCTCTACGCGGAGGCGGTCGCCCGCGGGAGCTCGTCGGCCGAGGTCTTCAACGATCTCGGAGCGCTGTTGGCCCGCAAGGGCCAGTTCCCGGCGGCGGTCGTGCAGTTCGAGATGGCGCTCCTGGTGGCGCCCGGCTCCCCGGAGATCCGCAAGAACCTGTCGAAGGCCATCGAGGCGATGTCCCTGACCGCGTTCCGGGAGCAGCGGTGGCGGGACGCCTCGGCGGGATACGGGCGCCTGTGTGTCCTCGAGCCGACCTCGGCGTTGTTTCACACGAACACGGGCCGAGCCCTGCGCGAGCTCAAGCTCTGGGACCTGGCGCTCCCCTACTTCAGGCGCGCCGCCGAGCTCGATCCCGAGAACCCGGCTGTCCACCTGAACCTCGGCTCGCTCCTGTTCGACTTGAACCAGCGCGAAGCGGAGACGGTCCTCGACCGGGCCATCGCGCTCGATCCATCCAACGTTCCAGCCCTCGTGAACCTGGGGGCCGTGCAATATCGTCTGGGGCAGCTCGCGCGGGCGGCCGCGACCGCGCGGCGGGTGCTGGCATTGTCACCGGAGCAACCCGACGCCCACGGCAACCTCGCAGGCATCTTGCGGGAGCAGGGCGAGATTCCCGACGCTCTCGAGCACTACCGGCGCGCCCTCCAGGCCAGCCCCGACGCGGCGCCAATCTTCTCGAGCTTCCTGCTGGCGCGCCAGGCGGACCTCGCGGCGCGGCCCGCCGACTTGCTTGCGGACCACCGCCGATGGGAGGCGCGCTTCGCCGCTCCGATCGATCCGGGACCGGCCGGAGGGTACGGCGTCCGCGACACCAACCCTGACCGTCGGCTTCGCGTCGGCTACGTGTCGGCGGACCTGCGCAGTCATTCGGTGGCTTCCTTCATCGAGCCCCTGATCCGCGGCCACGATCGTGGCGCCGTGGAGGTATTTTGTTACTCCTCCACCGTTCACGATGCCATCACCGGGCGAATCCGGGCTCGGGCAGATGGGTGGCGCGAAACACGCCAGCTGAATGACGCCCAGCTCGCCGAGCTGGTGGCGCGGGACCAAATCGACGTGTTGGTTGACCTCGGCGGCCACACCGCGGAGAATCGCCTGGCTTGCTTCGCCCGGCGCCCCGCGCCTGTCCAGGTCTCCTATTGCGGCTATCCGGGGACCACGGGGCTCTCCGCCATCGGTTGGCGTCTGACCGATGGCATCGCGGACCCGGAGAGCGAAGGGAACACCTTCTACGCGGAGCACCTCTGGCGATTGCCCAACGGCTTCCTCTGCTATCAACCCGAGGCCGACGACCTCGCCGGCCCCGGGGCCCTCCCGGCCACCACCCGCGGCGGTGTGACCTTCGGTTCCTTCAACAACCTGTCCAAGCTGAACGATGGCGTGTTCGCGCTCTGGGCAGCCGTCCTGCAGGCGGTACCCGGCGCGAGACTCCTGCTGAAGTGCCGCGGTCTGGGGGAGGACGGCCCCCGCGCCAGGGTCCGGGCCCGCTTCGCGAGTCACGGTGTCGATCCGGAGCGCATCGCCATCGCGCCCTACACCGCGACGCGGCTGCAGCACCTGGCCGTCTACGATGAAGTGGACGTCGGTCTCGATTCGTTTCCGTACAACGGAACGACCACGACGTGTGAGGCGATGTGGATGGGGGTTCCCGTCGTGACCCTGCGGGGAACGGCGCACCCGGGGAGGGTGGGCGCGAGCCTCTTGACGCGGGTCGGCTTGCCGGACCTGGTCGCCGAGACCCCGCAATCCTTTGTCGAGACCTGCGTCCGAATTGCGGGAGATCTGCCGGCCCTGGCCCGCTTGCGGGCGGAGCTTCGGTCGCGCGTGTCGAGCAGCCCGCTCGGGTCGCCGGCGTTGCTGGCGCGGGACATCGAGGCCGCCTTCCGCGGCATGTGGCACGCCTGGTGCCTGCAGGTCAACGCCGGGGTGCTATCCCAACACCCGCTCTAGGTGGGCGTCGAACTGCGCCTCGGCCAGTATCTGCTCGGCCAGCTGGGAAGGGTTCGGGCGGTACACACCCGCCCGCACCATCTGGGTCAGGGTGTGAATGCGCTGGGCGCGCTCGGTGGCCGCGACGTTGACATTCGCGGAAATCGAAGCGTTCAGCTGGTCGGTCTGCGCCAACGTCGCCCGGTCGGAGGCGCCGACCGGCGAGTCGGGCTCGCCGCCCTTTCGCTCGGGGCTAAGAATCCCGGACACACTCGCGCTGCCCGGGCTCACTTCGTTGGTCTTCATCTCCTGCCTCCTCGTACTCGAAACCTGTGGGGGCAAATAGGGTTTCGGCACGGTTCGGAGGCGCGATAAGGGTGAGCGGCAATATTCTTTTTGGGCGCGGTTTTTTTCCTCGGAGCCGCGTGCCTCGAAGCGAGAAAAAGAAGGCAGCGTTCGACCACTTCGGTACTTGACGTTCAACGTCGGCTGAGACTATATGCTGCGCCACGCGGATGAGCCCTCTCATCTTTAGGCCTCGACATAATACGCTTGCGCGGCTCAGTCTCGTTGTTCTGGCTGCTGGGGCGGGCGGAACCGTGGGTGGGCTGCTGTTGTGGGCGCGGACGCCGTATGCGCGCGCCATGCAGACCCCCATCGAGCAACCGTTGCAGTTCGATCATCGCCACCACACCCGCGACGAGGGGATCGACTGCCGGTACTGTCACAACACGGTCGAGAAGTCTCCGTTCGCGAGCATCCCGCCCACCCAGCTGTGCTTGAACTGTCACTCGCAGATCTGGAACAAGAGCCCCTTGCTGGAGCCGGTGCGAACCAGCTTCATCGAGAACAAGCCCATGGTCTGGAACCGCGTCTACAAGGTTCCCGAGTTCGTGTACTTCAATCATTCGATTCACGTCGGCAAGGGCGTCGGTTGCGTGACCTGTCATGGGCGCGTCGATCAGATGGCGGCCGTCGAGAAGAGCACCCCCCTCACGATGGGATGGTGCCTCGAGTGTCACCGTAACCCCGGCAAGAACCTGCGGCCGCTCTCGGAGATCACGAACATGACGTGGCACGCCGAAGGCGATCCCGACGAGACGGCGCGGGTCTTGTCGCAGACCAACGACGTTCACACCCGCACCAGTTGCACCACGTGCCATCGATGAGCAGCCAGGATCAGGAACAGCCGGAAGCTCGTGCGCAAGCTCGTGCGCAAGAGTCCATGAGCGACCCCTCCGCGCGGTCGCCGTCGGTCGCCGCGCGACGCGTCTCGTTGCCCATCGTCACCGAGGCCTTGGCCGCCACCGAGGCCGCGAGCGGGGACGTCCGACGTTACTGGCGAAGCGTGGCCGAGAAGGACGGATCGCCGACCCTCGCCGCCGCCGCGGCCCGCGAGTTTCCCCCCGGCGCGTCCGAGCTTCCCGAGGTGAGTCGGCGTTCGTTCATGCAGTTGCTCGGGTCGGGTGCCGCGATGGCGGGGGTGGCCGCTTGTCAGCCCCCACAGGAACAGGCGATTCCCTTCATTCGGCGCCCCGTGGAGGTGCTCCCCGGGACCTCGTTGCATTTCGCGACCGCCTACACGGTGGAAGGGCATGCCTCGGGCTTGCTGGTCGAGAGCCACGAAGGTCGCCCCACGAAGATCGAAGGCAACCCCGATCATCGCGACAGCCTGGGCGCCGCGCGCCCGTACGAGCAGGCCCTGCTGCAGGGGCTCTACGACAACGACCGCGCCAAGCAGCTCAAGCACAATGGTGATCCCATTGCCTGGCGGACGTTCCTGGGGCAAATGGCGCTGCTGGCCGCCCGCCACGCCGCCGAGGGCGGCGCTCACCTCCGATTCCTCACCGAGCCGACAGCGTCCCCCTTGCTCATCGAGCTGCGTCAGCGTCTCCTCGAAAAGTTCCCGAAGGCCAGGTTCACGAGCTACAGCTCGATCGCCTGTGACGGGGCTCCCGAGGGCCTCCGTCTGGCTTTCGGCAAGGTCGTCGAGGCTCGCCACGAGCTGAACCGGGCCACCGTGATCGTCGCGCTGGACGCCGACTTCCTGGGCGAAGGGACCGAGCAACTTCGCGCCACCCGCCAGTTCGCCGAGCGGCGCCAGCCGGGCGCGCCCATGAACCGCCTGTATGTGGTCGAGCCCTCGATGACCGTCACCGGCATGTCCGCCGATCATCGTTTGCGCCTGCGCGCGGGAGACGTGGCGGCGTTCGCGCTGGCGCTCGCGGCGGAGCTGGGTCGCCGGCCGGGTTTCGCGCAGGTGGCCGCGATCGCCGGCGCCGCGCGCGGGCTGGCGACGATCGACGCAAAGTGGGTCAGCGCGGTGGCCTCGGATCTGATCAAGCACCGCGGTCAATCCCTGGTGATCGCGGGTCGGCGTCAGCCGGCCGCCGTGCACGCGGTCGTAGCCGCGCTCAACGCCGCCCTCGACAACGTGGGGACCACGGTCTCATACGCGACGCCGTTGCTCGCCGATGCCACCGCCGGGCCGCGCGCGCTGGTGCCGCTGGCCGAAGAGATCGCCTCCGGGCAGGTCGATACGCTCGTCATCACGGCCTCGAATCCGGTCTACACGGCGCCGGCCGACCTGAAGTTCGACAAGCTGCTGCCCCGCATCCCCACCACCGTCTATCGCACGGCCTACGAGGACGAGACCGCGGCGGTCTCGTCGTATGTCGTCCCCGGTGCGCATCCGCTCGAGTCGTGGGGCGATGCCCGCGCCACCGACGGGACGGTCTCCATCGTGCAACCGCTGATAGCGCCGCTGTGGGCGGGCGTCACCGAGATCGAGGTGCTGGCGGCGTTCCTCGGTGAAGGCGACCTCGGAGCCTACGAGGTGCTGCGTCGTTCGTGGCAGGCGAAGGTCTCGACGGTTCCCGGAGCAGCCACCGGCGAGTTCGAGCAGATCTGGGAGAAGTGGGTCGCGGACGGCGTCATCGTCGGGACGGAGACGACCCCCGACTCCACGTTGACCCTGGACTCCGCCGCCGTCGCGCAAGGAGTCGGGGCGCTGCTGGCCTCGGCGCCCAAGGCGGTCGGCACCGAGATCGCGTTCGCGGCCGACTACAAGGTCGTCGACGGTCGGTTCGCCAATTCGGCGTGGCTTCAGGAGCTCCCCGATCCCGTCACCAAGGTCACCTGGGACAACGCCGCCCTCATTTCGCCCGCCACGGCCAAGGCGCTCGGGGTGGAGATGGAGCGGGACAACGACAGGTTCTCCTTCCTGGCCATCGAGTACCGGGATCGCCGGATTCAGGCGCCGGCGCTGGTGGTCCCGGGCCACGCGGACGACTGCGTCACCTTGGTCCTGGGATACGGGCGGACCGGCGGCGAGAGCGTCGCCCGCGGCGTGGGCTACAACGCCGGCGCCCTGCGCGGCAGCGACGCGCCGTGGTTCGATCGGGGCGCGCAGGTCACGCTCGCGACGGGCATGCACACGTTTGCCATCACGCAGAATCACTGGTCGATGGAGGACCGCGAGCCGGTGATGGACGTGACGTTGGCGGAGCTCGAGGACCAGCACTCACCGTTCCACGAGCGCATCGAGGATCGCCGCGGTCCCCAGCCGACCATCCACGCGCCACACGACTACAGCAAAGAGCAGTACAAGTGGGGCATGGCCATCGACCTCGGCAAGTGCACCGGCTGCAGCGCCTGCGTTGTCGCTTGTCAGTCCGAGAACAACATCCCCGTCGTGGGTAAGGACCAGGTGGTGCGTGGCCGCGAGATGCAGTGGCTGCGCATCGATCGTTACTACTCGGGCGAGATCGAGGATCCCCAGGCGGTCGTTCAGCCGCTCGGCTGCGTGCACTGCGAGACCGCCCCCTGCGAGTACGTGTGCCCCGTCAACGCCACCGTCCACAGCGACGAAGGCCTGAACGAGATGGTCTACAACCGCTGCGTCGGGACCCGCTACTGCAGCAACAACTGCCCTTACAAGGTGCGACGGTTCAACTTCCTCGACTTCACGAGCGAGACGCCCGCCGTGCGCATGCTGGGGATGAACCCCGAGGTCACGGTGCGCAGCCGCGGGGTCATGGAGAAGTGCACGTACTGCGTGCAGCGGATCGAGCGCCGGCGCATCGACGCTCGCGTCGCGGGACGGTTGCTCGACGATGGTGAGGTCAAGACTGCTTGCCAGCAGGGCTGCCCGGCCGGCGCGATCGAGTTCGGGAACCTGAACGATCCGAAGTCTCGGGTGACGAAGGCGCACGCGGACGAACGGCGCTACGACTTGCTGCACGAGGTCGGGACGCGTCCCCGGACCGCCTATCTGGCGCGCGTGCGGAACCCCAACCCCGAGCTAGCGAAGGGCTAGGACGCATCCAAGGAATTGGACGACTGACCATGGCCAGCACAGCAACCTCAGCATCGACGACCAACGACCCGCTCGAGCCGGCGTCCCTCATTGAAGGGGCGCAGACCGACGCGTCGCTAAACGACTCGTTGCTCGCCCACGTCTGGCGCGGCGCCGGGAAGGGCTGGTGGGGCCTGTTCGGGCTCGCGCTCGCGGGCCTCGGCCTCCTGGTCGTTGGCATCACGGTGACCGTCGCCAAGGGCGTCGGGATGTGGGGAAACAACATCCCGGTCGGCTGGGCGTACGGCATCATCAACTTCGTCTGGTGGATCGGCATCGGCCACGCGGGCACGCTGATCTCGGCCATCTTGTTGCTCTTGCAGCAGAAGTGGCGAACATCGATCAACCGCTTCGCGGAGGCGATGACGCTGTTCGCGGTCATCTGCGCGCTGTTGTTTCCGCTGATCCACACCGGGCGCCCATGGTTCGCGCTGTACTGGCTGCTGCCCTACCCGAGCGTCCAGGGGATCTGGCCACAGTTCAAGAGCCCGCTCGTGTGGGACGTCTTCGCGGTCTCGACGTACTTCACGATCTCCTTGCTGTTCTGGTTCTTGGGGCTCATCCCCGACCTCGCGTCCCTTCGTGACTCCTCGAAGAGCCCCACGAAGCGGGTGATCTACGGGCTGTTCGCCCTCGGCTGGAGGGGCTCTGGCCGGCACTGGGCCGAGTACAAGTGGGCGTACCTGCTGCTCGCGGGGCTCTCGACGCCGCTCGTGCTCTCGGTGCACACGATCGTGTCCTTCGACTTCGCCGTGTCCATCCTGCCGGGCTGGCACACGACGATCTTCCCGCCGTACTTCGTCGCCGGCGCCGTGTTCTCGGGCTTCGCGATGGTCGTGACCTGGATGGTCCCCGCCCGCCAGTTCCTGGGGCTCAAGCACGTCGTCACGATGAAGCACCTCGAGAACATGAACAAGGTCATCCTGGCGACGGGAATGATGGTGGCCTACGGCTACATCATGGAGCACTTCATCGCCTGGTACAGCGGCAACCCCTACGAGTTCGCGGTGTTCTTCAAGGTGCGCCAGCGAGGCCCGCTGGCCCCCGTCTACTGGCTGATGGTGTTCTGCAACGTCGTCGTGCCCCAGATCTTCTGGTTCAAGAAGGCCCGAACGAGCCTGCTCATCATGTGGGTGGCCGCGATCCTCGTGAACGTGGGCATGTGGTGCGAGCGCTTTGTCATCATCGTGACCTCGCTCCACCGCGACTTCCTGCCCTCGAAGTGGGAGCTCTATGGCCCGACCTGGGTCGACTGGAGCATCTACCTCGGCACGATCGGCTTGTTCTCGACGTTGTTCCTCTTGTTCTTGAAGTTCGTTCCCGCGGTGGCGGTGACGGAGGTCAAGGAGCTCCGCCACGAGTTCGCCCACAAGGCGCACGCGCACGAGCCGGAGGAGGCGCACGGATGAGCCACGGGGGTGGATTCGAGCCGCGCCGCTTCGTGATCGGCCAGTTTCCCGATTCGGACGCCATGCTGACGGCGACCCGCAAGATGAGGGAGATGGGTCACAAGAAGCTGGACACGCATACGCCGTACCCGGTCCACGGGATCGAGGAGGCGCTGGGCCTGGGTCGGCCCAAGATCCCGACGATCGTGCTGTGCGGCGCCATCGCCGGCGCCTGCCTGGCGTACGCGATGATCTATTTCATGAACGTGGTGGACTTTCCCATCAACGTCGCGAACCGGCCCGCGCACAGCCCCCCCGCCAACATTCCCATCACGTTCGAGCTGGCGGTCCTCCTCGGGGGGACCTCGGCGTTCTTCGGCCTGATGGGGCTGATGCGGCTGCCCGAGCCCTATCATCCCGTGTTCGAGGCGTCGTCGTTCTGGCGCGCCAGCATCGACGGTTTCTTCATCTCGATCGAAGTTCCGAAGGGACAGGATCCGGAGGACGTCGCGGAGGATCTGAAGTCGCTCGGCGAGGTGTCAGTCGAGATTGTCGAGGAGTCGGAGCGATGACGGCCCGCCTCGCCACCTTCGCCCTCGCGTCGCTCCTGCTGATGGGCGCCGCCTGCAACGAGCAGATCTTCAATCCCATGGCCGATCACCGGCAGCCGCGCGAGCGGGCGTACCGCCCGAGCAACTTCTTCGACAGCGGCCTGGTCATGCAGGCTCCGCCCCCGGGAACGGTGCCGCGGGAACGTCGAACCATGAACACCACGCTCACCACCGGCATCTCCGGCTACACCGGACAGTGGGCCCCGAACGGAGAACGGATCGTGCGCTACGCCAGCCGGATTCCCGTGCCGGTGACGCCGGAGCTGCTGGCGCTCGGGCGCAAGCGCTACGACATCACCTGCGGCACGTGCCACGGTCCTCTCGGCGACGGGGACAGCATCGTCGCGCGGCAGATGTCGCTTCGCCCGCCGCCGTCACTGCACAAGTACGTGGATCGCGCTCCCGGGTACATCTTCGAGGTGGCGACGCATGGGTTTGGCTTGATGGCCTCCTACGCCGCCGAGCTCTCCATCGAGGAGCGCTGGGCCGTGGTCTCGTATATCCGGGCGCTCCAAGTCAGCCAGAACGTTCCTGCGGCCGACCTGCCGCCCGAACAGCGGCGGCGGCTCGATGAGGAAGCGCGATGAAGCTCGATATCCAGAAATACGACGGCGGCCGCAATTTGATGCTGGGGGCGGGCGCCCTGGGTGCGCTCGGCCTGCTGGCCACGTTCGGGGGAATGGCGACGGCGGACGCCCGGGCATCGTCGTTCTCGTACCTGTTCGCGTTCACGTACTGGGGTGGGATCGCGCTCGGGTCAGTGGTGCTGCTGCAGATCTTCCAGGCGGTGCGAGCGAAGTGGATGGTGGTGCTGCGGCGGCCGGTCGAGGTCATGGCCGTGACGGTGGCCTTGTTCCTGGTGCTGTTCATCCCGATCGTCGTGGGGCTGAAGCAGCTCTACTCCTGGGTCGAGCCGGCCGCTGACCTGCCGCGCGACGCGCTGAAGCTCCTCGAGCACAAGAAGCCCTACCTGAATGCCAGCTTCTTCATCGCGCGGGGGTTCGGTTACCTGCTGCTTGCGGCCATCGTCTCTCACCGGCTGTTCGGCTGGTCGACCAAGCAGGATGCCTCGGGCGACATCCAGCTGACGGCGCGCCAGAGGCGGTTCGGGACGGGCGCGCTGCCCTTCGTCGCGCTGACGTTCAGCTTCGCCGGCTTCGATTGGCTGATGAGCCTGCAGCCGCTGTGGTTCTCCACGATCTTCGGCGTGTATTTCTTCGCGGGCAGCTTCGTCAGCGCCATCGCTCTGTTGATCGTCGTCACCGATCGCGCCCGGGGCAAGAACCTCTACGGCGACTACGTGTCACCCGAGCACATTCACAACCTCGGCAAGCTGATGCTGGCCTTTACCTGCTTCTGGGCCTACATCGGCTTCTCCCAGTTCCTGCTCATCTGGATCGCCGGGCTGCCCGAGGAGGTGCCGTTCTTCATGACCCGTATGCACGGGGAGTGGGCGGCGGTGAGCGTCTTCCTGGTCTTCGGACACTTCTTCATCCCGTTCGGCTTGCTGCTTTCCCGGGCCCGCAAGCGAAACCGAAGCCGCCTGGCCCTGGTCGCGTTCTGGATCCTGCTGGTGCATTCGGTGGATATCTACTGGCTCATCATGCCCACGCTCAACCCGCAGGGCCTGCCGTTTCACTGGTCGCTGGTGACTGCCTTCGTCGGGGTGGGTGGCTTGTCCGTCGCGTTCGCAATCTGGCGAATTCGCGGCCACTTCACCGTGCCGCTGCGAGATCCCTACCTGGCGGATTCGCTCGCTTACAAACAACCGTAAATCATGAGCCAATCGCACTCACACACCCCAAACGCTCACGCCGGCCACGGTCACGGGGGCAGCGGCGAGATGAATCTGAAGAAGATCATCTTCGTCGGTGTCCTGGCGCTGGTGGTCTTCGCGGCAGGCATCGTCTGGGCCTACTTCATCATGGTCGGCCAGGTGAACGAGATTCGTCGCAACAGACCTGCGCGCGTCGCGACCGAGATCGGGAAGCCCGAGATCGGGATCGTCGACCAGATCTTGTTCTCGGCGGACAACCGCCTCGACGTCTGGAAGGCCGAGCGCAAGCAGCGCCTGGAGGGGCTGGGGTGGATCGACAAGGGCAGGGGGATCGTTCACATCCCCATCGACCAGGCGATGGCGAAGGTCGTGGCCTCGCCTCCGGATATACCGGGCGAGGGCGTGCCGCCGGCGGCGACGCCGGCCATGGTCCCGGGGCCGCAGGAGCCCAAGGGCGCGGACGCGAGCAAGCCCGCGGGTGACAAGCGATGAGGCCCGCGCGCCGCGCTATCGTCGCCGCGTTGCTTGCCGCCGGTGCCGTGATCTCCGCGGGTTCGCGTGGCTTGGCCGCCGAGCGCGGGTCGGCGCCGCCGTTCCCCCAGGATGCGGAGCAACCGCTCGCCGCCCTGCAGGACGTGGACGTCATCGAACACCTGGGAGACAAAATTCCGGGCGGACTCACCTTTCGTGATCCAGAGGGTCACAAGGTCGAGATGGACGCCCTCCTGGGGAGACAACCGTTGCTCGTGACGCTCGGCTACTATCGGTGTCCGATGCTCTGCAGCCTGGTCATCGACGGACTGGTCAAGGCGATGAAGGCCTCGGGGCTGGCGCCTGGCAAGGACTTCCAGGCCGTCTCCATCAGCATCGACCCTGCCGAGGACGTCAAGCAGGCCCTGACCACCCGGGCCCGCGTCTGGGGAGGTCTCGGAGGCCGGGCCGACGCGGCGTCTTGGCCTTTCCTGCTGGGTGACGGATTCTCGAGCCGAATGCTCGCTGACGCGGTGGGGTTCAAATATGCCTACGACAAGACGAGCGGACAGTTCGCCCACGACGCGGTGAGCTTCGTCCTGACCCCCGATGGACGGATCTCGCGGTACCTCTACGGCGTGGACGTGCTCCCGCGCGACTTTCGTCTGGCGATGGTCGAGGCCGGCGCCGGCCGGGTGGGCACGTCGTTCGACCGCCTGCTGCTCTCCTGCTTTCAATATGATCCCATCAACCGAAAGTACGCGCCCTACGCGCTGGGTTTCGTGCGCATCGGAGCGGGAATGGTCTTTTTGATGTTGGCCGCGCTGCTGACTGTCCTGTGGCGGAAGGAACTGGTCATGAGAAGAAGGAGGGTCGCATGAACGACTTCATGCGGGCCGTTCTCTTCCTGCCCGAGCAAGCGTCGACCTTCGCCAAGAAGGTGGACACGCTCCACTACTTCATCTTCATCGTCACGATGGTCAGCTCCATCGGGGTGGGATTGCTGGCGTTCGGATTCTTCTTCCGTTACCGGCAGCGGCACGTCCGGCAGTCCACGCCCATCGTCGAGCCGAGCGTGCGGTTCGAGTTGACCGTGATCGCGGTCCCGATGATCTTCTTCCTCGCCTGGTTCGTGCAAGGATTTCGCGACTTCGTCTGGTACACGACGCCGCCCAAGGACACGACCGACGTCTACGTGATGGCCAAGAAGTGGATGTGGAAGTTCGCCTACCCGGACGGTCCGAACGCCATCGGGACCCTGCATGTTCCGGCGGACCGGCCCGTGCGCTTGCTGATGACCAGCCGCGACGTCATCCACTCCTTCTTCGTTCCCGACTTCCGGGTGAAGATGGACGTGCTGCCTGGGCGCTACACAGAGACCTGGTTCGAGGCGACGAAGCCAGGGCGCTACCAGATCCTGTGCGCCGAGTATTGCGGAACCTGGCACTCGCAGATGTGGGGCGAGATCGTCGTGATGCCGCCCGCCGAGTTCGACAAGTGGCTGGAGCAGCAGAAGGTAGGGCTCGCCGATCGGGTCGACAGCGGCGGCGACGACGGGCCCGGGTTCCACGGGACCATCGTGGAATACGGGAAGAAGGTCGCCATGGCCCAGGGGTGTCTGAAGTGCCACTCCCTGACCGGCGAGCCGCACATCGGCCCGACCTGGCTCGACCTCTATCACCGGCGCGAGACGCTGGAGACGGGCGAGACCATCGTCGCCGACGAAGGCTACCTCACCGACTCGATGATCGATCCCCGGGCCAAGATCGTGAAAGGCTTCAAGCCGGTCATGCCGACCTATCGCGGGAAACTGACGGCACCCGAAGCGGCGGCCCTGGTCGAGTTCATCAAGTCCCTCAGAAGCGACCATCTCGAAAACGTCCCGTCCAAGGAAGCGGTCTATGAGCCAGCTCGTCGATAGTGCGGCCCTTACGCCTTCCGAGGCGCCGGCCTATCAGGAAATAAACTACCTCAACGCCGATCGCGGCGTCGCGTCGTGGTTGAAGACGCTCGATCACAAGCGCATCGGGGTGATGTACTTCGTCTCGGTGCTGCTCGCCTTCCTGCTGGGCGGGATCTTCGCCATGATCGTGCGCCTCGAGCTGACGACGCCGGAGCCCACCCTCATCGGCGCGAACGCCTACAACCGGATGTTCACGCTGCACGGCATGGTCATGATCTTCTTGTTCATGATTCCGGCCATCCCGGGCGTGTTCGGGAACTTCTGCCTGCCGCTCATGCTGGGGGCGAAGGACGTCGCGTTTCCGCGGCTGAACCTGCTGTCGCTGTACGTGTACTGGACCGGGGCCGCGATCGTGCTGTTCGGCGTGATCACAGGGGGCGCCGACAGCGGCTGGACGTTCTATGCGCCCTACAGCACCACGACACCGATGACGCTCTTCCCGGTGCTGTTAGGCGTGTTCATCCTGGGATTCTCGTCGATCTTGACCGGGCTGAACTTCATCGTCACCGTGCACACGCTCCGCGCGCCCGGGATCACCTGGATGAAGATGCCCTTGTTCGTGTGGGCCATCTACGCGACCAGCATCATTCAAGTCCTGGCCACGCCGGTGATCGGGTTGACGACGCTGCTCGTCGGCATCGAGAAGGTGGGTGGCTTCGGTCTCTTCGATCCAGGGCGGGGGGGCGATCCCGTGCTGATGCAGCACTTGTTCTGGTTCTACTCGCACCCCGCCGTGTACATCATGGTGCTGCCGGCGATGGGCGTGATGAGCGAGATAGTCGCGGCGTTCGCCCGCAAGAACATCTTTGGGTACAAGATGATCGCGTACTCCTCGCTGGGGATCGCCTTCGTCGGCTTCTTCGCCTGGGGACACCACATGTTCGTCTCCGGCCAGTCCTCGTTCGACGGGGGCGCCTTCGCCGTCATCTCGATGCTGGTCGGCGTGTTCACCGCCATCAAGGTGTTCAACTGGGTCGGCACCATGTATCGGGGCGCGATCTACGTGTCCGCGCCGTTTCTCTACCTGTGCGGCTTTCTGTTCTTCATCGTGTTCGGGGGCATGACGGGCATCGCGCTCGCCACGATGTCACCCGACGTGCACTGGCACGACACCTACTTCGTCGTCGCCCACTTTCACTTCATCATGGTGGCGGCGGTCATCATGGCGTTCCTGGCCGCCATCCACTACTGGTTCCCGAAGATGTTCGGCAAGAAGTACCACGAAGGCTGGGGAATGATCTCCGCGGCGTTCATCATCCTGGGCTTCAACGCGACGTTCATCCCGCAGTTCTTGGCAGGAAACGCCGGCATGCCCCGCCGCTACTACATGTATCCGGAGCGGTTCACCGCGCTCAACGTGGCGTCCACGGCGGGCTCCACCCTGCTGGCGTTCGGGTTCATCATCATCCTCGTGTACCTCATCTACGCCTTGATCTACGGCGAGGTGGCAGGACCGAACCCGTGGGAGTCGAAGGGGTACGAATGGCGGACCAGCTCGCCTCCCATCAAGGAGAACTTCGAGGAGACGCTCGAATACCCCGAGGCCCCGCACACCTACCAGGAGCCGGGCGAGGAGGTCGAGCATGTCGTCATCTGACGCCGCGGCACACGGTCACGGCGGCGCGGGCGACGAGCACGCCTCGAACCCGCACCTGGCGCACCACTTCGACAGCATGGCGACGCAGAACCACGCGTCGCGGCTGGGGATGTGGCTGTTCCTCGGCACCGAGGTCTTGCTCTTCGCCGGTCTGTTCCTCGGCTACTCGGTGTACCGGCACTTCTATCACGACACCTTTCGGGTGGCTTCCCACTCGCTCAATCTGGTGATGGGGACCATCAACACGGTCGTGCTCATCAGCAGCAGCTTCACCGTGGCGATGGCCTACTACTCGGTCAAGCGTGGGAACAACAAGGCGGCGGCCGGCCTGCTGGCCTTCACGATCCTGTGCGCCCTGACCTTCTTGTGCATCAAGGCGTTCGAGTACCACCACAAGTTCGAGGAAGGCGCGTTACCGGGCAAGTGGTTCCACTTCGAAGAGATGAAGGGGATGCCCGGCGCGAACATGTTCTTCACGGTCTACTTCCTTTCGACGGGCCTGCACGCCTTTCACGTCATCGTCGGGATGGCGATCCTGATCTGGGTGCTCCGGCGCCTGGTGCGCGGTGACTTCAACACCGAGTACTACATCCCGGTCGAACTAGGTGGGTTGTACTGGCACCTCGTCGATCTGGTGTGGATCTTCCTCTTTCCGTTGCTCTACCTGATATAGGGACCCTCCGGAGAAGCCGTGGCTGAAAAGAAGAAACAGGACAACGGGGAGCACGCTCACGAGCACGGCGCCGGGCGCTACGTGGTCATCTGGTTGGCCCTGCTCACCTTCACCATCACCACGGTGGTCACCGGGCGGATGGATCTGGGCGCGGTGAACCTGCCGCTGGCCCTCGTCATCGCCACCATCAAGGCGACGCTGGTGGTGCTGTTCTTCATGCACCTGTGGGACTCGGAAGGTATCAACCGTCTGGTGTTCTGCGTGGCCATCGTCTTCGTCTTGGTGCTGTTGGCTGGGGTGTTCGGAGATCTGCTCACGCGCCTGCCGGACGCGCTTCCGACGGGCCAGCACGCGCACACGCTCGAGGGCGGCGACGTACCTTCGATGGCTCCGGCGCGGGGCCCGGCCCCGCCTCACGCGGAGTAGCGCGCCCGGCTGCTGGCGTCCAATCGGGGTGGCATCGGCCCTCTTCTCAAAACGCAAAAAGCGAGGCAAGGTTATCCCATGAAGCGAGTATTCAATTTCGGAGCCGGTCCTGCCACGCTGCCCGTCGCGGTCCTCGAGGAGGCCAGCCGAGGCATCCTGGAGATCGGTGGTTCGGGGATGTCGATCCTGGAGGTCAGCCACCGCAGCAAGGTGTACGAGACGGTTCATTTCGACGCGCGCGATCGCTTGCTCCGGGCGCTGGGTCTGGACGCGGCCGAGTACGCGGCCCTGTTCCTCGGGGGCGGAGCGAGTCTGCAGTTCGCCATGCTGCCGATGAACCTGCTGGCCGGCGGCACCGCGGACTACGTCAACACGGGGGAGTGGTCGAGCAAGGCCATCAAGGAAGCGAAGCGCTTCGGGACCGTGAACGTGGCCGGGACGTCCGAGGACAAGAAGTTCTCGTGCATTCCGAAGACCTTGAAGCTGACGCCGGGCGCGAAGTACGTGCACGTCACCAGCAACAACACGATCGAGGGCACGGAGTTCGCGGCGCTTCCCGACACCGGTGAGGTCCCGTTGGTCGCTGATGCCTCCTCCGACATCCTGGGGCGGCTCTACGACTTCAAGCGCTTTTCGATGTTGTACGCCGGTGCCCAGAAGAACCTGGGCCCGGCCGGGGTGACCATCGTGGTGGCGAAGCGGAAGTGGCTCGAGTCTGCCACGGATGAGGTCCCTGCCATCCTGTCGTACAAGACCCACCTGAAGAACGACTCCCTTTACAACACGCCCCCGGCCTTCGCGATCTACACGGTGGGGCTGGTGCTCAAGTGGGTGGAGGAGCAGGGGGGCGTCGCGGCACTCGACAAGCGCAACCGCGAGCGCGCCGCTGCGATCTACAACGCGCTCGACGCGGCTCCCGACGTCTACGATCCCGCCGTGACCGACAAGGTGGACCGGTCGTGCATGAACGTGACCTTCCGCCTTCGCGACGCGAGCAAGGAGAAGGAGTTTCTCGCCGCCGCCGAGGCGCTGAGCCTGGACGGTCTGAAGGGTCACCGCTCCGTGGGCGGTTTCCGTGCGTCGATCTACAACGCCATGCCTCAAGCAGGCATCGACGCTCTCGTCGGGCACATCCAGCAATTCGCGAAGAAGTAAGCGTCGCCGCCGTCTCGGACAGCAGCGACGCAACTCGCGCCGCGCCCTCGTCGGCGGTCTCTTGCATTAAGATAATATCAAAAGGTTCGGCTGTTGCGACGGGTCCGAGGCTCTCACCTCGGCCCCGCTGGGCGGAGAGAGGTCGGCGGCTGCAGGCCGCCGGGTTACCTTTTCGCAGCCCGCAACCGACCACAACCGCCGTGGCGGTGCACTTAGTTCATCGCGACCGCGGCGCACGACCGGACGGACTGGATTAGTGTGCATAGCTTTTTGTAACGAGTTTCCATCGGGCGATCCACGGTGCGGTCTCGCTTGCCGACGTCATGCATCGTGATTCGCCTGCCCACGAGCTCCGGCGCGCCGACATTCAACACGGTCGCGAGCGCGTGGTCGATCACGGCCACCCGGTGCGGATAGTGACGCGGGTATCCTTGGTTGATGTAGTGTGGGCCGTGGTTGTAGTGAGCCCAGTAGGCGTGGTCCTTGTGCCGGCAGGGGACCCGCCGCAACACGGGCCGAAGGTGCCCAGCGGCGTCCCGCAACTTGACGACCACGCTCGTGGTGGCGCCGCCGTCCCTCCAGTAGGCGAGCTCGCGCGCGCCGAGCTCGATGTTCGTCGCGGGGGACATCACGTCGCTCCATTTCATCCCTCGCACATTGCCATTGGTGCAATGTTCTCGACGGTCGAGGACGCAGCGAATCGCCATCAGGCCGCTGTCCTTGGCGTAGATCTTCTGATCGTGAAGCGTCGGGCGAGCAGCCTTTTCATTGAGGTCGCTCTCGTTGATCATGATCGCGAGCAGCAACGTGGGACTCAGATTGTGGCGCTTCGCGGAGGTCAACACCGCTTGGCCGACCTCGTGGCACTTCGCCTCGCTCCAGGCGGGCGTCTGCCAGCGGATCTTCTCCTTGATCGCGCAGATTGTCCGGGAGATGCAATTGACGTCCGGCATCGACTCTGCATGCTCGGACGCAGCCGAGGCGCCTTGGTCCGCCGATTGCTGTGCCGGGTGCTCGACCGAACCCTGATGGGACGCCGTGTCGGAGACCGGACGATCAGCCACATTCTCCGAGGGAACGGGCAAAGAGAAAGCGCTGGTCAAATAGACAAAGGCTTGAATTGATAAGCCGGGCGGAAACGGCACTTCGCCACCTCCCTGGAACGCTTATTGAAGCGAGATGTCGTACTTTCCCACGGCAACTTGCCTGTTTGCCGAGACGATTCCCGCTAGGAATCGGCAACATTGCATCCTCGCTGCGGGAAGCGCAAGGTTCGAATTTCTCGGCTCGATCGTTTTTTTCAAAAAACTATTAGCAAAATGTACAAGCGTAAAACCAGCCCGCTGCGCACCGCCGCGATCGAGACCATTTGGGCGACCGCCGTTCGAGAGATGGGGTGGACGCTGGCGCGCACGCCCGAGGTCTACGCCACCAACGACGGCCAAGGCCGGATCTCGATCGGCACCGACGCGATCCTCGACGAGGACGACGCGTTGGCGCAGTTGGTGTTTCACGAGCTCTGTCACGGGCTGGTGCAGGGGCCCGCCTCCTGGTCGCGGCCGGACTGGGGGCTGTCGAACACGGATGATCGCGATGTCGTCTTCGAGCACGCCTGCCTGTGCGTGCAGGTGGCGTTGGCGACGCCGTATGGGTTGCGCGGGGCGATGGCTCCCACCACGGAATATCGCGCATATCACGATGCGCTCCCCGCGGACCCGCTCGCGTCGCCCGCCTCGGCGGCCGCGACGCGCGCGCGCACAGCCCTCGCGCTCGCGGACAACGCGCCCTTGCTGGCCATCCTTCGGCGCGCGCTCGCCCAGACGCAGGGGGCGCTGCCGCAGGATGCAGCGGCGAGCGCACCCTGCTCCGGAGGCCCCGCGCATCCCACCGGATTGCCCTGGGGGGATGACGGCAAGGTGTGCGGCGCGTGCGCCTGGTTCTACGTGGGGGGACGCGGGCCTGCCGTCGGACGCTGCCGTCAATCGGCCGGCGCCGATGGGGAAGGTCGGCGCACCGAGCTCGACAGCCACGCGTGCGATCGCTGGGAGGCCCCGGTGTCGTGTCAATCGTGCGGCGCGTGTTGCCGCGAGGCCTACCATTCCGTGACGGTGTCCGTGCGGGATCCGGTGGTCTGGAAGCAGCCGGAGCTGATCGTCCGTCACGGGCATCGCTTCGAGATTCGTCGCGAAGGATCGCGGTGCGCGGCGCTCGTCGACCGCAGGGCTGAGCCGGCGTCCGGGTTGCCGGTGTTCTCCTGCGCCATCTACGACGATCGCCCCCGCCCGTGTCGGGAGTTCGAGGCCGGTGGTCGCCACTGTCTGGTGGCGCGACGCCGGGTGGGCTTGTCTCGCTGACGGCGCTCATGGCCACTTCGGTTGAATTGTTCGTCCCGCTCGATGAGCTCGACGCCGCACCCGACGGGCAAGGACGCCTGTTGCGCCTGGCCGAGCGCACGCTCGGGCAGGCGCCGGGCTCGCTGGGGTCCCTCAGGGTGGTGCGGCGATCGCTCGATGCGCGGAAGAACCGTCCGCTCGGCTATCGCCTACGTTGCGAGGTGGGCGCGACGGCCGCTGACGTGGCTCCCGTCGGAGAGCCGGCGCGACCCGCGCTCCATTGGCCGCCCGGCCGGCGGCCGCCGCGGGTGGTGATAGTGGGATCGGGGCCCGCAGGGACTTGGGCGGCGCTCCGCCTCGCAGAGGCGGGGGTGCCCACCACCATCGTCGAGCGTGGCAAGCCCGTTCAGCCGCGGCGCGCCGACCTGGCGGCGTTGACCCGCGGCCACCTCGACCCACAGTCGAACTACTGCTTCGGTGAAGGCGGCGCTGGCACGTTCTCGGACGGGAAGCTCTATACGCGCTCGAAGGATCGGGAGGCGGTGGCCAGCGTGCTTCGAGATCTCGTCCGCTTCGGCGCACCGTCGGACATCGAGGTGGAATCGCGCCCGCACGTGGGCTCGAACCGCTTGCCGAAGGTGCTGACGTCGCTACGCCAACACCTGGAAGGCCTGGGTGTCGAGTACCGCTTCAGCGCGGACGTCGCGAGGATTCGCTCCGATCGGGCGGGCGTTCGCGGGGTCGTCCTGCGCGACGGCGACGAGATTGAGGCCGACGCCGTCATCCTCGCCGTGGGTCACTCCGCCCGCTCCATCTACGAATGGAGCGCGGTGGCCGGCCTCGCCCTCGAACGCAAACCGATCGCGGTGGGGGTTCGCATCGAGCATCCGCAGAGCTTGATCGACGAGATCCAGTACGGGGCGGCGGCCGGTCATCCGCGCTTGCCGCCCGCCCTGTACGAGCTCGCGGTCACGGGGGCGGGGCGCGGGGTCTACAGCTTCTGCATGTGTCCGGGCGGGTGGATCGTGCCGGCCGCGACCGAGGCCGATGGCGTGGTCGTCAACGGGATGAGCCTGTCCAGGCGCGATTCGCGGTTCGCGAACGCCGGCCTGGTGGTGGCGGTCGGTGTCGCGGACTTCGGCCCCGACGGCGAGGGGCCGCTCGCCGGTGTGTCGTTTCAGCGGCGCATCGAGCAGGCCGCGGCGCGCGCCGGGGGCGGTGGCTTTCGGGCCCCAGCGCAGCGCGTGGAGGATTTCCTCGCGGGACGCTGCGGCGACGCGCTCGCCGAAACGAGCTACCGCCCGGGCCTCACCTCGGCCAACCTCGAGGGGGTCTTCCCGGCCTTCGTGGTGACGGCGTTGCGCGAGGGGCTGCGGCGCATGGGCGCGCAAATGCCCCGGTTTCTCCATCCCGACGCGCTGCTCATCGCCGCGGAGACGCGAACCAGCGCGCCGGTCCGCTTCCTGCGTGATCCGGCGACGTTGATGTCACCGTCATGCCCTGGATTGTTTCCGGCGGGCGAGGGCGCCGGCTACGCGGGCGGGATCGTGAGCGCCGCCATCGACGGTCTCCGCATCGCCGAGCGGCTCGTGGCGACGGGCGGCTGATGCTCCCGGAGCGAAGCGCGCTCGGGCCTCGTGCCAACCCCGCGCCGGGGCGGAACGCTATCCCAGGTGGCCGGTCACCTGGCGGACCCATGCCTTCTGGGGCTCGGTGATCACCTCGAAGCGGATGCCCGCCATGTGCCGGCCGTCGTCGAGCTCGCCCGTCCAGGCGACACGACCCTTCACCCACAGCGGTGGAACGCGCTCCTCTTCCACGTCATCGACCACCAGGAACAGGCCCAACGTCACCTCCTCGCCTTCGGGCAGAGACCTTCCGAGCTCGATGCCGACGCCGCCCTCGGAGAGATCCCGCGTCGTTCCGGTCAGGGTGCCCGCCGCGAGATGGATCTCGGCGGACATCCGAACGTGGACGCGCTCGAATTGCCGCCGGCGCGCCGGCGCGGTCGGGCCTGAGGTGGTCGTCATGGGCGCTCCTTAAGGGCGGAAGGGGTCGTCCTTGTCTTCGGGGCGCTCGGGCGGACCCGGATCGGGACCGGGCTCATAGCCGGCGGGTCTCACGTCGCCATCGATGAAACGCATGAACAGGTCGAGGAACCGGAGTTGCTCGTCGTCCAGATCCGCGAATATGACGCCCACCTGGTACTTGCCGAACAGGGCCGTGCACCAAACCGAACGCCCTCCAACGAGCAAGGGCTCGGACATCTCTTGGCTGCCGAGCGACAGGACCAACTGCAGCTCGATGTCGGTGTCACGCGGGATCTCGGCGCCGCTGACCAAACACAGCCCCGAGCGAGAGATGTCTCGGGTACGGGCATCGACCACCCTCCCCGCCACCGACACCGTGACGTTGACGTCGATTGCCTTGCGCAGCTCGCGCCGCGCGTCTTGTGGGGCTCGCCCCGTCAAGGTGTCGCCTCGCCTCGCGTTGGGCTCTCGCGCCGCGACCCTCCGTGGCTTCCGTCAGCCGTGAAGAACGGCATCCCCGACAGCGCCTCCAACTGGGCCTCGAGCTCGAGCACGCGGAGGTGACGGCGCTCGCCAGCGGGTCCGCCCTCACTCGTCTCGGCCTCGTGCGTCCACGCGGCCCCGCCCGATGCCAACAACCGGCGTCGCTCGAAGTAGAGCCTGATGACCAACGACTGAATGTCGCGTCTCACATCTGACATGCGGAGGGCCTCGGCGTGCGCCTGCAACTCGTCGGGGTTGAACACCATCCTAGACAGGTCCCAGGTCGCCCGCCACTCGTATCTGACGTCGTCAACCGCGCTCACATCGACGGGGGTCGTGGTGGATGTGTCGTCCAAGGTAAGTCCCTCCGTGCGGGCAAACCGTCGAAAGACGCGAAAGCGAAGTTCCGGAAGCCACCCAGCGGCGCGGGCCCGGTTGATGAAGCTGCGCGCGCGCTCGGGCTCGGCCAGGGCAAGCGCAACCGCCGCCCGGCACAGGGTTTCCACCGCCGGCTCGCCGGTACCAGGTCGCGGAGCGGGGGGATCCCGGTTCGCAGCGCCCTCGTCGAGGGACTCCGCTTTCGCGGTCGACCAAGCCAGGCCGACGATGAGCAGACCCGAGACCAGGCGACGCCGGGCTCCAATCCAGCGCCGGCCACTCGCGCGCCGCGCGCCGGGGCAGGGTGGGGCACTCAAGGTCCGTCCTCCGCCCGCGCCTGAACGAGGGCGTCGCGTTCTGCGGCGTCGCCGCAATCGAGCTCGTGGCAGCAGCCTTCGGTGGCCCACGCGAATCGTTCCGCCAGCCGACGCCGCGCCTGTTCGACTGCGAGCCGACGTCGCTCGTTCGTCCATCCCCGGCGCCCGTCGAGCAGAAACGTAAGTAAGAAGAACGCCCGCACATCGCGGCGACTGCTCGATCGGGCGACGGCGAAGTCGAGATCGATCCGGGGTAGGACCGACATCCACCACCGCCAGGCCGGCGCCCTGGAATCGACCGACGACATTCCCTTGTTGGCTGGCGACCGTGGCGGAGCGAGCGCGGAGCCCGCTTTGATCGGCAGGCCATACAGCCCGGCCGCGCCCCCGAGCCAAATTCGCTGGGGCGTGATCGCGACGGTGGTAACCGGCGCCGGAGAAGCTTCCTCGCGCGCCGCCCACGATCGGCCCCGGTCGACGCTGACCCACAGCCCAGGTTGGAAGCTCAGCCACACACCGCCGTCCGCCGAGCAAACGAGCCGCTCCGTCTCGGGTGGAGCCGCCCGTCGATCGAGCACGTCCGGGGCCACGAGATCGCCCGCCACCTCCAGGATCCCGTCCTTGTCCCCCCGGTCGTCGATCGCGGTCAGCCAGCGGCCCTGCCGGACGACGACCTCGGGGCCGCACGAGGTCACCTCGGTCGCGTCGGGGAGCTCCAGGGCTTGCGGCTGTGTGGCGCTCGCGGCCAGGCGCCTCAGCCCCGACCCGTCGATCACGAAGATGGTGCCTCGCGACGTGACCGCCACGCTGCGCGCCGGGCCGACCAAGGCCACCGCGGCGTCGAAGGTTGCGCCTCCGTCCCGCGATCGAAGCAGCCGCCTGTCGCCGGCGGTCGCGACGTATCGCCCGTCAGCGCTCGCCGCCACCTCGGTAAGGCCCGGTGCGCCGCCGGCGACGGCCCGGGTCACGCCCGCGTCGTCGAGGTCGATGCGCAAGAGGCCATCCGCGCCGCCGCTCACCCATCCGAACCGGCCTCCAATCGCCAGACCCGCCGTCGTCACGAGGCGCGCCACCGGCTCGCGCCGACGTCCCACGGCGTCGTCCGAGGCCAAGATGTTCTCCGGATCCTCGACCTCCGAATCGGAGTCATGGGGGTCGTTGAAATCGTCGTCGTCGAGGACACCTGCAGTGGCCGCGAAGTCGTCACGCCGGGTCGCTCGCCCTGGCCGACGCCGCGACGATGGCTCGCCGAGGCCCAACCGACGCAGTGGAACCCCGTCCCCATCCAGCAGCACCGCCTGCGTACGCGTGAGCGCGACGACCCCGTGATCGTTCGCGACGACGGCCTCGACGGGCTCACGCAACGGCGCGAACGCGCAGGCGACCGCAGGCTCTCGCCGCGCGATCACGAACACCACGGTGGCCATCACGAAAAGCAGAGATCGTCTGCGCACGAGTGGCCATCGGCCGCCTGCGCGTTGGGTTGCGTGATATATCGAAGACGAAATGACGGCCCAGCTCATCGACGGAAAGGCGATCGCGGCGGGCGTCCGCGCCCGCATCGCGACGGAGACCTCCCCCTTGATTGAGCGGGGTGTTCGACCCGGCCTGGCCGTGGTGCTGGCGGGGGACGATCCCGCGTCCCAGGTCTATGTTCGAAACAAGACCGCGGCTTGTGTCGAGGTAGGCTTTCGGACCTTCGACCATCGGCTGCCGTCCAGCGTCTCCCAGGAGGAGCTGCTGGCGTTGGTGGAGCGACTGAACCGGGATCCCGAGGTGGACGGAATCTTGGTGCAGCTTCCGCTTCCGGCGGGGCTCGACGCCCGGCGCGTCCTGCTGGCCATCAGCCCGCTCAAGGACGTGGACGGCTTCCATCCCGACAATCTCGGCCGGCTGTTGATGGGAGAGCCGCGCTTCGTTGCCTGCACGCCGCTCGGCGTGATGCGCCTGCTCTCGGAGGCCGACACGCCGCTCGGGGGCGCGGACGCCGTCGTGATTGGCCGTTCCAACATCGTCGGTAAACCGCTCGCGGCGCTGCTCATCACCGCCGACTGTACCGTCACCGTCTGCCATTCCAAGACCCGCGATCTGGCCGAGCGGGTTCGGCGCGCCGACATCGTGATTGCGGCGATCGGTCGCCCGGAGACCGTCCAGGGAGACTGGATCAAGCCGGGAGCCACCGTGATTGATGTCGGCACCAACCGGCGCCCCGACGGCAAGCTGGTCGGTGACGTCGCGTTCGCGTCGGCGGCCGCGCGCGCGCGCGCCATCACGCCCGTGCCCGGAGGGGTGGGGCCGATGACGATCGCGATGCTGCTCTCGAACACGCTGCAGTCCGCGCGAAGACGCGCCGCCTGAGTGACCGGGCGTCAGCGCTCCGGCAGGAGCAGGGCCCGTGACAGCAGATGGACGACCGCGCTGTGCATGTCCGCGAAGGAAGGGGGATTGGGCAACACTTCGTCACTGCCCATCTGGAAGCCGCGTGCACGATCCGCTTCGGACTGCGCGAGCACCACGATCGGGATCTCGGCCGTCCGCGCGTCTTCCTTCAGGAATCGCACCAGCGAGTGGCCGGCCTCCCGGGTGGCGTCGAAGTCCACCACCGCCAGGTCGATGCCCTCGTGACGGTTACCGCCGAAGAGGTCAGCCTCCACGATGTCGCAGGTCAAGATCGAGCGAAGGTAACGGCCGAGCACCGCGCGCGACGTCGCCTCCGTGACCGCCAGCAGGATCCGCGTCCCCATGTACATCGACGCCAGGACATCGACGGTGGCCCCATGACTCTCGATCGGCGTGACCAGCGACAGGCCCATGCCCGCAGGCTGCCCCGGCCCGACGGCGGTGGGGCGGGTCCAGGCGACCGAGCCGGAAAGCTCGAGCGCGGCCACGCCCGGCACGTGCAGGGACAAGCTGGCTCGCGCCCCGAGCGGCCACGGGCTGGCGGTCTCGATGAAGAACTCGCCTCGCGACAATCGCGCAGCGTACGCGACGAGGAACGAGCCCACAGTGCGAAAGCGCAGGTTCAGGATGGAGGGCGGCGGGCTGTTCCGGAGTGGGGCCGTCACGGTAAGAGTTTTGCCAGAATACGATCCAGCTCGTCGAGGGAGCCGTAGTGAATGGCGAGCTGCCCGCGGCCGGGTCCGGACTCGACGACGCGGACCCGCGTGCCGAGGCTGTGCGACAGTCGTGTCGCCAGATCTCGCGCCGAGGTCGAGGGCGCCGGCGGGGAGACCGGGGCGGCGACGCCCCCGGGTCGGTCTCGCTCGCGCCGGACGAGCTCCTCGACCTGGCGAACCGACAGCTCGCGCGCCGAGGCGACGCGGGCCATGCGCTCCATTGCATCGGTGGCGTGCGCCGGCAGCGTCTCCAGCCCCAGGATGGCGCGGGCGTGGCCCATCGACAGGCGGCCGGCGATCACCAGCGTACGCACGCCCGCGGGCAACTTCAGCAGTCGAAGGGCGTTGGTGACGGTGGTGCGATCCTTGCCCACGCGCGCCGCCAGCGACTCCTGGGTGTAGCCGAATTCGCGAATCAGCCGGTCGAAGCCTTCGGCTTCCTCGATGGGGTTGAGGTCTTCGCGCTGAAGGTTCTCCACCATGGCCAGCTCGAACGCCGCCGCCGCGGCCGTGTCGCGAACGATGACGGGGACGTCGTGCAGGCCGGCACGTTGCGCCGCGCGCCACCGCCGCTCGCCGGCTATCAGCTCGTAGCCGCCCCCCTCCCGGAGCCGGACTATCAGGGGCTGGATGATGCCTTGATTGCGAATCGACGTCGCCAGCTCGTCGATGCGCGCGTCATCGAAGTTCTTGCGCGGCTGAGCGCGGGCGGGGTGGACCTCCTCGATCCCGACGGTCCGCAAGCCCTCTCGCGGCGGGTCGGCACGATGTTCCTGCCGCGCGAGGCCCTCAGCCGTCGAATCGGCACCCGGCGCCGACGCGCCCGGGATCAGCGCCGCCAGGCCGCGCCCGAGCGCTTGGCGTTTGGTGGTCACCGGGCACCGTCGGCTGCGGAACCCTGCCGGGTCTCGTGCCGCACCAGGAACTCCCGGGCCAGCTCCAGGTAGCTTCGCGCGCCCCGCGAGCTGACGTCGTAGAGGAGGGCCGGCTTGCCGAAGGAGGGGGCCTCCGACAGGCGGACGTTGCGTGGGATCGCCGTCGCGTACACCTTGGCGCCGAAGTGCTTGCGCACCTCGTTCGCCACCTGCTCGGTGAGGTTTTGCCGGCTGTCGACCATGCACAGGACGATACCTTCGATGTCGAGGCCCCGGTTCAGCTGTCGGCCGACGAGCGCCACCGTCGACTGCAAGTCAGACAGCCCTTCGAGCGCATAGTACTCGCACTGCAAGGGGACGAGCACGGCGTCGGCGGCCGCCAGCGCGTTGAGGGTGAGCAGGCCGAGCGAAGGGGGTGTATCGATGAAGACGAAATCGAACCGCTCTTGCACGGCGCGGAGCGGCCCGCGCAGGCGCAGCTCGCGGGCATCGAGGCCCACGAGCTCGATCTCGCCGCCTGCGAGATCCGCGTTGGCGGGCACGAGGTCGAGCAGGGGGAGCTCGGTCTTGCGAATCACCGCGTCGATGCCTCGCTGGCCGAGCAGCACGTCATAGATCGTGCCTTCGGAGGTTCGCCCCCTCGGGTAGCCGAGCCCCGAGCTGGCGTTGCCCTGTGGATCCATGTCCACGACGAGGACCTTCTTCTCGGCCGCCGCCAAGGATGCCGCGAGGTTGACCGTCGTGGTGGTCTTGCCCACGCCACCCTTTTGATTCGCAACCGCGATCACTTGGCCCATGTTCGGGTCGGGAATCTACCTGCATGGGGGTGAGGACAAGGAGCTCGTTACGAAAAAAATTGCGGACCGGCGCCGGGGGTAGTATCTGGTCATACATGTAGGTGTTGCAGTCCACAACAACCCCATCCGGAGAGACCAGCCATGCGCGACTACGCAGACGAGCCGATGTACCGAACCTTCGAGGAGTTCGAGCGCGAGGAATTGCGCCGCGCCGATTCCGTGGGAGCCGCCGTCGAGGAGCTTTTCGACAGCATGCTGTCGGAGGAGCTCGACTTCGACGCGACGGCGGCGCGGCTATCCCGGCGGCGCCATGAGGCCGACGACGAAGAATAGGGTGGGGGGAGCTCAGAATCGCTGCGTGGGGACGTCGGGATGGGCGCGTCGCAGGACCTGCGCGCCCACGCCCCACATCAGACGAACCTCGTCGCCCGCGGCCAGTCCTTCGTACGCGTCGAGCCGTCGTTGACCATTGTCGCACGCGTTCGGGGCCAGGACCTCGAACCCCTTCTCGTAGATCACCACCTGATTGCCACGAACCTCGCCGTGGATTTGATAGCGCGTCGCGATCTCGAATTCGAGGTTCATGCTGCAGCGGAACGCCTGGCCGTCGGTGGAGATCTCGCGGACGACGCGATCGTAGTAGCCGGAGATGTGGTCACCGTCCTGATCGACGTGCCACTCCTCGCGCTCCTGCTTTTCATCGCCCGTGGACGCCTGCCCGCTGTGCTCCCAGACCCACACGCCGCTCAAGTCGACCGGCGCCTGGCTCTGCAGCGCGGTCGTGAGGCGAGGGGCCTGCGACGCCGTAGGCGGTTGTGGCGGCAAGACTCCGACGGCACCACGGGCTTCCGAGCCCCGCCCGGCGCGCGTGGCTGCTGTCGCGTGCGCTGCGGTCGTCGCGCGGCTGCGATGGAGGACCTGTCGGTCGGTGGCGGTCACGAGCGTGAGGAGATCGCCGGCGACCTCCGCCCGATAGCGCGCGAGCGGCCGGCGGCCGACCGCGCAGGGTCCGCTGGAAGCGCGCTCCGCCAGCTCGACCAGCGCCAGTGAGCTGCCCGTCAAGCTGCCGCTCACGTCGACGCGAACGGCCGCCGAGAACTGCGGTAGTTGGCTGCACAGGTAGGGCCGGCCATCGCCGGAGGTGAACGTCAGGGTGGAGAGGTAATAGCCCGAAACCTCCGGGCCGCTCTGGGTGAGGTGCCACTCTTGGCGCTCCTCGCGGACGTCGCCGGCGGCGGAGCCTTCGGTGACCGTTTCGCGAGAGGCGCCGTCCCACACCCCATCCACCTCGACGGGTAAGGAGGCCTGACTCGCGGCGGGCGACCGGATCATCGTCGCGCATCCCCCGGCGGTGATTCCAGCCCCGGCCGCGATCCCGACCAAGACCAAAGGGTGCCAGACGAGACGTTGACGAACCCGCATGCGGCGAACCTCCCCGCTACCTTTTAGATTGTAGCTGACGAACGAATCGAGGGCCCGCGGTCTCGACTGTTCGTTCGGGCTACGGGCGTCCCTCCCCTCTGGACATCGGCGGCGCGCGCCGCGGCTTGAGGACGTTGGTTGGTTGGCTCAGTCGACCTTGGCGAGGGCGGCGCTGGCAGCTTCCCATTCGGCCATGCGGCGCTGTAAGAGCGCGTCGACCTCGCGCTCGCGATCGGAGAGCGTGTGGAGCTTCTGCCAGTCGCCGCCGTGGTCGGCGGCGAGCGTACCCCGCACGTCCGCGAGCTCGCGCTCGAGCTTCGCCACGTCGGCTTCCAGCGCCTCCACCCGTCGCTCGAGGCGACGCCGTTCGCGGTCCTTCTCCTTGGAGACGATGCGGGCAGACTCCGGGTCTGCGGGAGCCGGCGGCGGTGGCTTCGAACCGGACGCCGGCTGTGGCGCCGCTTGTTTCCCCGCAGGGCCAGGGGCCTCGGCTGCAGGGCTGCCCGTCGCACGGGTCCGCCGCCAGCGCCAGTCCGAGTAGTTCCCGACGTGGTTCTCGACGGTGGAGCCGTCGATGACCAGCAGGCGGGTTGCCACGCGATCGAGGAAGTACCGGTCGTGGCTGATGACGATCAGGGTCCCCTCGTAGTTACGCAGCGACTCCTCGAGCGTCTCGCGCGCCGGGATGTCGAGGTGATTGGTCGGTTCGTCCAGCACCAGCACGTTGCGTGGAAACAGCATGATCTTCGCCATCGCCAGGCGGCTGCGCTCGCCGCCCGAGAGGCCCCGCACCAGCTTGAAGGGATCGTCGCCGAAGAAGCGGAACTTCGCGAGGTAGGTGCGGATCACGTCCGGTGACAGATCGGCGCGGACGCTGCGGATCTCGTCCATCAACGTGAGGCCCTCGTCGAGATCCCCGAGCTTCTGATCGAAGTAGCCGATGCGCACGCCGGTCCCGAGCTCGACGGTTCCCTCGAGGGGCGACAGCTTCCCGATCAGGGTCTTCAACAGCGTCGACTTGCCCGCGCCGTTGGGGCCGACGATGCCGACCTTGTCGCCCCTGTAGACGTTGGCCGCCACGTCGCGAAGCAGGGGCGCGCCCGGGTAGCCGACCGTGATGCGCGGCGCCCGGATCGTCTCCTTGCTGCCGAGATCGCCGCCGGTCCCGAAGTCGAGGGCGACGCGCCCGGCGTACTCCCACTGGTCCTCGGGCCGCTCGAGGCGCTCCAGCTTGTCGAGCATCTTGCGCCGGCTTTGCGCCTGCTTGGTCTTCTGGCCGGCGAGGTTGCGCCGGATGAAGTCCTCCGTCTTGTCGACGTGCTCCTTCTGACGTTCGTACTCGGCGCGGGCGCGCTCGAGGCGCGCGTCGCGCTCCACCACGTACTTGTCGTAGCCGAATGGATAGCGAACGAACTTTCCGTCTTCGAGCTCCACGATCTCCTTGCAGGTGGCGCGGATGAACTCACGATCGTGCGACACCAGCACGAACGCGCCCGGGTACTCGCCGAGAAACGCCTCGAGGCGTTCGATGGCGGCGAGATCGAGGTGGTTCGTCGGTTCGTCGAGCAGCAACAGATCCGGCTGGCGCACCAGGACCTTCGCCAGCTCGAGCCGGCCTCGCTCCCCACCCGACAGCGTCTCCACGTGTCGTCCCAGATCCGCCTCGGAGAACCCCACGTCCGCGGTGAGCCGCTTGACCCGAGATTCGATGTCGTAACCGCCCCCGCGCTGATAGCGCTCCTGAAGGTCCCCGTAGCGGGTCAGATCGGCCGGGTTGGCGTCACCGAGGCGCGGCTCGATGGCGAGCATCTCTTCGTGCAGTTTCTGGAGGTCGGCGAACGGTTCGAGGAGAGCGTCGATCAGGAGTCCGCGCCCCGCGAACTCCTGGGATTGGCGCAGGTACGAGACCGTGGCGCGCCCGAGGATGCGCACGTCGCCGCTGTCCACGACGAGGTCCCCCGCGAGCAGCCGGAGCGCGGTGGATTTTCCGGTGCCGTTCGGTCCCACGAGCGCGAGCCGATCGCCGGGCCGGATCAGCAGCGAGGCGCCCGTCAGGATGTCGGCGCCGGGGTAGCCGAAGCGGACGTCAGCGAACTGGGCGAGCGACATCGTGACGAGGTTGTGAAGTGGAGGGGGAGGCGGAGGGGCGATGGGAGACGGAGGGGCGATGGGAGACGGTTGGGGACATTGGGCTTTGCCGCGGCGACAGAATGTAATAGAACGAAGCCGCTGGCCACATCAGCCTGCGATCTGGGGTTCCAAGGAAGGTCATCGGTCATGAAAGAGTATCTGCTCACTGCTGGTCCGACGCCGGTGCCCGAGCGCGTGCTCCTGGCCATGGCGGGGCCGATCCTCTACCACCGCGCGCCGAGCTTCATGGAATGCCTGAAGGAGACCCAGGACGGTCTGAAGTGGCTGTTCCAGACGAAGCAGCTCGTGCTCGAGATCGCTGGCTCTGGGACCGCCGCGATGGATGCCGCCGTATCGAACTTCCTCAGCAGGGGGGACAGGGCGCTGGTGATCAGGGGCGGAAAGTTCGGCGAGCGGTGGGGCAAGATCTGCCAGGCGTACGGGGTGGACTGTACCTTCGTGGACGTCGAGTGGGGCAAGAGCGTGGACCCCGACGCGGTCAAGGCGGCGCTCGACGCCGATCCGACCATCAAGGCGGTCTATGCCACGGCCTCCGAGACCTCGACAGGCGTCAAGCACAACGTCGAAGGCATCTCGCAGATCACCCGCGGGCGCGAGGGCGTGTTGCTGTGCGTGGACGCCGTCACGGCCATCGGAGCCTTCGACGTTCCGATGGACAAGTGGGGGCTCGACGTGGTCTGCCTGGGCTCGCAGAAGGCGATGATGCTGCCGCCCGGGCTGGCGATGCTGGCGGCGTCGGAGAAGGCGTGGGCGGCGAACGCGAAGGCCAACCTGCCGCGGTTCTACCTCGACATGCTCCGCGAGAAGAAGAGTCAAGAGAAGGGCGAGACGGCGTTCACGCCCGCGGTATCGCTCATCGTGGGGCTGCGCGAGTCGCTGCGCATGATGCGCGAGGAGACGCTGGACGGCGTCTGGTACCGGCACGACCGGCTGGCCAAGGCGACCCGCTCCGCGGTCGGTGGGCTCGGGCTGGAGCTGTTTTCATCGTCACCTACCACGTCGGTCACGGCGATCCGCGTGCCCGGCGGGATCGACGGTCTGGCCGTCATCAAGACGATGAAGAATCGTTACGGTATAACCATCGCGGGCGGCCAAGATCACCTGAAGGGCAAGATCATCCGCATCGCGCACGTGGGCTATTTCAGTGAGTTCGACATCATCACGGCCATCTCGGGGCTGGAGATGACGCTGTCGGATCTCGGCTACGGCATCAAGCCCGGTTCAGGCGTGGCCGCGGCCCAGGCGAGCTTCGCGCAGACCCGGAGGCCCGCTTCGTAGGTTCAGTGCGTTCCGTTTTGTTTTCAATTTGGCGCTAACGCCCGAGGAGTGGAGAAGAAATCATGTCCGAACCGATGTCCGTTCTGATTGCCGATGACATGTCGAAGCGTGCGGTCGAGATCTTGAAGGAGGCCGGCTTCTCGGTCGACGTCAAGGTCGGGATGAAACCCGAAGAGCTGGCCGCGGTGGTCGGCAACTACCACGGCCTCGGGATCCGCTCGGCGTCGAAGGTCACCGCCGCGGTGCTCGCCAATCCGGGCAAGCTCAAGATCATTGGCCGCGCCGGGGTGGGCGTGGACAACATCGACGTCGCGGCGGCCGCGGCGAAGGACATCCTGGTCATCAACACCCCGGCGGGGAACGCCACGGCGGCGGCCGAGCTGGCGGTGGGACTGCTGTTCGCGCTGGCGCGCAAGATCCCCCAGGCCGCGGAGCTGATGCGCAAGGGCGTCTGGGAGAAGAAGAAGTTCATGGGCGTCGAGCTGACCGGGAAGACGCTCGGCGTCGTCGGCCTCGGCAACATCGGACGACAGGCCGCCGAGCGCGGAGTCGGCCTGAAGATGAAGGTCATCGCTCACGACCCTGCGCTGGCGCCGAACGCGTCCGTGCCCGCGGGCGTCGAGGTGGTGTCGTTCGACGAGCTCGTCAGCAAGTCCGACTTCGTCACCTTGCACGTGCCGATGACGAAGGACACGAACAACCTCTTCAACGCGGCGACGTTCGCAAAGATGAAGAAGGGCGCTTGCATCGTCAACGCGTCCCGCGGCGGCATCGTGAACGAGGTCGACGTACTCGAGGCGCTGAAGTCGGGTCAGCTCGGGGGCGCGGCGCTGGACGTGTTCACGAAGGAGCCGCCGGATGCGTCGCCGTTGTTCGAGCACGAGAACCTGATCGCGCTGCCGCACCTCGGCGCTTCGACGAAGGAAGCGCAAGAGAAGGTCGCGATCGAGCTTGCCGAGGTGTTCGTCGGCTTCCTCAAGAACGGTGTCGTTCGCAACGCCGTCAACCGCAAGTAGTCGCGCGGTCGACGTGTCGGATACGCCCTCGCTCCGCTTGCCCGCGGGGATGCGCGACTTCGCGCCCCGCGCGGCGGCGGCCCGCCGCCGCATCGCCGAAACGCTTCTAGGCGTCTTCGAATGCTGGGGATACTCGCGGGTGATCACCCCCGCGTTCGAGTACGAGGACGTCCTCGGCCTGGGGCTCGGTCCCGAGGCCCGCGCGTCGGCGTTGCGCTTCGTCGAGCCGAGCTCAGGCCGCGTCGTGGCCCTGCGCCCCGACTTCACGCCTCAGATAGCGCGCTTCATCGCCACGCGCTTCCGCGAGGAGACCGGGCCGGTGCGCCTCAGCTACGAGGGTCCCGTGATGCGGCTCGAGCGAGGCGCGCGCTCGCAGCGCGAGCTCATCCAGGCGGGCGTGGAGCTCGCGGGCGTCGGTGGTCCGCATGGCGACGCCGACGTGATCGCCCTCGGAGCAGCCGCGCTGGCCGCGGTGGGGTTGGCCCAGCCAGCGTTCGACTTGACCATCGATCTCGGCCACCTCGGCCTCATGCGCGAGATCTTGGCGGCGCTGCTCCTCGCGCCGGCGGAGGCGCTGGCGGTTCGGGCGGCGATCGCGAAGCGCGATCCCGCCGGGCTGCGGGCGGCGGTGGCGGTGTCTCGCGCCGGCGCCGCCGTGAAGCGCTTCGTGCTCGCCCTACCGGATTTGGCGGGCGCCCCTTCCGTCCTCGGGGAAGCCGACGGACACGCCCCGAACGCGGCCATCAAGCGCGCCGTCGCCGACCTGCAGGCGATCGTCGACGCGGTGGCGTCGCGCCGGTTACCGGCCCGGTTGCACGTCGACCTCGCCGAGGTGCGCGGCTTCGACTACTACACGGGCGTCCGATTCCAGGGGTTCGTGGCCGGCGCCGCCGAACCGGTCCTGCAGGGTGGGCGTTACGATGACTTGCTGGCCCGCTATGGGCGGCCGAGCCCGGCGGTTGGTTTCGCGATCGACGTCGAGGCGGCCGCGGGAGCGCTCGAGGTCTCGGCCACACAGGAAGCCCAGCTCGGCGAGCGTGGGCGAGCCCTCCTGGGAGGGTCGCAGCATCCCCCCGGGGCCTCGTTCGCCGCCGGGCTGCCGCCAACGGAAGCGCGGGAGGGCTCGCTGGTCACGGGCGCGCCCGGTCCGGCGTCGCTGCAGGCGGCCGCTCTCCGCGCCGCGGGATATCGGGCGGCGCCCCTGCTCGTGTCCATGTCGGGCGCGGACGCCTCGGCGTACGCAGCCCGCTGGGGATATCAGGAAGTGGTCGCCGCCAGCGCCGCGCGCTCCGCACCGCCCTCGCCACGCCGCGGGACGAACGGACACCCACAATTCTCGCGAAGAAAGGGCTGAAAGGAACGTAATGTCGGTCGTCATCGTTGTTGGAGCGCAGTGGGGAGACGAGGGAAAGGGAAAGATCGTCGATCTCTTCACCGAATCCGCGCGGGCGGTGGTGCGCTGGGCGGGAGGCGCGAACGCGGGCCATACCCTGGTCGTCGGCGGCAAGAAGTACGTCACCCACCTGATTCCGTCGGGCGTGCTCCACAAAGGTGTGACCTGCGTTCTGGGTGAAGGGATGGTGATCGATCCCGGGGTCCTCCTGGAGGAGATTCAGATGTTCCGGCAGCATCGCTTCCTGGAACGCGATCAGGATCTCGTGATCGCCGCGCGCGCCCACCTGACCATGCCCTATCACCGCGAACTCGATCGGCTGCGCGAAGAAGGGCCGGCGAAGATCGGCACCACCCGCCGCGGCATCGGCCCGACCTATGAGAGCAAGGTGGCGCGCCGTGGCTTGCGGGTCGGCGATCTGCTGCGTCCGGAACGGTTCCGCCGCGAGGTGGAGCAGAGCATCGCGCAGATCGGCCCGGAGATCGAGTCGCTCGGCGGCAAGCGCCCCGACGTGGACGAGACGGTCGAGGGCGCGCTCTCGCTGGCCGATCGGCTGGCGCCGTTCATCGGCGACGCGTCGAAGTTCGTGCACGATCAGATCGTGGCCGGACACAACGTGATGTTCGAGGGCGGGCAGGGGGTGCTGCTCGACATCGATCACGGCACCTACCCCTACGTCACCTCCTCGTCGACCACGGCTGGCGGCGCCTGCGCCGCGCTGGGGATCGGGCCGCGGATGGTCGACGCCGTCGTGGGGCTGACTAAGGCCTACGTGACCCGTGTCGGCCTCGGCCCATTCCCCACCGAGCTCGACGACCCGCTTGGCGAGCGGCTGCGAAAACGCGGTGCGGAGTTCGGTGCCACGACCGGGCGGCCTCGGCGTTGCGGATGGCTCGACATCCCGGCGCTTCGCCTGGCCATTCGTCTGTCCGGAATCGAGGGCTTGGCCCTGACGAAGTTGGACGTCCTCGCCGGGATGGACGTCGTGAAGATCTGCGTGGCCTACGAGCTGCACGGCCGTCGCCTCGACGAGATGCCCCTCGATCTGGACGACCTGGCGGCGGTCCGCCCCATCTTCGAGGAGCTTCCCGGGTGGTCCGACACTGGCACCGCCACCGGCACCGACACCTTGACCGAGGCGGCCCTGCCCGCGAACGCGCGCGCGTTCCTGGAACGGGTGGCCGAGCTGACGAAAACGCCCATCTGGGTTGCCTCGGTCGGCCCGGGACGCCTCGACACCATAGTCCGACACGACCCATTCCAGTCCCAAGGGTGACGCCGGGCTGGAGGGGCCGAGTGGGTCATTTACAATCGCAGCGGTAAGCCGCGGAATTGCTTCGGATTCTGTGCCGAGTCGCTTGCGGCGAATGATGGCGGCCTATATGATGAGTGTTTCGAGCCACCGCGTGGGGACCAGCTTGCGCAGCCGTGGACACGTAACGAGGCGGATATGAAGATCGTTTGCGATTCTTGTTCCACGAAATACTCCATCTCGGACGACAAAGTCCGGGGCAAGGTTTTCAAGATCCGCTGCAAGAAGTGCAGCCACATCA
Source organism: uncultured Myxococcales bacterium (assembly GCA_964443975.1). Lineage (GTDB taxonomy): Bacteria > Myxococcota_A > Polyangia > Fen-1088 > Fen-1088 > DASYCK01. The sequence continues at coordinate 32,491 of CAYUFS010000004.1, read as the reverse complement.
TCGTCGTGCGGGGAACAGGTGATGCGCCCGCGCCCGCGGAGGTCGCGAGCGACGCCGTCTGGCACCTCGTCGTCGAGGGTGATCAGGTCGGTCCCCTGACCGACGTCGAGGTCCGCGCGCGCTTGACCAGGGGTGAGATCTCCTCGGAGAACTACGTTTGGAAGGAGGGCTTCTCCGACTGGCTTCGCTTGCTCGATGTGCCCGAGTTCGCTGACTTGGGCGCGGCGGCGCCGCTCGGGAGTGAGCTGTTCCCGGAGAGCGCTCCGGCACCATCCGCGAAGTCCGGGTTGCACGAAGCGGCACCAGAAACGAGCGAGGAACAGCCCGCCTTCTTCGGCTCCGCCGGCGGCGGAGTCGCGCATGAGGTCCGCGCCTCGACGAGGTCGTCGTCGGGGCGAATGCGCACGTCGGCGCCCGCCATGGCCGCCGCCCCCGAGGAGGATGCGTTTTCGCTGCCCATCGGTACGCCGGCCCGCGGGAACGAGAGCGCGGATCTGTTTGGTATGGCGCCAGTCGCGGCGCAGGGTGACTCCGGTCGCGCGAAGTCTCGCGGGGCCAACGGCACGGCCGGAGCCGGTCGCCACGACGGCGGACGGGTCGAGAACCTCACCGGCCAGCGGAGCGAGAACTCGGTGCTGTTCTCCCTGTCCAATCTACAGTCCCTGGCGGCGCCTGCACCCGGCAAGACCACGGGCACCCAGAACACCGAAGGCTCGGGGTTGATCGACATCCGGGCGATGGCCGCGTCCACCTTGAAGGCGCCCTCGGCATCGACAGGCCCGCTGATGTTTGGAGGAGATTCTCGCGCCGCGGCCGACGAGTTGCCCTCGTACGGGGCGTTCTCGTCGGCGGCACCGGTGCTCTTCCCGATTCCCACGGCGAGTGGCCCGCCCAAATGGCTTTATGTCCTGATTGGACTGGTGGTCGTCGTCGTGATCGCTCTCGGTGCGGCGGCGTTCAGCATTCTGCGCAAGCCCTTGGTGGAAGAGGCCGCGGCACCCCCGGCGCCGGCTCCCGCCGCCCCGGCGCCTGCGCCTGCGCCCGCGCCCCTTCCGGCGGCGGCGAAGACCGCCGTGGCCGAAGGCGACCTTCCTCCACGGGAGCGCGTAGGGGGCGAAGCCGCGGGCGACGAGGCAGGTCACGACAAGGGCGCTGGCAAGTTGGGCGGTCATCACCTCAAGGGCATGAAGAAAGGTGGCGGCTTCCCTGGGAAGGGGGCCGCGGGGGATTCTCGGGGCGAGAGTGCTGGAGCCTCTGGCGCGCCGGCCGCCGCCGCCGAGCCCGAAAAGCCGAAACCGCAGAAGGGCTCGTTGGATGACCTGCTCGAGGGGGCCTTGTCCAACCGGAATCGCCGGGCACGTGCCACCGAGGACGACGGGTCTGCAAAGCGGGGTGGTGGCAACAGCGATTCAGGCGGCGGCGGTGGCCCGCTGGCCAAGAGCGCGGTGGTGGCCGGAATGAACGGCGTCAAGGGCAAGGTCGCCGCCTGCTACTCGCAGTTCAAGGTTCCGGGCATGGCGATGGTCAACGTGGTCATCAGCAAGAGCGGCAGGGTGTCGTCGGCCGCGGTGACGGGAAAGTTCGCCGGAACACCGACAGGAGGCTGCGTCGAGGCTGCCGTGAAGTCGGCTTCCTTCCCCCCGTCGGATGGTCTGAGCACGCCGTATCCGTTCAACCTGCGGTGAGGTGCGCGGCCCCGGAGGGCCTGGCAGCCATGGGGACTTGAAGGTGGAGACGGACGACCGACGGGCGGAGGATGTCCTTCGCGCGCTACGCGACCGCCTCGCCGTCGAGGGACTCCACGTGTTCCTGCCGCTCTCGGCAGCCGGATTCGACGAGGTCGCCGTCGCGCGGGGTGCGCCTCGGCTCGGCCAGTTGCTGTCTGGAGCGCGCGGCGCGGTGTTGATCGGCGACGGGGGCCCGACGTTCTTCGGCCACTTTCAAACAGCGGCCGCCCGGCGGGCGCCGAGCGACGCGGCGCCAGATCCCCTCGATGACTTCACCCGGGAGCGCGTCACCAATGCGGTCGCGGAAATCCTCGGGTCGACTATTCAAAGGACCCTCGGAGGGTCCTTTGAATTCCCCGCGGAAGGGCGCGAGCGAGCAAAGCTCGCACGCGTTCGTTACCGGCTGCTGTATCCTTTCGGAGGCGGTTTGGCGCCGCTTCCTTTCCAGCGGCTGGGCGAGGCGGCGGGCCTGCCGGCGCCGGGCCCGCTCGGGATCCAGGTTCATCCGAAGTACGGGCCCTGGTGGGCGTACCGCGCGCTCGTCGTGACGTCGCTCGCGATGTCGGCGGTGCCCCCGCTCGACGCGTGGTGCGCCGGCTGCGATCGCCCTTGTGTCCGCGGCTGTGCGGTCCACCCGCGCCCTGCTTCCTCTGCCGACGAGCGCGGTGTTGTCGTCGAGGTCTCGTGTGGCGATGCCTGCGGCGCGCGCGGGCGATGTCCGGTGGGGGTTGCCCACGGCTACTCCGCCGAACAGGTCGCCTTCCATGCGCGCGCCCGACAGGCGTTGCGCCCGGTGGCGGCCAAGCCGGCAGCGCCCCTTCCGCGAGCCGCGAAGCCGCGCTAGGGTTTGTCATGGCGACAAGCGTGCGCGCGCACATCACCGGGACCGTGTGGAAGATCGAAGTAGCCGTCGGCGACGCGGTCTCGGAGGGCCAGACCCTGGTCATCCTCGAGTCGATGAAGATGGAGATGCCGGTGGAGGCGCCCGCCGCCGGGACCGTCGTCGCCATCCTGGCCAAGGAAGGTGCGTCCGTCGAGGAGGGAGCGGTCCTCGTGGAGTTGGGACCCGAGCAGAAATAATCTGGTCGCTCGGCGGCGGATCGTCCCGATGCCGATGCCTTCTGGCCGATGCCGCCGCGGGAGCCTCACGGGGCCGGGAGCGTCGGGGCCCGGGGAAGACCGCCGTCGGGGTCCTGCTGCGACCGGGCGGTGTCCTTGTCCTTGGGGGTGTCGGCGGCAGGTGTGTGGCGCCTCGGGGGTAGGGGCGCTCCCCGCTCCTGGCGAACCTTCGCAGCCAGCTGATCGAGAAGGACCGCCTCGTATCGCCTCGGAAGCTCGGGCAACGACAGCTGAGCCTCGGTGGAGAGGCGACCGTCGTCATCCGTCAAGGACACGAGCTCGAGCGATGCTCGGTAGGTTCGGCCCGCCTCCGAGAAGTCGAACAGCACGTACCCGGCCTTCTCGTCCTTTTCGCGGATGGTCAGCTGGCGGTCCACCCGCAGAAACCGGACGGCCGCTGCCCACACGTCGCCGGCCGCATACGGCAGCGACAGCGCGGAGCGGCCCTCCGCCGGGCGACCAGCGCCGGCGGTGATGGCGAAGGCGCCGACGAGGGCGGCGAGCCGGCGCGGCGTCGCCCTCACTTGGCCCATTGCGCCTCCGCGTCTTCCGCGGCGCTCTTCGAGTGGCGCAGGACGTCGCCCAGTGACTCGTTGTTACCATTGCAAAATGGCAGCGCGATCACGCCCGTGGCGACGTACCACAGCGTCTGCAGGCCGTGCAGCACGACCGCGTATGCGAACCCCTTGGTGTTGACCATCGCGGCCGGAAGGTAGGCCAGCAAGGCCATCTTGATGCCCGCGTGGAACTGCCCGACCAACCCTGGGGCGTTCGGAAGGGTGAGCACGACGCCCGTGAACGCCATCGTCGCGAACGCTGCGCCGATCGAGATGGGCAGGCCCATCTGGCGGGCCAGGATCCACATTCCGAGCCCGTTACATCCCCAGTACGCGACGGTGTGAAGCAGGAACAGCATCAAGTTCTTGCCGTCGCCGAGCACCCGAAACCCGGAGATCAGGGAACGAATCTTGTCGGCGATGTGCGGGGCCCGCGTCGGCGCGAAGGTGGATATCAGGGTGCCCTTCAGGAGGAGGACGATGGCCGCCTCGGTGCGGACGAGGGCGAGCGCCAGGAACGCCGTGAGCGCGACGAATCCGCACAACGACAACCAGGCGGCCACGCGGAGCTCGCGGGGAAACCCGTCCCCGGCCGACACCAGGTATGAGCCGAAGAAGAGGATCGAGATGCACAGCCCGTCGATGATTCGCTCGACGGCGACCGTGCCCAGCGCGGCGCTCATGCGCACCCGCTCCCCGCGCGCCAGATAGTATGGGCGAACGAACTCGCCGAGCCGCAACGGCAGCACCAGGATTGCCATGAACCCTACCGAGGAGATCGGCAACAGGCGCCGAAACGGGATCGAGACGCCCAAGGGGCGCAGGAGAAATCCCCAGCGCGACGTCCGAAAGGTATGCGTCAGCGCGAGCGTCGCGAAGTACACCAGCACCGCGCCGAGCGTCAGGCGCCGAAGCTCGGCCGCCACTTGCGCACGATCGACGCCATGGACGGCGTACGCGATGCACACGCCCATCACCAGCAGCGACGCGGCAATCTTGACGGGCAGCTTCACCGTGGCGATCCGAACGGTGGCGTCATCGTCCTGTTTCGGGGAGATCGCCGGCGATGATTCGGCGCGGGTTGTCCTCGAGCAAGGTGCGAAGAGTATCCGCGCCGAGGTGCTTGCGGATCCAGCCGATTCCGGCGGCGATGCGAGGAAGGTCATCGAGGCCGTGAATGTCGGTCGCCGCGGCGTGGGCCAACCCATGCGCCAGAAGCTCGCGCGCGGTCTTCATCTCGGCGCGCCCGTGCGCCCCGTCGAGCGCCGCCAGATCCACCACCAGGGCCGCCGTCTGGCCGAGCGCCTCGGCCCGCTCCAGCTGCGCCTGGATGGCGTGGTACCGCTCAGGATGCGCCATCACCGGGAGCTTTCCGCCGAGGCGGAGGTCGAAGAGGGTGGTCTCGATTCCGGGGGGCATGAGCGGCGGAGGCACCTCGAACAAGAAGGCCGGACCGCTGTCATAGCTCGGGATCTTTGCAGCCTGCACGCGACCCAAGAACGTACCGTCCCAGAAGTTCTCTGCGCCCAGGCGGACCTCGACGTCGACGCCCGTCATCCCCTGGACAGCGTCGGTCATCTGCCGATAAGCCGCGTCGATTGCTTCGGGGGAGGGTAGGTAAAGACCCTCCCTCTGGTGCGGTGTCGCATAGAGGCGGGAGAATCCCAGCTCCACCACCGCCGCCACCATCTTGCGCGTGGTCTCGATGTCCGCGGCGCCGTCGTCGATGCCGGCGAGGTAGTGGGCATGGAGGTCGACGTAGCCGGACATGCGCGCGGACGATAGCTCGGGAGCGCGAACCGCGCTACAATGCCCGGCCTTGCACGTGGATTTCCGGAGGACCGTTGCGGGGGCGCCGACGTCCGGCGAGGGTCGGAGTCGTCGTTCGCGCGGTCCGGGCATCGGAAACCAAGACGTTGCCCGTCAATCGGATCGGACGCCCCAGAAGGCCGGAGGAACGATCGAAAATGAGTGATCCCGTCGTACTGCCAAAGTTCGAGCTCCCCGGAGACAAGCCGCATTGGGCGGTGCGGGCGGCATGGATCTCGGCAGTCGTCTTGCTGCTTTCGATTGTGGGCTTGGGCGCGATCATCATGCATCGCCGCACCCTGGAGGTGCAGACCCACCTCGCGAAGCAGGAGGCTCTGGCGCGCGTCAAGGCCGACGCGGAGGCGAAGGTGGCCGCCGCGGCCGCTGCGGCCAAGGCAGCGAAGGAAGCCGAGCTGGCGGACAAACACGCCGCGGAGGCTGCGGCCGCCGCCGCCAAGGCCGCCGCGGCCCAAGAGGGGGGCGGGGTAGACGCGAGCGCCAAGGTGGCAGGAAAGTCGGCCCCCCACGCACACCGGAGCCACGCGGGCCACGGGAGTCATGGAGACAAGAACGGCAAGCTCACGGGCGGCAAGGTCGCGGGCAAGGACTCGTCGGGAAACAAGGGCGGCGGCAAGGGGCCCAAGTCCGACCCGATCGACGACCTGTTGAAGAAGATGAAATGACCAACCCGAGAAAGGACCTCTGGAGGGTCCTTTTGGAGCCCCCGCGGGACGGCGCGCGCGAGCAAAGCTCGCACGCGCCAACGCGACTACCGACGGTTCTCGTGCTAAGAAGATCATCCAAGCGGAGAAACATCAATTGAGTGACCAGGCCTCGGAACGTCGCGAAAACTCGGTTTTGATAGCTCTCAAAGAGCTACGAGGCATGGAGGACGCTCGCGTCAAGCGCGAGCAAGAGGAGGCGCGGGCGCGGATCGACGCTGAACGCGCCGCCAAAGAGGCCGCTGTCCGTCAGGCGCGCGAGCAAGAAGATGCGCGTCGCCTGGCCGAGGAAGAGAAGGTCCGCCGCCTCGAAGAAGACAAGGTGAATCGGGTGCGCGAGGAGCAGCTCCGCCTGCAAGAGGCCGAGCGTCGCGCCCGGGTCGAAGGGGAGCTCAAGCTACAGGAAGAGCGAATGCGGCTCGAGATTCAATCTCGTTCGCACCATCGCTCTCCGGTGAAGGCGGTCGTCGCCGCGGTGGCCGGCGTGGCGCTGATAGGCGGAGTGCTGCTCTACCGGATGAACACGCAACGTCAGGCCGAGCAGGCGGCGGCGGCCCACGAACGTGAGGTCGCGGCGCAGGAGCGAAAGGTAGCCGAGGAGAGAGCGAAGGAGCGGGAGGCGGCGTTCGTGACTCAGCTGGCCGCCATCAAGCGTGAGATGGACGACAAGATGAGGCTGGCCAAGAGCGACGCCGAGCGCGCGAAGATCCGCGCGGACGCCGAGGCGAAGCAGGCCGACGCCGAGCAGCGCGTGGGCAAGGGTCGCAAGAAGGGCGACGCCTCGCCGAACGGTGGCGCGAAGCCCACGAAGTACAAGGATCCCGGCAAGCGGGACATCAACGACGACATCTTGAACGGGCTCTGAGGACGCCTGGCGCCGGGGCGCCCGAGTGGGCGAGGGGGATAATCATCAAACTGGGCCTCGGCTGCTTGCCGAGATGGTAGAAACGTCACCCAGAATGGTTGAAACCCTGGGTGACGAGCTGTTCGAGTTGAAGCGTGGGCGGCTGCTGGAGCTTCTGGCGCGCCTGTCCTACGAACGCCGGGAGGTGACGCTGGCGTCCGGCAGGAAGAGCGACTTTTACATCGACTGCAAGCAGGCGGTGCTGACCGCCGAGGGACATTTCCTGGCTGGCTCGCTGTTCGTTTCGGTGATCCGCGAGCGCGCTCCCACGATCGAGGCGATAGGTGGCCTGACGATGGGTGCAGATCCGCTGGCGTCGGCCGCTTCCACGCTCAGCTACGTCGCCGGGCGGCCACTCGCCGCGTTCTATGTTCGCAAGGAGGCCAAGGGGCATGGTACGGCGCAATGGATTGAGGGCGTCAAGTCGCTCCGGCCGGGCATGCCGGTGGCCATCGTGGAGGACGTGGTGACGACCGGAGGCTCGGCCCTGAAGGCGATCGAGCGGGCGCGCGCGTTCGGTCTCGAGGTGAAGCTGATCATCGGCCTCGTCGATCGCGAAGAGGGCGGCAGAGAGGCCTTGGAGCGCGAGGCGCCGCTGGTCACGCTGTTTCGAAAACGGGATTTTGCGTGATGAGGGAGGGGCCGTGGCCGCGACGGCGTCCCCCGCGCCCGATGGCCTCCATGGGGGCGGCGGCGATCGCCATCCTCGGCATCGCGGTCGGAGGCGGGTGCCTTCCGAAGGCGCCGGTGATCGTCGACTTCGCGCCGGTGGGGCGCATCTACCACGGGGCCGACTACCCGGACGTCTACGAACGCTGGACCCGACACGACAAGGTCTTGCACGATGTCGACACCGCCCTCGAAGTGTGGGCGACCTACAAGAGCGAGGAATTTCGGGAGGCCTTCGTCGCACACTACGCGGAGGCCTACGCGCTCGAGGACGGCGAACGCGAGCGCCTGCGCCAGACGCAACGTGAAGCCTCCGCCGCGAGCTACGACTTCTTGGTGACCGCGCAGAGCAGCAGCTATCCATGGAACGACATCGAGAAGAAGAATTCTCCTTGGCGTGTCTCCCTGCTCGACGGCGCGGGCCACGCCCTGGCCCCGGACGAGCTGACGTTCGAGCGCTTGCCTGACTTGTTCGAACGGGAGTTTTATCCCGCGAAGACCCCGTTCACGAAGACGTACGCCATCCGGTTCAATCGGCCGAGCGAACACGACGACGGTTTCGTGGGCGAGCGGTCCGGATCGCTGACGCTGCGCCTCGCCGGTCCGTTCGGCCACGTCGACCTGGTCTGGCGCGGGCGGAGCTAGTCGGCAAAAGCGGCCTCAGGGCTTTCGCGACGAACCCGGGGGCCGGTGGCCGCCGTCGAGATCGTCAAAGGTCTCCGCGGATTCGCGCTTGTAGAGATCAGCCTCTCGATCGAAGAAGTCGGCCTCCACGGCGTTGAAGCTGCTCGACGGGGTTCGGGCGCGGTGCGCGGGCTCAGCGAGAATCGGCGCCGCCGAGCTCGTCACCGGGGGCGGCACCGGGGCAGGCAGGGACACCGCGGGGATTAGTCGGGCGGCCGTCAGCGGGGCGACCACCGGCGGGACGGTCACCGGCGGTGGCGGCGTGATGACTTCGGGCCGCGGGGTCGGCGTCTCGGGCGGTGGCGTCGCGACGACAGGCGCCGGAGGGGCCGCGACGGGCGGCGGCGTCGTGATGACGACGGGCCGTGGTGGCAAGATGATGACGGGCGGTGGAGCGCTGACCAAGGACGGCGGCGGGGCGGTCACGACGGGCGGCGGTGTCATCGGCTCGACCACCACCGAGGGCAGCGCGCCGGCCCGCGCCGCGGTCGGCGAGCGCTTTGCCGCCGGTGGTCCCAACTCGACCAGAACCGACGGGTTGCTGGGCTTCGTCGCTCTCTCAATCTTGCGAAGCGGCGCGGCGGTCGTCTGAATCTCGCCGCGCGCGACGCCAGACAGCGGCGATCCGGCGGCGCGAGGCCCGCCGGCCTGAGCGTCCCGCGGGCCCCCGGGGACGACCGCGACGGTCGGGGGGGCCGGCTTGATGGGGTAGTCGCGCCGGGTGAGCGTCCTCTTCGCTTGGTTCTCCTCGGCCTGCAGCTGGGTGGGTGGGCGCCCGTCACCGCCGGTCGCCTGGGGCCTGTCACCTCCCGTCACCACGGAGATGAACGGAGACGACGGACGCGACGTCCCCGCGGTCGGTGAAGGACGCGCACGGGACGCCTCACCAGCAGGGCCGGCATGATCGATCGACGAGGCCGGCGTCGTTTGCTGGAACCAATCCGCGAGCGCCGCCGGAGCCATCGCCACCGTGCCATCAAAGGAGACAGCGGGCACGCTGTCGGCACGAATGGCCTCCGCCGTGACGAACTGCCTGACGATCCTGAGCGTGTCGAACACACGAAACGGGCTCTCGTCGATGATCTGCCCGAGCTCCCGGGTGCCGTCGAAGAGGCGCAGGAGGGGCACGACCTCGCTCGGCAGCGCCGCGGTCGGCTGCACCGAGATACGCCCGGGCCGGTAGATCGTCCGTGCGACACCGAGATCCTTCACCTCGTGCGCGAAGTCGCGCAGGAAGCGATCGCACTCTTCGATGAGCTCTTCGTTCTTCAGCGAGAGCTGGCCGCCGCGGCGAACGACGTTTCGAAATTTCAACCGGAGCTCCGCCTCGTCCCACAAGAGCGCCTGATGGAGCGCCGACAGGCCGGACAGCGCGCCGACCTGCACCGACGAGAGGTCGCCGTCGATGAAGCGCAGCTCGCCCCGGCGCTGCCCGCGTTGCACCTCGACGGCGGCGGAGCGGCCCGTGGCGGCCAGCGCGCGGATCAGGAAATAGATCCCGCCGATCTCGCTCAGCTTGAGGGAGATCTCGGTGTCGGGCGAGGGTCGGCTTCCCGGCAGCGTCGCCGCCGCGACCAGCTTCGAGGCGTCGAGGACGTCACGCACGAAGACGGGTGAGGACAGCAGCCCGAAGGCGCCGACCTGGAGCGCGGCGCCGCGAAGTCTCGCCGGACCGATCGCGACGCACGCCAGGTTCCGCGTGCGGGGGTTGCCGGTGATTTCGCGAATCAGGTCGAGGCCCACCTGCTCCGGATCGCGAAGCGCCACCAACACCAGCGGCGATCCCGGGCTCAGCATCTGGACGAGGTCGACAAGCTTGCTGCCGTCGCTGGTCGCGGTGACCACGCAGCCGTTTTTTTGAAACACGTACGTGAGTGTTTCGAGCCCGTTGGGATCGGGGTCGTGGAGAAGCAGTTGCGAGAGCTTGGCCATCGGCCTTCCGACGAGTCTTGGGGGCGAGGATGTGGCTGGGAGCAGGCGGTGGACGTGAGGCAAGGGCAAAGGCGAAAGTATACGCGTTAGCGGCTTTCCGCCAAGACGGGGACCCTGCGAATCCCACGAGAAAACACCGGTGCGCGGTCAGACGGCCCAGGGCCCGGTGTCGATGAGCCCGCGCGTTCGTGGCCGGGCTCGCCGGCACACGAACGATTGACGACCCTCGCGAGGGTGCTAGCTTTCACGCCCCCCGTCCCCCGGGATCCACCATGACCGCTCTCCTCGGACCTGACCTCACGCCGATCGGCTCGACAGACGACCTGGTCGCGTACTTCGCGGGAGGCGCCAAGCCGGTCGCGGAGTGGCGGATCGGGGTGGAGCAGGAGAAGATCGCCGTCTATTCCGACGGCCGGCCAGCCGCCTTCGCCGGAACCAACGGGATCGAGGAGCTGCTCAGGCGTCTGGAGACGGGTGGTTTCCGGGGCATCCGAGAGGACGGGCACTTGTTGGGCCTGACGCGGGAGCATGAGAGCATCACGGTCGAGCCGGGAGGACAGTTCGAGTTCTCCGGGCCGGCGTTGGCGACCGCGGCGGCCTGTCGCGACTCGCTGGCGCGGCACGTGCGGGCGGCCGCGCCGGTGGCCCGCGACCTGGGGCTGACGTTCATCGGCGTGGGCTTGCGCCCGTGGGGCACGTTGGACGAGATTCCGTGGCTTCCCAAGCGCCGCTACGGCGTCATGCGCGAATTTCTCCCCACGCGGGGAGGGCTCGGCATCGACATGATGAAGCGAACGGCGACGGTCCAGGCCAACGTCGATTTCGACAGTGAACAGACGGCGGTGGAGAAGATTCGGACGGCGGCCGGGGTGACGTCGATCGTGACGGCCCTCTATGCGGCCTCGCCCATCAGCGAGGGCCGTCCGAACGGCTATTGCAGCTTTCGGGCGGCCATCTGGCTCGATACCGACGAGGCCAGATGCGGCCTGCTGCCCTTCGTCTTCGCAGAGCGGTTCGGCTTTCGTGACTATGCGGAGTGGGCGCTCGACGTGCCCATGTTCTTCGTGATTCGCCGGGGTGCCTATCACCCGGTCGGAGGGATGACCTTCCGGCGCTTCCTCCGGGAGGGATGGGAACGAGAACGGGCCACGATGGGGGACTGGGAGACGCATCTGTCGACGCTCTTTCCGGAGGTCCGGCTGAAGCGCTACATCGAGGTCCGCGGGGCCGACGCCGGTCCGATGCCGATGGCCGAGGGCCTGGCGGCCCTGTGGCGCGGTCTGCTCGAGGACGCGGAGGCGCGCCACGCGGCGTGGGCCCTCGTCAAGCGGGCATCCCTCAGCGAGCGCGAGGCATTGCGGCGGGAGGTTCCTCGGGCGGGGCTGAGGGGAAAGTTCATGGGCCGGCCCATGACCGAGTTGGCGAAGGACCTGGTGGCGATCGCCCGTCGCGGCCTTTCGCGACTTCCCGCAGGCGCGGCGGACGCTACCTTGCTCGATGCGGTGACCGCCCGCGCCGAGGCGGGGCGCGCGCCCGCCGACGACATGCTCGACGACCACGAGGCCTACGGCGGTGATCCCGCCACCCTGATCAAACGCTGGGAGCTGCAGGCCTAGTGCACCGCCGTCGAAATAGCATCACGTTCGGCCGACGATCCGCCCCGGCCGCTTCGTTGCTTCCTCCTCACCATACCTGCGGGTATGCCTCGTCGTCGCGCCTCGCGTCCGGTACGGCTTGTCGGCCTCGGCGTTGACGCTATTTCGACGGCGGTGCACTAGAGCGATTCGCCGCCCGCTTGACGGCAAAGCGGTCGGCGGGTGGCGGGTGGTTGTCCACGCTGTGAGGTGCCGCCCGGATTTGAACCGGGGAATGAGGGTTTTGCAGACCCTTGCCTTACCACTTGGCCACGGCACCCGATTGTTGCGAGGCCCGTGTCTAGCACATGGGGCCGCGTCCGTCAGGCCTCAAATCGTCTGGGTCGCGGGGCGGCTCTCGTCGGGGGGGGCCGTGGGCGCCCCCGCCCGCAGGTAGCGAGACGCCATCTCGAACTCGAAGAACGAGATCATCTGGGTGTCGATGACCTTTCGCCACAGGTCGTGGGCGTCGTCGGGTTTGCCGTCTCCGAGCAGCTGCATGGCCCGGTAGAAATACACCTCGGCGCGCTTCCCGGCCGTGTCGGCCTTCGCCAGCAGCTGCGCGTAGTCCATCCGCCCGATCTCGAACGCGCACAGAAGTCTGTACCAGGCCGCCCCGCGCTGGGGCCGAATCTCTGGATGGCGCAGATCCATCGTCCGCAAGAACGCCTCGGCCGTCGCGTCGGGCACCTTGTTCGCCCGGCGACTGAGATCGAAGATCCAGAGCGAGGAGTAGACCTTGACGTACTCGGAGACGTTGCGATCGGGGCGGGACAACGCGCGACGGTAGATGTTGATCGCGGCGTCCATCTCCCCGTTCTGCACCAGAAACGCGACCGCATCGATGTACGACTGGTCGCGATCGCTGTCCTGTTCTATCGCCTCCTCGAACTTCTGAATCCCGTCGGAGTGGCGCCCGAGGACATACAAGATGCGACCGATCTCGAAGGTGGCCTCCGCCGAGCGGGCAAAGTTCTTGCGGTGAAGGTGCTCGAGCATCAGCCGCTCCCACCCGGCTGCGGCGGTCCTCCAGGCGCGCTCCGCGCCGTTGCGATCGCCGCCGAGGTCGAGGGCGTCGCCCAGCAGTCGCTCCAGCCGCGATTCCCCCTCGACGCCCCCGATCGTCTCGCGCCCGCCGTGCTTCGCCTGAAGCGCGTCGAGGCTCTCCTGCAACAGCTTGCTCGCCTCCTCCGGGTGACCGCGCTTCATGAACAACCCCGCCAGGTCGGCCGTGACGTCCGCCTTGTCGTCGGTCTCTTCGCCCCGGGCGCGCTGGAGCAGCGGCTCGGCGCGATCGAGGAGGCCTGCGTTCACGTAACTCCGCCCCAGCTCGAAGTCGATTTGACCGTCCGAGACATGGAGCTCGGCGCCTTGAAACCGCCGCCGCGCATCGGAGGTCTGCTGCCGCAGGCGCTCGGCTTGCTCCGCGGCCGGCGGCGCCGACCGCTCGGGATCGAGGGCGAGTCGCAGGCGCAGGAAATAGAGATCGAGGAGCTCGCTCGAAATGCGCGCCATCAGGTCGTTGCTCGCCTTGCCGCTTCGCTCGAGCACTTGCTGGGCCTCCTCGAGCTCGCGGATGGCCAGGAAGGGCGCCGACACCAGCTTCGCCAGCTCCGCCGACAACAGCAGGGTCTCGACGTCGTCGGGCGTCCGCGCCAGGCCGACCTGCAACACCCGGTACGCGACGGCCAGGTCTGGATTGTCCACGGCAGTGCCGCCCAGCGGGTCGACCCGAGGAAGGAAGCGCCGAGCCAGACGCAGCACCGGCTCCGGCCCGGCCGAAGCGGCCTGGGCCGCGACGATCATCGCACGCAGGTCCGGCTCGTCTCCGGGCTTTCCAGCGAGCGGCGCGATCGCGGCGGCGGCGCGGTCGAGCCGGCCACAGCGCAGATAGGTCGCCGCGACGTTGGGCACCGCCCGTTGCATCTCGTCGCCCTGGGCGATGAGGAGGTCCCCGAGCGCCCGCCGGGCGTCGTCGCCGCCCGGCAGCGGCTTGCCGAGAATCGACGCGAACTTCTGCCGCCGATCCGACAGCAGGGCGGCGAGCCGATCAGCGACAGCTGGGGTGGGCCAGTCGGCGAGGACCGTCTGCAGCAGATCGACCGCCGTCAGGCTGCGACGCCCCCCGCCGTCGCCGGTCGCGCCCGCCTCGTCCATCCACGCGAGTAGTCGGTCGAGCCGCTCGGTCCACTCCCGGTTGCCGGGATCGGTCGTTGCCAGCACGGCGAGCGCCAGCGCGGTCTGCGCCTCCGCCCCCCGCGGACCAAACAGGCCCAGCACGAGACGCGCGGCAGCGCCCAGCAATTCTCGCTCCGCGGGCGCAATCATCGCAGGCGTGGCCCACAGGTCGGCCGGCTCGAACAGGTTGGCGGCATCGCGCAGAGAATCGTAGATGCGATCGAACACGTCAGTGTTGCCGAGCTCGGTGGCCTCCTGACGCAGCCGATCCGGGGAGAGGCTCGCCATCGGCCCGAGCAGGTAGGAGACCAGCTTACCGCGCAACGGGCCGCGCGCGCTCGAATCGAGCGGGAGCGCCTGGAGGACGAGGCGTCCCTCGACCAGGTCGTCCTCGTATTGGACCACGCCGACCCGCGCGGCGTCCGCCTGCAGCCGCTGGGACGGACCGTCGGGCACGAGGCCGCGATGGTGGGCGCATGAGGCTGCGAGCGTGACCGCGACGAGGACGCCCGCGCGCGCGGGTGGGGCGTGTTGGAAGATGAGGCGGCGGGGAGGCGCGACTCGCCTCGCATTTGACCGAGACATGTCGGGAGTTTAGTTCACCGTCGCCTGATAACCTATGATTCGTTCATCGGGCGTCGACGCAGAGCTCGTCCCGGCCGCACGGTGTCGCCCGCCTCCAGATCTTTCCCCAGGCGCCGAAATGAAGCATGATCGTGGTCATGGTCCTTACTGATAAACCTTATGTTCCGATCTTGATCCTGGGAGCTTTGGCTTGGGTCGCGTCTTGCGGTGGAGGCGGGGGGAAGCCTTTTGGAGGGGATCCCCTTCCAGGCTCTGGCGGCGTGCCCGGCATGGGTGGGGCAGCGGTCGCGGGCAGCGACGGAACCGATACGGGCGGGACGGGTGGGGAGGCCAGCGCGGGCGGGGCCGGCGGCGAAATCGTCGCCTCCGGCGGATCGGACCCAGGAGGCGCAGCGGGACACGGCGGGTCCGCGAGCGGGGGCGCCGCCGGGCCCGGTGGCCTGACGGGTGGCGGCGGCATCACCTCCATCGGAGGCCATCCGGGGACCGGCGGGGCGGGTGGGAAGCCCAGCGCGGGCGGCGGAAAGACTGGGACGGCGGGCGCACAGGGTACCGGCGGCGGCGTCGGGGGCCGCGGCGGGGCGGCGACGGCGGGCGCTCCCGGAAGCCCAGGCACCGGAGGCCTTCGCGGCACGGGCGGCGTGGGGGTGGGCGGAATGCTCGGCAGCGGGGGCGTGGTCGCGAACGGGGGCTCGCCGGGGACCGGCGGCGTTTCCGGGGCGTCGTGCGCGTCGCTCGCCACCCAATATGACACCGAGGTCAACGGTCACGCGAAGGCCTGTTACCTGAACTCGCTCGTGAATCCTTGCACGATCGCGTACCCGGCGACCTTGACCTGCCTCGGGGGCTGCAACACCTGGGTGGCCAACGAGAGCGTGCTCAAGACCATCGTCGACCAGTGGAAGACCGCCGGTTGCGACAACACCGTCAAGAAATGTCTGAACGGGTGCCCGATGCAGCCGGCGTCGGCGGCATGCCTGAGCGGCGTCGTCGCGCTCGGTGGTGTCGCCCAGGCTGCCATCATCTTGCCAACCACCGGAATGTGCGCCGACAGCTCGTCGGTCGTGACGACGCAATGACGTTTCGGTGACGCGCTCCTCCGTTCGTCGCGCGTTCAGTGACGGGTCGCTGTGGGCGCGGCCGACCCCGCGCGCGCCGCGCCTGATTGGCCACCGAGGAGCGAGCGCCCAGTGTCCGGAGAACTCGCTCGAAGCGTTTCGACGCGCCGCCAGCGATGGCGCCGACGGTGTCGAGCTCGACGTGCTTCGCTGTGCGACGGGCGAGGTGGTGGTCTTCCACGACGACGATCTGGGCCGACTCGGAGGGCGCCCCGACCGCATCGCGTCGCTCAGCCTGGCGGCGATTCGCCAGGTGCGGCTGGCGTCGGGGGCGTCGATCCCGACGCTGGAGGAGGCGCTCGAAGCTTGCGGCGACGAGCTGCTGGTGAACGTGGAGTTGAAGGCGTCGGGTGTCTCAGGCTCGGAGATCCGCCGGTTGGTCGATGGCGTCGCGGCTGTCGTGGGTTCCCCGGGCGTGCGGGAACGAGTCCTCGTCTCGTCCTTCCATCCTTGCGCGGTGGCGGCGTGGCAGCGGCGTGTTCCCGAGATCCCCGCCGGGCTCTTGTTCGAGGCAGAGGCACCGCTTTACCTGCGGCGGGCCTGGGCGCTCCCCTGGCTGCGGCCCTTCTCGGCGAATCCTCAGGACCTCCTGTGCGAGACGGAGGCTGTTCGGCGGTGGCACGCGCGCGGCTATCGGGTGAACGTATGGACGGTCGATGCTCCGGACGACCTGCGTCGCCTCGCTGCCGCGGGGGTCGACGCGATCATCACGAACGACCCGGCGCGCGCGCGGCTGGCCCTGGCGGACCTGAGCGCTCGCCCGTCCTGACGATCAGGGCAACAGGCTATGGGTGGCTGTCGCGATCGCGACGAGGGCGCCGGTCTCGTCGGTGGTGCTGGCCTCGACGACGGCGAGCCGTTTGCCGACCTTGATCACCCGAGCGCGGGCGCGCAGGAGGCCGCCCTTGACCGGCGCCAGAAAGTTCACGCTCATCTGCGCGGCGGCGTTGATGCGCCCCTCGGCGTGCACGACGGCCGCGACGGCCTGGCCCATCGCCGAATCCATCAGCGCCATCACCACGCCGCCGTGAAGCCGCTCGTACGGGTTGTAGTGGGCGGGATCGACGGTGTACTCCCACGTGATCCCCCCATCGGTGCCTGCCCGTGGAACGAAGGGCAACGGGCCCTGCGTCTCGTCGAGGATCACGGCGAACGGTGCGGCGGCTGGAACCTTGACCTCACTCACGGCGCCGCCCCGTCGACCCCGGGCCAAGGCCCGTCGATGAAGTACAACCCAACGAAGATCTTGGGGTCGATCGCGACGCCCTCACTCACCTTCTTGGCAAGGAAGGACGGGACTTCGGCGAGCGGCACGACGTGGACGGTGATGTCCTCGGTCTCGTCGCCGCCCCCCGCGCCGACCCGCGTGAGGCCGGTCGCTCGAAAGAACGTCACGAACTCGGACGACAGCCCAGGCGCGCTCGGCGCATCCAGCAGGCGCCGCCAGCGCGACGCCCGATACCCGGTCTCCTCTTCCAGCTCGCGCCTCGCCGCCAGATCGAAGGGCTCGTCCTCGCTCCCCGAGAGATCGCCGACCAAACCCGCCGGGAGCTCGATGGCCCGGCGTCCGATCGGAGCCCGCGGCTGCTCGACCAGCACGAGAGCGCCGTCAGGCGTGGTCGCGACGATGACGACCACCCCGGAGCTGGCGTGCCGTCGGACGAACTCCCAGCCGCCCACGTCGACGAGCTCGACGTAGCGTCCACGTCCGAGGATGGTTGCCTTCGCCGGCTGGTTCGGCATCGCGCCACGTTACGGAGGATTTCGCGGCGCCGCAAGGCTCCCGACCAGCCCCTCCGGGTCAAAAATCATCGTAGGGGATGACGTCGATGGCGCTCGGTTGAATCCTTGCCTCGATGAGGAGGGGGCGCAGCTTCGCCGCGGTCGCGACGACGGTGATGGCGAGATCGTGCGCGTGCAGGCGCCTCCCCATCACGGCGCCGAGCTGCGCGGCGGTCACCGCCTGCACGCGTTCCGGCAGCTCGTCCACGAACCGAGGAGGCAACCCCACGATCTCGGCGGTGACGCGCGCGTCGAGGCGCTGCTCGGGGTCGTCCATCTCGGTGGTGACCGTCCCCGCCAAGAAGCTCTTCGCGAACGCCAGCCGGTCCGGCTCCAGGCCCTTCTCCATCAGGGCGACGTACAGCTTCAACGCCAGCTTCAACGTGGGCACCGCCTTCGCCGCCGCCGCTTGAACCCAGCCGGTCAGCGCCCCTCGCTCCAGGCGCTCGGACAGTGTCATGTACGCACCGTAGGCGAGGCTCCGTTTGGTGCGAATCTCGTCCATCATCGTGGCCTTCATCCCGTGACCACCGAAGCTGGTCGCCATCACCATCAGCGGCACGAAGTCGGGATCTGTGGCCGGGACGGCGAGCTGTCCAAAAAAGATTTGAGCCTGTTCACGGTCGGGCTTGTCGATGATCTGGATCCGCCAGCCGCGCGGCGGCTGCGGCTCCCGCAGGGCGAGGGGGTTGGGGCCGGGCGCCGGGCGTGTCGGCAGGGCCGCGAAGTGACGGCGGACGGCGGCCGTGAAGTCGTCGGCGGAGACGTCGCCGCCAGCGGCCAGGACGACGTTCGGCCCGACCACGTGCTGGCTGAAGAAGCCACGCAGGTCCTCCCGCCGCAGCCGCGCCACGCTGGCGCGGGTACCCTCGGGGGGATACCCGCAGGGATGGTCGCCGTAGAGGTTGCGGCCGAAGTAGCGGGAGCCGAGCGACACGTCGTCGGTGCTGTCCTCGTCGATCTCGGCCAGCACGTCGCGGCGGGCGCGCGTCACCTCGGCCCCAGGAAAGTCCGGCCGCAGAACGACGTCCGCGACGATCCCGAGGAACTCGTCGAGGTAGCGGGCGAGGACATGCCCCTCGAAGCGGGTCGAGTCGGGGTCCACCACCACCTCGAGGTCGGCGCCGAGGGCGTCGATGTGGGCGTCGAGCTGCACGCGCGACTGCCCTGCCGCTCCCCGGCGCGCGGCGGTCGCGGCGAGGTACGCGAGGCCTTCTTTCTTGTGCGGATCCCAGCTCGCTCCCGAGCGCAATGCCACAACCACATGGACGATGGGCAGCGCGTGGTTCGCTTCGACGAGGATCAGGGCGCCGCCGGGGCCGGCCCGCCGCTCGGGTGCGCTCGTCGCGGGGCCTGGGGCCGCGGCAGCTGTCCGCCCCGACGCTGGGCAGGCGAGCAGCAGGGTCGCGAGCGGAATCGCGGCCAGGCGGCGACCGAGGCGAACGCGGGCTCGTGTCCGGAGGTAGTTCATGGGGAAGCCGTCCCCTTCGGTCGCGCGATGACCACCGAGCGCGCGCCCGAGGCCAGGTACGCGCGCGCGACCCGCGAGAGATCCGCTGGCGAGACGCCCGCGTAGGCGGCCCCTCGCCTCAACAGATTTCGAAAGTCCCCCGTCACGACGTCCCATTGCCCGAGGGCCTGGGCGCGCCCCTGGCTCGACGAGAGCGTGCGCCAGAACGCCGTCTCGAGGCGGTTCCGCGCGGCGCCGAGCTCGGCATCGGGCACGGGGGCGGTGATGATGCCTTCGAGCTCGCGGCGGATGACCTGCTCGGCCGTCTCCGCGCGCTGGCCCTTCATCATTTGCACGACGATCGTCCACAGGCCCGGGTCCCGGGTCTGGCCCAGCTCCGCCTCCAGCGAGGAGGCGAGATCGCGGTCGACGATCAGCGCCCGGTAGAGCCGCGCCGCCTGGCCCCCGGTCATGAGCTCGTCCAGGACTTCGTAGGTGGCCCGATCCGGATCGGCGAGGCCCGGGGCCGGAAGTCCCATCATGAAGCGATCCGCCGGGACCGGCCGCTCGATGGTCGAGCGTACCTCGCGCTCGGGGCGCTCGGGGTTGACCGCCGGCGGGGCTGGCCCGGCCTCGGCCGCGGGCAGCGCGCCGTAGACGGCGGCCAGCATGGGTAGCGCGACCGCCTCGTCGAACTGGCCGGCCAGGATCACGACCGCCTCGGAGGGACCGTAGTGCCGCTTGTAAAAATCGTGGACGCTGTCCCTCGTCACGGCCTTGATGTCCGCCATGCGTCCGATCACCGGGAAGCGGTAGGGATGGTTGCGGAAGGCCTGATCGTAGACCAACTCCTCCAGCTCGCCGTCGATGTCGTCCTGCGACGACTGGAGGCGTTCCTCGACGACGATGTCCCGCTCGCTCGCAACGGCGGCGGGCGAAAGCTCGAGGTTGACCATGCGATCGGCCTCGAGATGAACCGTGCGTTCGAGCAGGCGGGGCGGGATGTCGTCGACGTAAGAGGTGAAGTCATGAGACGTCATCGCGTTGCTCGTGCCCCCCGCTTCCTCGAGACGCTGGTCGAACTCGGCGGTGACCTGGCCGCGCGGGGCTCCCGTGAACAAGAGATGCTCGCAAAGATGGGCAAGACCGGTCTTCCCGTCCGCGGCATCCTCGTCGCGGGAGCCGACGCGGTAGGTGGTGACGTAGCTGATGCTCCGGGCGCCCGTGTCGGGGACCGTGATGATGTAGAGGCCGTTCGGCAGGCGCCACTTTCGAACCGCCAGCGGCCCGAGTGAGCCGGACGCGACCTCACGGCTGCCGGTCGCCGGCACCATGCCCTCCGGACCGCGCGCCGGGGGCGCGCCATTTCGAGGCGCGGCGCATGCGAGCCCGAGGGCGAGGGCGCCGAGGAGCCACAGAGGGGAGATCGCCGATCGCCGGGGGTGGCGCACGACGCCGGTCTATCAAAACTGGCTGGTGACCGACAGGCTGAAATCTTGCTGGTGACTATGATAGGAGCCGGCGGCGGAAGGGCGCGCCTTCCCGGCGAGGCGGGTGTAGCAGACGGAGCCAGGGGTCAGATCTCCCCCCGCCTGCTCGCAGGCGGCCGCGGCGTTGGGGTCGAACACGGAGCCGTTGGTGTTGACACCGAACATGTAGGTGAAGCCGTAGCCCGCGCCGATGGAGACATGCTTGAAGGGAAAGAACAGCACCATCGCCGTCGGTTGGACCTTCGCCCCGTCCACCGCGCCCGGGCTGATCGCGTCGGTGGGGAGAGCGCTGTTTTCGAACCGCAGGCCGCCGCCCACGCGCAGGCGGTGCCCCAACCATTGCGCGTAACGAACGCGGGTGTCGAGCACGGTCCCATAGCCGCGGTAGAGGATGATGTGCTGGGGGAGGCCATCCATCGCAAGCGACGCGCCGGTCACGCGAATGTCGATGACGTCGTTACCGGGGAAGCTCAACAGCCGCGCGATGGCCGCGACCTCGACGCCGGGGCGCGGATGCCAGGTGAGGCCCCCGATGATCGTCAGCGGCAACTTGTAGGAGAGATCGGCGAACACGCAGCCGCGCCCGTCGGCGCGTCCATTCATGCAGGTGACGGGTGCGCCGCCGTCGCGCGTCGGGCGGATCACCTGCGTGTCGGCGCCGGAGATCCCGGCCGGATCGGGGCCTTGCCCCCCGAAGGGTCGGCTCGAAAACGACAGGCCCACCTCCCAGGAGCGCCGCCGGTAGTAAAGACCCCCCCCGAGGGTGACGGCGAACTTCGCGGACGAGAAGCCAGAGCTCGACGCGATGTCGTAGCGGGCGTCGCCGGCCGGATCCTCGCTGGTGCAGGCGGCGTTCCCGCTCACGCCGCAGGTTGGTTCGTCGAACGACAGGTGGCCGGTCGAGAACAGAAACCCGGGCGCGAACCCCACGCGAAAGTCCCCTGCGAAGCGGACGGCGAGCGCGGGCACCAGCGCGAGGTTGCGCAGATCCGCCGAGATGCGGTGGTACCTCGTGGCGAGCAGCGGATTGTCGGCGTTCGCGTACGTCGTCCGCTCCGTGAATGGCATGAACGTGGCGAACGCGAGCGAGAAGCGATCGCCGCCGACATCGGCGCCGATCGCCGCGAAGGCGCCCGGGCCGGGGGGCCACGAAAACGGATGCGTGAAGTCGGAGGCGCTTGCCTGGGGAGACACGGCGCCCGACGTGGGTGACGGCGCCCGCGAGACCGTCGTCGTCGCCAGGTGGCCCGTCGCAGCGAACATGAGCTGGGGGCCGTGCAAGAGCGCCAGGGCGGCCGGGTTCCAGTAAACCGCGCCGAGGTCGCCCGTGGTCGGTCCGGAGAAGCCGATTCCTCCGATGTCGGGATCGTCGAGAGGAACCGCCCGCGCCGAGCCGCCGAATAGCGCCGCCACCATCACCATCGTCCACACGCCGCTGGTGCCGGTGGGGCGCCGGCGATTTCCCAGCCGTCGATTACCCCGGCGGGAATCCCGCGACGAAATCATGCGTGCAGGCGACGTTATCCGAAGGCGCAGATGCCGGCAACGCGCGGGAGCCGCGCGACGAAGACCGCAGGGGGGACGAAGAGCGCGCGTCGGTCGCGCTGGGCTTCCGTTCGCGAGACAGGCGCGGCGCCGGACCGTGCCCGCGGTTCCGTCGGCGCGGGTCGCGCCGGTTCCTTGCCGGTTCCTTGACGCTCGGATCTGCACATGCGTAACATGCGGGGACCGTGGCCCTTTTCGCGATGGAGCGATTTGCGTTCGTCAGGATCCGAACGGAAATGGCTCGCGGCAAGCGGTCCCTCTCGGCGGCCTTGCTGTCGTTCGCGCTCCTCGGCCTGGCAGGGGCCTCGGGTGGCTGCGAGAAGCCCACGCCCGACAACATCCGGCTCTGGAAGACGACCGAAAAGGGCCCGGTCAAGCTCGCCGACACGCTCCGCGATCGCTCGCTCGGCGCCTCGTTGCGGGCCGAAGCGGCCGCGGCGCTGGTGGACATCGGCAAGTCCGACGAGGTCGAGGCCACCCTGGCCGCGATGCCGGCGAACGAGCGCTGGGACTTGATGAAACCGCTGGTCCCGGTGTACGTGTCGGCCATGAACGGAGGATCCTCGCCCGAAAACGAGCTCACCTACCGGGACGCCTTGTTCTCGCTGCGCGGGCTCGCCAACAGCGAGGACCAGGCCAGGATCGACACGGCGCTCTTGCCCGGAATCGAGGACGATTTGCGGAAGGCCCGTCCCCGCGGCGGCCGTCACTCGATCGAGAAGATGCTGCTCGCGATGGGCGCGCCCGCGGGGGCCATGCTCGGCAAGCTCCTCGGCGAGCCCATCGCCGGATACGGTGCGGTCGCGGTGTTGCTCGGGCGGCTGGGCGATGAGGCGGCGCGCGACGCGGGTGCCACGGCGCTGGTGGCGCGGGCGCGTCGTGCCCGCACGGTGCCGGACGACCTGTGGAAGGCATTGGGGGCGCTCGGCGGACCGACCGCGGTGAAGTTCCTCGAGGAGAAGGCCGAACACGGGGGCAGCGACGAGGCGCTGGCGGCCGCGCGCGCGCTCCAGCTGCGCCGCGAGCCCGAGGTGCTCCCCGTTGCCCTCCGGATGGCGGGCGACGTGAAGGTCGACCGGGCCGTGCGCGACGAGATGTTCGGCGTCATCGAGGCGATCGGGGGACCCCAGGCGACGGAGGGCCTCGTGCGGATCATCGAGACCGATCACGACGAGATGGTTCGCTACCACGCGTTCGAGTCGCTGCTCGTCGCGGCGAAGCAAGACGGCGTCGTCAGGGGACTGGAGGCGTTTCCAGCCAGCGCCGCCTACAAGCGCGTGGACGTGGAGGACCTCCTGGTCAAGTTGATCGAAAAGCTGGGGCCGCCCGCGCGGCCGGCGCTGCTCCGGGGCCTGGAATCCAAATTTCCGCTTGCGCGAATGACGGCGGTCATGTCTCTTGAACGTTTGGGTCAAGCGGCGGACGCGGTGCCGCTCGGTAAACTGGGCAAGGACACGACGATGATCAAGGGATTCCCGGCGGGCGACACGATCGGCAAGCAGGCCACACGTGTGGCGGACGTCGTGCGGAGCAAGGCCTGATGGCGGCGGACGAGCGAGCGCGAACGACGATCCGCCAGTTTCGTTGCCGCGATCGTCTGTGGCAGACGTTCGAGCAAATGTCGGAGGAGCAGGACAAGAGCGTCGAGGAGCTGATCAACGACGCGATGTCGTCCTACGCCCAGCTTGCCGGCTACGAGACCGCGGTCCACGTCGACACCCCCTCGCGGGCGCAGAGTCCGGTCCCGACGAGCCCGGTGCGCCCGCTCCCCGGGACCTCCGGCCCCACGCCTCTGCCGCCGCGCTTCCCCCCGGCGCCGCCTCGCTTCGGTCGCGCCACTGCTTCCGCGGTGGCAGTACCCACTCCCCCGGTGGCCCAGGAGGGGACCGCGGGGGCGACCGTCTACCTGATCTTCGACAACCAGAAGTACCGGATCGACAAGGATCAGTTCATCATCGGCCGCGGTTCGAAGTCCTCCGATCTACCCATCAAGGACGGGAACGTCTCGCGCAAACACGCCGCCGTCATCCGCCGAAACGACGCCTTCTTCATCAAGGACCTCGGCTCGACGAACGGCATCGACTTCAAGGGTATGCGCATCGACAACAAGCGCATCGACGAAGGCGACGTGTTTCATATCTGCGAGTACGAGCTCAAGTTCACGTACAAGAGGTGACAGCGAACCATCCCCCGCCGGCGACGGCGGCGAGCGCCAGGGCCAACGCAAGAGCGGTCAAACTGGCGGCGGCCCCCCGCGCGAAGGCCGTGCCGGTCCGTGCGCGCCGCGCGCGCGCCGATGACGTCGGCGATAGGGACCGCGCGAGCCTGCCCGTGTCCACGCTTCCGGGCGTCGGGCCTGCCACGGCCGCGAGGTTGAGCGCGCATGGCCTGGGGACGATCGGAGAGTTGCTCGCCGCCGTCCCGCGCGACTACGACGACCTGCGGACGTTCACGCCGCTCGACGCGCTCCCCGCCAAGCAGGAGGGCGCGGTGGTGCTGGTTCGCGGAACGATCACGCGGGTCAGCTCGCTTCCCGGGCGCTTTCTGGCCGTCACGCTCGAGGCGGGCGGGGCACGGGTGATCGCGCGCTGGTTCCGCGTTCCCGGCGGGATGGCGCGGGTCTACGAGAAGGGCAGGGAGGTGGCGCTGGCGGGACCGCTCCGTTTCGTGGAAGGGGCGGCCGCGCCCGAGTTGCTTCACCCGGCGAACGTGACCGCCTCACTCGCCGGCGGGGCCGAGCCGGCGGCCGCGGCCTCGGACGAGGGCCGGGTCCGCGCCACGAGCCAGAACAGCGGCCTCGGCATTCGCTCCCGGTACGCTCCTGTGCCCGGAGTGGCCGGTCGGGCGCTGGAGCGAATCGTCGCGGCCGCGGTGGACGCCCATGCCGATCGCCTCCCAGACGTCCTCGCGGCCGCGACGCGCGCCCGGCTGGGCCTGCCGGCGGTCGGCGAGGCCCTGCGGACGATCCACTGCCCGGAACGCACCGCCAGCGCCGCGCTGCTCGACGCACTGGTCGCCGGGCAATCGGACGCGCACCGGCGCCTGGCCCTGGAGGACTTGCTGGTCGTTCAGGTGGGGCTCGCGCGCCGCAAGGTGGCCGCCCGGTCACAGCCGGGGCGAACCTGTGCCGTGCCGCTCGATCAGGTGGTGGAGAAGGTGCGCGCGGCGTTGCCGTTCCCGCTGACGCAGGCGCAGGCGCGCGTCGTGGCCGAGGTTCACGGAGATCTCTCGACGTCGCGGCCAATGCAGCGCCTGCTCGTTGGCGACGTCGGGAGCGGGAAGACGGCAGTGGCGTTCGCGGCGGCGGTGCAGGTGGCCATGGCCGGGGGCCAGACGCTGCTGATGACGCCCACGGAGATCCTGGCCGAGCAGCACGCCCGCACGCTGGGCCGGTTCGCCGAGCCGCTCGGCCTTCGCGTCGGGCTGTTGACGGCCTCGACGCCGCGTCCGCAGCGCGAGACGCTGCTGGCGCTGGCGCGGGCGGGCCGCGTCGCCATCCTGGTGGGGACGCAGTCGTTGCTGGCCGACCGCGTGGCGCTGCCCGACCTGAGGTTGGCCATCGTCGACGAACAGCACCGCTTCGGCGTCGCGGAGCGGGCGCGCCTCCGGCAGCGCGACGACGCTGATACCGGCACCCTGCCGCACCTGCTGGTGATGACGGCGACGCCGATCCCGCGGACGCTCGCCTTCACGCTCTACGGCGATCTCGATCTCAGCGTGCTCGACGAGCTGCCCCCGGGCCGGCAGGCCGTGCGCACGCGGGTGCTCGCCGGTGAGGCGGGACGGCGACTCGCCGAGGAAGCCATCTCGGCCGTCGTGGCGGCGGGACGCCGTGTGTTCGTGGTGTGTCCCGTGCGCGAGTCCTCGAAGCGCGCCGGTGCGGTGACGGCGGTCGCTCGCCATCGCGAGCTGGCCGGGATGCTCGCGCCAGCGCGCGTGGGGCTGGTTCACGGCGACCTGGACGCCCGCGCCAAGGAGGGCACGTTGAGGGCGTTTCGCGCCGGGACCCTCGACGTGCTGGTGGCGACGACGGTCATCGAGGTGGGGATCGATGTCCCGGAGGCGGCGTTGATGGTCGTCGAGGAGGCCGACCGCTTTGGCCTGGCGCAGCTACACCAGCTGCGCGGACGAGTGGGGCGGGGGAACGAGGCGGCCGACTGCCTGCTGCTGTGCTCGGCCGGGCAGGCCGGAGCCGACGATGCGGTCGATCCGCGCGCACGGGCCGCGGCCCGCGCGCGGCTGGACGTGCTCGCGTCGACCACGGACGGCTTCGTGATAGCCGAGGCAGACTTGCACCAGCGCGGGTGTGGCGACCTGTTCGGCGCCCGGCAGGCGGGGATGCCGCGCCTGCGCTTCGCTGATCTGGCGGGCACGGGCCGGATGCTCGAGCTGGCGCGCGCCGAGGCTGCCCGGATCCTGGCCATCGACGCGGAGCTGCAGGGGGCCGAGCACCAGCCCCTGCGGCGCGCGGTCGACGCGCGTTGGGCGGCAGCGCAGATTTTCGGCGAAGAGGCAGGATGAACGCGGCAGGATGAGCGAAGGAATGAACAAGCGAGCGACGGCGGGGTTGCGAGATCGGGCGGGCAGCATCGGACCCGAGGGACCGGGAGGTCCGGGGAGACACGGGATCCATCTCGGCCGGCCGCCATGGCCTTGGGTTTCCGCAGGGCTGCTGGCGGGCGCCGTGATGGGCGCGACCGACACGCTCTGGTCCGTGGCCCGGGGCGTAGGGGGTCTCAGCCCGATGAAGGGCGTTGTGCTCGTCCTGCTTGGCGCGAGCTGGACCGGGCTCGCGGGCGTCGTGGCGGGCGCCTTGGTGGCATTCGCGTCCGTCGTCGTGGCGAGAATCTCCGCCGCCACGAGACGGTGGCCCGCCGCGCCAGAGGTCGTCGCGTCCCTGGCGTCGGCCCCCTTCGTCGCGCACGTCGCCTACGCTGCTTTTTCAGGGCGGCGCGCCGCGACCCTGGCCGGCCGTTCGGTGGTGTCCGCCGCCATGGTGCTGGTGGGCGTCGCGAGCGTCTTCGGTTTGGCCCGCGCGTTTAGGGCCTTCGCGGGGCGAGTCGCGAGCGACCAGCCCCCGCCCCGGCGCGTCCGGGGCGCCGTCGTGCTGGCGCTCGTCGCCGTGGCCGTCGCCAGCGAGGTCGCCGACCAGCTGGTGCTACCTCGCCTCTATCCCTGGTTTCACGCCTCGCTGGCGACCCTCACGGGGATCGCGGCGCTGTTGGCTGCGCTGTTGGGCCTGATGCCGGGCGCCCCTCGGCCGGCGGGCCGGCGCATCGCGCGACACGCGCTGGCGATCGGCGTCACCGCCTGCATCGCCGTCTTCTCTGGGGTCAGGGCGCACGGCAGCCAGATCGTGCGGTTCGCGGCGCTGGAGCGAACCGCCGCGACGGCCCAGCTGCTGCGACTGTCGCCAGTTTCGCTGCGCTCCCGAACGTACGTGGCCGCTCAGAGGAGCGAGCTCGAAGGCACGTTGCCGGCGCTGCCTGAGGGGCCGCGCCGCCCGGAGGCCGACGTTCTCTTGATCACGGTCGACGCGCTCCGGGCCGACCACGTCGGCGCTTTCGGGTACACGCGTCGCCCCACGACCCCGCACATCGACCAGCTGGCGGCGCGCAGCGTGCGCTTCACGCGCGCTTACGCGCAAGCCCCTCACACGTCGTTCTCGGTCGCGTCGATGTTGACCGGGAAGTATTTCCCGACGCTGGCGCGCCTGGCGCCGGCAGAGGTCCACGATCCCATCACCTCGCCGCTGCGGCAACATGGGTGGCGGACCGCCGCCTTCTACCCGCCGGCGGTGTTCTTCGTCGACGCCCAGAAGCTGAAGGCGTACGCAGATACGAACTTCGCCTTCGAGTACATCAAGTTCGAATACCTCGAGGCCGAGAAGCGCGTCGACCAGGTCGTGCGGTACTACGAGGACGAGAAGCCCAAGCGTTCCTTCGTCTGGGTGCATTTCTTCGAGCCGCACGAGCCGTACGTGGCGCATCCCGAGTTTCCCTTCGGCGCCGGCGATCTCGACCGCTACGACAGCGAGATTGCGTACGCCGACGCCGCCATCGGTCGCCTGCTGGCGTACGTGCGCGCCCACCGGCCGTCGACCATCGTGGTCCTCGCCGCCGATCACGGCGAGGAGTTCGACGAGCACGGGGGCCGCTACCACGGATCGTCATTGTTCGAGGAGCAGGTCCACGTGCCCCTGCTGATCAACGTCCCGGGCCTGCCGGCTCGCGACGTCGACCAGCCCGTCGAGCTCATCGACATCGCGCCGACCGTGCTCAACTTGCTGGACATTCCGGTTCCGGCACGGATGCGCGGTACGGACCTCGGTCCGTGGTTGGCGCCGCGCCCCGCGCCCGCGTCCCGCCTGCCGCCCGCGTTCGCCGAGCTAGAAGACAAGCGCATGGTCGTGCGAGACCGCGAAAAGCTCATCTGCGATCTGAACTGGGGGTTCTGCGCCTACTACGATCTCGCCACCGATCCGGGCGAGCGGCGAAATCGCGCCGACGAGTCCCCCGATCGGGTGGCGAGCTTGCGCGGGGTGCTCGACGACTGGCTGGACGGCCACGTGCGCTTCGAGCCGGTGCTGGCCAAGGGGGCCGCGAATCCCAACGGCGAGCGCGTCCCGAAGGCCATCGAGCGCGGACGCCTGGGCGACCTGCTGGCGGGGCCGGCGCTCGCGGAGCTGATGCTGTCCACCCGTGAGCCCGTGCCCGTCCGGCGCGAGGCGGCGGAGTTGCTGGTGGCGTTGCCGCCACGGAACCAGACCACGCCGCAGCTGGCCCTGGCCGCGAACGATAAGGACGAGGTCGTGGCCGACTGGGCCGCGGTGGGCGCGGTGCGGGGCGGGGATCCCGCCGCCGTCGAGCGGGTGCGGACGCTGGTCTCCGACGTCGCGCGCGCACGCAAGCTCCGAGTGCGAGGCGCGCTCGCCCTGGCGGCGCGCGACGAACACGCGGGCGTTCCCACCCTGGCCGAGGCGCTGGACGACTGTCAGGGCGACGTTCTCTTGTGCCGACTCATCATCCTTCAACTTGGCAAGCTGCGCGACCGCCGTGCGGTCCCAGCCTTGATCGCCCACCTCGCCGAGGTGCAGAACCGCCGCGAAATGGTCGACGCGCTCGGAGACATCGGAGACCCGGCGGCCGTACCGGCGCTGCTCGATCGCCTGCAGCACGACGAGTATGTTCCGGTGCGCGCCCAATCGGCGCGCGCACTCGCGAAGATCGGCCGTGTGGACGTTTTGCCCGTGCTCGATCGGGTCGCTCACGAGGACACGGAGGCCACCGTGGCCGCGGCCGCACGCGAGGCGATCAAGCAGCTGCACGCCGGTCGGCCGGGCTAGCGCATGGCTGCGCCGCGGTACGATGGTCGGCCAGTCCAGGAGGTCCGAGGCCTCACGACCGACCGGCATGGGCGAGGAGCGGCGCGCGCTCGCCGTCGAGGAAGGTGGCGACCTCAGCGCGGCGCCGTCGACTCTTCGAGCCACGCCAGGTAGGCCGGGCTTCCCTCCGCCACCTCGAATGCCAGGACCTCGGGCACGTCGTAGGGGTGAAGCGCTCGCACGCGCGCCGTCAGCGCTGGAAGCAGCTCGCGACGGGTCTTCACGAGACAGAGGACCTCCTCGCTCTCCTCGACCGCTCCCTGCCACCGGTAGATCGACTGAACGCCGCCCACTAGGTTCACGCACGCGGCCAGCCGCTCCTCGACCAACGCCCGCGCCATGGCCCTCGCTTGCGCCCGGTCGGGCGCCGTGATGTGGACCTCGATCGCGCTGACCATGGCGGCAGTCTACAGCGCGTCGGCTCACCGGGCCCCGGTCACGTGGTGGCGCCGCGCCAGTTTGTCGCCCGTGCCCTTGACGGGCGCGCCCCCGCTGGTACAGATTTCCGCCGCCTTGGTCATCGTTCAAAAATTTGGCGGCACCTCCGTCGGCACCGTGGAGCGGATTCGCAACGTAGCGCGGCGGGCGCTCGCGACGCAGCGGCAGGGCCACGACGTGGTGGTGGTCGTGTCCGCGATGTCAGGCGAGACGAATCGCCTGTTGGCGCTCGCCCAGCAGATCTCCCCGATCCCCGACGAGCGGGAGCTCGATGTGGTCGCCTCGACCGGCGAGCAGGTGACGGTTGGGCTGTTGGCGCTGGCCATTCAGGCCGAGGGCGGCCAGGCGACGTCCTTGCTCGGGCACCAGGTCCGCATCCTGACCGACAGCGCGTTCGCGCGCGCCCGCATCCAGGACATCGACGTGCAGGCGGTGCGCCGGACCGTGGCGGCGGGGAAGATCGCCGTCGTCGCGGGGTTTCAGGGCGTCGACAAGGACGGCAACATCACCACGCTCGGGCGGGGCGGCTCCGACACCTCGGCGGTGGCCGTGGCCGCCGCGTTGAAGGCGGACGTGTGCGAGATCTACACCGACGTCGACGGTGTCTACACCGCCGATCCGAACGTGGTTCGGACGGCGCGCAAGATCAGCCGCATCAGCTACGAGGAGATGCTGGAGCTGGCGTCGCTCGGCGCCAAGGTGCTGCAGATCCGTTCGGTCGAGTTCGGTATGAAGTATCAGGTGCCGATTCACGTGCGGTCCAGCTTCAACGACAACGAAGGGACCTGGGTCGTTCCCGAGGAGAAATCGATGGAATCAGTGGTCGTCTCCGGTGTCACCGCCACGCGCGACGAGGCGAAGGTGACGCTGTCCGGCGTGGTCGACAAACCGGGCACCCAGGCGCAGGTGCTGCGGCCCTTGGCGGCGGCCGGCATCGTCGTCGACGTGATCGTTCAGGCGCATGTCCAGAACGGCCGCACGAACCTGACCTTCACCCTCCCGGCGAGCGATCTCGCGCGCGCCAAGGACATTCTCATCAAGCATTGCGCGGACATCTGCCCGCCGGAGCAGATCAAGACCGAGGAGAACCTCTCCAAGGTCTCCGTCGTCGGCGTCGGCATGCGGTCGCACGCGGGCGTCGCCTTGAAGATGTTCGAGATCCTGGCCGCGGAGAACATCCACATCCACCTGATCTCCACGTCCGAGATCAAGATCTCCTGCGTGATCGAAGGCAAGTACGCCGAGCTTGCCGTGCGGTCCTTGCACGACGGCTTCGGCCTCGGCTCCGCCTGAAAGGCGCCCGGACGACCGGCGCTGTCCGGGCGTCGTCCGTCCTCGGCGCTTACTTCTTGGCGGGCGGGGCGGGCGCCGCCGCGGGCGCCGCGGGTGGGCTCGCCGCGGCGGTGGGTACCGTGGCGGGGCCGACCGCGGGGACGGCGGGGGCCGCGATGTCGCCGCCTTCCGGAGCTCGGTCCCACTTGTCGACCTTGCCCGCGCCGGTCGTGTCGTAGCCGATGCGATCCAGCTTGCCGCCCTCGTAGTACTCCCACTGATCGACGCGGCCATTGCCGTCGGTGTCGCGCTCGATGCGGACCAGCTTCTCGTCCTCGTAGTAGTTCCAGACGTCGGGCTTGCCGTCGAAGTTGGTGTCGAACTCGGAGCGAACCTTCTTGCCGTTGACGTAGTACACCGTCTCGTCGATGTGCCCGTCCCAGTCGACGTCGAACTCCTCGAGGGTCGTCTGGGCGCCGGTCTCGTTGTAATAGAAGATGCTGTCCACCTTGCCGTCGTGGTTCAGGTCTTCCTGCTTGCAGGTCAGGACCTCGGCCCCCTGACCGTTCGGCACGAAGTACTTCCAGACGTCGGGTTTGCCGTCCTGGTTCGTGTCCGCCGTGGTGACCTGTTTCCCTTCGGCCTTGCAACGCGTGCGGTCGACCGGCGGGGCGCCGGGCACGTTGCTGGTGGCAGACGGGGTCACGGGAGCTGCGTTCTGCGTGCTGCCGCAGCCAATGGACCCCAGGACCAATCCCACACCGACAACCGCCACCAGGGTCGAGAGCCTTCCGAACGTGGAGCGCTGACGCGCTCGCGGGCCAAGCAAGTTGGTCATGATGGACCCTAACCGTAGGCTCAAACGCTTGATCTCGCAAGTGATCGTCAGGCTGGGCTGACTCCTGCCAGGGCCAAGCGTGGCTGCCTCCGCGGGGCCCTGCTGGCTTTGACTATTCACATATGGCCATGCATTGTCACAGGCATGGCTCGGCAGAAGATCTCTACGACCATCTACATCACCGTCGAACAGAGCCAGCGCCTCAAGCAGCTGCACGACAAGACCAAGGTGCCGGTGGCCGAGTTCATTCGTCAGGGGATCGATCTGATTCTGGAGCGCGAGCGGCGGAACTTGCCTGGACAGTTGAGTCTGGATGTGGTCGATCGGGTGTCCGGGGTCGACGCGGACGATCGTGGCTGATCGGGCCCGCCGCCGGCCAAGCGACGTGGAGCGACTTTCGCCACGGGCTGCTAAGCTGCGCGCCCCTCACGAATCCACCTGGCCGCCGACGCCGAACGAGAACGCAGCCTTTCATGTCCACGCCCATCCATCTCATCCGTAACTTTTCCATCATCGCCCACATCGATCACGGAAAATCGACCCTCGCCGATCGGCTGCTCGACGCCACGGGCGCGCTGACCGATCGCGAGCGGAAGGCCCAGTTCATGGACAGCATGGACCTCGAGCGTGAGCGGGGCATCACCATCAAGGCGG
>CAYUFS010000003.1:0-243014 GCA_964443975.1 uncultured Myxococcales bacterium | reverse complement strand
GCATGATCGCGAGCGTGTCGCGGCCCGCCAGCACCGATTCGATGATCTCCGCCTGACCGGGGCGCAAGCCCCGCAGCTTGAACACGTCGCGCAGCTTCCCGAGCGCTTCCTGCAGGGCGGGCGAGGCGGTGGCGACGACGACGGACGGCGGCGCGGCCCCGTCGGCGTTGACCACAGTGGCAGCGTGAGGATAGGCGGAGCCCTCTCCCGCCAGGTCGACCTCGACAGGCTCGTGCACGCCGTTCTCCGCACGGGCGTGGTGGCGGAGCTCCGCGGGGAGGCGGCTTGGCACCACCACGGTGGGAATTCCATCCGCCGTGTCCACCGGCACCACAGCGGGTTGCCCGACGACCAGCGTCTCGGACGTCGTCGCGGGTCCGGTCGCGGGTCCGAAGGAGACGAGCGGCGCGAGCACCGCTGATTCGGCCGGGGTCGGACCTTGCGAATTTTGAGCGTTCGAGCTTGGCTCGTCGCCGGCCAGCGCCGTCGAGCCTTTCAGGGAATCATGAGAACTCAGGCTTAACTCCTACAATCTAAGGGCGGCAGCGCCACGTCGCGCGCCGATCGTCCCGGCGTCCGCTACCATCGCCATCGCCCCTGACAACTCACTTCGGGACCACGCGGAGGGTCGCAACCCCGGTCACCGGTGCGGCCCAAGGCCGCAAAGCGCGGGCGACGGGAGAACGCTAACACGGGTCGCCAGGGGACGCTAGCGGTAGTTTGCGGCCCCTACCTTTTCCTGGCATGGCGGTTGCCCCTCCGCTTCGACATGCCCATCGTGTCGATCTCGAATCCGGACGACCGTCCCCGCGAACGCCTGAACGCCCAGGGCGCCGCAGCCCTGTCGGACGCCGAGCTGGTGGCCATCCTGCTCGGTAGTGGAATCCCGGGCCTCAACGTCGTCGACCTGGCGCACGCCCTGCTGGCTCGGGGGGGCGTGCGCGACCTGTCCCGTGCGTCGGCTGAGGAGCTGCGCCGCCAGCCCGGTGTCGGCGCCGCCCGGAGCGCCGCCTTGCTCGCTGCGTTCGAGCTCGGCCGGCGGGCGGTCGGCGAGCGGCCGGCCCGCGGACGCCGCATCGCCTCGGCAACGGACGTCGCCGCCCATCTTCGCGCGCGGCTCGGCGCCTGCGCGGTCGAGGAGTTCTGGGCGGTGGCGCTCGACGTGCGCCACCGCGTGCTCTGGGAGGCGTGCCTCGCGCGCGGATCGCTGACCGGCGTGGAGGTGCACCCGCGCGACGCTTTCCGCCCTTTGATTCGCGGCGGCGCGGCGGCCGTGATCTTCTGTCACAACCACCCCTCGGGCGATCCATCCCCGTCGCGCCAGGATCTGGAGTTGACGATGCGCCTGCGGGAGGTCGGCGAGCTTTGCGGGATCGCCGTCCTCGATCACGTTGTCGTGGGGACGGAGGGCTTCACGAGCCTGGCGGACGAATACTGGACGTCGCGGCGTCCAAATCTACAATCGGCGCCATGAAGCCCGGGCGCGCGGCGCTGGTCGTTGCGGCCTTGAACCTGGCCGTGCCGGCGACCGCGCGCGCGTTTCCGGACGCGCTCGGGCCTCGCGCCACCGCGATGGGCGACGCCGGGCATGGCGACGCGCGCGCCACGGATGCCCTGCGGCTCAATCCCGCGGGCATGTCCCTCGCGTCGCTCTACAACGTCACCGGCGATTATCAGCTGATCACCAGGTCGGGCGGGCAGGTCCTCAACGTCGCGGTGGCGGATTCCACCTCGGAGTTCAGGGTCGGCGGGGGCCTCTACTACGGCTATCGAAGCGCGGCGCCGGCCGGGTTGCCGCAGCTCGGGGCTCACGAGGCGGGCCTGGCCCTTTCCTACCCGTTCGCCGA
This sequence comes from uncultured Myxococcales bacterium, assembly GCA_964443975.1. Lineage (GTDB taxonomy): Bacteria > Myxococcota_A > Polyangia > Fen-1088 > Fen-1088 > DASYCK01. The sequence goes on along the minus strand of CAYUFS010000003.1, from coordinate 241,167 downwards.
CCGGGTGTTCTTGGGTGGAACCTTGAAGTACCTTCACGTGTCGAACGGCGCCGAGCCCGACGGGAGCGCCACGCACGGTGGGTTCACCGCCGACGTGGGGCTGGCGCTCAAGCCCGCGCCCGGGATCACGATCGGCGTGACCGGCCACAATCTTCGCGATCTCTCGACGATTCAGGCGCCGGTGGCGCTCGGGTACGGCGTCGCCCTGGCCGCCGGCGGAAACTTGACCATCGTGGCCGATGCCCTGCACGACTTCACCACGTCCGACCCGTCGCGAGGCGTCCGCACGAGCCTCGGGGGCGGCGCGGAGCTGGTGCTAAAAGATCGCGTCGCGTTTCGCGCGGGCGGCGGCCACGACGGCGGCGCGCGCGGCCCGGCGGCGGGGTACGTATCGGGCGGGATCGCCGCGATCTCCGAGCTGGGCGCGCTCGACCTGGGGGTGAGACAGGACATCACCGGGGATCACAAGGTGACGACCGTCGTCGTCGGGCTGCGGCTGTTCGTCGAGGTACCGCAACCGACGCAAGGTCCCGGCACCCCAACGCCGGGCCCCTTCTCCAGGCCGTCGAGCTCGTCGCCGGCGTCCGAGCTGCTCGGCACGCAGTCGTCAGGCTCACCTCCCGCCGCGTCGCCAGGGCCCACCACGACGAGTCCCGCGCCCGCGCCAGATATACACTGACGACGTCGCATGGCGTTTTCGCGCGTTGTTCGGAACTTTGGTGAGGGGCCGCTGTCCATAGCGACGTGGAGGCAACCCTCGGCTTGGCGCGCGCGGCCCGTGGGGGGAGGATCCGCTTCGGCAAGAGGGTGCCCTTCCAGATGAGCGTCGCCGAGCGGCTGTTGATCGCGCGGCTGAAGGAACGGGACGAACGCGCGTTCAACGAGATCGTCCGCACGCACGGCGACAAGGTGTTCAGCCTCGTCTACAGGATGATCGGCAATCGCGCCGAGGCCGAGGACCTGGCGCAAGAGGTGTTCGTCACCGTCTTCAAGACCGTCGATGGGTTCCGCGGCGAGTCCAAGTTCTCGACTTGGTTGCTGCGCATCGCCGCCAATCATTGCAAGAACCGCATCAAATACTTGTCGCGCCGGCGGACGGACGCGACGGGCCTCGATGATCTGGCCGAGGACAAGCTGTCCGATATGGGGCGGGCGCCGGCGCACAGTCACATCGACGCGCCCGACGTGCTGCTCGAAGCGGCCGAGCTCGACGGGATCATGCAGAAGGCCATCGGCCTGCTCGAAGAAGAGCATCGCCTCCTGATCGTCTTGCGGGACGTGGAGGAGCTGTCTTACGAAGAGATCGGCGAGGTCACCGGGCTGCCGGAGGGCACCATCAAGTCGCGCCTCCATCGAGCCCGCATGACCATCAAGGAATACCTGGCCCGTCGCACCCGTTGACTGCCTTCGACCATCACAACGCTCCAACACCACGCTCGGTCATGGATCACCAGAAAGCCGCGGACCTGTTTTCGAGCTACCTCGACGGTGAGCTCGTGGGAGCGGTGCGCGCCGAGGTCGATCAGCACCTCGCGGCGTGCATCCAGTGCCGGACGGAGCTGGAGGAGCTGAGGCGCGCGGTCGGGAGCCTGGGGCACCTCAAGGATCACGCGCCGCCGACTTTCCTGCCGCAGATTCAGCGACAGATCTTCCTCCGCTCGCGCGGGAGATTCTTCGGCGGGCGCTGGAAGCTGTTCGGTCGGATCCCCTTCGAGTGGGTTTCGCTCGCGACGATCATCGCGATGCTCGTCTACTACATCCTCCACCTCCGGACGTCTCCGACAGGCGTGCACCCGCTGCCCTGACGCGGAAGGGGCTTTGCCCCTCCCGCGGGCCCTCCCCGCTGCCCTGACGCGGAAGGGGCTTTGCCCCTCCCGCGGGCCCTCCCCGCTATACGTCGGTGCCGGTCCAGCAAAGCTGGACCTCCCGTTGCTTGGATTGACGACGCGATCGTCGGAGATGGAGACGTGGGCGGGGGGGCGGGTCAAGTCACGTAGGCGAAGATGACTTTGAGGTACTGGCCCTCGGCGAAGCCTGCCGGCAGCGGGTGGTCGGGGCCGGCGCCGTGTTGTTCGATGATGCGGACCTGGCGCGCCGCCAGCTTCGCGCCCGCCGCCAGGATGCGCTCGAATTCGACGAGGTCCACGTTCTGCGAGCACGAGCACGTCACGAGGAAGCCGCCGGGCGCGACCGTGCCGAGCGCGAGCGCGTTCAGGCGCTCGTAGCCTTTGCGGGCCGCGTCGAGGTCCTTGCGCGCGCGCGCGAACTTCGGCGGATCGATGATGACCAGGTCGTAGGCGCGCGGCGTCGCCGTCTCCAGGAAGCGAAACACGTCGGCCTCGACGGCGCCGACCTTGACGTCGTTTGCCGCCGCGTGAGCCTCGATGCGGGTGATGGCGCGCGCCGAGCTGTCCACGGCCGTCACCGTCGTCGCGCCACCGCGCGCGGCTTGCAAGGAGAAGCCCCCGGCGTACGCGTAGCAGTCGAGCACGCGCGCGCCGCGAGCCAGCTGCCCGACGCGGATGCGGTTTTCGCGCTGGTCGACGAACATGCCCGTCTTTTGCCCCGAGAGCGGCTCGACCTCGAGGCGAAGGCCGTCCTCGAGGCAGGCCACGGTCGCGCGCGATGTGCCACGCGCCACGCGCGACACCGCCTGAAAGCCTTCGAGCTCGGCGTAGCTGGCGGCTGCCGTCTCGAACACCGTCTTCGCGCCGAGCTCGGCCTCGATCGCGTCGAACACGGCGGCGCGGCGCAGGGCCATGCCCAGCGTCGTGAGCTGTACGACGGCCGCGTCTCCATAGGCGTCCACCACCAGGCCTGGCAGATCGTCACCCTCACTGTTGACGACCCGATATGCGGTCGTGCGCGCAGACGGCAAGCCGAGCCTCGCCCGTAGCGCGAGCGCCGCCGCGACGCGCCCCCGGAAGAACGCGGCGTCCACGGGCTCATCGCGCCGGGTGACGAGCCGCACCGGAATCTGCGAACGCGGGTTGTAGAAGCCGCGGCCGATCAGGCGGCCGTCGTGATCGCAGAGCGACACTGTGTCTCCCGGCGCCGCCTTGCCTTCGACGCGATCGATGCCGTTCGCGTAGACCCACGGGTGTCCGAACCACAGCGGGCGGGCGCGTCCCCGGCGAAGCACCACCCGGGCCGCCGAGTCCGCTGCCTCCAGCTCCGAGGGCGCGGGCGCCGGCGTTTTGTGTTCGGTGGTGCCCTCCGTGGATTTCATCGCGGGCAGTATAGTGCCCGCGCCGCGCGGACGACGGGATATGTCAGCGTTTCGGCTCGGAGCCGTCGCTGGGTGGGGGCGTCATCGGCGCGTCCTCGTCGAGCGAATCGTCGTCGGCCTCGGCCTCGTCGATCACGGCGTCGTCGGGCGGAGCTTCCTCGGCCAGCGTGAAGCCTTCGGGCCTGAACTCGTTCGGCGACAGGCCGTAGCGGCGCATGGTCCGCCAAACGACCGCCCACTGGCGATCGAGCTGCCGTGCCACCTCCGACACGTTCCCCTGGTGCTTCCGCAGCAGATCGCGCAGCTCGTGGACGGTCGGCGGGGGACGCCGGCGGCGCACCGCGGGCTCGGGCGCCGGACCGTCCTGCCACGCCGCCCCGCGCCTCGGCTCCGTGGCAACCACGCGAGCGCCCTTCGGTCGCCCGCCGAGCGCGTCGGTGGTGCTGGTCTCGGCGGCCACCGGCCGTCCGTCACTGTCGACCAGCGCTCCGATGAAGGGGGGTAGGTGGTCGAAGCCGATCGATGTCCCGCCCCGCGACAGCAGCTCGGCCTCGTTGACGACCTTCTGCAGCTCACGCACGTTGTGGGGCCAGCCGTAGAGAAACAGCGCGTGGCAGGCCTCGGTATCGATCGGCCGCGTGTCCACCGCAGGGCCCAGGAAGAACGCCATGAGCCGGCCCAGATCTTCCTTGCGCTCGCGCAGCGGCGGGAGATGGATCGGGTGCGCGCCCAGCCGTCCCAGCAGCGCCTCCTGAATCACCGGGAGGCCAGTGGTTTCGGCGACCCGGCTGCTCGCGGCGATGATGCGCACGTCGGCGGTCTCTGTCCGCGTGGCCCCGATGGGCGTGTACGTTCGATCTTGCAGGAAGCGAAGCAGCTTGCTTTGCACGTCGAGAGACATCTCGGCCAGCTCGTCGAGGAACAGCGTGCCGCGATCCGCCGCCGCGATGAGGCCGAGCTTCTTCGCCTTCGCCGTCGAGTGAGCGCCCCGCTCGTAGCCGAACAGCTCGCTCTCGACGAGATCCCGCGGCAGGGCCGCGCAGTTGATCGCCAGCAAGGGACCCGCGCGCCCGCTGCGGTTGTGAATTGCGTTGGCGAAGACCTCCTTCCCCACCCCCGTCTCCCCGAGCAGGAACAGCTCGGTGGGGGAGGGCGCCAGCAGGCGCAGCTTCATGCACATCGCCGCCAGCGACGGGGACAGCGTCGACACCGGCGCGAACGGATCGCGAAGATCGGTCTCGATGGCCAGGATCTCGCCCTCGGTCATGGTGCGGAACAAGAGGATCTGGCCGCCCAAGAAGATGAGCGCGTTCTCCGGCAATTCCACCTCGCCGCTGATGGGCCGGCCGTTCAGGAAGGTGCCGTTGGTGCTCCGCTGATCCTCGATCGTGTAGCCGGAGAGCATCATCTGCTTGATGCGCGCGTGGAAGCTGGAAACGGTCTTGTCCGCGAGCGCGAGCGTCGCGTACCCGTGCACGGTCGGCGGCCGCCTGCCGACGGTGATGCCGCTGCCCACCCGCACGATGCGCCCGCGCTTGAACGAGCCGGGATCCCCCGGCCCACCGATGACGGCCAGCGTGCCCACGCGCCCCGTATCACGTTCGGCCCGTCGTCGCGGAACTGTTTCGCTGATCTCGTCGCGTTCGTTCACTGAGATTTCAACCTGCCCCGATTAGGTCTAAGGCTCCCAACGGTATACCGTTTTCTTTGCCGTGAAAAACCGCGCAGACGCGGAGAACGATTCCGCGAACAACGTCTCGCAGCATTCTCCGGAGATATCTTCGTCATCTTTGTCGTCATCTTCGTCGACATCCTTGACGTCGTCAGCGTCGGAAAACGTGCCGGCGGGGGACGACGGGCGGGACCCGGCGCCGGGGGAAGAATCCACCGCGGTCGTCGGCGCGGCGCGTTTGCGGACGACAACGGCCATCGCGCCCGGAACCGTCCTGGCGGAGCGCTACCAGATCGAGAACCGGCTGGGTGAGGGGGGCAGCGGTACGGTGTTCCGCGCCTGGGACCGGATGCTGGGCGAGGTGCTGGCCGTCAAGATCCTGCATCCCCAGCGGGCGCGCGAGCGCAGCTGGATCAAGCGGCTCGCGCGCGAGGTGAAGGTCGCGCGGCTGATCCGCCACCCCAACGTCTGTCGGGTCTTCGAGCTGGGGCATGCAGACGGTCACTGGTTCGTCACGATGGAGCTGGCGCCGGAGGGGTCGCTGCGGGATCGCCTGCAGCGAGCCGCCGCGGCGAGCGCCCCCGGCGCGCCGAGCCTTCGTCCGCTCGCCGACCGTCTGTCCGATATCCGGCAACTCTGCGCGGGCCTCGGCGCCATCCACGCCGTGGGCATCACCCACCGCGACGTGACCCCGCAGAACGTGTTGGTGATGGGGGACGGCCGTCTGATCCTCACGGACTTCGGCCTCGCCACCGCGCGCGGCGACAAGACCACGGTCATCGGAGGCACCCCCGCCTATATGCCTCCCGAGGCGGCACGCGGCGACCATTCTGATCAGCGATCCGATGTGTTTCAGCTCGGCATGATCATGCACGAGGTATTGACCGGCGTCCGCCCGAAATGGACGGCCGACGGCGCGCGGCTGCAGCTCGTCGAGCCGACGGCGAACGCCAGCGCTCCGGAGATCGAGCTGGCGCGCGTGGTTGCCGCGTGTGTCGAGCCCGATCCGGCGCGACGGCCGCCGACCGCGCTGGCCGTCGCTGGACGCCTCGCCGCGGCCGAGGCGGCGCGCGAGGCCATGCTTCCGGTGCGACTCATCGGCCGGCTGCAACGTTTCGGGCGACGCCACGCGCGCCTGCTGAAGGTCGGCGCCGCGGCGCTCGCGCTGGTCGTGGTGGCCAGGACGGCGCAGTGGCTGTCGCGCCCACCGCTGTGCGAGGGAGGCCCCGCGCACATCGCCGGCATCTGGGACACGCCGCGCGCCGAGGCAGTGCGACGGGCCTTCGTCGCGACGAAGAAGGACTACGCGCCGGCCTCCTTCGCGCGGGTCCGCGCCATCCTCGACGACTTCTCCCGGGACTGGATCCGCATGTACACCGACGCGTGCGAGGCCACCCAGCTGCGCGGCGAACAGTCGGCGGAGGTCCTCGATCTGCGGATGTCCTGCCTCAATGATCGGACCCGTGATCTGCGGGCGCTGACCGATCTGCTCTCGTCACCCGACGGCGAGGTGGTGGCGCGATCGATCAACGCAGCGTCGGGCCTGACCCCGGTGGCGGTGTGCGGGGACGTCAGCGTCCTGCGCGCCGTCGTCCCGCCGCCGGTCAACCCGGAGACGCGCGCGAAGGTCGAGCGGTTGCGCCAGTGGATCTCGGACGTGAAGGCGCTGCACGCCGCGGGCCGCTACGTCGACGGCGCGCGCCGGGTGCAGGGCCTGGTGGTCGCAGCGCGCGCGCTCGGCTACGAGCCGTTGCTCGCCGAGGCGCTGCAGATCGAGGGCGAGCTCGACATGTGGACGAGCTCGCCCGACGTGGCGGTGTCGGTCATGAACGAAGCGCTGCTTCACGCCGAGGCCTCCCGCCACGATCGCGTGCTGGCGGAGGTGGCCGTGTACGAGACGAACCTGTTGACGTTGAGCCGCCGCTTCGAGGAGCTGGATCGGCTGGTGCCCCGGGCCCGCGCCACGCTGGCGCGCATCGGCGGCGATCCGCGCCTGGAGGCGTGGGTAGACACCGCCGTGGCGGACAGCCTGCAGAAGCGCGACCGCTACGACGAGGCGCTGGCGATGGACCGGCAGGCGCTGGCCCTGATGACGAAGGCGCTGGGGAAGGACCACTGGGAGGTCGCGCTGTCGCTGGGCAACATCGCCCAGAAACTGCACCTGCTGGGACGCGACGAGGAGGCGCTGGTGGAGAATGGGAAGACCATCGATGTCCTCGAGCGCGCGCTCGGCGCCGAGCATCCGGATCTGGCGCTGCACCTCTCCAACCGCGGGGAGATCCACCTGGCGCTCGGGTCGGCGATGCTGGCCCGCGCCGACTTCGAGCGCGCGCTGTCCATCTGGAAGGGCGATCTGCCACCCGACCACCTGTACCTGAGCTACGCGCTCACCGGGCTCGGGCGGGCGCGGCTAGCGGAGGGCAACGCCCGGGAGGCGATCCCGCCGCTCGCGCGGGCGCTGGCCATCCGCGAGGGCGCGCACGCGGACGCTGAACTGCGCGCCGAGACGAAGCTGGCGCTGGCCGAGGCGCTGTGGACCGCCGACGACGACCGCCCGCGCGCCATCCGCCTGGCCGAGGCCGCGCGCGACCAATTTCCCGACGCCCGCGCCGCGGACCGCCAGCGCGCCGTGGAGGTGCTCGCGAAATGGCGGGGGGGTAAGGTCACGCGCTGAGGCCGGCCAGGCAGCCGCTCACCTGCTCTTGTGTTCCACGGGTAGCATCTCGCCGGCATCCCAGACCCTTGCAGCTCGCCGAGCCTCAGTCGGCGAGATATTCGCGAATAGCCTGGTCGAGCCGCGCCAACTGCGCCGCATCGAGCCTCCCCGCCTCCGACAGGATGCGGCTCTTCTTGAGCTGCCTGATTCCGGGCACGACGGCGAAGCTCGCCGCCCTGAAGCCGGTTGGCTGCAAGCGCACGCGAAGGGGGGCGATCTCTGGAGGCCGCGATGACAGCGGAACGCCAACCACGCTGTCGAGGGCGAGATTCTGGTCCGAGTTAGACACGATGATGGCAGGACGGCGTTTCCCCATCTCGGGTGGCACGACCTCGGATAGGTCGACCCACACGACGGTCCCGCGAGTCATCCCCGTCTCCTGCCGGCTCGCGGCGCGGCGTCCCGTTCGAGCGGAGCCGAAGCCCAGCTCTCCATGGCGTCAGCTTCCTCGGGGTGCTTCGCGAGAAACACGGTGTACTCCGCGGCGGCTTGAACCATCCGACGACGCCGAATCTCGGCGCCGAGGAGCTCGCGCACCAAGGCGGTCAGGGTCCCGCCCTTGGGCTTGATCTGCTGGAGCTCCCTGAGTATCTCTCCATCTAGCTTGACGGTAGTCGCCGACATACCACGAGGGTACTTAGGAGACGCGGCGCGCGCAATGGGCGATGGCAATGTGCGGCGCGAGGACACGAACGGCTGCCGCCAAGACGACGATTCCCGTAATCCGCCAGGTCGTGGCCCCGGTTGGCATCGAGCGAATCGCAACGCCCATGCGCACAACTTGTACCAGCAACAAGCGCTACAAGTTTTGTCTATCGCCGACGCACGCGAATGGGCGAGGGCTCCTCCTCAGGCGCGCCTACCGGCGCTGATGGGACCTGCGGCGCCGTCCCTGGCGTTATACGTAGATTGCCCATAACCTACGTATAACCATGTCCGTCGCGCTGCCGCTCGAGACCCAGACCCTGTATGCCGAGCTGATGGAGCACCTCATCGGTGACAAGGCGCGAGGTCCCCGGGGGTCCTTCATCACGAAGCCGGTGAAGGGGGAGACATATCTCTATTTTCAGGCTTCGCAGCCCGGCGGTTCGACCCGACAGTTCTACCTCGGTCGCAAGACACCGACCCTGGATCGCATCGTTCGAGGTCTCGAGAAGCGCACCGCGGATGCCACGGCTGACCTCGTCCGCGCCCGCAGGCTCGTTGCCCAACTTCGTTTGGGCGGTGCGAATCAGACCGATTCGGCGTCCGCCCGTGTCATCAAGGGCCTGGCTGAGGCAGGAGTCTTCGACGTTGGCGGAGTGCTGGTGGGCACCCACGCGTTCGTGACGCTGGGCAACCTCCTCGGCGTCCGCTGGACCAGCGGCTCCCTGCGAACCCAGGATGTCGACATCGCCGGATCCCGCGAGGCCGACATCGATGTGGCGGTGCCCGACATCGAGGCGGATGTTCCAACCGCCCTCGAGACCCTGAAGATGGGCTTCCTTCCCGTCCCCCAGCTCGACCCGAAGGAACCTTCGACGTCCTTCAAGGTTAGAGGGCAAGCCCTGCGCGTGGACTTGCTGTGCCCGCTGCGCAACACGGCCGAAAATCCAGTCTTCCTACGGCGCTTCAAAGCCGCTGCCCAACCTCTCGCGTTTCTGGACTTCGTGATGGAAGCAACCGAACGTGCCGTGGTTCTCGATGGCAGCGGATCCCTCGTCAACGTTCCCACTCCCGCTCGCTTCGCCTTGCACAAGCTCGCGGTGTCCCAGCTTCGTCCCGCCGCCTTTCAAAGCAAGGCCGCCAAGGACATCTTGCAGGCCAGCGAAGTCCTCGAGCAGGTCATCGAGGACCGTCCTGGGGACCTGGAACTGGCCTGGGATGCCGTCGCCAGGCACGGAGCCCGGCTGAAGAAGGCGATTGAGCGCGGACTCGCTGCCCTCGGAAAGAGCCGAAGCGATCTGTACCGTCGGCTTCGTCGAAGCGCCGACCAGGGATAAGCGTCGGGCGCCGTCGCGATTCGCTGGGAGATTAGGTTTGACCGGTGGTAATACCCGGTCATACCGAGGGTATGAAGACGGCGGTCTCGATTCCAGACGACATTTTCGAGCGGGCCGAGCAACTTGCGCGTCGGGCGAAGCGCTCGCGTAGCGACCTGTATGCGCGCGCCTTGAGTGAGCATGTTTGCGCGCCCTTAACTGAACGGGTGGGCAAGTTACCAAGGCAAAGATGGAGCTGGTCCTGTCTGGAATTGATGTTGTCCTTGGTCGGTGAACCGACGCAGGCCCATCGACGGAAAGAGGACACGAATCATGACAAAGGACCTTCCCCCCATTGCGTTCATGGTCTGCCTTGGCCTCGCGGGGGCGTGCGGCTCGGGAGCCAACGAGCAGGTTACCCCGACGACATGCGTGCGGGCAGCGGATCCTGGCTGCCGCATCCCCATCCAAGAGAATTCGTTCGTGAAGTGGACTGGCCCCGGGACGGACGGAGTCGCGTCGACCGCGGTCGTCAGGCACACGCCCGGACGGTTCTGTATGGCGGGCACGGTCGCTTCAGGTGCGGACGGATCCGGATGGGGCGCGATTCTCGCCATCGGGTTCGACGAAGTGGACGAGACGACCGACAGGGTGGTCCCGTCCTTCAACGCTTCAGCGCTCGGGGTCGCGCAGTTTCGATTCAGCGTCGACGATCCCCCGCCTTCGGGCGTCCTCCCCCAGATAACCCAGATCCAGAGCGCGGGTTGCACGCAGCTCCCGGACTGCGTCACGACTTTCGATCGGAGCAGCAACATCACCAGTGCGGGCAGCCTCACGGTCTCCCTCACCGAGTTCAACCGGCCAGATCCCGGCCACCCCGACGCGACGCTCGACCGGGCTCTGATCACGGGGCTGCACTTTTACGTGCCCAGCTCGCCGGGCATGACGCTCGACTATGCCTTCTGTATCGAGGGCCTGACGTTTCTCGATTCCAGCGGCCAGGCGATCACGCCCTGACCGGCCTGAGTATCTGGCCTGCCTTGGCAATGGCAGATTGCGTGCCCGTGGTCTACGATGGCTCGCAACCAGCGGGGAGGTTGCCCATGACGATGCACCGAGCGGATTCGCGCGAGAGCTGCAGCGGACGGAACGGTATTGGCGTTGTGCTACGACGGCTTGCGGTCGTGCTCTCCGCCGGATGCTTGGCCCTGGCTGGCCCTGGCTGCGCGGGCAATTCCGGTGAAGGGTCCGGCGCATCGGGAGGAGCGACGGCATCCGGGGGGAACCCGGGCACGGGCGGCGCACCGGTGACTTCCGGCACTGGTGGGGGTTCAGGTGGAAGCCCGGCTCCCGGCGGCACGGGGGGCTCCGCCACCGGTGGCGCAGGAACCGGTGGCACCCCCATCTCGAGCTCCGGGGGAGCCGCGGGCGGCGGCCCTTCCGGGGGCGCTGCTGCAACCGGGGGATCTGGCGGCGGAGGCGGAAGTGTCACGAGCACCGGCGGCTCGTCCGCTGGCGCCGGAGGAAGCGCACCGATGGGCGGCGGCGGTTCCTCGTCGACTCCCACGCCGGTCACCGCCTGTGCCACCAACGAGCTTTCGATGTGCAAGATGAACGCTCCACCAGCCTCTGTGAGCTTCAGCATCCCGTACAGCATCGAGTGTCATTTCGGCGGCAATCCCGGGAACTACGAGGTCACCGTTGAGCTGGGTGGCTCGGGCTCGGGGGATACGCTCGTCGAGGCCGAGAGACGCCGTCCCATGCTGCCTGAGGCGATGACCGCCGCCGGCAAGACCGTGCTCTACTCATTCGTGGTCAACGTCCGGAGCCCCGAGGGAGAGCCCATACAGGGCGTTCCGGCGGGAATAGCAGGGCTCGACGTGTACTTCGGGGGTACGACACCGCAATTGACGAGCATCTGCCATCAACCGATCGCCGCCCCCGTGGTGCTCTACGTGGCGGGAGACTCGACCGTGTGCGACCAGTACACGGACGGCTATGCCTCCTGGGGCCAGCACTTGCCGCAGTTCTTCACGAGCCCCATCTCGGTCGCGAACTATGCCGACTCCGGCGAGAGCTCCGTCAGCTTCAGTCGGAGCGCCAGCTTGTGGGGGGCGATCAAGTCGCGGTTGAAGCCGGGCGACTGGGTCTTGCTCGAGATGGGCCACAACGACAAGACGACCAGCAAGGCAAACTTCGAGGCCAACATGACCGGCATGGCGAATGACGCCAAGGCCGCCGGGGCAACTCCGATATTCGTCACGCCGATCTCGCGCGCGAATGGAGGGTGCGCGGGACAGCTCACGACGGCGGCGATGGACATTCCGCAGACGTTGAGAGACCTCGGCAAGACCTTGAACATGCCCGTCATCGATCTGACGACCGCCACGTGCAACTGGTTCTCGACGGTCGGGGGACCAGCCGCGGCCGAGGCCGGGTACTACGCGCGCGGCAGCGATCCGACGCACACAGGCCCCAAGGGCGCCCAGATCTTCGCCGGTTTCGTGCGCGATGCCATCAAGGCCCAGGTCCCGGAGCTGGCGAAATACCTGAGACAGTAGGATCACGCGGCGGATCCAAAATGGCGGCACCGGCAGTTCGACGCGCCGACTTCTTGATGACGCTGGCCTACGCGACCGACCTCGCCACCGGACACTCACGAGATCTTGCGCTGCGCTCTTGCGTGCTCGCGATACGGATGGCCGATGCCGCGCGGCTCGACGCCCCCTTGCGCCGCGCCATCTATCATCAGGCCCTCCTTCGTGTCCGGCTCGTGACCCTGGCCATGGACGGTAGGTGCGGGGATCGCCATTGAATTCTCGCGCCGTCGGCGATTTTCTCTGCTCCGCCAACAGGCTTGCGGCTACGTCTCGAGCGCGGCGATGTTGTTGCGAACGGCCTCCGTGTGCGGATGCGCCGGACCGAGGCTGGCCGTGAAGATGGCGAGCGCGCGCGTCAACAGCGCGCGCGCCTCGACCCGCTCGCCGCGGTCCTCGAGGAGCATCGCCAGGTTGTTGAGGGTGAGCCCGAGATCGTAGTGCAGTGGATCGAGGCGCGCCTCCCGGATCGCGCGCGCCCGTCGGTACGACACCAGCGCCTCGTCGAGCCTTCCCTGGGCGTGCTGGACTGACCCCAGCGCCGCGAGCGACGACGACGCCTCGAGGCTGTCGGGGCCGAGCTCGGACTCGAAGGTGGCGAGCGCGGCCGTGTACGCGCGCTCGGCGTCGGCGAGGCGGCCGAGCCCCTGCAGCAAGGCGCCCCAGGCTTCGCGGTCGGCGGCCACCGCCGGGTGCCCCCGCCCCAGGCGGACCTCGCGCAGCTCCACCGAGCGCCGGGCGAGCGGCTCGCCGCCGGCGTGGTCGCCGCGGGCGTGATAGAGGCCTCCGAGGTTGTGCAGCAGCGTCGCGGCCTGCTCGGTGTCACCGCCGCCTGCCTCCACGAGCGCGAGCGCCCGCCGGTAGAGCGGCTCGGCGTCCGCGAAGCGTCCTTGAAACTTGTGCACGACGCCGAGCGCGTTCAGCGCCTCGGCGACCAGCAGATCGCCCGCCGGCCAGGCGGCCTCCGCCCGCTCGAGCGCGCGGCGGCAGGCGGCCTCCGCGTCGTCGAGCCGCCCGCGCGCCCGCACCGCGCTGGCGCGCCCCACCTCGCCGCGGATGTGCAGTCGCATTAGCTCGTCACGAACGTCGGGATCCAGCTCGTCGCCCGGGGCCGCGGCCCCGGCGGCCCCGGGCGCGGGTTCAACGAACGGGCGCAGGATGCCGAGCGCCCTGTCGAAGGCGGCCTCCGCGTCCGTGTGCCGGTCGAGGAGGTCGAGGAGGCGGCCGTGCTCGACGAGCGCGTTGGCGAGGTCCGGGCTTGCCGCGCCCTCGAGGGCTTCGAAGAGCTCCGCGGCTCGGCGACAACGCCGCTCGCCCTCCGCGTACCGGCCCGCCTCGCGAAGCGCGATCGCTGCTTCGTGTAACGAAGCGGCACGCGCCGCCGGATCGTCGGCTTTCGCCATCTCGAGATGATATCAGTCGCGTTGGCGCGGGCGAGCTTCGCGCGGGCGAGCTTCGCGCGCACAGTGCCGGCGCGGGGGATTTAAAGGCCCTCAGGGCCTTTAGATTGAACTCGCGTTGGCGGCGGTGAGGTACAGTCTGTGAGGATGCCGTTCTGGTCATCGCCGCGAGAGCGTCTCCAGCGACGGCGCTTCTGGGCGCCGGAGGTCGTGCAGACGTCGGCGATGGACTGCGGCCCCGCCGCGCTGAAGTGTGTGTTCGAGGGCTTCGGCGTGAACGTCAGCTACGGGCGGTTGCGTGAGGCCTGCCAGACATCCGTCGACGGCACGTCGATCGACACGCTGGAGGAAGTGGCGGCGTTGCTGGGCCTCGAAGCGGCACAGCTCATGCTGCCCGTCGAACACGCGGTTGCCGCCCGCGCGCAGACGCTCCCCGCGATCGCCGTCGTTCGCATGCCGAGCGGGCTGACCCATTTCGTCGTGCTCTGGCGTCGTCTCGGCCCCTACCTCCAGGTCATGGATCCTGCGCGCGGGCGGCGCTGGGTGCGCGCCGCGGCGTTCCTGCGCGACCTCTACCTCCACACCCAGTCGATCGATGTGGCGTCGTTTCGGGAGTTCGTTGCCGACCCGACGTTCACGGCGATCCTGGCGGCGCGGATCGGCGCCCTGGGCGGCGGCGACCGAGACCACCAGTCCCTCATCGCCACCGCGATGGCGGACGAATCGTGGCAGGCCATCGCCCGGTTGGACGGCGCGACCCGCGCCACGGAGACGCTCATCGGCGCCGGGTTGCTGCCCCGCGGGGAGAAGGCGCAGCGCCTGTGGCATGCGCTCGCCGCCACGCCGAACGCAATCGCGGAGGATCACGCGTGCGTCACGCGCGCCGCCGGCGTCGGCCCCGGGGGCGAGGAGCGCGTGCTCCTTCGCGGCGCCGTGTTGATTCATCTCGCAGGTCGCGCGCCGCCACAACCAGCCGGCACGCGGCCCCCTCTCTCCGCCGAGCTGGCGGCCGCGATCTCCGAGAACGAGCGCCCCTTCGCGCGCGCGCGCACGGCCTGGGATTCGAAGCAGACCTGGGGCCGGGCGCTGCTCCTCGTCCCGCTGCTCCTCCTCGTGGCCGTGGGCGGGCTCGCCGAGGTCGTGCTCTCGCGTCCGCTGCTGTCGGCGGGCGCGCCGGGCGGAGCGCCGGCGGCCTTCGTCGCGCTGCTGGCGCTCGCCGCGACGGTCCTCGGCGCGGCGGCGCTCGAGCTGCCGCTCGTCGCGGGGGCGCGCGCCCTCGGGCGCACGCTCGACGTGGAGTTGCGCCGCGCCTTCTTTCGAAAGCTGCCGCGTCTCGGCGATCGCTACTTCGCGAGCCGTCCCGTGTCGGACATGGCCGAGCGAGCGCACCTGATCCATAGAGTGCGGTTGTTCCCGGGGATCGCCGTGCGGCTCGGACGCGTGCTGCTCGAGCTGGGGCTGGCCATGGGCGCCATCGCCTGGCTTTATCCCGACGGCGCAGCGCTCGCGGCGGGGCTGTTCGTGGCCGCGTGCACCATCCCGTTCCTGGCCGCGCCCGTGGCCGCCGAGCGCGATCTGCGCCTGCGCACCCACGCCGGGGCGTTGCTGCGGTTCTATCTGGATGCGTTGTTGGGGCTGGCCGCCGTGCGAACCCACGGGGCAGGACCTGCCCTCGTGCGCGAGCACGAGGATCGGCTGGCGGAGTGGCGGCGCGCCGGAGGCGACCTCGTGCGGACGTCGGCGCGTATCGAGGCGCTCACCGTCCTCGTCGCCGTCGCCGGCGCCGCGAGCCTGGTTAGCGGTTACCTGCGCAGCCACGCCGGGTCGCCGGCCGCTGCGACGGGAACGGCGTTCCTGCTGCTTTTTCTCGCCCTCCGCATCCCCACCCAGGCGACGACGATCGTGGGCCTGTGGCGGCAATTTCCCGAGCACCGGAACGTGACGCTGCGACTTTTGGAGCCGCTCGGCGCGCCGGAGGACGAGACACCCGACGGCGAGGCATCCGCGCGCGAGGCGGCCGAAGACGAAGAGATGAAAGGCCCGGCGGCGATTTCCTTTCGTGATGTCGATGTGGAAGTGGCGGGCCATCTGGTCTTGAGGGAGCTGACGCTTCGTTTGACGCCCGGAGAGCACGTGGCCGTCGTGGGCCCGTCGGGCGCTGGAAAGTCGACGCTGGTCGGCCTGGCGCTCGGATTCCACCGGCCCGCGCGCGGCGAGGTCCTGGTCGATGGGCATCCCTTGGTCGGGGAGAGGCTGGCCAGGCTCCGGGCGGACACGGCCTGGGTCGAGCCGGCCGTTCAGCTTTGGAACCGCACCCTGGAGGAGAACATCGCCTACGGCGCGCCCACTTCGATCGACGGTCTGGCTCCGGAGCGGATGGCGACAGCGCTGGCGGACGCCGACCTCACCGAGCTCACGGGTCGCATGCCGGCCGGCACGGCGTCGCTGCTCGGCGAGGGGGGCGGCCTGGTGTCGGGAGGCGAGGGACAGCGCATCCGCTTCGCGCGAGCCCTGGCGCGCCGTGACCCTCCGCGCCTGGTCCTGCTCGACGAGCCGTTTCGCGGACTGGATCGCGACGTCCGCCTCCGCTTGCTCGCGCGCGCGCGCGCGCGCTGGGCCGAAGCGACGCTCATCTTCGTGACCCACGATCTCGCTCACACGGTGGGATTTCCGCGCGTGCTGGTGGTGGACGAGGGCCGGGTCGTGGAAGACGGGGCGCCGGAAGAGCTGGCGGGCAGACCCGACTCGCTCTATCAGCGGCTGTCGATCGCGGAGACGCGGGTGCGCGCCGTGCGCTGGTCCGCCTCGTTCTGGCGGCGTGTGACGGTCCATGACGGCCACGTCGAGATGGATGCCCCTGACGGCCATCCGCCGCGGCAGGCCGAGCGATGAGCGCGACCGGAGACTTCGCGGCGTGCGTCTGGCCGTGCGACCGGGCCGGCGAGGCGACGCGGGCCCTGGCGTTCGCGTCCGGGCTGGTCGGCCACGGTGATGCCTCCGACCATCTCGCGCCGATTCCCTCCGCGAGCGCGGGGCCCGCGTCCGGCGCTTCGCTGGCGGAGATCGTCTCGGACGCGGCCCGCGCGCTCGACCTCGACGTGGAGGCGCGTGACTTCACGCCGTTGCCACTGCTGGCGACCCGCGACGCCCTCCGCGCGTCGCCGTTGCTGATCGGCCTCGCGGACGGGGCCGGCTTGCTGGCGGTCGTCCGGGCCGGGACCACCTCGGCGGTGGTCGTGGGACCGCGCGGAAGATCGCGCCTGCCGATGGAGGTCGTCGAGGACGCGCTCTGGGCGACGACCGACGGCGACCCGACGCTTCGTCTCGACGAGGCGCAGGGGCGAGTGGCGGCGGTGTTTCCGGATGCGCGTGACGCGCGGCGGGCGGCGCGGGCGCTGGCCGCGCCTCGCCTCGCGCATCGGGTTCTGGCCGAGGGATGGACCGTCCGCGCGCCGTCCGCGGCGCTCCGGAACGATCTCGCCAAGACCGGCGTTTGGCCGCGCGCGCTGGCAATCGCAGCGGCCTACATCGCCGAGCTCGTCGTCTTTCTCGGTATCTGGCGGCTGGTGGGTCGCCAGGCGATGGCGGCCGTTCCTCGTACCGGGGGCGCTGGCGGCCGGCTGATCCTGTTCGGATTGTTGGCGCTCTGGGCTGCGCTGCAGCTCGGGGCGGCCACCGCCGTGAGGCGCCTGGCGCTGGACGTGGGCGCAGCGGTGCGGGTGTGGTTGTTGCGGGGAGCGCTTCGCCTCGACCCCGAGGACATTCGAAGCGCCGGCCTGGGCCAGCTCCTCGGGCGCGCCCTCGACGCCGAGGCGCTCGACGCGCTGGCGCTGGGGGGCGCGGTCGAGGCGCTCGCGGGGTCGTTCGAGCTCGGCTTCGGCGCCGCCGTGCTGGCGATGGGTGTGGCGCCCGCGGCGACGTTGACCACGCTCGGCTTGACAGCCGTCATTCTTGGCCTGGGCGTCGTCGCGCTGTCACGGCGGCATGCCGCATGGTCCGAGGACCGCCGGGCAATCACCCACGATCTCGTCGAACGAATGGCGGGACACCGGACGCTGCTGGTGCAAGCTCGACCGGCGCGCCAGCGCCGCGACGATGACCGCGCCTTGGCTTCCTACGCGACGTTCACGCGCCGGCTCGATCGCGTCGCGACCGCGCTGGAGGTGGGCCTGCCGCGAAGCTTCTTGCTGGTGAGCCTGGGCGTCGTCGCCGCGGGCCTGGGCTCGCTCGGCGGTTGGGCGCGAGCCGGCGGCGCGGCTGGCACGGGTGGACTGACGCCCGAGATGGTGGCCACGTCGCTCGGCGGGATCTGGCTTGCCTACGCGGGGCTGCGGCGCGTGACGGCGGCGGCGGGCGATCTCATCGCCGCGCGCGAGGCGTGGGGGCGCGTGCGCCCCCTCGTCGGCGCCCACGGCGACGCGCCAGGGTCCGCCGACACCAGCGCCGCCCACGAGTGTCCGGCGATGACGGCCGCGCGCGCCACGGAGCCGGCGCCGCTCATCGCCCTCCGTGGCGTCGGCTACCGCTACGCGAATCGGCCGCGGCCCCAGCTCGAGGACGTCGTCCTCACCGTGGCCGAAGGCGAACGCCTGCTCGTCACGGGAACGTCGGGCGCGGGAAAATCCACCCTGGCGGCGATCCTCGCGGGCCTGCGCGCGCCGTCCGCGGGTCGTATCGCGTTGCATGGCATCGACCAGCGGGCCCTCGGTACCGGGCGTTGGCGGCGCGCGGTGGGCGCGGTCCCGCAGTTTCACGAGAATCACGTGCTCGGCGCCGACCTGCTGTTCAACCTGCTGATGGGGAGGCGCTGGCCGCCCCGGGCCGCCGACATCGCGCTCGCGCAGTCCCTTTGCCGCGAGCTCGGCCTCGGCGCGCTGCTCGATCGCATGCCGGCTGGGCTGCAGCAAGTGGTGGGCGAGACCGGCTGGCAACTCTCGCACGGCGAGCGCAGTCGCCTCTACATCGCCCGATCTTTGCTTCAGCGCCTGGAAGCCCGCGTGCTCGACGAGAGCTTCGCGGCGCTCGATCCCGAGACGCTGGAGCAAGTGATGGCCGCCGTCCTCGCTCGCCCGGAGGCCCTGATCGTCATCGCCCACCCGTGACCTCGGGCGCGGCCGCCAGCACCGAGGACAAACGATCGATTTCCGCGGGACCGAGATCGGTGGACGACAGCGAAGGGAGCGTGATCAGAGGCAGACCGGGATCCTTCTCCAGCGTCGCAAGCACCGCTTCGGCCGTGCGGCGGTGCGCCCGCAGCCCGATCGCCATCGCGACGGTTCTCGCCAGGCGCGGATCCCCGTCGAGAGTTGCCAGGCGGTCGAGCACCGCGGAGACCGGCTGCGCCGCCAGGCGGCCGGGGGGCGTCGCGTTGACGATCACGGGGCCGAGCGCGATCTTCAGCTCGTCGCGGGCGGTGCGCGCCAGCTGGGCGGTCTCCTCGGCGGGAAGCTCTTCGGGCCGGGTGACGATCACCAGCGCCGTCCGCGTCGCGTCGGACAGCAGCTCGGACATCATGCGCGCGTCGCGCGCCAGCGGCCCCGCCGGGACGGCCGCCAGGATGGCGCCCGGGATCTTCAACATCGCGGTGGCGTGGCCGCTGGCCGGGCCGTCGAGGATCACCAGATCGTAGGCCCACCGCGGCGACAGCGACCCGGTGCGCGCCTTCGTCTCCTCGGTCGTGTGCCACCAGGCCTTGCCCAGCATGGCGTAGGCATCGAGGCCGGGGATCGCTGACAGAAATCCGCGCACCACCCGGTTGTCGAACAGCGCGCGATATACAGCCTCATAGCGCAGGACCATGAGGGCGTATTGGTGCAGGGACTCCCGCGGCGTCATGTTGACGGCGGCGATGCCCGGGGCGACGTCGGTGACGACCGGGCCGATGGGCGCCGGGCGGCCCAGCATCTTCCCGAGGCGCTCCACCGCGTCCGTCTGCGCGACGAGGACGCGCTTTCCGCGCGCCGCCGCCACCCGCGCCAGCGCGGCGGCGACCGTTGTGCGGCCGACGCCGCCCTTGCCCGACAGGATGACCAGGCGTCGATCGAGGAGCGCGCGCAGCGGGGCCATGCCGCTCAAAACCGATACGCCGCGCCCAGGTTGACATCCAGAACATCACCGAACAGCGGCAGGGCCAGACCGCCATCGGTCATGAACGCGGTGGCCCCGCGAACGAACGTGTAATCGCCGCGCACGGTGATGCCCCAGACCTCCGTCACCTGGAGATCGAGGCCGAGCGACGCACGGCCGAGAAAGTGGGTGTCGCGCTCGTAGCCGGGGCGGTACGCCGGCGCCACGCTGTCGAAGTAGCCGACGCCGACGCCGACGCCGAGCGCGAAGAAGGGCCGGACCGGCGCCACGCGAAACGCCACCGTGTGGGTGAGGACGAAGTTGTTCTCGGAGATCACCCGCGTCGAGGAGAAGCTCGCCGGGACCCCTGCCTGGGTGCCGACGCCTTGTTCGCCGGTCGCGAAGCGATCCGACGAGAAGTCTACCCCCACGGCCAGCTCGATGACGTCGTCGGGGCGGGCGTACGCGAAGTCGTACGTGCCCACGATGCCGTACCCCGCGGCAGGTGTGACCGCGCGACCCGCGTCCCCAAGGCGATAGGCGAACCGCGCGCTGACCGCGACGCGGTGGCGGCCCATCGCGGCGCCCGAGTCGGAGCTCGCGCCGCCCCCCGCTCTCGGCGCGCCCGGGACCGGCGGCGCCGGCTCCGCGTCGCCGCCACCGTCCAGCCGCTCCTCCGCCGGCGGCGCGGCCGGCGCGCTGACCGCAGAGGGCGAGGGCGCGTCGTCTCCCGCGGCCGCCTGCTCCGGCGGCACCATCGGGGGAGGCGCGCCGTCCGACGGGGCCGCGGCGCGGGCGAGCGCCGCGCTGCGCGGGCCGACGGACCACGCGGTGAGCAGCAGCAGCAGCACCAGCCCCGACCTTCGGAGAAGAGGCATGCGCCGTCAGCCGAGCGAGACCAGCTCTTGACCCATTTCCACGGCGGTGCCTTCCGACACGGACAACGCCAGCACGACCGCCGCGCGCGGCGCACGGAGCTCATTCTCCATCTTCATGGCCTCGAGCACCAGCAGAGTCTGCCCGGCTTTTACCTGGTCGCCCACCTTCACGAGCACCTTCACCACCTTCCCTGGAATGGGCGCGCGCACGCTCGTGGGTCCCGAGGCCGGGGGCCGGCCGGCATCGTCGCCCACGTCCGCCCCGCCCCCGCGCGCGATGTCCACCACCGCCTGCCGGGGCTCCCCGTCGGCGTGGCTCACCTGGACGGACAGCTTCGGCACCGCGCCGTCGACCTCGACCAGACGGGCCTCGACGCCGTCGATGATCGACCAAGCGCCCGCCCCGATGCGCCGCGCATCGACGATCCGTTCACGCCCGTCGACGACCACGCGCAGCTTGCCCTCGCCGGCGTCCTCTACAGCCACGGAGTAGGTCCGCTGATTAAGCGTCACGAGGTACGTCTCGCCCATGCGCGCTCATCTAACGCCGAAAACGTCCCCTCCGCCACCAGCCCGCGCGAGCGCGGTCGGCGCGCGGCCCCTCCTCACGTTTCGAGGAACACCCGCAGCCGCCGGGAGCGAGAGGGGTGCCGGAGCTTCCGCAGCGCCTTCGCCTCGATCTGGCGAATCCGCTCGCGTGTCACCTCGAAGTCGAGCCCCACCTCTTCCAGCGTGCGGTCCGACTTCTCGCCGATCCCGAAGCGCATGCGAAGCACCTTCTCTTCGCGCGGGGTCAGCGTGGCCAGGACCTTGCGCGTCTGTTCGGCCAGGTTCATGGAGATGACGGCGTCCACCGGCGACAGGACGCTCTTGTCCTCGATGAAGTCCCCGAGATGAGAGTCCTCCTCCTCGCCGATGGGCGTCTCCAGCGAGATGGGCTCCTTGGCGATCTTCAAGATCTTGCGGACCTTGTCGACGGGCAGCTCCATCTTCTCGGCGATCTCCTCCGGCGACGGCTCCCGTCCGAGATCCTGGACCAGGTACCTGCTGGTGCGGATCAGCTTGTTGATCGTCTCGATCATGTGCACCGGGATGCGGATGGTGCGGGCCTGATCGGCGATCGAGCGGGTGATGGCCTGGCGGATCCACCAGGTGGCGTAGGTCGAGAACTTGTAGCCGCGCCGGTACTCGAACTTGTCCACCGCCTTCATGAGCCCGATGTTCCCCTCCTGGATCAGATCGAGGAATTGCAGGCCGCGGTTCGTGTACTTCTTCGCGATCGAGACGACCAGGCGCAGGTTCGCCTCGATCAGCGCGGCCTTGGCCTTCTCGGCCTTGAGCTCGCCCTCTTGAATCTCGGCGACGGTCTCGCGCAGCACCGCCTCGGTCAGCTTGGCGTCGTCTTCGATCCGCTTGATCTTGGCGTGGGCGTTCGCGACGACGTTCGACATCGCCTCGATCTCGCCCGGGCGGAGCCCCAGCTTCTTGGCGATGGCCTTGTGCCGGGCGGGCGCCGACCGCATCTCCATCCCGGTGCGGATCAGCTCCTCGCCGCTCAGGCCTGACCGCTGCTCACAATCGATGACCTCCAGGCTGGCGTGGTCGATGCGCGAGACGAACTGCTTCAGCTTGAAGACGACGCGGTCGACGAGGCGCTTGTGCAGACGCAGCTCGGCCAGCGCCTCCAGGATTTGCCACTTGAGGTCGTCGCTCTTCTTGCCGATGCGCCCCCTCTGGGTCTCGTTTTCCGCCTTGCGCCGCTTCTCCTCCACGGCCTCACGATCGCGGAACAGCTTCCGCACCTTCTCGATCACGCCGCAGACGCGGTTGATGTGCCAGGGCTCGTCGAACTCCGGATCCTCGTCGTCGGCGTCCTTGACCACCTCCTTGACGCGAATCTGGCCAGAGCGGAGCTTGTCGCCGAGCTCGAGGATATCTTCGATGGCGACCGACGAGTTCAGGACCACCTGGAGGATCTGCCGCTCGCCGTCCTCGATCCGCTTCGCGATCTCCACCTCGCCCTCGCGGCTCAACAGCGCGACCGAGCCCATGCGGCGCAGGTACAGGCGAACCGGATCGGTCGTCTTCGCGTAGTTCTCCGCGTCCTCCTCTTCCTCGCGTTCCTCGGCATCCCGGGCCGACTTCCCGTCGTCGTCTCCGCCGTCGTCGTTCGCCGCATCGTCGTCCCGGCTCGGGGCGTCGGGTTTGTCCTCGGCGTCCTCCTCCTCCGCGACCGCGACCGGGGCCTTGTCGCTCACGTCGAGCTTCGTGGTCGAGTCGACGAGCTCGATGCCGGCGCCGGAGAAGGCCGACAGCCATTCGTCCATCTGATCGGACGACACGATGCTCTCGGGCATGTGTTCGTTCACCTCGTCGTACGTGAGAAAGCCCTTGGCCTTTCCCATCGAGATGAGCTCGTGCTTCTTGCGTTCGTTCTCCTTCGCCGACCCTCCCCCCGAAGCCTGGACGGCGGCGGGCGCGGCGTGACCCGCGCCGGGCGTTGTCCCCTTGCCCTTGCCCTGGCCCTTCCGCTTGCCCTTCGCCTGGCCCTTGCCCTCGCCGCTGGCCTGCTCCGAGGCGCGGTTGCGGCCGCCTCCGTTGCGGGGCCCGCCCGCGGCCGTGCCGCCAGCCTCGCCCTCGGCGTCGTCGTCTTCGTCGAGGTCGACCGATGTTCTGTCGTCGTCGTCGTCACGCACCATCATCAAGGCCTTTGCAGCGCTGCCTTCAATCCTTGTTTGGTCTTGTCGAGCTCGATCCCACGAACAATCATGGCCTGGGTCGCCGAGCTGTCACCCCGACTGCGCGCTTGCTCCAAGAGTCGCATGGTCATCGAAATTTCCGCCTCCACCCGTTGCAGCTCCAAGCGCGCGGTCAGGGCCCGCAGTTTCATGGACGGATTCTCAGCCCGGGATACCCCCCCATCCATCAGCGCCGCGGACAGGGATCGTCGCACGTCTGGGGGGCCCCCTTCAAGCCAGGCGGGAACATCCAGGCGACCCCCGTCGGCGAGCGCGCTGCGCGCGCTTCGGTAGAGCTCGCGTGCGGCCGGATCGACCAGCAGGTCTCCCGCCCGCGCGGCCTCCGCGGTCCCCGCGAGCTCCGGGTACGTCGCCAGCAAGGCGAGCAGCTCCATCTCGTCGCGCGGCAGCGGCCGCTCCGGCGTCGTGGGGGCCGCCGGCGGCGACGGCGCCGCGCCCGGCGCCCCGGGGCCCGCGTCATAGCTGCGCGCCGCGGCCGCCCGCTGGCGCATCGCCTGCGCCCGCTCGCGCGCCTCCCGCATCGCCCGCCCCACCTGTTGCGGCGTCAGGCCCAGCACGACCGAAAGCTGGCGGGCGTAGAGCTCCTGGGCGGTGGGATCCTTCACGCGGACGAGCAGCGCCGTGACCGCCTCCATGGCGGCGATGCGGCCGGGGACGGTCGTCTCCTGCGCGGCGTCCTGAATGAACTGGTCGAGCATGGGCCGACCCGCCTCGACGAGCTGGCGGAACGCGACAGCGCCGTTTTGGCGGACGAAGTCGTCGGGATCCTGCCCTACCGGCAGCCGCGCCACCCGTCCGTCGAGGTCGGCGTCGACGAACAGAGGAACCGCCTTCTCGGCCGCGCGCTTGCCCGCCACGTCCCCGTCGAAGATCACCACCACGCGCCTCGCCACCCGGGACAGAAGCCCGATCTGCTCGGTGGTGAGCGCTGTTCCCATCGGCGCTACCGCCTCCTCCACGCCGGCCTCGTGCAGCGCCAGGACGTCGAAGTTCCCCTCTACGACGATGGCGGTGCCGGTCTTGCGAATCGCCGGCAGCCCCACGTGGAGCCCGTAAAGGCACTCCTTCTTGTGGAACAGCGGTGAATCCGGGGAGTTCACGTACTTGCGATCTTTCGCCTCGGGATCGAGCAGGCGGCTGCCGAACCCGATCACGCGCTTTTGGCGATCGAACACCGGCAACATCACGCGGTCGCGAAAGAAGTCGTAGCGCCCGCGTTCGTTGACCCCCACCAGCCCGAGCCGCTCCGCGTCAGCGGCCGCCACGCCATCGTGCGCCAGGAAGTCCTGGAGCGCCCTCCACCCCTCCGGCGCATACCCCAGGCGAAAACGCTTCTGGGTGTCGGCGGCGATTCCGCGCTTCTGGATGTAGGCGCGCGCCGCGCCGCCCGCCGGACCGGCGAGGCTCTGCTCGTAGAAGCCGGCGACGTGATCCATGACCCGTAACAGCCGGTCGCGCTCGGATTCCGCCTCGACCCGGGCGCGCCGCTCGCCCGGCGACATCGCCTCGCGCTCGGGCAGCTCCACGCCCGCCTGTTGCGCGAGATCCCGCAGCACCTCGGTGAAGGTGCGTTGCTCCACCTTGGCGAGAAACCCGAAGACGTCGCCCTTCTCGCCGCAGCCGAAGCAGTGGAAGAACTGTCGCGTCTCGTGAACGTGAAACGACGGTGTCTTCTCGGTGTGAAAAGGGCAAAGGCCCTTCCAGCTCCCCGTTCCCGCCCGCTTCAGCTCCACGTAACGCTTGATCACATCCACGATGTTCGTGCGATCGCGAACGTCGTCGATCTTTTCTCGCGGGACCAGCGGCAAGGCCCGGGGATTCTCCCCCCTCGACACCTGTTTTGCCAGCGGGCCCCGCGCGCCCCGCATCGGGCCAGCACCCGACCGTCGGGCCGGACCAGTTCGACGGTGGCGGGTCGCCCCGAGTGCCCTCCGCCGCTATTTACAGCTTTTGGTGGCAGCCGTAGCAGCCGTAACCGTTCGGCGTCTGCGGGGTCCACTCGGGCATCCCGAGCAAGGCGGCCATGTGCGGCTTCACCTCCTCGGCCATGAACTTCACCATCTCCGGTTTCTTGGCCTTCAGCTCCTTGAACGCGTCGGGCGTCGTCGGGAGCTTCGCGATCTCCGGGTTGGGCATCTTGTAGCTGGCGCTCTCGACGCCCTTGGCCCCGTGACAAGTTTGGCATGTCACATTCTTGTATTTCTTGGCGTCGAACGCCCCGAACAGCTTCTTCGCCGCGGGCAACACTTGCTTCCTCATGTACTGCTTGCGCTCGCCTTTTTTCATGGCAGCCCAGTCGATCTTGGCCATCTCCGGCTTGGCTGCTGAGCCCGGGCCGGCGGCCGGCGCCGGCTTCGCCGCGTCTTCCGCCACCGCCGCGCCCCCGGCGCCTGCGCTCAGCAGGAGCATTGTTACCAGCAGCCTTCGTGTCGCTTTCATCATCTCGCGTTCTCCCCCAGAAAGTTTGCCCTGATAGATGCCGCTACCCTCGGCGGGGTTCAGCGTTTTCGCGCGGAGTCATGCTCCTGGCGGGATAAGCGGCGGGCCTCGCTCGATCAACGGACCGGCGGCAGACCCAGGCGCTCGACGACGTAGCTCTGGATGCTTTGACGGGCCTCGGCGGGCGTGGAGACAAACGCGAGCTCGCGTCCGCCAAGCTCCCCCTCACCGTCGTCTTCGGTCAAGGCGAGCTCGGCGCGAAGCACGATGGGCCCCGGCGAATCGGGCAGCGTGAACGCGATCGCCACGGGTCGGCCGATGTCGAACGGCACCGGCCGCGCCAACCGAAGGCCATCCTCGCCGACGTTCCGGGCCAGGCGAAACACCCGCCGCAGCTCGCCCGAGGAGCTGTCGGTGCGAACCTCGACGGGCACGGCCAGCGGAGCGCGAAGCGACATCGGGACCCACGATAGCACCCGCTCGAGACGGGGTTGACGGTCGATCGTGCCCAGAACTTTGTTCACCTCCCGCTGCTCGGGCGAGCGTAGCCCAGCTTTGGTGGGCGAAGCGAGGGGGGGCCGGGGTGTGGCTCGCTACCGCTCGCACACCCCTGTGAGACAAGGGTTTCGGCAGTATCTCCTTGTGAATCGGAACAAGTTCCGGAATTGACCTGTGCGCTGTAAAGTCGGCACGCTTGCCATATGACCTCTTAGGGTCAGCCGTCACTACCCACGCGCTCGACTCCTTTTCTCGTCTCCTTCGCCGAGTGGACAGCTACGCCCAGCTCAGCGAGCTGGTGCTCGACGAGATCTTCGCGCGCTTCGGGCTGACGAACGTGTGGCTCTACGTCTGCGAGGGGAGGGACGACACCCAGCTCGAGCTCGTCGCGGCGGCGGGAACCAAGGCCGCCGAGCTCCGCCGGCTCGTCCCCCTGATCCCGCGCGCGGGTGATCCCCAGGTCGAGGCCCTCCTGCGCGAGGACGGCGTGGTCGTGATCCCGGACGCGCAAGCCGGCGGCTTCCCCGCGATCACGGGCGTGCTCGGCAATCGCACCGTGGTCAGCATCCCCATGATCGTCGTGGATCACGCGCTCGGAATCCTGAGCTGCGGCACCTTCGGAGAGGAAGGCGTCGTGGCCATCACCGCCGATGCCACGCGAACCCTGGTGCAGATCGCGAACATGATCTCCGTCGCGCTGGCGCGCATGATCTTGCTAAAGCGGGATCGCGAGCGGATCGATCTGCAGGCGCGTCTTGCCCATCGCCAGCGACTGGAGAGCCTGGGGCTGCTGGCCGGCGGGGTGGCCCATGACTTCAACAACTTGATGACCGTCATTCGCCTGAGCGTGAAGCTGCTCGGCGAGGGTACGCTCACGGCGGAGCAGCGCGCGGATCTGCAGATGATTCAAGACGCCGAGGACAGCGCCAGCCAGCTGACACAGAAGTTACTGATGCTGGGGCAGAAACAGCCGCTGCGCATCGAGAGCGTCGACATCAACGCCGCCATCGAAGGATTCATGAACCTGGTGGGGCGCTTGCTCCCCGCGAACATCCAGGCGGAGATCGTGGCGGGGCCGGCGCTGCCGAGGCTCCTGGTGGATCCGTTTCAGCTCGAGCAGGTGCTGATGAACCTGGCGCTCAACGCGCGGGACGCGATGCCGGCGGGCGGGAAGCTCACGATCCAGACGGAGGAGATCGTGGTGAACGGTGATTACCGGCGCGCCCATCCCTGGGCTCGGCTGGGACGCTACGTGCTCATCACCGTCAGCGATACGGGGGTCGGCATGCCGCCGGGCGTGCTGGAGCGCGCGTTCGAGCCGTTCTTCACGACCAAGGCGCCGGGAGAAGGGACGGGCCTCGGCCTGGCGGTGACCTGGAGCATCGTGCAGCAGCACGGAGGCATGATCCGCGGCCAGTCCGAGCTGGGCATCGGGACGAGGTTCAGGGTCTACCTGCCGGCGGCTGAGAACGTGGTGTCGCAAGCGCCGAAGAAGGTGGTCGGCGCCGCTCCGGGCGGAACCGAGCGAATCCTGGTGGCGGACGATCAGCCCCACGTTCTTCACCTGCTGAAGCGGGTCCTGGAGAGCGCCGGCTATCGCGTCACCGCCGTCGCCGACGGCGCCGGCGCGGTGCGCGCGGCGGACGCTCACCCGTTCGACCTGTACCTGTTCGACGCCGTGATGCCCCGGACCAGCGGGCGGGAGGCGTGCGAGCAGATTCGAGCGCGGCAGCCTGGCTCCCGCTTCCTGTTCGCGAGCGGCTACGGCGCAGAAGCGTTGCCCGGAACTTTCCTGAAGGACATGTGCGTCGCCACGATCTCGAAGCCCCTCGATCCCGACACCCTGCTGCGCGCGGTGCGGGCGGTGCTGGACACGCCCGTGCGGGCTACCTCGGGCCTCGGCCTCGGGCCTCCGGCCTCGGACATCGAGCGAGGGTAGGTCTCGAGAACGAGGTCGGTTGCAAGCAAGAGCATGGAGGCGGTACGGACGTCGGACGCCCGAGCCCCGACGTCCGAGGTCCGACGCCCGAGGCCATTTGGCCGTAGGCCCAAGGCCGCTCAGCGGCGCAGGCGCTCGAAGAAACCGCGCAGCAATCCGGCCGCCTCGGCGCCGAGCACGCCGGAGACAACCTCGACGCGGTGGTTGAGTCGGCGGTCGTCGAGGATCTGATAGAGCGAGCGCACGGCGCCCGCCTTGGGGTCGTGACAGCCGTAAAAGAGCCGCCTGACCCGCGCGTTGACGACGGCGCCCGCGCACATGGGGCACGGCTCCATCGTGACGTAGAGATCTGCGTCGGTCAGGCGCCAGCTCCCCAGCCTGGCTGCGGCGCGCCGCAGCGCCAACACCTCGGCGTGCGCGGTGGGGTCGTTGCCGGTCTCGCGCTCGTTGTGCGCCACCGCGATGACGTCGCCGCCCACGACGACGACCGCGCCCACCGGGACCTCGCCGCGAACAGTCGCCGCCTCGGCGGCGGCCAGCGCCTGGCGCATGAACTCCAGGTTCGCTTCGCCGACCGTGGAAGGGTCGACCGGGACGGCAACGGGGAACGGCGCGGCGGTGGTCATGGCGAGGGGGGGTATTTTATGACCGACCTCGGCCGGAAAATCGACCCGTCCCCGCGCGGCGTCCGCGGCGGGATGTCCTATGATTGCGTGGTGCCAAAAATCGACCTGTCGTTCGCGGACTACGTGGCCGCCCGCGAAGGCGCCGCCCAGACGCGCGCCCGGGAAGGGGCCGCCTACGCGTACGCGGGGGATTTGAAGGTGCGCCAGACCCTCAGCAAGATCCGGCCTGTCACCCTGGCGGTGGAGGCGACCGTCCGGTTCTGGCAAACCGTGGAGCGGAGCCGGATGCTGGGGACCGCGGTCAAGGTGACCGAGAAGCAGTTTCCCAATCTGCACAAGCTCGCGGTCCGTTGCGCCGACACCTTGCAGATTCAGGTGCCGACGCTGTATGTGTCGCCCAACATCGGCTCGCTGAACGCGCACACCTTCGGCACGACCGACGAGGCGTACATCGTCCTCAACGCCGCGCTCGTCGATCACCTCAGCGAGCCCGAGCTGCTCGACGTCATCGGGCACGAATGCGGGCACATTCAGAACGACCACGCGGTCTACCTGACGACGCTCTACTTCCTGAGCCACACCGGCGGCACGCTCCTGCAATGGGGTGCCCGCCCCGCGGTGCTAGCGCTGAAGGCGTGGGCCAGGCGAGCGGAGATCACCTGCGATCGCACGGGGCTCCTTTGCACGCGGGATCTCGACGTCTCCATCGGCTGTCTCGTGAAGCTGGCGCTCGGCTCGAAGAAGCTCTACGCCGAGATCAACCTCGAGGAGTACCTGCGCCAGATGGAGGAGACGCGCGGACCGGGGAGGTTCGATGAGCTCGGGCGATCTCACCCGTACCTGCCGAAGCGCGTGGCGGCGTTGCGGCTGTTCGCCGACACGACCTACTTCAAGAGCGCCATCAAGGGCGGGCGGGACGCGGAGCCGGTCGCGGGTATCTCGAAGGAAGAATGCGACGCGCGCGTCGCGGACATCCTGGCGGTGCTGAGGTGAGCGACGTTTCGCGGCCCACCGCCGACAGCGCGCCCGCCGGAGCGCCCCCCGCGGGTGGGCCTCCGAAGGACCGCGCGTCCTCGCCCGGCCGTGCGCTCGACGATCGCAAGCTGGCGATCCGGGCGGTCCTCGGTCGCCTGGCCGAGGCGGCCGACGTCGCCGGCCTGGGCTCGGTGGCGCGCGACATTCGCTCGGTGCGCGTCCCCAAGCTCGACGAGGAACGGTTCTCGCTGGTCATCCTGGGGGAGTTCAACCACGGCAAGTCGACGTTCGTGAACGCCCTCCTGGGAACGCCGGTGCTGCCGACGGGCATCACGCCGACCACTGCCGTGCTGGCGCACCTCAGCCACGGGCCGGTGCTGAGGGCCGAGCTGGTGCTCGAGTCCGGGGAGCGGCGGCCCATCGAGCCGGCGCGACTGGCTGACTTCGCCACCGTTGAAGGGTTGGCCGCGAACGCCGCCGCCGCGCCGCGCGCCGGGGGCGATGTCGGCGACGTGGGATCGCGCGGCGGGGCGATCCATCACATCGATCTGCAGATCCCCGCGCCCGTGCTGGAGGGGCGGCTGACGATCGTCGACACGCCGGGCGTCAACGACATCAACGAGCAGCGCGCGGAGATCACCTACGGCTATATCCCGCGCGCGGACGCCGCGGTGTTCCTGCTCGACGGCACGCAGATCCTGACCGCCTCCGAGCGGCAGTTCCTCGAGGAGCGCATCCTGCGTTCGTCGCGCGAGCGCCTGATCTTCGTGATCGCGAAGATCGATCTGCTCGACGACGCGGAGCTGGCCGAGACGACGCGGTTCGCCCGGGAGCACCTGGCGCGCATCGTGCCCGAGCCGGCCATCTTCGCGGTGTCGGCGCGCCGCGAGCTGGCCGGCAAGCGCGACACCTCCGGGTTTGCGCCGCTCCTCGACCACATCGGCGCCACGGTGGGGACCGATCGGCGCCGGTTGCTGCTCGATCACGCGCTCGCCGACGCCGGCCGCCTGTCCGCGTTCGTGCGACAGAGCCTGGCCATGCGGCGGCGCTCGCTGGACTTGCCGCTGCCCGTCCTCGAGGAACGTATCGCGCGCGCGCGCGCCCGGCTCGCCTCGGGCCAGAAGGGCCTGGATGCCGCCGCCGGGACCATCCGGGCGGAGACCGCCGCGCTGAAGGCGCGCGTGCGTCAGGATCTGGCCGCGTTCGCGGGGGAGTTTCGCGATCAGCTCGCGGCCGATCTCGAGAAGATTGACGGCCACGCCATCCGCCGCTACCTGTCGTTCTTCATCCAGGACACCTGGAAGGCCTGGCTCGAAGCGGAGGGCGAGATGATCGCCGCCGAGCTGGAGCGCCTGGCCGAGAAGATCCTGGAGGTCGCGAGCGAGAACGTCCGCGACGTGACCGACGCGGTGTCGGCGGAGCTCGGCCCCACCGAGACCAAGATCGATCTGTCGATCGACACGCTGAAGTACGACGCGTCCGTCTTCGCGCTGGGCGCCCTCGGGACCACGGTGTTTCTGTTCGTGAACGGGCTGGTGGGGGGCGTCCTGGCCCTGGCGGCGCCCGTCCTGGCGGTGGTGTTGCGCGGCAAGATCGGGCGCGAGATCAAGGCCGAGGCCAAGCAACGCGCCCCCGAGTCCGTCGATCGGGTGGCGGCGTTCTTGGGTCCGAAGCTCGACGAAGCGATCGACACGTTCGGGGCGCGGCTGAGCGAATTCGTCGCGCAGGCGGGCGCGGCGTTGGCCCGCGGCATCGCCGAGGTGCTCGATCGGGCGCTGACGGAAAAGCGCGCGCACGCCGACGTGGCCGGAGCGACGACGGAGGCAACGGCGATCGAGGCCGCGGTACGTGAGCTGAAGGCCATCGACGAGCAGATCGCGGACGTTCGGCAAACCGTCTGGGAGACGTGATCGCGGCGATGGGCTTTCTCGATCGCATCGCCGGGACAATCGACGAGCTGGTTGGAAACGAGGAGGGCGACTCGGAGGTTCGCGCATTGGAGGAGCTCGCGCTCGCGCGCGGGTTCACCGAACGCGGCTCCCTCGCGGAGGCGGGGGAGCGGCTCGAGGATCTGGCGCGGCGCCACCCACGGCTCGCGGCCGTGCACACCGCCGCTGGCGAGCTGGCGGCGGCGCGGGCGGACGACCCGGGCGCGGCGGCGGCCTTTGGTCGCGCGGTCGATCTGAATTCCGGCGACGCCGAGGCGTGGCTAGGCCTCGGTGGCGCGCTCGCGCGGCTGGGACGGTTCGAGCCGGCGCGCGATGCCCTGCGACGGGCGTTGACCCAGGCGCTCCCGCCAGCGCGGCGGCCGCACGCGCAGGCGACGCTCGGCCGGCTCTATGCCCGCGCCGGGCAGATAGGGAAGGCGGTTCGCGAGCTGCGCAAGGCGGTGGACGCTCTCCCCGATGACGCCGACACGCTGGCGGCGTTCGGGAGGACCCTGGTGCAGGCGGGCGATCGCGAGGGTGTCGAGTGGCTGGCGCGCGCGGCGCGGCTGCCCGGGGGCGAGCCTCGCCTGCTGGTGGAGGCGGCCGCCGCCAAGGGGGACGACGCGATGGCGGGGCGGCTGCTCGACGAGGCGGTCGAGCGCGCGCCCGGCGATGCCGTGGTCCGCGCGGCGCGCGCCCGGCACCTCCTGGCGAACGCGGAGCACGGCCCCGCGCTCGCGGAGGCCGAGGCCGCGGTCGCCATCGTCCCGCCCTCGCCAGACGCGTGGAGGTGTTTGGGCGAGGTGCTCGCGGCGCGCGGCGAGTTCGCCGCGGCGATCGCGGCGGCCCGTCTCGAGGCGACGTTGGGCGCGGGACCTCCGTTCGAGGTCTGGCTGAAGTGGGCGCTCGGCACCGAGGATCTGGCGATCGTCGGCGAGGCGCTTCGGCACGGCGACCCCCGCGACGCAGGCTACGCCGAGGCGACGTCGCTCGTGGCGACGACTCTCGCGCCAGCGGCGATGGTCGCGCTGGCGCGGCGGGCGCCGGGGACCGCGGCGCGCCGGTTCGTGATTCGCAGGCGCGCGCCGGCCGCCGTCCCGGCGGGCGACATCCTCGGTCTGCTCGTGTGGGCGCAGGCGCTTGCCGAGAGCGAGCCGACGCTGGTCGCGCTTGCGGTGCCCATGGCGCGCGCCGTCGAGGCGTACGACCGCCCCCTGCTGGTCGCGATCATGGGCGAGTTCAACGCCGGAAAGTCCTCGCTGGTGAACGCGCTCGCGGGGGCGGCGATCGCGCCCGTCGGCGTCACGCCCACCACTGCGACGATCAACGTGCTGCGCTTCGGCCCGGCCGGAGGCCGCGTGAGCTACCACGACGGGACCACGCGCGAGCTCGGCGTCGAATCCGTTGGGGCGTTCTTGCGCGAGCTCGGCGTCGAGGAGGCAGCCTCCGTTCGCCAGGTGGAGATCTTTGCGCCGCTCGAGTCGTTGCGCCGGGTGGAGATCGTGGACACACCCGGGCTCAATTCACTGCGCGCGGAGCACGAGAAGGTGGCGCGCGACTTCCTGATCGACGCCGACGCGTTGGTGTGGGTGTTCGCCGCCGGCCAGGCCGCCAAGGCCACCGAGCGCGAGGCCTTGCGGTCGGCCCACGCAGCGGGCAAGCAGGTGTTGGGCGTCGTCAACAAGATCGATCGCGCCGAGGCCGACGAGCTGGCCGCCGTCGTTCGCCACGTCGCCGACGAGCTCGGCCCCCTGGTCGAGGGGATCGTCCCGCTGTCGGCGCGAGCCGCGCTGGCGGCCAGGCAGAGCGGAGACGCCGCCCTCGCGACCTCCAGCGGCCTGGCGGCGTTCGAAGCGCGCCTCGAGTCCACGTTCTTCTCGCACGCGCGCGACTTGAAGCGCGCGACCGCGCTGGCCGCGCTGCGACGCTTCGTCGCGGAGGCGCGGGCGCGCGCGCCCGCGATCGGCCCCGACCCCAGCGTCGCGCGCGCGCGCCGGGAGCTCCGGGAGGCCGTCCGGCGCTTGCAGTCCGCGCTCGCCTCGGAACGCGTGGCGTTGCGCGCCCGGTTGAACGAAGGCTTTCGCATCGCGGCGGCCGAGGTGCGCGAGTTCGTGCGGCCGCGCGCCTGGCTGTTCGGCGAGCATCGTGCCGACCCGGGTGACGAGTCCTTTCTAGCCGATGTGCTCGACGACGCGACCGCGCAGGCAACCGCCACCACTCGGGCCGCCCTGGCCGCCGCGGTGACGCCGTCGCGCGAGCGAGACGGTGTGGCGGCCGCGGATTCCGACGACGCCCGGGCGGATGCCGTCACCGGCGACCTCGTGGCCGCCGTAGACGCCGCGGTCGAGCAGTTCCAGGCCTACGCCCGGGGCGTCATCGAAGGCGCCACCGCCGTGTTCTTCCGAATCGACCTCCCGCGGATCCGGCTCGACCTCGGCGCCATTCACGGCGCGCTCGCGCGCTGGTCGCCGGACCCGGAACAGGTGCTCTTCCGCCGCATCGAGCGCGACGCCACCAACATCGCCAGGCGTGCCTCGGTGGAGCTCGATGCCCGCGACGAGGCGCGCGAGATCGAGGCGCTCATTTGCGACGAGCAGATCCTGCGGCCGCTCGCAGCGCTCCACCAGGCAATCGACGCGCTCGACCCGGAAGTCCGAAGCCCGAGGTCCGAGCCCTCCTCACCGATCGGCGCCTAGTGCCCGCGGCTGGCGGCGCCGAACATCCAGGGCAAGAGCCCGGGATCTGCGTAGGCGGGAATCCAGGCAAAGTGACCATGGCGAGCCGAGGCGGGATATTCGGTGTACTTCGGGGCGCCGCCCGCGGCCCGCAGCGCGGCGATGACGTCGCGTGTGCGGGCGACGGGGACCGCGGGATCGTCGGCGGCGTGGAACGCCCACAGGGGAAGCCCCACCAACCCCGCCACCTGGGTCTCGTCGTAGCCGCCACAGATCGGCACCGCGGCCTTCCATTTGCGCGGATTGCGCGCCGCCGCGTCGAAGGTTCCGAAGCCGCCCATGGACATCCCCGTGACAAACAGGCTCGTGGTATCGATCGCGGAAAACTCCGCGGCGAGCCGATCCACGAGCGCCACCGCGGCGGCCATCGGCCAGGTCGGGACGGCCGGCCGTTGTCCCTTGCCCGAGGGCGTGCCCCAAGGCATCCCCACCCACTGCTCCGTCGGGGGACACTGGGGAGCCACCATGAAGAGCGGCCAGCGGGATTGGTTCTCGGGGCGCACGAACACGAGCGGCGCCGCCTGGTCCGTGAGTTGACGAAGGTTGTCCGTGCCGCGACCGCCGGCGCCGTGAAGAAACAGGACGAGCGGCACCTTCCGCCCCGGGGCGAGGCCGCGCGGCCGGTAGAGGCGATAGGGCAGGACGTGCCCGGCGCCGTCGTCGAACGTGCGCGCCTCGAAGTCCGCAGGCGTGGTGGCGGGGGCAGGCGCGGGCGTGGCGGCTCCGAGCGACGACATCGCCGCCAAGACTATCGCCAGGCGGGCGCCACGGCTCGTTGGGACATCTAGATCCGCCGCTACATGGCGCGCGCGGCTCGGCCGAGCTTCCGCGACCATGTCAGGCGCTCTCGCTACGGCGCCGCCGGAGGCGCTGGCATTCCCCGCAAAAGAAGGTCGATCGGCCTGCGTCGACGCGTCGGCGGACGGGCGCCCCGCAAATCGGGCACGGCCTTCCTTCGCGTCCATAGACGCGCAGCGAAGCGGCGTTGCTTCCCACGGTGCCGCTCGCGTCGACGTAGTCCCGCAAGGTGGTTCCCCGATTTCGGATCGCGAGCTCCAGCGCGGCGCGGATGCCGGCGAGCAAGGCCTCGACCTTCGCCGTGAGGCTGCCGGCAGCGGCGCCGGGGTGGATGCGCGCCCGATGAAGCGCCTCGCTGACGTAAATGTTGCCCAGCCCCGCGACGCGGGTCTGATCGAGGAGAAAGGCCTTTATGGGCGCGCGCACGCCGAGCAGCCGCCGTGACAGCTCCGCCTCGTCGAGCTCCGTCAGCGGATCGGGTCCGAGCGCCCGCAGCTCGGAGCGTTCGTCAACCGGGGCGCCCGCGGTCACCCACCCGAACCGCCGCGGGTCCACGAAGCGCAGCTCGCGCCCGTCGCCGAACCCGAACGCGACGTGGGTGTGGCGCGCACGCGGCGTCGTCCGAGCCTCGACGCGCAGGCGTCCGGACATTCCGAGATGGACGAGCAACCCGGGCGCCACGACCGGGCGCGCGCCACCGCCGCTCGCCTCGAGATCAATCAGCAAATATTTTCCCTTGCGGCGCACCCGGCGCACCCGGCGCCCCACCGCCATCCGCCGCAGGCCCGCGAGGTCCACGGCGCGCTTCAGGTGCAAGGGCAAGCCGCTGCCCCAAACGAGCTTCACCTGCGCGCCAACGATCGTCGCCGCTAGATCACGGGCGATCGTCTCGACCTCGGGCAGCTCCGGCATCCGGGGGCTTTCAGCGCTCCGCTTCTTTGCTGCCCACGACGGTCAGGTTCAAGCCGACCTGAACCGACAACGGCTTTCCGTCCACGGTGACGGTGGTCTTGCCGTTGTAGTACCAGCCAAACGATCCCGTGGAGAACTCGCGCTTGTCCGCGATGATCTCGGTGTTCCCGATCATGATCTTCACGGGCTCGGCCTTTTCGAGAAACTGGGTCTTCGACACAGGGCAGGGTGATTTCGCCATGCCGCAACGCTATCACGGAGCCGGAGCGCCAGGCGGACCCGAATGGAACGCCTCTGCGAGGTGACCGAACTCCGCGACGGTGAGCTCCTCGGGCCGGCGGGTGCCGTCAATGCCGGCGGCGGCGAACGCGGCCGCCGCGACCTCGTCGCCGAACGCGTCGCCGAGCGACCGCCGCAGCATCTTGCGGCGGGTGCCGAACGCCTCCTTCACGACCCGCCCAAACAAGTTCTCGTCGCTCACGGGCGCGAGCGGGGCCGGCCGGCGCGTCAGGGACAGCACCGCGGACGTGACTGTTGGGCGTGGATGGAACGCCCCCGGTGGCACGCGGAAGAGCAGGCGCGCGTCCATCACCTGGCCCACCATGACCGACAGCCGCCCGTAGATCTTGCTCCCCGGGTGGGCCACGACCCGGTCCGCGAACTCCCGCTGCACCATCACCACGGCACGGGCGACGGCGTCGCCGGCGTCGATGATGGCGAACAACAAAGCGGTCGTGATCTGGTAAGGCAGATTGCCGACGACGACGACGGGCCGCCCCGCTGCCTCCGCGAGCTTGCGAAGGTCGGTGTGCGCGGCGTCCTCGGCCAGGATCTGCAGGCGCGGATTGCCGCCCAATTCCGCCGCGAGGACGCGCAGCATGTCCGGATCGCGTTCCACCGCCACGACCCGCGCGTCGGGCGCGCTCTCGAGTAACGCGGTGGTCAACGTGCCGAGGCCGGCGCCGATCTCGACGATCACGTCACCCGCGGCAGCCGCGGCGGCCCGGGCGATGCGAGCGTGCACCGTTCGATCGACGAGAAAATTCTGGCCCCACGACTTCTTGGGCGCGAGTCCGTGGCGCGCCAGCACGGCGCGGGGATTTTCCGGCAGCGTCAGAGGGGCAGCCCCGGATCGACGGCCAGATCCAGCGGCGCGCGCACGCCCCGGCGAAGCGCGCCCGTTCCGGCGGCGGCGATCATCGCCGCGTTGTCCGTGCAGCGCTTGGGCGGGGGAATGTAGAGGTGAAAGCCGTCCTCGGCCGCGGCGGCGGCCAGTGCCTTGCGGAGCCCTCGATTCGCGGCGACGCCCCCGCACACCACGAGATCGGCGAGGCCCTCGCGCACGAGAGCCCGCCGCGACTTGCGCACCAGCAC
The DNA here is from genome assembly GCA_964443975.1 of uncultured Myxococcales bacterium. Lineage (GTDB taxonomy): Bacteria > Myxococcota_A > Polyangia > Fen-1088 > Fen-1088 > DASYCK01. The sequence continues at coordinate 203,665 of CAYUFS010000003.1, read as the reverse complement.
GTCGACGATCGCCGCCTGGACGCTGGCCGCCAGGTCCGCCAGCTCGGCGCCCTCGGGCGGGGCGGCGCCAGCGTCCGGGGAGGCCGCCCGCCGCGCGGCGAGCAGCGTCGACACGGCCGTCTTCAACCCGGAGAAGCTGAAGTCGATGTCGTCCTTGCCGGCCAGGGCGCGCGGCAGCGCATAGGCGCGCCCGTCGCCGGTGACGGACAGTCGGTCGATCTGGACGCCGCCTGGGTAGCCGAGGCCCAGCATCTTGCCCACCTTGTCGAACGCCTCCCCCGCGGCGTCGTCACGCGTGGCGCCCACGACACGGTGGACGCCGTTGCCCTCGACGCGAATCAGCTCGGTGTGGCCACCCGACACCAAGAGCGCGAGATGCGGGGACGGCGGCGGCGCGGGCAGCGACGGATCGTCGAGATAGACCGCCGCCAGGTGCCCGGCGAGGTGATTGACCCCGACGACGGGGCGGCCGAGCGCCTGGCCGAGCGCCTTCGCGGTCTCGACGCCCACGAGGAGCGCTCCGACGAGACCAGGGCCACAGGTGACCGCGATGCCATCGATGTCTCCCCAGCCAAGCCGCGCCTCTTCGAGCGCGCGGCGAATCACCGGCACGATGGTGGCGACGTGCTGGCGCGACGCCACCTCGGGCACGACACCGCCATACTCGGCGTGCACGAGGATCTGCGAGGCCACGACGTCCGAGCGGACGACGCGCCCATCTTGCACGACGGCCGCCGCAGTTTCATCGCACGAGGTCTCGATTCCAAGGACGTTCATTGGCGTCTCCAGGCCCCGCTCACAGGCTCCCGACGATGGAGCGCAGCTCATCGGCGTAGCGACCGTGGGGGGCAAGCTGCAGGTAGCGCTGATACGCGGTCTTCGCTTCCTCGCTTCGACCGCTGTCTTGATGCACCCCCCCGATGATGACGTAAGCGTCCGCCTGATTCGGGTCGAGTGAGATCGATTTCTCGGCGAGGTCATTCGCACGCTTCAGCCGCCCGCGGTTGAGCTCGACGTGGGCGAGCATCGTCAGCGCGTCCGCGGAGCCGGGGTTCGAGGCCGCGGCGGCTGCGCAAGAGGTCGCGGCGTCGCGGATGCGGTTACGCAGGAACTGGCTCCGGCAATCCGCCAGCTGGTGCGCGAAGTCCGCAGGCGACGGCGGGGACCCGCGAGGCGCCGGGACCGGCGCGGCGGCGATGGGATCGGTCGGAGCTTTGTCTGCCACGGGGCGAGGGTCTGGGTCCGGTCGGGGTTGTGGCTCGGGGGCGGACGGCGGTACCGCTGCCGCAAGGGCGTTCGGTGCTGACGCGGGATCTGCAAGTACGCCGACGGGCGCGGGAGCCCCCGCGGTGGGCTCGCGTGCAGCCCTGCGCTGGTCATCGGCTGCCGCGGCCCCGGGAGCTGGCGCTGGCGCGGCGGGCACGGGAGCCCCGGACGGCGCCGTGCGGCCAGGGGCTTCCGCCATGGCCACGGGCGCGGGTGCAGCGGGCGCCGGTGCCACGGGCGCGGGTGCGATCCCCGCGGAGGCGGCGGGCTGTTCGTCGGGAGGCGCCGCGGGTCCAGACCGTCCCGCGGCGGGGGCAAAGACGGCGGCCGGCTTCGCGATGAAGGCCGCGGTCCGCAGGCGGTGCACCAGCACTGCCGCCACTGCGCCGACGGCCAGCGCGGCAGCAAGAAGACGCGCGCCGCGCCGGGAGCTCGGCACCCCGAGCTCATCGAGAGCGTCCCGTTCGCTGATGTCGGCGTCTGGGAAATTGATCCGCACGGTCTCGTTCGCGCCGAGCGAGGAGACCGCGGCGCGTGGTGGCGCCTCCGGGGGTGGTGGCGGCGGAGGGGGCGGCAGAATGACCGCCGAGCGCGCGGCGACGGCGTCGGACGCGGGCGGCGGATCGGGGATCGCAGCCGGCGGGGCGGCTGGCGCGGGCGGGTGGAGCGCGGCCGCGGCGATGGCCTCGGCGGCTGGACCAGCTTCGTCGGTAGACTCCGGTGGGCTCACCCGCTGAAAGTCGCCCAGGTTGGGGAAGGGGCCAATGCCTCGCTGGGTATGCAGGCGAGAGCTATCGGCGGGGGTGGGAACTGCCCCGTCCGTCGCGGCCGGGGACTCCTCGGTCGGTGAGGGCACGAGGGCGAGGGACGCCATGGGCTCGGTCAGGCGGCGCTGAATGTCGCTGACGCGCCCCAGCGGCTGGGTTGCTGCCAGGTCGATCGGACCCGACTCGGTGGCGTCTCGTCCGACCGGAAAGGGAATCACATTGGCATCAAGGTGCCGTGGTTCGGGGATCCCTTCCCTCTCCACGAGGGCTTCATCCAGAGACTGAAGGGCTTCGTCGATCTCGGGTTGACCGAGCGGTTTGCCGAGGCCGGGATCCGTCTTGGATCTGCTTGGGGGCGGAAGCGCATCATCTGGTTCGTCGCCCGGCGCGACGGTTTCGGGGGCGGCTTCCGTGAGTTGGCGATTGGCAAACGACTGCTGCACGGGGCCCGAGCCGGCGCCGAGCGACGAGGTTCTACCCGACGCCGCAGTGGCCTGGTCTGGCGCGAGGGGTCCCGGCGAGGAGCGGCCACTCCCGGCGTCAGCGGGATCGTGGATGATTCCCTCGTCGCGCAAACGCGTGACGAGGGCCATGGCCTCGAGATCGGGGAGGTGCGAATCCTCGATCACGTGCGCGAGGCTGCGAGCGCCGTCGAAGAGGCGAAGGATCCCGTTAACCTCGTCGGGAATTTCCGCGAGACGCTCCGCGAGGACCGGGTAGTTCACCTCGAAGGCCTTTTGCAGGTCGCCGATACCCGCGGCGAGGTGGTTACGGTCGTCGAGCCGCTTCATTCCCTCGAGCACCAGGTCGGCTGTCGACAGCCCCACGGCGTTCGGCCGACGAATGCTCTTCCACTCCACCTCGAAGCTGCCTGTCGTCCATGTAAACAATCTGCCAATCGCATCTACGCCGGAGAGCCGTCCGACCTCGGCATCCACGACTTGACCCTGCCGGAAATAGAGGGTGCCTGGGGCGTCGCGAGTCCCCCGGAGATGAACGATGCCCGAGCGGCCGCTGCTCTCGACGATGCCCAGCAGGTCGACGACGCTGATGTCCGACAGCAACCCCTTGAAGACATCGCTCGACGGCGCGCCCGTCGTCGCCTTTTCCCGGGCCCGGCGCTGGACGGCCGAGCGGACGCGCGTCACGACTTCCTGGACGAACGCTGGCTTGGTGAGATAGTCGTCGGCGCCGACCTCGATGCCTTTGATCCGATGCGCTATCGAATTGTCGCTACCAAGGAAAATGAAGGGTATCCCCGCGGTCACGTCGCGTCCACGGACACGCGCGCAGAGCTCGAAGCCATCGAGCTCGGGCAGGTCCGCGTCCGCGATGATGAGGTCGGGCGCCTCAGCCTCGATGGCCGACCAGGCGGCCGTCCCGTTCGTGGCGGTCCGGACCTCGAAGCCGGCAGCGCGCAGGCTGACGTCCAGAACGCGCAGGTTCTTGGCATCTCCATCGGCCAGTAGTAGTCGGTTCGCCATCGGCGCTCTCGTAAGTGCGGTCGGGTCGGCTCGAAGAGGTGGCAGTATATCTCGACCGGCGCAAACCCCCTCGGAATGCGAGAGAACGCTGGCCGGCGGCGGGGGCCGGACGCGGTAGCACAAAAATACAATGGCAAAATGATGACACGACAGGACCAGGGCAGCGCGATCGAGGCTGGCGCGGTTTCGGGCGTGGCAGCCGGGCTCGGGGTGGCCCTCGAGGCCACAGCCGTTGCGGCGCTCGTCCGCCTCGGGGAGCTCTTCCTCGAGTGGAATGCCCGCATAAACCTGGCCTCGTTGCGGAGCCCGGCCGAGCTTGTCGAACGTCACTTCATAGACGCGTTTGCCGCGGCCCGATTTGTTGGGGGCGCAGCCACGGTTGCGGACGTGGGATCGGGTGGCGGGCTGCCAGCGTTGCCGCTGGCCATCTTGGCCGGAACGACCCACTTCGACCTCTTTGAGCCCAATCGCAAGAAGGCCGCGTTTCTGCGAACCGCCGTGCGCGAGCTCGGAATGGCGATGCGGGTCGAGGTGCGAACGACCGCGGTCGAGTCGCCCGTTGAACCCGGGACCCGCGGCGCTTACGACGTCGCCCTCTCTCGGGCCACGCTGGCGCCCGCTCTGTGGTTATCCTTGGGTCGTGAGATGGTGAGGGTTCCCGGACGGGTCCTGGTGTTCGCGACGATTCATTCGGAGGTCGGACTTCCGTCCCCGGCTGAGGTGGTCGCCTATGGCGAGAATCGCCGCCTGCTCGTCTATCCCTCCTGAACCGCTGCGCCCGGGTGATGTTTCGCCTGGTTGCAGCGTGGCGCAAGCTCAGGACGCTACCGACAATGTTCCCCGCAATGTTCCACGTGGAACATCGTTGCGGGTTCAAGAGGGCGGCCGACGTTCCACGTGGAACACGAACCAATCGCCGCTTGCCAAGCAAGCCTCCCCGTATGAGAAACGTCCAGGACCAGGACCCGCCCTTTTTCCCAACACCATGAGAAGGACCCTCAACAGATTGGCAACTTCCGGGCGCCAGCTATCCTGGCAGCGCCGGCACCGACCGGCTGTTCCACCCCTCAAGCCACCGCGATGGCCCGCCAACGGCGCCTCGAGCGCAGCGGGCCCATCGGTGGCGTCCGCGAAGACGCCCTAGTCATGCGAGGGTTGCTTCTTCTTGGCACGGACACCGGCGTTGGAAAAACGACCGTAGGCTGCGGCCTCCTGGAGCTTGCCCGCCGCCGCGGTCTCCGTCTCGTTCCCTACAAGCCCGTCGAGACCGGATGCGCTCCCTCCCCGGCTGACACCCAACGTCTCCTGGCGGCGGCATTCCCAAGCGCTCCTGACTCCCCGGGGTTGTCGCTGACCGACATTTGCTCTTACGCGTTCGGCCCGCCAGTCGCCCCGTCCGTAGCGGCGCGCGTCGCCAACAACCCAATCTCGGCCGCCGTACTACGTCACCAAGCGAGCGTTCTCGCGGAACGCGGCGACGCCCTGCTCGTGGAAGCCGCCGGCGGCGTCCTCACGCCCTACGGTCCTGACCTCACCGCTGCCTCGCTTGCGGCCCTCCTGGAGCTCGACGTCTTGCTCGTCGCAGCGAATCGCCTGGGTACCATCAACCACACCGCCCTCGCGGTCGGGGAGATCCGCCGCCGACGCCTCACCTTACAAGGCATCATCCTCGTGAATGTCGGTCCCGAGCCCCGGCCCGACCAAGCCCACAACGCAACCGAGATCGCCGCTCTGACGGGGCTCGAGCCGCTCGGCACGCTCGCTTACGTCCCCAGCCCCGGACCAGGGGCGATCGCCGACCGCATCGCCGCCGACGTCGACCTTCGACCCCTCCTGGGGGGCCGGCTGGCCTCAGAGTAGCGCCGCACCCGGCCTCAGTCGGCGGCCGCGGTACCCGGCGCCTTCGGAAAGATCACCACCCGCCGGAACAAGCCCTCGCCCTCCGACTCGGTGGTCACGCCCTCGTGCTCCGCCAGCGCCATGTGAACTATCCTGCGGTCGTGCGCGCTCATTGGCTCCACCGGCACGGGGCGGCCCGACTTCACCACCTTGTCGGCGAGGCGCTGTGCCAGGTCCACGAGCGAATCCTCGCGGCGTCCTCGGTAACCCTCGGCGTCCACTACCACGAGCGGTCCCTCGTTCGGACGCTTGAAGACGATGCGGTTCACCACATATTGCAGCGCGTCCAGCGTCGCGCCCTTCTTGCCGATCACCAATCCTGACTCGGCGCCGTGCGCGTCCAGGATGACCCGATCGCCGTCGTCGAAGGCGCTCACCTCGGCGTCGATGCTCATCAGATCCAGAATCTCTCGCAAGACTTTCGCCGCGCGCTCGCGCGCCTCGGCAACCGCCGTTTCCTCTGCCATGTGCGTCCTTCCTTCTTCAGTCGCGCAACCGCGCCGCCCCGCGCGGCTCTCAAATTGCGATGATCAGATTGTAAAGCTCGCGATGGGTGTGGGCAGCCCGTCGGGCAGCGTCGGCTCGCCAGGCCGCTCCGTGGGCGCCGTGGCGGCCGCCACCCCTCCCGCTCCCCCGGGCCCCCCCGGCTTCGGCTGGGCTTCGCCGGCCGCGGTCGCGCCGCCGTCGCCACGAACCTTTCCCTCACCGGGCGCCACCGCCCTCTCGACAGGGCTGACCGCCGGCGCGGTCGCGCCGCCCGGCTTTACCCGCGCCGCCCCCGCCTTGGTCGTCGCGCCCGGACGGCTCGAAGCAGGCGGCACCGCGAGCTTCCCGACCGCTGACTTGCTGCTGGCGAAGCTCGCCGCCGGCCTGGCCTTCGCCATCGATGGCGTCGACTTAGCGGGTGCCTTTGCCTTTGCCTTCGATTTGGCCGCCGACTTGACCTTGATCTCCGCAGCCGATCTCGCCTTCCCCGCAGGCCTCTTCGAGACCTTCCCCCCCGAACGCGCCGCGGATTTCCCGTCCGCCTTCGCGGCCGAGCGCCGTCCTGCTGGAATCGGCTTGCGCTTGGGCGGGTTCTTCACTTTCCGCATCTCGCTCAAGGTACTTGGTTAGCCGCAATCGTGTCAACGTCAGGCGAGGCCCGCCTCCGCCCGGCAGCGCCCCTCTCGCGCCAGCGAACCGCGCTTCCCGCGGCGCCCGCCTTGAATCGAGCCGCACCCACACCTACCATTCGCGGACGATGCCCACGCTCTCGCTCACAGCTGGCCCAGGAACCCCCGCCTCCGTCGATCTCCTCGGAATCATTGCATTCGAAGATTCCCCCGGGGCCGCCGAGGAACCAGATCTCGCCGCCATCGACCGCGCCCTCGGCGGAAATCTCCGGCAGACCATGCGCGAGGAGCGATTTCGCGGGAAGCCCGGCCAGACGGTGATCCTGCAAACGAACGGCGCCCTCGGCGCCCGGCGCGTCGCTGTCGTCGGCGTCGGGCCCAAGTCCCGCTTCACCCCCGCCGACGGCCAACACCTCGGCGCGAAGATGGCCCGGCTTGCCAATACCGTCGGCGCGGAAACCCTGGCGATCGGCCGGCCCCCGGGCGCGAATCCCGCCGACGAGCTCACGTGGCTGGAAGCCGTCGCGCGCGGCGCCTCTCTCGGCGTTTACCGTTTCGACAAGTACTTGCCCGAAGCGAAGCGCGAACCTGTCAGCCTCGGTCGGGTCAGCGTGCAGACGTCTGACGCTCTCGGCGCCGAAGCGACCGCGGCCGCGCTCGCCCGCGGAACGCGCGTCGCGGCCGCGGTGGCGTGCGCGCGCGATCTCGTCAACGAGCCCGCCGGGATGTTGACCCCCAGCCGCCTCGCCACGCTCGCGGTCGAGAGCGCGCGCGCCGCCGGCCTGGAGGCCACCGTGCTCGACGCCGCCGCGTGCCGCGCGCGCGGCATGGGCCTGTTTCTCGCGGTGGCCCGCGGAAGCACCGAACCTCCGCAGTTCATCCATCTCGCCTGGCGACCGCCCCAGCCCGCGCTCAAAGTGGTCCTCGTCGGCAAGGGCGTCACCTTCGACTCCGGAGGCCTCTCGCTGAAGACGAACGACGGCATGATGGGAATGAAATCGGACATGGCCGGCGCCGCCGCCGTGCTGTCCGCGGTGACGGTCGCCGCCGAGGAGGGCCTCCCCGTCGAGGTGCACGCCCTCGCCGCCTGCACCGAGAACATGCCGTCGGGATCCGCCTACAAGCTGGGCGACGTGATCCGCTCGATGGCGGGCAAGACCATAGAGATCAACAACACCGACGCTGAAGGCCGCCTCACGCTGGCCGACGCGCTCACCTACGGGCTCGAGCTCGAGCCCGACGTGATCCTCGACTTCGCGACGCTGACCGGCGCTTGCATGGTCGCGCTCGGGCCTCACACGGCCGGCGTCATGAGCAACAACGACGAGCAGGCGGCCGGCTGGCTCGCCGCCGCGCGCGCCAGCGGCGAGGAAATGTGGCGGCTGCCCCTGCCCCCACGTCTCGTCGAGCAGCTAAAATCCGAGATCGCGGATATGCGTAATACCGGCGAGCGCTGGGGAGGCGCCCTCACCGCTGGCCTGTTCCTCAAGGAATTCGTCGGCGACACCCCCTGGGTGCACATCGATCTCGCGGGTCCGTCCACGACGGAGAAGGAGTGGGGGGTCTTCGCGAAGGGCGGCACGGGCTTCGCCGTGGCCAGTATTGTCGCGTACCTGCGCACTCTTGCCGCCAGCGGAACCGCTGCTCCGCCGCGCGCGCGCGGTTAACGCGACCGGTTGCGATCGTTTCCGGCGGGGTGTTTGTGATTGCCGCTCCCCCGTCGCCATGATAAGGTACGCGAGCTTTCCAAACCGCCCTCAGCGAGGAGCTTTCGTCATATGGAGCCGACTTTCCGAGTGGGAGATCTTGCCGTTTACCCGGCTCACGGGGTTGCCCAGATCGTGGGCGTCGAGACGCGCGAGATTTCGGCGAACAAGCAGACGTTTTACATTCTCAAGATACTGGAGAATGGGATGAAAATCATGATCCCGACGCGCAATGCCGGCGCGGTCGGGTTGCGCGAGCTGATCCGGGCCGACGAGGTGGATGAAGTATTCGCCATTCTCAAGAGCCGCGAAGTGGCCGTGGAAGGACAGACCTGGAACCGCCGATATCGCGAGTACATGGAGAAGATCAAGACGGGGTCCGTCTTCGAAATCGCCGAGGTGCTTCGTGACCTTCAGCGCCTCAAGGGCGACAAGGAGCTTTCATTCGGCGAGCGCAAGATGCTCGACACGGCGCGGACGCTGCTCGTGAAGGAGATCGCGGTCGCGACGAAGAGCAAAGAAGTAAAGATCGAGGAGAAGCTCGACCGCATCTTCGCCTGTTGAGTGATTCTCCGTCCGACCTCGCGGGAGGCGCTTTGGTTGGCCGCTCCCGTGAGGTCGTCCTGATTCGAGCGGCGTCCGGGTCCGCGAACGAAGCACAATCCAACGTACGTAGCGACGCCGCCTGACGCGCTCCGCTTCCGTCAAACGTCGAGGTTGCGCACGTTCAGCGCGTTGGTCTCGATGAACTCGCGACGCGGCTCGACCAGATCTCCCATGAGCGTCGAGAACAGGCGATCCGCCTCGTAGGCGTCCTCGACCCGCACCTGCAGTAGTGTCCGGCGCGCGGGGTCCATCGTCGTCTCCCAGAGCTGCTCCGGGTTCATCTCGCCCAGGCCCTTGTAGCGCTGGATCGCCAGGCCCTTCTTCCCGAGCTCATTCACGCGATCGGCCAGCTCCTCCAGCCGATGCAGCTCGATGGTCTCTCCGCCGCTGTCCAGGAGGTAGGGTGGCGGCCCGAGCGCCACGAGCTGCGTATAAATCGCCGAGAGATCGATGAACTCGGGCGAGTCGAGGAATCCGAAGTCGATCGTCGTCGCCTTCCGCACCCCGCCGGCCTTCACCGGCACGACGATCTTGAAACCGCCGTGCTCCGTATCGGGCGCGATCTTCATGACGGCGTCCGACAACTCGGGCGCGTACTTGTCGAGGTATGCCTGCAAGTGCGCGAGCGCCTTGGCGACGACGGCCTGATCCGACAGGTCCGCCTTGGTCAGCTTCGAGGCCTTCACGATGGCGTCGACGATTCGGGCGTCGCACTTCCGGTCAATCACCGAAAGCAGTCGCTTGTACTTGCCGGCCGCGCGCGCGAAGTGCCTCAGCGTCTCGCCCACGATCGGATCGCCTCCCTCCGGGTGCCTGAGCGTCAGGTTCTCGGCAGCGCTATCCAGCAAGAAATCCTCGAGCGCCTGCTCGTTCTTCAGGTACAGCTCCTTCTTACCCCGCTTCACTCGGTAAAGCGGCGGCTGCGCGATGTAGAGGTAGCCCCGATCGACGATCTCCGGAAAGTGCCGATAGAAGAACGTCAAGAGCAACGTCCGGATGTGGCTCCCGTCGACGTCGGCGTCCGTCATGATGATGATGCGGTGGTAGCGGATCTTGTCGATCTCCTTCTCCTTCTCCACCCCGCACCCGAGCGCCGTGATCAGCGTGACGATCTCCTGCGAGGACAGCATCTTCTCGAGCCGCGCCTTCTCGACATTCAGGATCTTTCCGCGCAACGGCAGGATCGCCTGGTCCTTGCGGTTGCGTCCCTGCTTCGCCGAACCGCCAGCGCTGTCCCCCTCCACGATGTAGAGCTCGGAGCGCGCCGGATCTCGCTCCTGGCAATCGGCCAACTTGCCGGGCAAAGACGACGAATCCAGGGCGCCCTTGCGCTGCACCATCTCGCGCGCCTTCCTGGCGGCGTCCCTGGCGCGCGCCGCCAGCACGGCCTTTTCGATGATCTGCTTCGCTTCGCGGGGATGCTCCTCGAGGAACCGCCCCAGCTTCTCGTTCGTGACCCGCTCGACGATCCCCTTCACCTCCGACGAGACCAGCTTGTCCTTCGGTTGGTTCGAGAACTTCGGATCCGGATGTTTGATCGAGACGATGGCGGTCAGTCCCTCGCTGATGTCATCCCCGCCGAGGCCGTTCTTCAGGTCCTTCAACAGGCCGGCGGATTGCGCGTAGGCGTTCACGGTTCGCGTCAGCGCCGCGCGGAAACCCGTGAGGTGCGTGCCGCCGTCCTTGTTCTTGATGTTGTTCGTGAAGCAGTAGATCGACTCCTGGTACGAATCGTTCCACTGCATCGCCAGGTCGACCTGCGTCCCGTCGACCTCTCCGAGCACCCCGATCGGCTTCTCGTGGATCACGGCCTTCGTCGCGTTCAGGTCGGCGACGAACTCCATGATCCCGCCCTCCGAATGAAAGTCGTGCGACTTGTCAGTGCGCTCGTCCCGCAACGTGATGATGAGGCCACGGTTCAGGTAGGCGAGCTCCCGCAGGCGCTGGGATAGGATCTCGAAGCTGAAATCCGTCCCCTTGAAGATCTCCGGATCAGGGCGGAACGTGACCTTGGTGCCCGTCTTCTCGGAGACGCCAATCGCCTTCAGCGGCGCCACGGGATCGCCGCGGCGGTACTCCTGATACCAGGTCTTGCCTTCGCGCCTGATCTCCAGCTTCAGCAGGTCGGACAGCGCGTTGACGACAGACACGCCCACGCCGTGCAAGCCGCCCGACACCTTGTAGTTCGAGTGGTTGAACTTTCCACCCGCGTGCAGGACGGTCATGACCACCTCGGCGGTCGAGCGCTTCTCGATGGGATGCTCCCCCACCGGGATGCCACGGCCGTTGTCCTCCACCGATACGGAGCCGTCGAAATGAATCGTGGTGTCGATCCGCGTGCAATAACCCGCCAGCGCCTCGTCAACGGCGTTGTCCACGACCTCGTAAACCATGTGGTGAAGGCCGCTGCCGTCGTCCGTGTCCCCGATGTACATGCCGGGACGCTTGCGGACCGCTTCGAGGCCCTTCAGGACCTGGATACTTTCTTCGTTGTAGACGCCTGGTTCTACGTTCGTCGATGGGGCATCGCTGGCTGCCAAATTCACGTCCTCGGGCCGAAGCCAATTTCTCCCGGCGTGACGTTCGATGGCGCCACCCGCGAGAGCCTCCCCGAGCGCCGGAATCGCGCGTCCGGCCAACTCGGGTAATAACCGAAAATACTAAAGGTTCCGAATATCTAGCATTCAAGACCCGCCAAGTAAAGAGAAATGCTGGCCGCCGGGAACCGGTTCCAGCCGCCCCGCCTTCACCTCGATGTCCGCGCGCGCCGAGACCGCGGGCACCACCCCCCGATCGGCCACCGACAAAATGGTCTGACAACCGAGGGCGGTCAGCGTATCGAAGAGGAACCGCCGCCGTTCGAGGTCGAGCTCGCTCGGAACGTCGTCGAGCAGCAACACTCCCGCCTCACCCCGCGCCGCGCCGAGCAGCATCAGCTCCGCCAGCTTCAGGGCGAGGATCAGCGAGCGCAGCTGACCCTGCGACGCGTGCTCGCGCGCCGGCCGCCCCGCCAACAAGATCCCGAGATCATCCGTCTGCGGGCCGAAGGTCGTGTGGCGGCGCCTCAAATCGACGGGCCGACGGGCCGCCAACCCCGCCAGCAGCACCCCCGCCACCTCGCCCTCCGAAGTCGCGGCAACCACGGCGGGATCAGCGTCGTAGAGCAGCTCCACCGCCAGATCGGCGTGCAGCGCCCGGAAGAAACCCTCCGCCCGCGGCGCCATCTCGCGAACGAACGCCCGGCGGCGCGCCACGACCCGGGCGCCCGCGCGCGCCAGCTGTTCGTCGACCGTCTCCAACCAGGCCGTCGCCCCATCGGCCCGCCCGCTTCGCAGCAGGGCGTTCCGGCCGCGCAAGATCCGCTGAAACGTCGCCGACTCCCCGAGGTAGGCGGGAGTTATCCCGGCCGTCGCCATGTCCAGGAACCGCCGACGCGCCGCCGGCGCCGCGCGCGCCAGAGACAGATCCTCCGGGACGAAGAGCACCACGCTCATCAAACCGAAGGCCGCCGACAACCGCCGCACAGGCTTACCGTCGACCGAGATCGTGCGCCCCACATTCCCCGCCGCTCCCCCAGCATCGGCCGCGCCCCGCACGAGCCGAGCCGCGATCAATCGGGTCGTTTCCCTGGTGCGAATCTCGGTGGAAACCTGCGCCTCGGCCGCGGTCTCACCCACGAGATCACCCGCCTGGGTGGTCCGAAACGACCGAAACGCAGAGAGAAAATACAACGCCTCGATCACGTTCGTCTTGCCCTGGCCGTTCTGGCCAAACAGCACGTGCAGGGTCGCGTCCGGAGCGAACGTCAGCTCGACAGGCTGGAGGTTCCGCCAACCGGCCGCCCGAAACCGCTCGATGCGCAACGCAGCTCAGAGGCGCATCGGCATCACGACGCCGACGTAGTCGCTGCCGTCCGCCGGTCGAATCACGCCCGGATCCAGCTCCCCCGACAGCTCCACACGCACATCGGGGGTTTCGATCTCCGAGAGCACCTCGATGAAGTAGCGCGCGTTGAACCCGATCTGGGCCGGCGCCCCCTTGTAGGGGACGTCCATCTCCTCCCTCGCCGCGCCTAGATCCGGGTTGTCGCTCTCCACCCGCAGCTTGCCCTTGTCGATGGCGAGCTTCACGCCCCAGGTCTTGTCCGAAGACATGATGGCGACGCGGCGGAGCGCATCCAGCAGCCCCACGCGCGACACCACGAAGGCACGCTCGTTGTCCTTCGGGATGACCTGGTCATACGGAGGAAACTGTCCGTCAATCAGCTTGACGCACAGGCTGACGTCGTCCGCCTTCAACACGAAGTACCCTTGATAAACGCCGATCTCGCACGGCGCCTCGCGCGATTCGATAGCGCGCCGCACCTCGAGGATTCCCTTTCGCGGAATCAGCACGCCCTTGTCCAGCTTCTGTCCCCCCGGCAAGGACCGCCCCACCTTCGACAAACGGTGGCCGTCCGTCGACACCATGCGCGCGTTCGTGCCGTCCCACTCGAACAGCACGCCGGCCAGGTGCTGGCGCGTTTCGTCCTGAGAGACCGAGAAGATCGTCTTCGCGATCATGTCCCGCAAGGTGGCCGAATCGACCTTGAAGGTCTCCGCCTCCTTGGCGCTCGGCAACTTCGGATAGTCACGGTCGGCCATCCCGACCACCTTGAACTCCACCTTCCCAGCCCGAATCTCCGCCCAATTCTGCTCCGTTCGCCGAACCCGAACCTCGTCCCCGGGGAGGCCCTTGACGATCTCGTAAATCTGCCGCGCCGCCACCGTCAAACCACCCTCCTTCTCCACCCGGGCCGACAGGCTCGCGAGGGCGGTCACGTTCAAATCCGTGGCGCCGCAGAGGACCTTGTCCTTGCCTTCCGTGCGCAAGAGGACGTTCGCCAAGATAGGCAACGTGCTCTTCCGGTCGGCGATGCCGTGCGCGAGATAGAGGCCCCTAAGAAATTCGTTCTTGTCGATCTTGAAGTCCATCACGTCACTCCTTCGCAGAGCACCAAGGCATACTCCGCGTTCCTATCTCAAAACAATAGATCTTATCAGCAGAAGCTGTAGGGGCTGTGGACTTGTGGACAAATCGTCGTCCCCGACGGTGGGCGGACCCCGCCGACTGTTGATGCGCAGGGGACGCTTTGACCTGGGCAGGGGCTGAAACCGCCCCGGACCCCCGAGCTCGAAATCCCGCAACACGGATTCCACAGGTTGGGGATTACTCGTCAAGACGCATCACGGCTGTCGCAGGTGGCTCTCGATCGTGTTGACGACGCTGCGCAGGGCGGCGTCCTCGCCGCAAAGCCGCTCGATCTTTCTGACGGCGCTGATCACCGTCGAGTGATCCTTCCCGCCGAACCGGCTCCCGATCTCGGGGAAGCTCATCGACGTCAGCTTGCGGCACAGGAACATCGCCACCATGCGCGGATGCGCCACCGAGCGGTGACGCTTGGGACCCTTGAGGTCGTGCAGCTTCACATCGAAGTACGCCGCCACCTCACGCTGGATGCTCTCGACCGTGAGGCCTGTCGGCGCCAGGGAGATCAGCTTTTGAAGCGCGTCCCGCGCCAGCTCCAACGTGATCGGTTGATTCTGAAACGAGGCGCGCGCCCCCAGCCGCAACAGGGCGCCCTCCAATTCGCGCACGTTGCTACGAATGTGTGCCGCCACGTAGTGCGCCACCTCCTCGGGCAAGGCCAGCCTCTCCTGCTCCGCCTTGTGCTTGACGATCGCGATGCGCGTCTCCAGATCCGGGGACTCGACCTCCGCGATGAGCCCCCAGGTGAATCGGCTGCGCAGCCGATCCTCCACACCCGGCAGCTCGGCCGGCAACTTGTCCGAGGTCAAAACGATCTGTTTGTGGGCCTTGTACAGCGCCTCGAACGTGTGAAAAAACTCGTCCTGCGAGCTGTCCTTGTTCGACAAGAACTGGACGTCGTCGACGAGCAGCACGTCCGGCAGCTCCCGGTAGCGCGTCCGGAACTGCTCCATCGACGAGACGCCACCCCGCTTCTGGGACATCATCACGCTGATGAAATCGGTCACGAACTTCTCGCCCGTGACCGCGGTGACCACCCAATCGGGATGCTGCCGGTGCAGCTCGTGCCCGACCGCCTGCAAGAGATGGGTCTTGCCGAGGCCCACGCCGCCGTAGATGAAGAGCGGGTTCCAGCGCGACGCGGGCGCGTCCGCCACCATCCGCGCCGCCGCGTGCGCGAACTGGTTCGTGGGTCCGACGACGAAGGTGTCGAACGTATAACGCCCGATCAGGTCCGGTGGGGGCGCGGCGATCGTCCGAGGCGCTGGGCCCGGCGCGCCGAACCGGCCGCTCGACGCTGGCGGCGCCGGCTCCTCATCCGCCTGCGCCACCTCGAAGTCGACGATGAAGGACTGCTGCGCGCGTGCCTCCAGATCCCGGAGGATCGAAGGCAAGAAGTTATCTTCGAACCACTCCTTGTGATAGCGATTCGGCGCTCGAAGCTGGATGCGCCCGCCGGCTATGCTGAGGCAGGTGATGGGGCGCAACCACAAGTCGCGGTGGGCTGGCTTGACCATCGGTTCGATGGAGCGAACCGCCTCACTCCAGAGATCAAGCATCGGCCAAGTCCGTCAACAGGAGGGGAAACCGTAGATCATTAGGACTTACTTGGACTTGCAAAGCTAATCCCCCTGTTTCTCCACAGCTTCGGACACAGAAAACCCCACCGTCCCGGATTGGATCCGCGAGCCGCGCCTCGGAGAAAGGCTCGCGCTCGGGTGATGTCTTCGGGACTCGGGTCCGCGACGTGGCGGGCGGACGCTTGTTTAGCAGAGCGTTTCAGCGTGGTTCAAGACACCCGGTCGGTACGGCGTGAAGATGGGCGGAATCAGTAGAATTTTTCATCGCGGGCACTTTCGCGACCACATTTTCGACCCGCGGACGGCCCCTGCCGCCAAATGATAAGCATCTGTAATTTATTGGTTTTTCAGACATGACGGCCGACGTAGCGAGGGCGTCTCGGGATTTCACGGCACCTCGCGCACCGTGGGCGCGCAAACCCGCGTCTGACGGGGCTTGGCGCGATTGCCCGCGCCCGAATCAGTCGCGTCCCGACGGGGCTCGGCCACCGTTCTGTGAAGACTTGGCGAATTTCCCGTGTTGAACACGCGTCACGAAGCCCGAGGTCGATCTTCTCGACGGAAAAACTGTGTCAAGAAGCTCCTGACCCCAGATTCGCCGTGGGCCACCGACGAGGGGTTTGACATGGCCTGGGCCTGGTGTTATCTCAGGCGCCCCCTCACTGGGGCGTGGTGCCCGGTTTCACGGACGCCCGAAGTCGGAGGTTAGCCGTGAAAAGGACATTCCAGCCACATCGCAAGAGTCGCAAGCGCACCCACGGGTTCCGCAAGCGAATGAAGACCGCCGCCGGTCGGGCCGTGCTCCGCCGCCGCCGCCGCAAGGGTCGCAAGCAGCTCACCGTCACCATCGCGAAGAAGTAGCCCATCCGGCGTGTAGGGGACGCGTGGCGGCCGGGTTTCGCTTTCCGCGCCAACGTCGGCTCCGCAAGCGCCGGGAGTTTCTCCTCGCGCAGGGCCGCGGGCGACGCATATCGGGAAAGCACTTCCAGTTCTTCGTCCACCGCCGGGACGATTTCGGGAAGGCGAGCCTGGCGGCACGGGCGAGGTTTGGTATCACTGTGACCCGAAAGATCGGCAACGCCGTGATCAGAAACCGAATCAAGAGAGTCGTCCGCGAGGGATTTCGCCACCTGGGGGACGAGTTTGCCCCGGGCACCGACCTCGTGGTGCTCGCCCGCGCGGGATCGGAGCGCGCCAGCGCCGCCTCGTTCGCCGCCGAGCTCGTCGAGCTCGCGAGGCGCCTCGCAGCCCCGAGGCCGAGCCCGCGATGATCGCCGTGTTGCTGGTGTTCATACGGGCTTACCGAGCGGCGCTGGCCCCCTTCTTTGGGCCGTGCTGTCGTTTCGAGCCCTCTTGTTCGCGCTACGCGGAGGAGGCCATCCAGCGCCACGGTGCCGTCATGGGCGCCCGGCTGGCGGTGTTGCGGCTGTGTAGATGCCATCCGCTCGCGGCCGGGGGCCTTGATCCCGTCCCGAGCCAAACAGGACGGGGGTAAGGTTCGGTGCCCGACAAGCGGACAATACTGGCGATCGTCATTTGCGGGGTGATCCTGCTCGTCTGGGCGAAGTTCTTTTCGCCGCCCACCCCGCCAGCGCCGGCGACGCCGCCGCAACAGGCGGCATCACAGCAGAATCCCCCGCCCGCGGCTGGCGACAGGCCAACGGATCCCGGCCCAGCGGGTGGCGCCGCGCCGCAAGACGCACCGGGGACACCGCCCGCCGCGAACACGTTTCCAGAGCGCGAAACCACGATCCAGACGGCTTCCGAGGTCTTCGAGTTTTCGAACCGTGGCGCCTCGCTGCGGCATGCGCGCCTGATCGAGCCAAAGTACCTCCCGAAGGGAGCTGATCCAGCCACCGCCCGCGGAATCGATCTCGTGCGCGGCGACGATCCCAAGCTGGCCCCGCTGCGGATCTCCTTCCCGGATTCCTCTTTCGCGACGCCCCCGGACGCCGCCTGGCAGCTGGTCGAGAACGCGCAGCCCCCGCCCGCCGGGGTGCAGCAGATCGTCTACCGCGCCGAGACGCCCTCGGTGCGCGTCGAGAAGCGGTTCTTGTTCGACGCCTCCAGGTACCGCATCCACCTCGACGTCACGGTCGAGAACCGCTCGGCGGCACCGCTCGACCACCACCACCTGGCCATCGCGCTGTCCGGGCACCAGGATCCAGAGGCCAAGGGTGGCTTCTTCTCGGGTTCGTCCGGCAACACCGCCAGCGTGCTTTGCCGCGTGGACGACAAGACCACGCGAGAGCCGGTCGACAAGCTGGAGAAGGAGGCGCTCCACAAGGTCGGCGCCGTCAGCTGGGTGGGCACGGACGAAAAGTTCTTCCTCACGGCCGTCGTGCCCTACCCGGAGACCCCAGCGCGCGAGCGGACGTGTTCAGGGAATTTCGTCGGCAGCGGCAACGGGACCGCGCTGCTGTCGTTCGCCGAGCGCCCGCTCGGGCCGGGCGAACGAACGAGCTACTCGTTCGCGGTGTTCGTGGGTCCCAAGGTCGTCGCCGACCTCGACGACGTGAGGCCGGCGGGCGTCGACGTCAAGCTGACTGAGGCGGTGGACGTCAGCCTGGCCGTCATCTCGCGTCCCATGCTTTGGCTTCTGAAGTTCTTCCACGGCTTCGTCAAGAACTGGGGCGTCGCCATCATCCTGCTGACGGTCTTCATTCGTTTGTTGACGTTCTACCCGACGCAGAAGTCCCTGCTGTCGGCCAAGAAGATGCAGCGGCTCGGCCCCAAGCTGGCGGTAATTCGCAAGAAGTACGAGAACGACAAGCAGCGGCAGTCGACCGAGACGATGAACCTCTACAAGACTCACGGCGTGTCGCCGTTCGGCGGCTGCTTGCCCAGCCTCATCCAGATGCCCATCTGGATCGCGCTCTACTCGACGTTGAACTATGCGGTCGAGCTGTACCGGTCGCCGTTCATCCTCCATATCAAGGATTTGACGGCCAAGGATCCCTACTACGTCACGCCGCTGCTGATGGGCGGGGTCATGTTCATCCAGATGAAGATGTCGCCCACGTCGCCCGACAACCAACAGCAGGCGATGATGGCGATGATGATGCCGATCATGTTCACCATGTTCTCGCTGGTCCTGCCCGCGGGCCTGGCGGTTTACATGCTGACGAGTTATTTGATCGGGATCCTCCAGCAGCTCTGGATCAATCACCTCGATCGAAAGCAGAATGGCCCGGTCTTAGCAAAGGCTTGAGCATGGGGTTGCGTTTGGTCGACGACGGAACGGCTGCCGAAGACGATCGCGCCGCGTTGGCGGACGCGAGGGGGACGGTCGCAGCCGCGCGCCAGCGCATCGAGGCGCTCGCGGAGCGGCTGGCCGCCCTCAAGGTGCGCCTGCGGGCGGATGGCGCGGACGCAGCGGATCAGGGCGGGACGGGCGACGCCGACCACCCCGGCTCGGGCGGTCCCTGATCCTGCGTGGACGCTTCGAGACGGGGGTCATGAAGACGTGCCGAAGATCCGCCAGCACGTCAATCCTCTGAAGTCCGATCTGCTCGACATTCCCGACGTCCCGCGGCTCGCGGCTCGCCCGGGCAGTTACCTCGAGGTCGAGCTCGGCTCCGCCGAGGCACAGTTCCTGATCGAGAGGGCGCTCGCGGCGCCGGACGCCACGCTGGTGGGCGTCGAGATCCGGCGCGAGATGGTGACGCGCGCGGATCGCCTCTGTCGCGAGGCCGGCGTCGACAATGTCCGTAACGTCTTCGCCAACATGTCGGTCGACCTCGAGCGCCTGTTCGCGCCGCGCTCGGTGCGGCGGTTCCACGTCAATTTCCCGGATCCGTGGTGGAAGAGCCGGCAGCACAAGCGGCGGGTCGTGGGCGCCAACCTCATCGCGGGACTCGCCTCGCTCCTCGAGCCCGGCGGCGAGATCCATGTGATGACCGATATCTTCGACATCGCGCTCGAGGCGATGGCGTCCCTCGAGGAGGAAGGCCCGGGTCGGTTCGTCAATGCCCGCGCTCCCTGGAGCTTCCAGGTCGGGCCGCTGTGGGGGGCGCGCTCGCGCCGCGAGGTGCAGTGCGAGCGCGAAGGCGCGAAGATCTGGCGCCTCCTTTACCGCCTGGCCTAGTGCGCCGCCGTCGAAATAGCATCACGTTCGGCCGACGATCCGCGCCGGGCGCTTCGTTGCTCCTCCTCACCATACCTACGGGTATGCCTCGTCGTCGCGCCTCGCGTCCGGCGCGGCTTGTCGGCCTCGGCGTTGACGCTATTTCGACGGCGGTGCACTAGCCCGTGGACACGGGCTGCTGAGGCGCTCGCCCGCTCACGATGCGATGGCGAGCTGGATCTCTTCCAGATCCTTGATGCGATCGCGCACCGCGGCCGCCTTTTCGAACTCGAGGGCGTCCGACAGCGCCTGCATCTCCTTGCGCAGCGCCTGCAAGATATCGGGGATCTCCTCCAGAGGAACCTCCGAGCGGCGCTTGCGCTTCTTGGACGACAGGACCCCTTCGCTCAGATCCACGAAGTCGTCCTGCGGCGTGCCCTCCAGGTCCTTGATGGCCTTCTGGATCGTCATCGGCGTGATGCCGTTCGCGAGGTTGTGCGCCTCCTGGACCGTGCGGCGCGTGCGAGTCACCGTGATGGCCTCGGTCATCGATGCCGTCATGCGGTCGGCGTACATGATCACGGTACCGCGCACGTTGCGCGCGGCCCGGCCGATGGTCTGGATCAACGACCGGGCAGCCCGCAGGAAACCCTCCTTGTCCGCGTCGAGGATGGCGACCAGCGACACCTCCGGCAGATCCAGCCCTTCGCGCAGCAAGTTGATGCCGACCAGCACGTCGTATTCGCCGAGCCGCAGGTCGCGCAGGATCTCGATCCGTTCGAGGGTTTCGATGTCGGAGTGCAGGTAGCGGACCCGCACCCCGAGCTCGCTATAATACTCCGTCAGATCCTCGGCCATCCGCTTCGTGAGGGTCGTGACCAGCACCCGGTCCCCCGCCTTCACGCGTTCGCGGATCTCGCCCAGGAGATCGTCCACCTGCGAGCCGACCGGCCGCACCTCGATCACCGGGTCGAGCAAACCCGTGGGGCGGATGATCTGCTCCACGACCACGCCATGGGCCTTCTGTAGCTCGTACTCGGCCGGCGTCGCCGACACGAAGATGGTCTGCGGCGACCGCGCCTCCCACTCGTCGAAGCGCAAGGGCCGGTTGTCGAGGGCGGACGGCAGCCGGAAGCCGAAGTCCACCAGCGTCTCCTTGCGCGAGCGGTCACCCTTCCACATCGAGCCCACCTGTGGCACGGTCTGGTGCGACTCGTCGACGAACAGCAGGAAGTCCTTCGGGAAGTAGTCGAGCAACGTGGGGGGGGGCTCGCCTGGCTGGCGGCCCGACAGGTGCCGGGAGTAATTCTCGATGCCCTTGCAGCGTCCCATCTGCTCGAGCATCTCGAGGTCGTACATGGTTCGTTGTTGCAGGCGCTGCTCCTCCACCAGCTTGTTTGCGGCGTGCAGCTCGGTCAAGCGCTCGCGGAGCTCGATCCGGATGGAATCGCGGGCGCGCACCAGCTGATCCGTGCCTGTCGCGTAGTGCGAGCCGGGGAAGATCGAGACCTCGTCGATCTTCCGCAGCACCTTGCCGCGCAACGGATCCACCTCGGCGATCGACTCGATCTCGTCGCCCCACCACTCGATGCGGATGGCCTTCTCGCGTTCGTAAGCCGGGAAGATCTCGACCACGTCACCGCGCACCCGAAAGGTCCCGCGAGAGAAGTCCACGTCGTTGCGTTCGTAGTGAATCTCGACCAGGCGCCGTAACACAGCGTCTCGCCGCACCTCGACTCCGGCCGCGAGATCCAGCTTCATTCCCAGGTACGCCTCGGCGGCGCCGATGCCGTAGATGCAGGAAACCGAGGCGACGATCAAGGCGTCGCGGCGGGTGAGGAGCGCATACGTCGCGGCGTGCCGCATGCGATCGATCTCCTCGTTGATGAGCGAGTCCTTCTCGATGTACGTGTCAGTCGACGGGACGTAGGCCTCGGGCTGGTAGTAGTCGTAGTAACTGACGAAGTAGTGAACGGCGTTGTCGGGGAACAGCTCGCGAAATTCGAGGTAGAGCTGGTGGGCCAGCGTCTTGTTGTGCGCCATCACCAGCGTCGGCCGCCCGATCTGCTCGACGATGTTCGCCATCGTGAACGTCTTGCCGCTGCCGGTAATACCCAGCAGGACCTGTGACGGATCGCCGCGCCGCACGCCCGCCGTCAGCTCCTCGATGGCCCTGGGTTGATCGCCCATGGGTCGAAGGGAGGTCTTGAGGCGAAACGGCGTCGGCACGGCGCAATATTGTACGCCGTACGCGCGCGGGTTGCTCGTGCTATGCGCGCGCCGCGCGGCGGTTCCGTTCCCAGGGCGTGCGGATCTCGATCGATCACGCAGGTATCTGCTACCGTTGGCGGCGCGCGATGCCGAACAGTCCTTCAGCCGATCCACCGCCGCGATGACGGCCGCGCCCCCGCTGCGCGGCTACTATGCCATCCTGGACGTTCCGGTGGCCGAGGCGGCGGACGTCGAGCGCGCCGCGACGCGCGCGCGCCGCCTGCTGGCGGGGCGGCCGGCCATGATCCAGGTGCGCGGGAAGGGGGCCACGGCTTCGGCGCTGGCGGCGCTGGCCCGCGCGGTGCTTCCGCTCGCCCGCGCGGCTGGCGTGCCAGTGTGCGTGAACGATCGCCTCGACGTCGCGCTGGCCATCGGGGCAGACGCCGTCCACCTGGGCCAGGACGACCTGCCGCTCGCCGAGGCACGCCGTTTGGCTGGCAGCAGACTGCTGATTGGCGTGTCGACGCACGACGTGGCCCAGGCGGCCCTGGCCATTTCGGGCGGCGCGGACTACATCGGCCTCGGACCCATCTTTGCCACCACGACCAAGGCCAACCCGGATCCCGTCGTCGGCCTGGAGGTCTTGCGGACGGTGACCGCCGCGTGTCCGATCCCCGTCGTCGCGATCGGAGGCATCACGGTCGAGCTCGCGCCGCTCGTCGCCGCCGCCGGCGCCGCCGCGGCCGCCCTCATCGGAGCGATCGAAGCGGCGGCCGACCCTGTCGCCGCCGCGCGATCCGTCGCCGCGGCGTTCGCCTGACCGCTAAGACGTGCACTCGCCCTTCGGCAGCTTGGCGATTTGCTTCAGCTCGCTCCGGGCGTCGCCCACGCGCTTCGACTTCGGATAGCGGCGAACGAGATCGCCCAACAACGCGCGCGCGTCGCTGCAGAACTTCAACTGCGTGAACGTCAGCGCGAGCTGCCACATCGCCTCCGGGACCTCGGGCGACGAGGCGTAGTTGTCCAGGATCTTCTGGAACTCCGCCGCGGCGTACGGAAACTTGCTCTCCTGACTGAACGACTGCCCCACGGCCAGGTAGGCCTGCGGCGCGCGCGGGTCCTGAGGGAATCGCTGGATGAACGTCCGGTAGAAGCGCCGGCCCTCGTCGCGCTGGCCGGCCGCGAGCCGCTGCCCCGCCTGGGACCAGAGCTGCTCCTTGTCGTCGGGGATGTTCAGGCCGACCTTGTCGCCGATCTTGCCCTGGGTCTGCTCCAGCGAGGCGATGCGGGTCTCGAATCGCGTCCGGGAGTCGTCCGCCTGGCGCGACTGCAGCTCGAAGCTGTGGTTCAGCTCCTCCACGCGGCCGCTCAACGCCGCCAGATCCGATTCGTTCTTCGCCGCCTTCGCCCCGACGTCCGCCGAGTTGCGCGCCAGCAACGCGGTCGCGTCGTCGAGCACCTTCTTGAGGCGAATGACCTGCTGCTTGTACTCGGCGTCGCGCTTATCGATGGCATCGAGACGAACGCGAAGCTCGCCGATGTTGTGGCGCATGAGGTCGCCCTCGGAGCTGCTCACGCAACCGCCGAGCAGCAGCGCCCCCGCCCAGAGGCCGGCGAGCGCTCCGGCGAGCCGCCGTCGGCGTCCCGGTGTCGCGTCGGCCGCGCCCCGCACGCTCACCGCCGCCCCCGGGTCAACGCCAGTTGAAGTCGACACGACGATCCTGCGCCCAGGTCGGCTCGTTGGTTCCGGTCGCGTCCAGCGCCCCACGCGGCAAGACCGCCATGCGCCCACCGGCGATGCCCAGGCGCTCGATGTACGTCTGCACCGATTGCGCCCGGCGCTCGGACAGCGCGATGTTGTATTCGGCCGTCCCGCGGGGATCGGTGTGACCAACGATGGTGACGGGCCGCGTGACCTGCTTCAGGCAATCCGCGTTCCGCGACAGCGTCGAGCTCGCCTCGGTCGTCAATGCTGACTCGTTGAAGTCGAAATAGACCGCCCCCAGGGTGCAGCTGACCGGCGGCGGCGCCTTCTTCTTGTCCGACGAGCACACCCCGTTCGTGCAGTCTTCGTTCTGGGCGCAATCGTCGTCCTTCGTGCAGTGCTTCTTCGCGTCGCAGGTGCCCTTCCAGCACTTCGTGCCGGCCGCGCAGTCCTTGTCGGACGCGCATGGCGTGCACCGGTTGGCAATGCACGGGGTTCCCGCCGGGCACTGTGATTTGTCCTTGCAGTAGTTGGAAATCACGTCACAGCGCCCGCTGTTACAGGACGACCCTTCGGGACAGTCCTTCGTCTCGCGGCACTGCTGGCACTTGCCGGCGACACAGAACTCCTTCTTGTCGCTGCAATCCTTGTCGGTCTCGCAACTGGGGTAGTCAGGCTTGCAACCCATGGCGAACAGGGCGGAAAACAAGCTAGCGGTGACGATGGCACGGTAAGAGAGCATGGGGTGGCCTCCGGTGAGGGGCAAACCTACGTGTCACCCTCGGACATGTCAACGGTGGGTGCCGCGCCTTGCCGCGCCCGTGACGCCCGCGCCCGGCAACCATGATCGTCGCTCTGCTCCGAGCTTCGTGATATGTGAACGGCTCCCCGAGCCCCGCAATGGAGTGGTTCATCCATCATTTATCGGCGTTGACTCCGTTCGGGGCGTACGCGTGGTTGGGGGGCATTCTCCTTTTGTGCGGCATGGGTCTGCCCGTCCCGGAAGATTTGTCGCTGATCGCGGCGGGGTATTTCTCGTCGCCGGAGTGCCACCTTCATCTCCATCTGCACGTCCACACGGCCTTCGCGGTTTGCTGGAGCGCCGTACTGCTTGGTGACACGGCCGCGTTCTTCATGGGCCGGTGGTTCGGGCGGCCGATCCTAGCCAGCCCGTGGGCAAGGCGGTATTTCACGCCACGCCGCCAGCTGCGCGTCCGCGCGTACTTTCGAAAATTTGGGACGCGGGTGGTCTTCCTGGGTCGTTTCATGCCCGGGCTGCGCTTTTCGATCTTCTTTTGCGGTGGAACGCTGCACCTGCGTCCCAGCGTGTTCTTCATCTACGACGCGCTCGCGGCCATCATCTCGGTGCCTGTGCTGGTGTACTCCGCCTGGTTCTTTGGCGGTCAGATCGATCACGTGGTCAGGTACGCCCGGCACACCGAGCACGGCATCGTGATCGCCGCGGTCCTCGCCGCGGGGATCGTGTTGGTTCGCGGCTACCGTCGCCGGCGCCGCCGGCTCCTGACGGCGCCACAGAACGGCGAAGCCTGTCCCTGAGGTCGCTGCTCCTGGGCGCGGGCCCCCGGTGGGTTCTTGGTCGTGTGTATAATCGCGCCGTTTCGCGCTCATTCTCGCCAGGAGACAACATGATTCGAGCTCGGATGGTCCTAGCTTTCTTCGCGGCTTTCTTGGGGTCGATGTCGCTCGCGGCACGGACGTCCTTCGCGGAGGCGCCGGGCGCACCGGTAGCAGCCGAAGCGACCACGGCCCCCGCCGCGGGGGCCCCGGCCACGTCTGCGCCGCCGGCGGCGACGGGGGCCGCGGCGCCCTCTGCGGACGCACCCGGCCGGCCGGCCGCGAGCGGGGCGGGAAAGTCAGCGCCGAGCGGTGGCGAGCCCGCGGCGGCCGACGCGGACACCACGGTGACCGCGGGCGTGCCGATGGTGGACGCCGCGAAGCAGGACGCCGGCGCCGCGCGCTACGGCCTCGGCGTACGGGCCCGCTGGGTCTCCGTTCCCACGTTCTTGCTCGGTATCTTCTTGAACCAGAGCAAGTCACTGAGCTCGTACACCGTGGGGATCGAGGGCTTCAGGCGCCACGGCGACTTCGATTTCGTCCTGGGAGTGGCGTGGCAATCGCTGTCCCCACCGGACGGAAACTGGCTGGGCAAGGGCAAGGATCCGGCGACGGACACCGACTTCGTGCAGTTCCGCGGCCTCGGCGCCATCTCGGTCGACGCCGCATTCATCCTGCGCACGGAGCTGAACCCCTACGTGACGCTGCACTATGGCGGCGGCGTCGGCCTCGGCATCACGACCGGGAAGATGCTGCGAACGTCGGACGGAACTCCGGGCTGCGCGACCAGCCCCGGCGACACGAATCTGTGCACGCCCATCATTCCCCCGACGTGCACGGCGACCGCGACGACCGCGTGTCCCGTGTCGGTGATCAACGGCAGCGGGGGCTTGAACGACGTCCCGGCCCGGGGCTCGCAATTCCGCGACAGCAACGTTCCAACCGTGTACCCGATCGTGAACCTGGTCACAGGACTGGATTTCCGGATCCCGAACGCCGACGGCCTCGAGCTCAAGACCGAGGTTGGGTTCTTCTTCCCGTACTTCTTCGTCGGCGGCGGCGTCACCTACCGCATGTGATCTGCGAGGTCGTCCTCGCCGAGCTGCTTCATCACCTCGGCGCGGGCGGGCGCGTCACCCGGCGCCAATTCGAGGTAACGGCGAAACGCAGCCACCGCGCGCTCCCGCGAGCCCTGGCGCTGCTCCGCGAACCCGAGCTGAAAATAGGCATCGGCGCGCCAGGAAGCGGCCGGCGGCAGATGTTCCACGGTCGCCCTGAGATGTGGCAGCGCGGCCGCGACGGCGCCCCGGTCGAGCAGCAGCCGCCCGAGCCGGTAGTGCGCCTCGCCGGAGGCCGGAGCCAGGCGCGTCGTGGTCTTGAACGCAGCCTCCGCCTGCGCGCCGCGGCCCAGGCGATCCTCGGCCTGACCGAGCAACAAGAAGGCGTCCGGGTCAGTCGGCAGCTTCAGGGTGGCCGCCGCGAGCTCCTCGGCGGCCTTCTCGGTGTTTCCGCGCCGCAGGTCGATGCGCCCGCGCTCGACGCCCGCCTTTGGAAGCTCGCCCGCCTCCGCCAGCGCGGCCATCGCCTCCTCGTCCCTGCCCATCGACGCCAGCAGGCGTCCGTATTCCAGCTGAACCTCCGGCGCGGCATCGATCGCCTGGGCGCGACGCAGCTCTGCGATCGCCCCGGCAAGATCTCCCTTTTGCCGCAGCACCTCGCCGAGCGCGAAGAGAGCGCCCGGCGTTCGCGGGTCCTCGTCGACGGCCTCCGCGGCCAACTTCTGCGCGAGCTCGAGCTGTCCCCGCTCGAGCGCCAGGCGCGCGGCGGACACCTTCGTCGATGGCGTAGCTCTCCGCGCGGCGATGGTCGCTTCGTAGAGGGCCAGCGCCTCGTCGCGGCGTCCGAGCTTCACGAGCAGCTCGGCGATCCGGTCGCCCGAGCGCGAGCCCATCGTCGCGGCGTCGCGCCGACCCGCCAGTGCGGTCACCTCGGCGGCCGCCGCGCCGGCGTTCCCCGATCCATAGAGCGCGCTCGCGAAGCCAAGGTGGGCCGCGACGCTGGCGCCGTCATCGGCGACGGCCTGCCGAAACACGCGTACGGCCTCGGTCGGGTTGCCGGACGCCAGCAGGGCCTCGCCGAGCGCGACGTGCAGCGCGACGGGCGTGGCGCCCTGCGCCTCGGCGCGCTCGAGCACGGCGAGCGCGTCCGCGGCGCGGTGTTGGCCGAGGTGAAGCCGCGCCAGCTCGAGGCTGGCCGGAATGAACTTGGCGCCGCGCTTCAAGGCTTCCTCGTAGGAGCGCGCGGCCGTGTCGAAGTCCGGGGGCTGCCGCCGCTCCGCCAGCTGCCCGCGCCAGTAGGGCGCCCGCGGATCGTGCGGCAGGCCGCGCTCGAGTCGCGCCACCGACTGGGCCGCTTCATCCAAACGGCCCGCCTCGATCAGCGCTCCAACGCGGGCGAATTGAAAGGCCGCCGAGCGCGGTGTGGCCGGCGGGGCGGCGAGCGTGCCCTTGTAGCTCGCGAAGGCGTCGTCCCTACGGCCTTCGGCGAGCGCCCGATCGCCCAGAACGACCGCGAGCGCGACGCTGGAAGGGTCCGCCTGCCGGGCCCGCGCGAGAGCAGCCTCCGCCGCCGTCAGATCCCCGAGCTCCTGGAATGCCTCGCCGATACGCGTGTGCGCCTCAGCCAGCTCCGCGGGCGAGGCCTCGCCCGCGCGGGTCGCGACCAACTCCTGCGCCAGCTTCAGCCGCCCCGCGGCGCCCATCGGAAGCGTGCGCATCAGGCCCAACGACGCGCCCACGTGGGCGGGCGCGTCCGCCAAGACCGCGCGGAACGTCTCCGCGGCGAGGGGGGAGAAGGCGCTCTCGTGCGCCAGGCCGAGTCCGAAGCGCGCCGCCACCTTCGACGGCCCGGCAGCTGGGGTGGCGCGCTCCGCCTCCGTGAACGCGGTCTCTGCCGTCGCGCCATCGTGTCGGGCGAGGGCAACCCACCCGTGAATCGCGGCCACGTCGCCGGACGGCAACCCCGGGGTCTCCGCGCGCGCCATCGCATCGTTGAATCGCATCCTGCCGAGCGCTACCCAGGCTCGCGCGCGCGTCACGCTGACCGCCGCCGCTCCAATCTTGGGATCGTGCGCCTCGTCCGGCGGCAACAGCGCCTCCGCACGCGTTAGACGACCGCGCTCGCCGCCGTGGAGCACGACCGAGCTGGCCAGGAGGAACGCGGCCTCGGCGCGGATCCCGGGCGCCTCCAGGCGGTTCGCGACAGCCTCCTCGAGCTTTCGAGCGCCCTGGGAGTAGGCGCTGAATCGATCACGCGCGATCGGCTCGGCGAGGGCGCCCAGCACCGCGGCGGCTTGCGGCTCGGGCCGCAGCCGCGCCGGGAGGTCGGCGACGATTGTCACGGCGGCGAGCGCGCCGATGCCGGCGACGGCCGCGATCGGAACCACGAGGCGAAGGGTGCGCTTGCGATCGGTGGTCTTGCCGGCGGGGTTTCCCGCCCGAGCGGCGGTGACGGTACGGGGGCGCGCCGCCTTCCTGTCGCCTGGCGCGCCCTCGATCGAGACCGGGAGGGTGGGATCGGCCTCGGTCGGTTGCGTGTCGGGGCTGGGCGCCGCGCCACGCGACGACGCGCGCAAGGAGACGGGGTCCGGAACCGCGGAGCCGTCGACGGGAGGACCGCTGGTCGACGGTGACTGGGCCGGGGCGGACCGGACGTGGGGTCTTCTCTCGACCAGCTCGAGCGACAGATCGACCTCCGCCCCGTCGGCACGGCCGCCGGACCCCGGGTCTCCGCTCATCTCGCGGTCGTCGATCTTCGGGGACCGTCCTCGGGTGTCGGCTGGCTGATGTTCGTCGCGCTTCGGCTTGGCGCTGAGCAAATGCGAAGTGGCGGGCACCTCGGCCGTAGCCCCCGGGGCGTCGAGGGTCAGGTCGCCGCCGCCGGGCAAGTCGATGAACGTTGGTCGCCCCACGGCGGTCGCCGCCGCGGGCGGAGCAGGCGGCCTCGGCTGAGGCGATGGCGGCGGGGCGCCGATCAGCAGCCCGAGCGGCTTCCAGGAGCGCCGATCGATGGAGATGCGCTCGCTGCCGGCCAGCTCTCCGCTGGCCAGCATGTTCGCAATCGCGGACTTATCGTGGGGTCCGGACACACGTCCGTCCCCGCGGCGCAGGAAGAAGAGGGCCCTATTTTCAGGAGGTGAAGGAGGCGACATGGCCCCGCCCGGCCTCGCGGTCACGCGACAGGCCCGACGGGTCTAGATTATCAGAACCAGGGGATGTGACTCGTGGGTCTTTCGATGGTCCAGGCGACTAAGAACCGCGACTGCTAAGGCGTGGGTTGGTTCCGGCGGGCGGACGCCTGCGCCTCCGCCTGCAACGTGGCGAGCGTATCCTCGAGCGTCTGGATGGTGGAACGAAGGGCGGCCACCTCTTCCTCGGTGGCGATCCCGAAGACGCCCGCCGCCAGGCGGGTCGCCTTCGAAACCTCGCCCCTGACGGCACCGCCCAGGCTGAGGGCGCGCATGGCGGCGTTCATGACCCGAGGATTGCTCGCGACCTTCGTCAACCGTGGATCGGTGGCGACCCGCATCGCTTGCCCGACGACCGCGTCTCGCAACGAAGAAAAAATGGACATGAATCCCTCATGCCACGCGACCGCCGGAGTCGTCAACGCGCTCGCCAACGCGACCACTCGCGGGACGTCCGAGTCCCAGGCCCGAGGCTGCCCGTGGCCGCTCGACCGACGGCATTCCTGCTAGGCTAGGCCCGTGAGCGTCGCCCAGCATCGTCAGGCCAGCCCCGAATCGCGGGACCTTCGCGTGGCCGTCATCACCGTGTCCGATACGCGGACCTCGGCAACTGACGAGAGCGGGGGTCTGATCGCCGCTTTGCTCGCCCAGGCTGGATTTCAGCTCACGCGCCGCGAGCTGCTCCGCGATGAGCCGGCGGAGATCTCGGCACGCGTGCTCGCGCTCGCGGGCGGTCACGAGGTGGACGCCATCCTGTTGACGGGAGGTACGGGTGTCTCCGCGCGGGATGGCACCGTGGAGGCATTGCTGCCGTTGCTGGAGCGACGCCTGGAGGGGTTCGGCGAGCTGTTTCGGATGCTGTCGTTCGCCGAGATAGGGGCGGCCGCGATGTTGTCGCGGGCGATCGGGGGGACCATCGGCAAGGTGGCCATCTTCGCCATGCCCGGATCCCCGGCCGCCGTGCAGCTGGCGCTCGGCAAGTTGATCCTTCCCGAGCTGCGCCATCTCGTCGGGCAGCTGAATCAGGGAGCGGGCGCGTCGCCCGAGCGAGGGCACGACCACCATGAGCGTCACAGGGCTGGCTGAACCGCCGTTGGCGGCGCCGCTCATCGACCGGCAGCACCGCGTCGTCGAATACCTCCGCGTCTCGGTGACCGACCGTTGCAACTACCGTTGCACCTATTGCATCCCCGAAGAAGGCGTCGGCCATCTCGGACGCGACAGCGTGTTGTCCTTCGAGGAGCTCACCCGGCTCGTCGGCTGTTTCGCCCGCGTCGGCGTGCGCCGCCTGCGCTTGACCGGCGGCGAGCCCACGATCAGGCGGGATCTGCCGGCGCTGGCGGCGATGCTGCGCGCGATACCAGGCATCGAAGATCTGGCGGTGTCGACGAACGGGCATCGTTTGGGCGAGCTCGCGGCGCCGCTGCGACGCGCGGGGGTTGATCGCCTGAACGTCAGCATCGATTCCCTGGACCCCGCGCGTTTCGCCCGGATCACCCGCGGCGGCGATCTGTCGAGGGTGCTGGCCGGGATCGAGGCGGCGCGGACCGTGGGCTTCGCGGACATCAAGCTCAACGCGGTCGCGATACACGGGTTCAACGACGACGAAATTCCGGCGATCTGCGCCTATGCCTGGACCCGCGGGCTGGTGCCCCGGTTCATCGAGCAGATGCCGATGGCGGACGGCGCGCTCTTCGTCCCCGGCGCTTTCATGGGCGCCCTGGCTATCCGTGAGTCCGTGGCCGCCAGCCAGCCCGGGGCGCGCATCGTGGCCGAGGCCGCTTCCCGGGCCTCGGGCGCCGGTCCCGCGCGCTACTGGCGCGTCGAGGGTCCGGGCGGCACGGGCGAGGTGATCGGCCGGTTCGGATTGATCTCCCCGCTCACCGAGCACTTCTGCGACACGTGCAACCGCGTTCGCCTGTCGGCTGGCGGCGCCCTTCACACGTGCCTCGGCCACGACGACGCGACCGACCTGCGCGGGGTGCTGCGGGGCTCCGGCGAGGACGCCGTCGTCGAGGCGATTCGGGGCGCCGTTCACGCGAAGCGCGACGGTCACAGGTTCGGCTTGCTCGGCATCGGGGGCCCGCGCAAGGCGATGGTCCAGATCGGCGGTTGAGGACCACCGACTTTCCCATCCCGGCGCGCGCGCGCATAATCGCCGGCCATGATCGACGTCAAGGCGGTTCGCGGTCGCGTCTCCGGGTGGCGTTCGGGCTTCGAGGAGAGGTTGGCGGCGCTGGTGGAGATCCCCACCGTGAGCATGGATCCGGCGCGCCGGCCCGAGATGGATCGCTGTGTCTCCCAGGCGCGCGTCGCGCTCGAAGAGATCGGCGCGCGCGTCGACGTCATCGACACGGGGGGCTTCCCGCTGGTCGTCGGGCGGATCATCCGCGACGCCGCGTTCCCCACCGTGACCGTCTACAACCACCTCGACGTCCAGCCCGCGGACGCGGCCGACTGGAAGACGCCGCCGTTCAAGTTCACCCGCAGCGGTGACCGCTACATCGCGCGCGGTTCCACCGACGACAAGGGCCCCGCGCTGACGGCGCTGTACGGCGCGCGGCTGGCCCTCGAGACAGACGCGCGCCTGAACATCCAGTTTCTCTGGGAGCTCGAGGAGGAGATCGGCAGCCCGAACTTCGCGCGTGGGCTCGGCGCGGCGATGGCGGCAGCGTCGACGGGCGCGCTCGGGTTCGCCACGGACTCGGTGGTCGTGTCCGACACCATCTGGACCGCCGCCGGCCGACCGTCGATACCCTACGGGCTGCGCGGGTTGATGGGCTTCACCGTCAGCCTGACGACGGGCGCGAAGGACGTGCACTCCGGGACCACGGGCGGCGCCGCCCGAAATCCGGTGACCGAGCTGGCGGGTCTGGTGGCCGCCTGCGTGGATGCCCGTACCGGGCGGGTGAAGATCCCCCGGTTCTACGAGGACGTGCGCAAGCTGACCGCCGTCGAGCGGGCGGGATTCGCGCGGGCCGGCTTCTCCGCGCGCAAGTTCAAGGTCGCGCACGAGCTCTCGAGCTTGCGTCCGCATGCCACCGACCAGGCGGTGATGGAAGCGATCATGGCGCAACCCACCTTCGAGGTGCACGGCATCGTCGGCGGTTACTCCGGACCGGGCATCAAGACCATCATTCCCCACCGGGCCGAGGCGAAGCTCTCGACCCGGCTGGTGCCCGATCAGGATCCCGCCAAGATCTTTCGCCTCATCAAGGCTTTCATGAAGAAGCAGCTCCCCGACGCGCACGTCCAGCACGAGGCGTCGCTCGCCCCCTACCTCGCGCCGCTCGGCGGCCCCTACAACGCCGCCGCCGTGCGGGCCATGCGCGACACGTTCGGCAGGGAGCCAGGGTTCACGCGCGAGGGCGGCTCCATCGGCGCCGTGCTGACCATGCGGCAGTTGCTCCGGGCGCCGGTCATCTTCATGGGCCTTTCGCTGCCAGAGCACGGGTATCACGCCATCAACGAGAACTACGACTGGGGCCAGGCCTCCGGCGGAATGGAGATGTTTTGCAGGTATTTTCACGAGATCGCCGCCATGGGCAAGGTGGCAGGCAAGGAGACGAGCGCGATCGCAAGGCCGGCGGCCCGTCGCCGAGCTTGAATCTCCCCCCCCAGGCGCTAGCATTGATGGCATGACCCCAAGCGTCGAGCTCCGTGGTCCCACCCGCGGCGCCGCGTGGAAGATAGTTCTCTCGGTCGTCGTCGTGGCGGGCGGGGTCGGCTTCCTCCTGTCGCGCTCGGTGAAGGAGGGGGCGGAATATTACAAGCACGTCGACGAGGTGATGGCCGCGCCCGACGCTGTTCGCACCAAGCGCCTCCAGGTTCACGGCAACGTCGTGGACGGCTCGATCGAACAGGCCAAGGGCACCTTGCAATATCGGTTCAAGATCGAGAGCCGACCCCCGCGCGCCCCGGCGGTGATCTCGGCGACCTACTCGGGGATCGTGCCCGACACGTTCAAGTCCGGCGCGGAGGTTGTGGCGAAGGGCAGCCTCGGCCCCGACAACGTGCTCTCGGTCGTTCCGGACGGGATCATGGCGAAGTGCCCGTCTAAGTACGACTCCAAGGCCGGCGAGAAGCCGCTCGGCGGGCCGGCCGCATCCGCCGCGGCGATGCCCACCAACCTCGAGACGCCCAAGCTCTGATCGGTCCGCAGGCCCAGAATGGGCGACGGCGGCGCGGGCCCCGCCTCACGTGTGGCGCAGGCCGTCGACCGCTCGCAGGCGGCTGGCACGAAGCGACGGGTACAAGGTCGCCAGCACGCAAATCGCCAGCGTCGCGGCGGCGACGGCCACGATCTCGCGGGGAGCGATCTGCACCGGCAGCTGGCCGATGAGATACACCTTGGGGTCGAGCGGATAGCCGTACAGCTTCGCGAGGCCACACACGAGCAGGCCGCAAGCGATGCCGATGATCGTCCCCACGGCGCCCACGCTGGTCCCGGCTACCAGGAACAATCGCGCCAGCATCGCCGCGCGCGCGCCCATCGACCCGAGGATCGCGATCTCCCGGACCTTGGAGAGGACGATCATCGTGAGGGAAGCGATGATGTTGAAGGCGGCCACCAGGATGATCAGCACGAGCAAGAGCGAGATGGCGACCTTCTGCGTCTTCAGCGCCGTGAACAGGTTGTGGTTCAGCTCCTGCCAATCGACGACCCGATACGGCCCCGGCAACCTGCGCCGCACCTCCTTCGCCATGGCGATGGCCTGATAGGCGTCCGCGAAGCGAAGCTCGACCCCGAACACTGATTGTCGAACGGAGGCCAGCCTGCGCGCGTCGTCGAGGCTGACGTAGGCCAGCCGCGTGTCGTATTCGTTGAAACCCATCCGGAACCGCCCGATCACGCGGAAGAGGAATGACGGGGGAACGATCCCGCTCGTGTCGCTGAACGGCACCATTATCGAAACGCAGTCGCCCACCTTCAGGTGTAGCCGGTGCGCCAGCTCGACGCCGAGCGCGATGTTGCCGCTGGCATTTTGGGTGCCGCCGCCGCCCGCTCCTGCGCCGGTCTTGGGCACCGTGCAGGGCTCGGGGTGGCCCAGGTCTTCCACGCGCCCGTCGATCAGCGTCCGCCTGAGATCGTCGGCGCCCTGGGCCAGGTCGATGCCCTTCAAGTTCGCGCCGATGCTTCCCACCATGACCTCGCCGGCGGAGAACAAGAACTTCGCCTGCCGGACGACCCCCGGCAGATCCGCCAGCTTGGCCTGGATGTCGTCGGCCTCGGCGCTGTCCACGTCCACGTCCCCGTAAGGAATCACGATCAGGTGCGCGTTCAGCGCCAGCACCTTGTCCTGGAACTCTCGCTGAAAACCGCTCGTCACGCCGAGGACGACGATGAGCGACTGCACGCCGAGCGCGACGCCCATGGTCGACACCGTCGTGAACACGGAGAACAGCCGCAGCAGCAGCAGCGTCACGAGCGCGAGGCTCGAGCCCAGGATGCCGAGGACGCCCACGGTCTCTAGCGCCCGAAGTTTCCCACGCGCGGCGAAGAACAGCGCCAGCGCCGCGAGCCCCAGCGTCAAGGTCACGAGCGTGGCTATCCGCAGCTTGCGGCTGCGGCGGGCCTCCGACCCCCGGTTCAGGTACCGGAGACCCGCGAACCGCTCGAAGGGCCGGGCGTAGAGTCCCACCAGCCCGAGCGCGAGGAGCGCGCACAGCCCCACTGTCACGCCGCTGCGCTGCAGCTCGGGCACGGCCAGCGCAGCCACCGCGGTCACGCCTCCGAGCGCAAACGCCAAGACAGTCAGTGTCAAACCTGCCACGCGCGCAACCTATCAGCGCGGGGTCCCTGCCGCCATGTCGCCTTCGGGACGCCGGGGCGGCGCGGTCCACCTTGACACTGTTTCCCGGGGGACCGTACCGTAGCGGTTCATGGGCTGCCGATCGCCGCGACGAGGGCCCGCGCCCAGCTTGGCCCAGGCCCTCGCGGTAGCGGCCGTCGCCTTGGTGGTGGTCCTGTCGGGCCGGCCCGCCCGCGCCGACCGCAACGACTTGCGTCTCGTCAACTTGTGCGACACCTCGCAGGGTCGGGGCTGTCCGTGGGTGAACCAGACCGCGACGCGAACCACCGTCACCTTGGACAGTGGGGCGAACACCCGTTTGCGTAGCTTGATGTCGGAGCTCGGCGCCGTGATCGCACCACGCTTGCAAACGCCCGCGGACACCCTCGGCTTCGCGGGGTTCCAGCTTTCGGCCGAGCTGGACGTGACGTCCATCAGCAACGAAAGGTCGTTCTGGAACGGAATCGAGGGCGTCCAGCCGGCGAATCCAAACCTGTCGCGACCGTCGCCATGGCTGACGACGGTTGGCGGATTCGTCCGCAAGGGCATGTTCTCGCCCGTACCTTCCATCGAGCTCGGCGCGGGCGCGGTCAACGTTCTTCAGTCGAGCATGTGGGCGCTCGAAGGCTACGTGAAGGTCGCCGTTCAGGAAGGCTTTCACGGAAGCCCGCTGCCTTCGCTTGCGGTGCGCGCAGGGCTGTCGGATCTCGTGGGGACCGATCAGCTCACGCTGCGCGTGATCAGTCTCGACCTGGTGATCTCGAAGGCCTTCAGCATCGCCGGGACGGCGCGGTTCGAGCCCTTCCTCGGCGGGGACCTCCTCCTCGTCAGCGGGCACAGCGGCGTCATCGACGCGACGCCGGAGTGTGATGCGGCCGTGGTCCAGAAGACGGACCCGAAGAATCCGGCCGCGGTGGCCGCGCTCCCGAGATCGTGCCAGCTGCAAGCGGGAACCGCAGCGGACCTCGGGGCGAACTTCACGTTTCCGAGTCAGTCGATCATCACGCGAGCTCGCTGGTTCGGGGGCGGCAAGCTCAGGCTGTGGAAACTGTTCCTCGTGGCACAGTTCGCCTTCATCCCCGGCGGCGGGAGTCGCGACGGGGCCGCGGCGATGGGAGCCGCAAGCGACCAGAGCGGCGGGCAAAAGAGCGTGTCGCTCTCGGTCGGCCTCGACCTCTGACAGGACTGGTCAGAGGTCATAACGACACCCCGACGATGAGACGGGGATCGTCTGTATCAAGTGACGACAGGGTCCGTCGCGGCCCGGTCGGCCGCGCCGCGCCCAAGGTATTTCCGAATCGGCCCATCGTTGGCCGATTGTTCATATGCCCAAGTAACTGGAATTGCTACAGAACCTGGCTCTCAAGGTACTTTATTGTCTTTAATCTTACATTATTGACGGCAATTTTTGATCGTGACACAATTTGCGGATGACCACGGCACGCACGATTAAACGCTACGCCAATCGGAAGCTCTACGACACGCGCGACAGCCGATACGTGACGTTGGATCACATTGCCGCGATGGTTCGCGCCGGCGACGACGTGAAGGTGGTCGATAACACGACGCGTGCCGACCTGACGACGGCGACGCTGGCTCAGATCATTTTCGAAGAAGAGAAGAAGACACCCCGCCTCACGGTGGCGGGCCTGCGGAAGATCATCCAAGGCGGCATCGCGGCACTCGGCGGTGCCCCTCCGGCGCCGGTCGTTCCGAACGGCACGCCGCCGCTTCCGCAGCAACCCTGACCGGCCTCCCGGACCCGTCCACCGACGCAAACGCGACGGGGCTACTTGCGACTGGTCTCGCCCGCGGTACCGGGCTTCGATTCGGCTCCCGGCTCAGGATTGGTGCTGGTGCCCGGGTTCGAGCGGGGTGTCACATCGATCTCGTTCAGCGATCCCACCGAGCGCTTGAAATTCTTGATGGCCTTCCCGAGGCCATCACCGAGCTGAGGCAGCTTCGTCGCGCCGAATACGACCGTGACGATCACGAGGATCAAGACGAGTTCACCGAAGCCCATGCCGAAAGGCATGGGCGCAGTCTAGCGCAGGCGCGAAATGCCGCAAGAAGGCGATTTTTGGCGGCTG
This sequence comes from uncultured Myxococcales bacterium, assembly GCA_964443975.1. Taxonomy (GTDB): domain Bacteria; phylum Myxococcota_A; class Polyangia; order Fen-1088; family Fen-1088; genus DASYCK01. Next base: position 166,529 of record CAYUFS010000003.1, on the reverse strand, counting down.
GGCGCCAAGTTCGCTACGATCGACCATTCGATGTTGACCCGAGCGGTACGGGCCGGGCAGAAGACGCACGCGGCGAGCCGTATGGCGGTCCCCCTGGCGTTAGCCGTGACCTCGGCCCTGTGGTTCGCCGCCTGGCCGAACTGCCCGCGGGCGGCCTTCGCGGCTTCGCCCAAACCGCCCATCGGTGGCGGCAGCAAGCGGAACGTTGGCGGCGGTGCCGCCGCATCGCCGGAAGCTAGCCAGAACGAGCGCCGCGCCGTGCGCGGCGTCGCCGTGGACGACCTCGTCGAGAGCCCGGAGCTCGGGGAGCTGAGACGCTTCGAGGAGCAGGCCTTCCCTCGCGCCCGCGGCGAACCGGACGACGGTGACAGCTGGGACACACCGAGCGAGCCGCAGCCTGCGCTCCCGGGGCGATGGCAGGGCTCGGGCGACGTGCCCGAGGTGCTCCGCTCGCCGACGTCGTCGGGACCGCGCGAAGGTGTGGCGGCCACCCCGCCCGACTCGGAGTGGCTGCGCAGCCTGAAGTTGCCCGAGCTCCCGGTGAGGTGGGATCCGCAGGTCCTGCGTTACCTCGACTATTTCAAGAACGACACGCGCGGGCGCGCCGTAATGACGAACTGGTTGCGGCGCGCGGGTCGCTATCGGTCCCTCATCGAGGTGGCGCTCGCGCGCGAGGGCCTACCGAGGGATCTTCTCTACGTCGCGATGGTGGAGAGCGGCTTCGACACGAGCGCTCGCTCGCGCGTAGGCGCCGGAGGGGTATGGCAGTTCATGCCAGGCGCGGCGCGCGCATACGGCCTCGAGGTGGGGTATTGGGTCGACGCCCGCCGAGATCCGGAGAAGTCAGTCGAGGCGGCCGCGCGATACCTCAAGGATCTCTACGTTCGGTTCAATTCGTGGCCGCTGGTGTTCGCCGCCTACAACGCCGGGTATGGGGCGGTGTTGAAGTCGATCACCCGCTACAACACGAACGACTACTGGGAGCTGTGCCGCCACGAGGCGGGCCTACCCTGGGAATCCAGCCTCTACGTTCCCAAGATCCTCGCGGCCGCGATCGTGGGGCACAACCTGGAGGCGTTCGGTTTCAGCGACGTCGTGCCCGACCCACCGTTCGCCTATGAGACCGTCGAGATCCCCGGGGGGACGACGCTGGCGACCGTGGCGCGGGCCGCGAAGGCCAGGCCAGAGGTCATCGACGCGTTGAATCCGCAGATCGCCCGGGATAGGACGCCGCCCGACCGCGGGGCAACGTCCATCCGAATCCCCGTCGGCGCGACGCCGGCATTCATGGAGGCGTTCGAGCGCACGCGGGGCCCGAAGGACAAGCTGGAGGCGGTCACGCTGCGCTTCGGGGAGGCCCTCGAGGACGTGGCCAAGGCGCATGGGACCACGGCCCGGGAGCTGCGCCGCCTCAACGGCGTCAAGGACGCCGGCGAGCTTCGCGCAGGGGTCGCGATCGTGGTGCCGCGCAAGAAGCACGACGGCGAGCCTGCCACCCGCGGCGCCAGCGAGGACGCTTCCGTTGCGCGCTCCGCCGGCGGCGACGGCGTATCGGGGAACGGCAGCGGCAATGGCGACGACGAGGAGATCCTGGTTGCGGTGCCGGACCGCGTCTTCAACTACGATGGGCGGGAGCGCGTCTTCTATCGCACGCGCGACGGCGACACGCTGGATGCGATCGCCGACGTATTCGGTGTCCGCTCCGACGATCTGATCGAATGGAACAATGTCGATCCAGAGGCGAAGCTCCACCCGAAGATGGTGTTGCAGGTGTACGTCCGGAAGGACTTCGACCCCACCGAGGTGGTGCTGCTCGACTCGGCGCGCGTGAAGGTCGTGACCCTTGGCTCCGATGAGTTTCTCGAGCTCGAGGCGGCGCGCCGGGGCAAGCGGCGCCTGATCGTCGAGACCAAGCCGGGTGACACCTTGGCGAAGCTCGGCCGCCGCTATGGCCTGACGGTGGGGGACCTTGCTCGCATCAATCGGTTCTCTTACGCGACGGAGCTGCGCGACGGGCAGAAAGTGGTCGTGTACTCGCCGATCGGCGAGCCGCCGCGGGACGTGGCGCAGGGGATGGCGTCGCCGGCGCGTCACGATCGCGTCGGGAGCCCGGTCGTTCGCGGGGGTGTCGCCGTGGCGGACAAGGCTTCGGAGAAGTCCGCGGCGAAGTCGTCGGCGAGACCTGCCCCGGGGAAAGCGCCCGGTCGACCGACGGCGAAGGCGGTCGCGGTGGCGGACAAGAAGGACAAGGAACGGGACGGCGACAAGGACAGGGGCAGCAGGGGCGCGGCCCGGGCCGAGCCGAAGGGCGCGGTCGCGACGAAGACCGTCTCGAAAAAGAAGTGAGTCGGGATCCCGGAGAGAGCTTCGCCGTCGGCGCGGAGCAAGCCGGCCTCAGGCTGGACGCATTCCTGGGCCGGCGGATGGGCATCAGCGTCGCTGCGGCTCGCCGCCTGATCGAAGGCGGCCACGTGCGTGTCGATGGAAGACGGCGCCCGAAGGGCCTGAACCTCGCGGCGAGCGCCTTGGTCCAGGTGACCGGTCGGTCGAGCTTGTCCGCCACGGTGATCGCCGACGGGTCGCCGGGCGTCGCCGTCATCTTCGAGGACGCTGCCCTGGTCGCCATCGACAAACCGCCCGGGATGCCGTCTCACCCGCTTCGGGGCGGCGAGCGGGGCACGGCGGCCAACGCGATCGTGGCTGGGTTTCCAGAATGCGCGACGGCCTCGCTCGAACCTCGCGAGGGCGGCCTCGGCCATCGCCTGGACACGGCGACGAGCGGTGTCCTCATCGCGGCGCGTACGCGGGAGGCGTGGCTTGGCTTGCGGCGGGCGCTCGGCGCCGCGGATTGCGAGAAGCGCTATCTCGCGGAGGTCTGGGGCAGCCCACCGGATCACGGCGCGATCTCGGCGGTGATCGGTCGTCGCGGCCGGCGCGGCAAGACGGTTCGCCTCGACGGGGGACGAAGCCCGCGCCCCGCCGAGACCAGCTGGACCGTGCTGACGCGGGCGGCGGACACGACGTTGCTCGAGGCGCGCCTGCACGCGGGACGGGCGCATCAGGTGCGCGCGCACCTGGCGGCGGCGGGGTTTCCGATCGTCGGCGACGATCGCTACGGGCGGGCACTACCAGCCACGGCGGGAACGGGGGAACCCGATGGCCGGCTGCACCTGCATGCCGCCGCGGTGACCTTCCGTCACCCGACCACCGGGGAGCTGGTCGTCATCCAGGCGCCACGGCCTGCATGGGCCAAGGCGGGCGCGGGCGCTTTTGCGGTATGAGAGGGCCATGAGCGAGCCGCCCGTCCCCGTGAAGCCGGACGTCGACCCGTTTGCGCGCCTCGCGGAGCGCGAACGCCAGGCCGTGGCGGCCGGTGGGCCCGAGCGCGTCGCCCGCCAGCACAACGCCGGCAAGCTGACGGCCCGCGAGCGCGTCGCGCGCCTGTGCGACGCGGACACCTTCGTCGAGATGGACAAGCTGGTCACCCACCGATCGACGGACTTCGGAATGGCGGCGAACAAGATCCCCGGCGACGGCGTGGTCACCGGCCACGGCCGCGTGCACGGGCGCCCGGTCTTCGTCTTCGCGCAGGACTTCACGGTGTTCGGGGGATCGCTGTCGGGCGCCTACGCCGAGAAGATCTGCAAGGTGATGGATCTGGCCATGAAGGTGGGCGCCCCCGTGGTCGGTCTCAACGACTCGGGCGGCGCGCGCATTCAGGAGGGCGTCGTCTCGCTGGCCGGCTACGCCGACATCTTCCTGAAAAACACCCTGGCGTCCGGCGTGGTCCCGCAGCTTTCGGCCGTGCTCGGGCCTTGCGCGGGCGGCGCGGTGTACTCGCCCGCGATCACGGACTTCATCTTCATGGTGGAGTCCACCAGCCACATGTTCATCACCGGGCCCGAGGTGATCCGCGCCGTGACCCACGAGGAAGTGACGAAGGAGGAGCTCGGCGGCGCCCACACGCACGCCGCCAGGTCTGGCGTCGCGCACCGGGCGTTTCCCGACGAAGAGGCCTGCCTGGCGGGCCTGCGCGAGCTGCTGACGTTTCTTCCCCAGAACAACCGCGAGGATCCCCCGCGACGCACGCCGCGGGACAAGCCCCTCGCCGTCGACGCCGAGCTGGATCGCCTGATTCCCGGAGAGGCGTCGAAGTCCTACGACATGAAGGAGCTCATCCGCCGCATCGTCGACGACGGCAGCGTGTTCGAGATCCAACCCGAGTACGCGCCGAACATCGTGGTGGGGTTCGCGCGACTCGACGGTCGGCCGGTCGGGGTGGTGGCCAACCAGCCCCTGCACCTGGCGGGCTGTCTCGACATCGCCGCATCCTTGAAGGCGGCGCGCTTCGTGCGCTTCTGCGACTGCTTCAACATTCCGATCGTCACGTTCGTCGACGTTCCCGGATTCCTGCCGGGGACGGCCCAGGAGTTCGGCGGCATCATCAAGCACGGCGCCAAGCTGCTCTATGCGTTCGCGGAGGCGACGGTGCCCAAGCTGACGGTCATCACGCGCAAGGCATACGGGGGCGCCTACGACGTCATGTCTTCGAAGCACATCCGTGGTGACTTGAACTTTGCCTATCCGACCGCCGAGGTCGCCGTCATGGGGCCGGAGGCCGCCGTGAACATCGTGTTTCGCGACGAGCTCGCAAGGGCGGCCGATCCCGCGGCGGCGCGCGCGCGCTACGTCGCCGAGTATCGAGAGAAATTCGCCAGCCCCTACGTCGCGGCCGAGCTCGGCTACATCGACGAGATCATCCGGCCGCGCGATACGCGGGCGCGCCTGTGCGACGGCCTCACCCTCCTCGCCAACAAGCGCGATCACAATCCGCCCAAGAAACACGGGAACATTCCGCTTTGAGCCCGCCGACCGCGCCCCTCGGCTCGACGTGCGCCCAGATCGGGCGCCGTGGCGGCCCACGGGGCCTGGTCCTGATCCTGATGATGGGGACCGCCATCGGCCTCGGCTGCGCGACCGCCGCGCCACCGGTCAGCAAGATCGTGAATGGGCAGGTGGTCGTGAGCCGGGCGATCAATCCCGACGCCTACGAGCACGTGGCCCGCGCGCTGCTCTACGAGGAGGATCAGCGCTGGGACGACGCCGCCCACGAGTTTCGACAGGCGCTGCTGTTCGACGACCAAGCCGCCGAGGTGCGCGCCTCCCTCGCCGACGTGCTCGTCCTGCTGAACCGCGTCGACGAGGCGACGTCAGAGGTCGAGCAATCGCTCGCGCTCGAGCCGACCGTCGCGGGCTACACGGCGGCGGCGCACGTCGCGGAGGCCCGCCACGACGTCGGCGGCGCACTCGGTCGCTACCGCGAGGCCGCGACTCTGGCGCTCGGCGACGGGGATGCGGAGGCGGTCGAAACCACGCACCTGGCCCTGGCGAACGCGCAGCTCCTCGCCCTCGACCTGGCGGGAGGCCACGCCACGCTTCGCACGCTCACCGGCGCGGTGCGAGACAGCGTGCGGGCGCGCGTCGAAACCGCCGCCTTCGCCTGGGCCGAGGGCAACGTGGGCGAGGGGGAGGCCGCCCTGAGAGAGGCGCTCGCCCTCGAGCCCGAACAGATCGACGCCCGCTTGATGCTGGCGGCGCTCCAGGTTGCGACAGGTCGGCCGGCGGACGCCAAGGCAACGTTCCGCGACGCGCTCGATCGAGCGGAGGATTCGATTGATGTGGCGGAGATGTTCCTCAAGTGGCTGGTCGCCCGCGGCGACAAGGCCGAGGCGGCCGAGGAGGCGGATCGCCTGACGCCCGACGTGATCGACGAGAGCACGCTCGATTCGATCGTCCGCATCGAGCGGGCCGCGGGACGCCCCGACAAGGCCAGGGCCGCGGCCGAGCGCGCCCTCGAGCGGGGAGCGGACCCAGGACGCGTGGCGCTGCTCGCGGGCGAGTCGTTCGGGGACGCAAAGGATTACGCAGCCGCGGCCGCCAGGCTCCTGAAGGTCCCGAAGGGCGACGCGGCCTTCATCGAATCGCGGCTGCGCGTCGCCGAGGTCCTGCGGCGCGCCGGTGGCCGGAGCCAGCTGGATCGCGCCAGCCGCGCCCTCGACGAGGCGACCGCGGCGCTCGCAGCCGAGACTTCGGCGGCCGCTTCCGCGCCAGCCTCCGGCCCCGCGCCAGCCGCGGCGGCGAAGGGCGCCGGCGCGAGATCCGCGCCGGGCGAGGGCAGCGACGCCCGTCCCCACGATTGGGCGTCGGACCTGATCGTGGCTCGCGCCCTGCTCGACGAGAAGCGCGGCGACGCGCCAGGCGCGCTGCGGGGCCTGGACATGGCCCTGCAGAAGGCTCCCGACGACGCGCGTCTGTTGCTGGTTCGCGCCGCCATCGACGAACGGCGCGGGGATTGGCGCGGCGCGCTGGCAACGGCCACCAAGATCCTCTCGTCGGATCCGCGGAACGTCGAGGCGCTGAACTTCGTGGGCTTCGTGGCCGCGGATCACGATGGCGACCTGGGGACGGCGACCCGCCAGCTCCAGGCGGCCATGGTGTTGGATCCCGGCGCCGGTGGAATCGTCGACAGCCTGGGCTGGGCCTATCTCCGCGCGGGGGACCTGACTCGCGCGGCCGAGCTCCTGACGGAGGCGGATCGCCTCGAGCCCGCGGATCCCGAGATCCTGGCGCATCTGGCCGAGCTCTACGGTCGCCAGAAGCAGAATGACCGCGCGGTGGCAACCTACCGGCGGGCCCTGGAGCACGATCCGGAGGATCGCGTCGCGCGCGACATCGAGGCCCGGCTGCGCGAGCTGGCGCCCTCAGGCCCGGCCGCGCCCAACGGACCGAGCAAGCGATGAAGGTGCTCTTGGGTCCGCGCCCTTCGGCACGCGCCGCATTGCCGCGGAGCCGCGCGGTCGTTGCGGTGGTGGCCGTGGCGCTCGCGCTGACGGCGTCTGCCTGCCCGCGACATGCGCGGATCGAGCGTCCCTACCCGCCGCCTGCGGTGGCAGAGCTGCGTGACCTCCTGCTCGCGCGCCAGCGCGACGTCTCGACCATCGATGGAATGGCGCGCGCGACCAGCTGGCTCGGCGGGGACCGCATCCGTGCGACCGTGCTCATGTTGGTCGAGCGCGGCGGACGTTTGCGGCTCTCCGCGGAGGTCGCGCTGCAGGGCACCGTGGCCGTGCTCGCTACGGACGGGGAGCGGTTCGCGCTGCTCGACGTCCGAAAAAACGAGCTGCGCCGCGGCCCCGCGTGTCCAGCCAACATCGCCTCCCTGATTCGAATTCCCCTCGGCCCCGCCGACGTGGCGGCCATCTTTCTCGGCGACGCGCGGCTGCCCGCGCCAGCCGCGGAGCCAGCCGGCGCGGCCAGTGACGCGGACACGGTGGAATGGGACGGCGACGCCGGAACCGACGTGCTCGTGATTAGACGAGGCGACGGGCATCTTCGCTATTCATTCTGGCGGCCGGCATCGGGCGGCGCGGCGCGCCTCGTCGGGGCCTCGGCCACCGATCGCGACGGCCGCCCGGTGTGGCGGGTCGCCTTCGAGGAGTTCGTGGACGTGGCGCCAGCCGGCGGCGGCGCGGCTCGGCCGTTGCCGCAAGTGATCCACTACGCGGAGGGCTCTGGCTCGTTCGACGACGGCGTCGAGATCAGGTTCAAGGACAGGACCCTGAACGGCAAGTTCGCCGCGGACGCGTTCTCGCTTGCCACGCCCCCGGGCGTGACGACCATAGACGTCGCCTGTCCATAGAAGCCGCCGCGAGGGATCGAGTCAGGCTGCTAGAGCGCGTAGCCGCCGGCCTCGATGACGTGGAGCGCGATCTTTCGCCGCAGGGAGAACGTGTTCACGCGCGTGAGGTCGTAGTAGCTGTTGATGTCGCGCACGCCGCGCCCCCACTCCTCGTCGAGGGACATCCACATGAGCATCTCGCGGAGCCCGTCGAACACCTGGACGTGCGCTTGCGACACGTAGAGCTGGGTCATCGCGATCGGGATCGCGCTCGCGGCCTCGCCCTTCGACCGGATGAGTTGCAGCGTGCGGGTGATGGCGGAGTCCATCGCGAAGATTCGAATCAGACAATCGGCCAGCACCCCGAGCAGCTCCTGCTTGTCGGTGATCCCTTGCATGTACTTCTGCACGCCCAGCGACGCGCCGTAGGACACCGCTCGCTTGGCGAAGTCGCACTTCTGTCGCTCGAGGCCGAGGGGGCCCTCCGGAACCTTGCGATCGATCTTGGACGGATCCGCGAGCTCGAGGTGCACCTGGCTGACGAAGCCCATCAGCGGCAGCCGCCCTTGCATGGCGCGCTTCAGCAGGGTGCCGGGCACCAGGAGGCGGTTGATCTCGTTCGTCCCCTCGAAGATCCGATTGATGCGGGCGTCACGGCTGACGCGTTCGATGGGATAGTCCTCGATGTAGCCCGCGCCGCCGAAGATTTGCAGCGTCTCGTCGGCGCTGGCGTGCAGCATCTCCGAACCGAAGACCTTGAGGATTGACGCCTCGATGGCGTGCTCCTCGATCCCGTCGATCTCCTTCTTCTGCGCTTGCGGATCGCCCGCGGGGATGGCCCTGCTGCGCGCATCGAGCAGCCCCGCGGTGCGAAAGGCCATCGACTCCGTGACGAAGATGTTCGTGGCAATGTCGCCCAGCTTCTTCCGGATGAGGTCGAACTCGGCGATGGGCTTGCCGAACTGCCTGCGATCGCGGGCGTAGCGCACCCCGAGCTGGAGACAATATTTCGCCGCCCCAACCGCGCCCACGCCCAGCTTCCAGCGGCCGATGTTCAGGATGTTGAACGCGATCTTGTGGCCTTGGCCGATCTGTCCGAGGACGGCGTCGGCCGGGATCTCGCAGTCCTCGAGGATGAGCGGGCAGGTGGAGCTGCCGCGAATTCCGAGCTTGTGCTCCTCGGGCCCTACGGTGAGGCCTTTGGCGCCGCGCTCGACCAGGAAGCCCGTGAACTTTTCGCCGTCCACCTTGGCGAACACTGTGAAGAGATCCGCGAAGCCCGCGTTCGTGATGTACTGCTTCGTGCCGTTCAGCCGCCAGGTCTTTCCGTCAGGCGAAAGCGTGGCGCGTGTCTTGGCGGCGAGCGCGTCCGACCCCGAGCCTGGCTCGGTCAGGGCGTACGCCGCGATCAGCTCCCCGGTCGCCAGCCTCGGCAGGTATTTCTCGTGTTGGGCGGGTGTTCCGAACAGCACGAGCGGCATCGTTCCGATCCCGACGTGCGCGCCGTAGCTGACGCCGAACGATCCGATGCGCCCCATGGCCTCGGTGATCAGGCTGGAGCTGGTCTTGTCGCCGCCGAGCCCGCCGAACGCGACGGGAATGTCGTGGCCGAGCAGGCCCACCTCGCCGGCCTTTTCGAGGAGGCCGCGCATCACGCCGGGTTTCTTCGCCTCCATGTCGGCCAGGCGCGGCTCGACCTCGCGCGTGACGAAGTCCTCCGCGGTCTGGTGCATGAGGCGCTGCTCTTCGCCCAACATCTCGGGCGTCAACACCACCGCGGAGCCCGTGGCGTCTAGCAAGAAGCCGCCTCCGGGAGAGAGGGTCACGTTTGTCTCCGGGCCCACCGCGGAATCAGGTGACGTATTCCCCATGTGAATACTTTAGAATCAAAATGGCCACCCGTCGACAGAAGGCCTGGTTTTCGAATACGATCCCGCCATGACCTGGACGACGTACTCGTCGGTGGAGGTCGCATGAGCGTCCCGACGCGCCCCCTCCACCGCGGCGATCGCCCGCGGCTGGCCCTGGTGCTGTCTGGGGGCGGAGCGCGAGGCGCGTACGAGGCGGGCGTCGTGCGCTACATCCGCGAGGAGCTCGCGGGGGATCTGGGCGGGCAAGTCCAGTTCGACATTTATTGCGGCACCTCGGTCGGTGGAATTCACGCGTGCTTCTTCGCCGCGACGTCCGATCTGGCGCCGGTGCAAGGGCGCATGCTCGTCGATCGCTGGGAGAGCTTCGTGCTCGAGGAGATGGTGGGCTTCGGGGTGCGCGAGTTCCTGAAGGCGCCGGGCTCGCTGCTCGGCAGCGGCCTGATCGCCGAGATCGAGGGGGGGCGGCGCCTCGGCGGCATCGTCAACACCGGGAAGCTCGAGCGGGTGGTGCGCCGGCTCATTCCCTGGGGTCAGATCACCGAGAACAACCGACGCGGGCTGTTCGAGTCACTCTCGGTCACCGCCACCGACATCGGCTCGGGCAAGAGTGTCGTGTTCATTCAACGCGCCGGAGGGCCGCTGCGCAAGTGGAGCCAGGATCCGTTCGTGCGCGCGCAGTTCGTCACGATGGCGTGCGAGCACGCGCTGGCATCCGCGGCGCTACCCATCCTGTTTCCGGCCATCGCAGTGGGAGATCGCTTCTTTTGCGATGGGGGTCTCCGCCAGAACACGCCGCTGTCACCGGCGCTCCGCCTCGGTGCGGACAAGGTCCTCGTGATAGGCCTTCGCCACAAGCCGCTGGCCCCCGACGCCGACGAGGAATCGATGCCCTATCCAGGGGCGGCGTTCTTGGTTGGAAAGATCCTGAACGCGTTCTTGCTGGATCACATCGACTACGACCTCGATCGGCTGCGCCGATTCAATGCGCTCATTCGGTCCGTTCGCGCGGCTGATCCAACCGGAAGCGGCGAGCGCTTCGACGAGGTCGTCACCAAGACACGCGGGGTCCCTTACCGGGTGGTCGACGAGCTGATGATCCGGCCTTCGAGCGATCTCGGCGCGCTGGCGGGTGAGATCGGTCGCTCGGGTCGGTTCAAGGGACAAGGCGGCGGGCCCGGAATCCAGCTATTGCGCCGGCTGGCCACGGCGCGCGGCGCAGATGAGGCCGATCTGCTCTCGTATATCTTGTTCGACGGCTACTACGCAGCGGAGGTCGCTCGGCTCGGCTACGAAGATGCGCGCGCCCAGCACGACGAACTGGCGGCGTTTCTCGGCGACTGCGTGATCCGCGAGTAAGGCCTTGCCTGCCGGCGCATCCCGCTCACTTGACGAGGCGAAGCTGCGGCCGCTTGCGACGGCGGACCGGCACGAGCTCGTCGTCGGCCGTGCCGTTCAGCAGGTTCAGGCCCAGCGTGGCCTCATCGACGGGCTCGGCGAGGGGAACGGCGCGAAGCGCACGCGCCGGCGTCGGCTGCCGGGCAGCCGGTTGGGGTTCGCCGTCCGGGCCTCCGGCACCACTCGTCGGTCCGGGAGACCCAGGGGCTTGCGGTTGCGTGGCCTCGGCGCCGGCCGGCGCTTCGCTCGTGCTGCCCGCCAGCACCGAGACGTCGCCGGGCACGTCCTCCTTGTAGAGCACACCGCGTCCGTCCGCCGAGGTCACCACGTAGACGGCGCTCCACGGGATGACGGTGGACCAGGGGACGCGGGCGAACGACAGCGTCGCGCTGACGCCATGCTCGTCAACTTGCAGGTCCGGTATGGGGATGGGGAGATCGTGTCCGTATTGCAGGACAAGATGCGCTTCGTTCTTCAAATGCTCGGGCACGACCACTCCCTCTCGACGAGCATCGAGATGAAGTGACGTCCACCCTTCCGCCAATAATGCGAGAAAGGCGTCCTGTTTTGAAGGGCGGTCGGGAGACCCCATGCAACCTGCCGGGAAAGAAGTCTATGATCGTATCACAAAAAAGCTCCCAAAAAATTGGGCGTTATCCGTCCACCCGGATGAAATTGAGATACCCTTTCGCCAGATGAACCGTTCCCCGTTCGCGCCTTCGCCAGCCGTTGCTGCCCGATTCCCGTCGGGTTGGCGGGCCCGGCTGGCCCGGGATCCGATCCCGGCGCTGTTGCGCGAGGGGCCCCCTTCGCTGTCAGCGCGTATCCGACGCGAGCTGATCGACGACGACGAAGCCCCGCGTGGTTCCGAGGTGCTGGCCTACGCGGACGTGAAGGCGTTCCTGAAGAAGCAGTCGCGGAAGGGAGACTTTCCCGCGAAACCGCTCGAGAAGGCGCTCGGGCCCGAGAAGTTCGCGTCCGTCATTGCGACGGTGCGCGCCCTCGAGCGCATGGCCGAGCTGGGCCTCGATTCGACGGAGAGCGCCGTCGCGTTGGCGGCCGAGTTCGTCCTGTCGACGCAGAACAAGGACGGGGGCATCGCCGCGCTGGCGATCGGCGAGACGAAGACCGACCGTGCGAAGTTGCCCGCCGTGCATTTTCACGGCTGGGCGCTGGCAGCGCTGTGCCGGGTGGGCCTCGACGCCGAGCCGCGCGTCGCCGAAGCGTTCCAGTTCCTGTTGCAGTGGCGGCAAGCCGACGGTGGTTGGGCGTGGCGAGGTGTCAGGTGCGACTCGTCCGCGCGCCCTTCCAGCCACCTCATCACGGGCATGGCGCTGCGGGCCTTCGCGTCGTCGTCGTCGCGTCGGTCCTCGCGCGAGGCGCGCCGCGCCGCCGAGCTGCTGGCGACGCGGTTCCTCCAGCCCGACCGATATCCCGATCGCAAGGCGCCCACCTACTGGGAGCAGCTGGCCGAGCCGCGTTTTTACGTCGACATGCTGGACGCGCTCGACACGGTCACCGCCGTCGGGCTCGGCAAGGAGAACTCGGGCGTGCGCACGGCGGAAGCGTACGTGCGCGGCCGGCAATCGAGCGACGGTCTGTGGTATCCGGGCGGGCCCTCCGAACCGGGAGCCGCGCCGCGCATTCCGTCGGTGGCCCCGAAGGATCGCGACGCCGCGCGCTGGCTGACGGTCCGTGCCCTGTCCGTGCTCCGCCGCGTGAATTGACGAAGCTCACCCCTTGCGGAGCTCGGGGTGCTCGTCGAGGAAGGCCTTGCGGCTCTCCGCGCTGATCTCGCAGACCACGGCGACGTCCTTGGTGATCGCCGACTGGCAGCCCAGACGGGAATTCGGGCGGACGTCGAAGGCCTTGTCCATGATGTCCTCCTCCCGATCCGTCGCGGCCTTCAGCGCATCGAGACCTTGCCTGACGTAGACGTGACAGGTGGAGCAGGCGCACACGCCGCCGCACGCGGAGCCAACCTGCGCTCCCGCGGCGCGCGAGGCTTCGAGGATTGACGTGCCCACGGGGACTTCAACCTCGATTCCATCTGGTTCGAACCTGACCTTCGGCATCGCTCGACTCAGTGGCCGTGGCCGGCATGGCCGGCGCGCTCGAGGCGGGTGGGGAGATCGCCGGCCGCCTTCGACTTGTCGACCTCGGCCTCGAGCGCGCCCAAGGTGCGCCCCCGCAAGCCCTCCTCCAGCGCCCGGTTCATGCGGCGGGCCGCAAAATCCTTCGAGGCGGCGTCGAGCGCTTCGATGGCGGCGCGAATGGCGCCGTGATCTCGGCCCGCCTTCGCCAGCTCGAGGGCGCGCGTGGCCTCGTCGATGCGGGCGCGATCGTCGTCGGTGAGCAGCTCCGGGCTGGCGACGATGGCGGCCCGGGCGGCCTGAAGGATGCGATCGGCCTCCACGCGCTGTTCGGTGAGCTGACGGACCTGCACGTCGTCCTCGGCGTGCGCGAACGAGTCCAACAACATCCTCTCCACCTCGTCGTCGGTGAGACCGTACGACGGCTTCACGCTCACCGCCGCCTCGCGCCCGCTCGTCTCCTCGCGGGCGGTGACGCGGAGGATGCCATCCGCGTCGACCACGAACGTCACCTCCAGGCGCGCCAGCCCGGCCGGCAACGGCGGGATCCCGGCTAGCTTGAAGCGCGCGAGCGACCTGCAGTCCGCGACGAGCTCACGCTCACCTTGCACGACGTGCACGTCGAACCCGGTCTGGTTATCGGCGTAGGTGGTGAACGTCTGGGTGGCGCCACATGGAATCGTGGAGTTGCGGTTAATCAGCCGCTCGACGACGCCGCCCATCATCTCGAGTCCCAGCGAGAGCGGAACCACGTCCAGCAGGACCACGTCGCCATGTCCGGTTCCCCCCGTGAGGACATCGGCCTGGATGGCGGCGCCGAGCGCCACCACCTGGTCCGGATCGATGTCGGCGAGCGGCTCACGCCCAAACTGTTCGGCCACGAACTTGCGAACGAGGGGCATTCGGGTGGCGCCCCCCACCAGGATCACGCCGTCGAGCGCCGGGGCCGCGACCGCCGCGTCGCGGAGCGCTCGGCGGATGGGCCCCACGCATCGCGCGAGCACGGGGCCCACCAGCGCTTCCATCTCGGGCCGCGTCAGCCGCAGCGACGCGCCCTGCGCGCCCGCTGGGTGCGCGATCGCAATCGGCGCCTCGTCGGCGTCGGTGAGCGCCTCCTTGGCCGCGCGGGCGGCGTCGAGCACCTCGCGGGCCAACGCGCGGTCGCCCCCCGCGTCGTCGGGCAAGCCGAGCCGCGCGAGGATGTGCGCGGCGATGGCGCGATCGAAGTCGTCTCCGCCGAGGGCGGAGTCGCCGCCCGTGGCCTTCACCTCGAAGACGCCCGCCTCCAGCGTCAGGATCGAGATGTCGAAGGTCCCGCCGCCGAGATCGAACACGGCGAACGTGCCCTGCGCCGCCTTGTCGAGCCCATAGGCCAGGGCCGCGGCCGTGGGTTCATTCAAGAGCCGCAGCACCTCGAGGCCCGCGATGCGACCGGCGTCCCGGGTCGCCTGGCGCTGTCCGTCGTCGAAGTAGGCCGGGACGGTGATGACCGCGCCGAACAGCGGCTCCCCGAGCTCGCGCTCCGCCCGCACCTTGAGCGCGTGCAGAATCTCCGCAGAGACCTCGACGGGCGTGACGGCGCGCGCGCCGCCGGCAACCTTGAAGCGAACCACGGGATCGCCCGCGGCGGAGGGCGCGAATTCGTATGGCGTGAGCCTCCGCTGGGCTTCGGCGTCCGCGGGGCCGCGCCCCACGAACCGCTTCGCGGACGCGATGGTGTCCCGGGGAAAACGTGACGCCAGCTCGTCGCGTGCCTGCTTACCCACGACCACCGAACCGCCCGCCGCGTAGTGCACCACCGAGGGAACGATGGCGTCCCCGTCGGCGTCGCGCAGCGCCACCGGGCGACCGTCCCTCACCGATGCGACCAGGGAGTTCGTCGTTCCCAGGTCGATTCCGATGGCGCGGGTCATCCCCGGAGGGCACGGGGCCTTGACGCGCGCCTCACCCGGCTCGGAGATCTGAAAGAGAGCTTCAGGCAACGTGCTTTCCTTCCTGGCTCGTACCGCTCGGGCCGACGTCGTCTCGTCGCGCCTGTTCGGCCTCCTCGTGGACCTCGACCTCGTCGAGAAAGCGGCGCCAGTAGCGGATCGCGAGCAGCTGCTGGGCGACTCCCTCGAGAACGCCCGCCCTCTGGGGGGGCGAATCGACCGAGACAAGACCTTCTGCTACGCGCGTGAGGGCGGCGTCCAGTCGCCCGCGCACGTCGATGGCCAGCCCGAGGACGCGACGATCGTCGCGGGCGCCCCGCGCGTCCGCGAGCTCCTCGCGCAGCTCGAGGACTTCGCCGAGCAGGGCCGCGGGCACCGGGATCCGTTCGCGCTCCGCCGGCGCCGCCCCTGGACGGGAAGCGCCGGCCTCGGAGCCGATCTCCCAGCCCTCGAGCGAGAGCAAATACTCGGCGCGTCGCACCGGGTCCCGCAGCGTCTTCCAGGCCTCGTTCAACTGCACCGTTCGTTGCATCGAGAAGCGCCGCGCCCGCGCGTCAGCCGTCGCGAAGCGATCGGGATGAACCGCCCGCGAAAGCTCGCGGAACCGTCCCTCCGCCGCCTTCAGGTCGATCCCGAACTCCCGGGCGATGCCGAGGACCTTGAAGTGATCAGCGGTCAGGTCCGGCGCCTGGATGGCGCCGCACGAGGCGCACCTCTCGCCCGCGCCCGCGGCGCGTTCACAAGACCAGCAAATCAAGGCTCACCAATCTCTGGGACAAGACACTGGTGCCACTAGAAGCTCACGCTCTCGCCGCAGCCGCAGGTGCCCTTGACCTTGGGGTTCACGAACTTGAAGCCTCGCCCCATGAGCGAAGTCGCGAACTCCAGCGTCGAGCCGTCGAGGTACAGGTAACTCTTCGGATCGATGAACACCCGCACGGTGCCCGCTTCGAAGGACAGCACCTTGTCCTCCGGGCGCGGCTCGGTGTCCGACCACTCGAACAGATACGAAAACCCCGTACAGCCGCCTCCGCGAATGCCAACGCGCAGGCCCTTCGGCCGGCTGGCGCGGGCTCCCGATGCCTTCTTGATCTCGCTGATCGCGCGCTCCGTGACATCCACCGCCATGATCTACGGCCTCGCTTCCTCGGCCTCGTTCCCACGCCCGCCGGTCCCCGCCGCCGACTCGGCCTTGGCGCGCTTCGCCTTGTAATCCGCGATCGCCGCCTTGATGGCGTCCTCGGCCAGGACCGAGCAGTGGATCTTGACGGGCGGAAGGCTCAGCTCGTCGACGATCTGCGTGTTCTTGATCGCCATCGCCTGATCGACCGTCATGCCCTTCACCCACTCCGTGGCCAGCGACGAGGACGCGATGGCCGAGCCGCACCCGAAGGTCTTGAACTTGGCGTCCTCGATGACGCCGGCGTCGTTGATCTTCAGCTGCAGCTTCATCACGTCGCCGCATGCGGGCGCGCCCACCAGGCCCGTGCCCACGCTGGGATCGTTCTTATCGAAAGAGCCCACGTTCCGCGGGTTCTCGTAGTGCTCCAGGACCTTCTCGGTATATGCCATGACGAATTCCTCGTGTTTTCACGGGCGCGAACGCCCTAGTGGGCCGCCCAGGTGATGCTTTTCAGATCGATTCCGTCCTTCACCATTTCGTAGAGAGGGGACATCTCTCGCAGCTTGTCGACCTTGCGCGCCACCAGATCGATGACGTAGTCGACCTCCTCGTCGGTGTTGAACCGTCCGAGGCCGAAACGAATCGAGGTGTGCGCCATCTCCTCCTCGACGCCCAGCGCGCGCAGGACGTAAGAAGGTTCGAGCGACGCGGACGTGCACGCCGAGCCCGATGACACCGCGACGTCCTTCAACGCCATCAGCATCGCCTCGCCCTCGACGTACGCGAAGCTGATGTTCAGGTTGCCGGGCAGCCGGTGCTCGAGCGAGCCGTTCACGAACGTGTCGGTCACCCGCGCCTGGATGCCCTTGCGCAGCCGCTCGCGCATCGCCAGAACGCGCACCGACTCGTGGGCCATCTCGGCGATGGCGATCTCCGCCGCCTTGCCGAACCCGACGATGCCGGGGACGTTCAGGGTGCCGGACCGCATCCCTCGCTCGTGACCGCCGCCGTCGAGCAGCGCCGTGAGTCGCACGCGCGGCTTGCGACGCACGTACAGCGCCCCGATGCCCTTCGGGCCGTACATCTTGTGGGCCGTCAGCGACACCAGATCGGCCTTCGCGCGCTCGACGTCGAACGGGATCTTGCCGGTCCCTTGGACGGCGTCGATGTGGAACAACGCCCCCCGCTCCTTGACGACGGCCCCGATCTCTTCGACCGGGTTCACGGTGCCGATCTCGTTGTTGGCCAACATGATCGACACCAGGATCGTCTTGTCGGTCATCGCCGCACGAACCGACTCGGCGGACACGCGCCCGTCGGTCGAGACTGGAAGATACGTCACCTCGAAGCCGTCGCGTTCGAGGCGCTTGCAGCTATCCAGCACCGCCTTGTGCTCGATGGCGGACGTGACGATGTGGCGGCCGCGGTCCTTGTAGAACTCCGCGGCGCCTTTGATGGCGAGGTTGTCCGATTCGGTCGCGCCCGAGGTCCACACGATCTCGCGGCCGCTCGCGCCGATGGTCGCCGCCACCTGCTCGCGGGCGAGATCGATCGCCTTCTCGGCGTCCCAGCCGTAGCTGTGAGAACGGCTGGCGGCATTGCCGTAGGTCTCGGTGAAGAACGGCAACATCGCCTCGACCACCCGCGGGTCGACGCGGGTCGTGGCGTGGTTGTCCATGTAGATGGGGATCTTGATGGCCATTGCTGTCTCTTTCAGGATTTCGCTCAGGATTTCGAAATGCCGTCCACCAGCAGCGGAGCCTTGCCCGCATGGCCGTGAATGTCGCAGGTGCCACACTCGTGTTGGCCATGGTCAGGCCCGCACGAGCGGCAGCTGTCCATGTAATTCAGGGTTTCCTGTAAATCCGTGACCAGCTGCGTGAGCCGTCCGATCGTGTCGCGCGTCTCCCGCAGCTTGTCGGAGAAGATCTCCCGCAATCGGGAGATGGCCTTTGGCGCCGTTTCGCTCTGTTCCCAGTCCCGGAGGAAGGCCTTGATCTCGGTCAGGCTGAAGCCCAGATCCTGAAGCTTGGAGATCCAGTCGATGCGGGTCACAGCCCGGCCGTGGTAGAGGCGGAAGCCGCCCTTCGACCGGACCGCGGGAGCAAGCAGGCCTAGCTCCTCGTAAAGGTGCAGCGCGCGTACGGTTTTGCCCGTCCGCTTGGCCAGCTCACCCACCTTGAGGAGGGCCAGATGATCGGCCGAAATGTGCTGAAACGTTGCCGTGCTCATGTGCAACCAAACCCTTACGTATGGGTAAGGTTATGTGGCTGTACGAATCAATTGTCAAGCACCTCGTCCAATGTAGGCGGACTGGCTAGAGCTGCACGCCGCGCGAGCCTCTGGCTCAGTCCAGAGTGAGGACGATCTTGCCGAACGCCTCGCGCGCCTCCAGCGCCCGGTGCGCCTCCTGGATCTCCGCGAGGGGCAAGACCCGGTCGACGACTGGCCGCAGCTGGCCCGCGGCCACGCGGTCGGCGATGTCGAAGAGACAGGACTTCGGCGCCAGCGTGGAGCCCATGATCGACAGGTGCCGCCAGAACACGTGGCGTAGGTTCAAGGTCGCCTCGTAACCGGCCGTCGCGCCGCACGTCACGATGCGGCCGCCGCGTGCGCACGAGACGATCGACTTCGGGAACGTCGCCGCGCCAGTGTGTTCGACCACGATGTCGGCGCCGCGCCGGTTGGTCAAGCGCTTGACGGCGCCCACCAGCTCCTCTGCCGTGTAGTCGATCGTCTCGTCCGCGCCCAGGGTGCGCGCCGCCGCGATCTTGCGGCCGTTCGAAGCGGCCGCGATCACGCGTGCGCCGAACAACTTCGCGATCTGGATCGCCGCCACGCCCACGCCGGAGCCGGCCCCCAGCACCAGCACCGTGTCGCGAGGCGCGACGCGAGCATTGTCGACCAACATGTGCCACGCCGTGGTGAACGTGATGGGCAAGGCAGCGAGCGCCACGTCGTCCACGCCTGCGGGCGCCGGGATCACGTTCACCGCCGGCACCACCACCAGCTCGGCCATGCCCCCCTGGACGTGCTCGCCCAGCATGCGGAAATCGGGGCACAGGTTGTCCCGGCCGTCCAGGCACGCATGGCATCGCCCGCAGGTGATCCCGGGGTTCACCAGCACCCTGTCGCCCACGGCGATACCGTGGACGCCGACGCCTGCGGCGCTCACGACTCCACAAACGTCACCGCCCGAGATGTGCGGCAGCGCGATCTTCATCGCCGGCAAGCCTCGGCGGAGCCACAAGTCGATGTGGTTCAGCGCAACCGCCTTCACCCGAACCTGGACCTCGCCCGGGCCGGGAGTCGGATCGGGGACTTCCCCCAGCTCCATCACCTCGGGCCCGCCGTGCCGACTGAAGAAGGCCGCTCGCATTCACACCCCGGAGGACGCAGACGTCATGTCGGCACGGGGCCGGCGAGCCCCCGCTCGCGCCACGGGCCGGCCTTTGCGCGCGCCGTCTCCACCACGGCCGTCACCGCGGCCAGGAAGCTGTCGATCGTTGCGTCGGGCAGCTCGCCCATGTTGGCGACCTGGATGTGGCGCGCCGCCAGCGCGGCCTTGCACTTGTAGATGATGAAGCCGCGCTCACGCACCCGATCATAGAGCGTGTCGACCGAGAGAAACTCCGGTAACCGCAGCGTCGAGATCGTGTGCGATTCACGCCCCGTGTTCGTGAACGACTCGAACCCCAGATCCGCGAAGACGCGCCGGATGCGCAGGTTGCGCTTGCGGTAGGTCTCGCGGCGCGCCGGAACGCCACCCTGTTCGGCGAGCTCGTCGAGCGCGGTCTCTAGCGCGAAGAACGCGGACACCGCGGGTGTGAACGGCGTCTGCAACAGGTCGCGCAGATAGCGGCGATGGCGCTGCAGGTCGAGGTAGTAGACGCGTGGCGGAATGCCTTCGAGGCGGGGCCACACCTCGGGCGCGACACACAGGAAGGACGCGCCCGAGACGGAGTGGAGGCACTTGTTCGCCGATGAGAAACAAATGCCCACGCCGTCGCGGACCACGTCGACGTCCTCCGCACCGAGTGCCGACACCGCATCGACGATCAGGATCACGCCGCGATCCCGGCAGATGGCGCCCACCGCGCCCACCGGATTGAGGATGCCGACGGAGGTCTCGTGATGAATCATCGCCACCGCCACGATGTCGGGATCCGCGTCGAGCGCACGCGCCACGTCGTCGGGTCTGGGCAGCTCGCCCCAGTCGCTGCGCACGATCGTCCTCGGGATCTGGTGAAGGTCCGCAATCTCCGCCAGACGGTCGCCGAATGCGCCGTTGCTGATCACCAGCAACCTCTTCTTGGGGGCCACCGCCGACGAGATCGCCATCTCCATGGCGGCGGTCCCGGAGCCGGTCAGCAGCAACACGTCGTGGGTGGGCGACGCACCGAAGACCGGCCGCAGCTTGTGCTGCAGCCGTCGCACGACTCCCGAGTAGTCCTCATCGCGGTGGCAAACGTCATGGTGAACCAACGCGGCCTTCACCCGCGCGGACGTCATGACCGGCCCGGGGTTCAGCAACACGTGCCCCGGCTGATCCTTCTCGGCGATCAGGCGATCGACCAGGGCCAGGGTGTCGGCGGCGGGAGACCGGGGGGGCGCGCTCACCTCGGGCCGTTCCAGGTCGTCACCGTACACCCGCAGCAGCCATTCGGCGTGGTGTCGCATCTCGGGCGAGTCGACGTCTTGCCAAAGCTGCCGGCCCACGTCGTGGGCCTCGACCAGGCCGGCATCCGCGGCGAGCTGCACGCCCTCGGTCAGTGACGGCGCGGCGAGGGTGGCGAGCGAATGTAGCAAGGTCGGGGACATGACGAACAGGCCTGCGCTGACCGCGTCCGCCGCTCCAAGCTGCTTGCCTATCGCCACGACGCGCGTTCCGCGCAGCTTCACCTTCGTTGCGTCGTCGATGTCGAAGACGCGCGCAAGATCGCGGTCGACGCACAGGATGGTCTTGTCGCCCGAAGGGGGAACGCGCGCCAGCTTGGACACCAGCGAGGGCGCGGCGATCTGGTCCGACATCACCAGCAGCGTTCGCTCCGTGACGAAGCCGCGCGCCGCAAGTACGGACAGGCCGTTCGGGCCGTCCCAGTCGGGATTCTCGAAGCACGCAACATTCAGGGCCAGCCGTCCGAGCGGGCCGTGGTTGGCGCGGATCCAGTCGCGCACCAGCGCCCCCCCCCATCCCAGCACCACCGCCACGTCCCGCACGCCCGCCTGCGACAGCACCCTGAACGTTCGCTCGAGAATCGAGACACCCCCGAGCGTCGCCAGACAATTGGGCGTTTCGGCGTCGCCGATCCGCACGCCCCTGCCGGCGGCCAGGACCAACGCCCGTGTGATCACGTCGCCTGCGACGCCAGGGCGCGTGGCTGGCTGACCTGAACTTCGCCGCGGAACGTCAGCTGGTAAACCGAGTTCTCGGTCTCCACGTAAAGCTTGTCGCCATCGAGCGCGCCCAGGATTCGTCGCACCGGCGTCGTGACCATGCGGTGGCCGTTGGGATCACGAAAGATCACCATCCCGCGCCCGACGATCGGGTAGCTGATGATGTACCCCGCGTAAACGCGGCCGACTCCCAGGGAGCCGTGGTCGCGACCATGGTCGCGAATCTTGCGGGCGGTCACACTGACCAAGGAGTACCTTCTTCGAGCGAGCTTAGCACCAAAATTCCCGGTGTGGCGACGAGTCGCACCGGTCGACGACCCATCCAGACTAGTCCCTAGAGCGGCGGCTTTGCCGCCGCGCGGGGCGCCCACGAAGCCGTCATCCTGCTCAGCGCTGACTCAAGGTGTTTGTGCGTCATCGTTGTGCGTAGAATAGGATCGGATGGCCGCGGCGAGTGCTTGCGCGATCGGTTCCCTCCCAGCGGGTGTTGCCAGTCTGGCGCCCTCTTCCGGATGATCGAGAAATCCGACCTCGACCAGCGCCGCCGGCGTGCGGGTTCCGCGCAGGACGTCGAGCGCCGCGCCGGACTGCTTGATCCCCCGCCGCGCATCGGCGCCGAGCGCGCGGGTCAGCTCGTCGGCGAGCGCCCGCGCCAGGCCGATCGAGCGCTCGCCGGCGGTACGCGCCTGGTGAGCTCGCCAAACAGCCTCGGAGTCGTCGCCCGCCCCGAGCGCCGCCAGCGCGGCGTCATCTTCGATCTCGCGAGGGCCGAGCACGAACACCTCGAAGCCGTGTTGGGTCCCGGGCGAGACGCCGGCGGGGACGGCGTTCGTGTGCAGGCTGACGAACAAGCGCGCGCCGCTCTCTTCAGCGCACCGCGCGCGCGCGCGGATCGGGACCAGCTGATCGGTGAGGCGACAGAGCACGACCGCAAACCGCGCGCCCCGCGGCGCGTGCGCCTGGTCCGCCTCGTCCTCCTTCGTGGGGCGCCCGGAGCGATCCTCGAGGAGATCCCGAATCCGCTCCGCGAGCGCGAGCGTGACCGCCTTTTCATAGACGCCGCGCTGGGGGCCGGAAGCACCCAGGTTGGTCCCGCCGTGCCCGGGATCGAGGGCGACCACGATCGGGACATCGCCAGCGGCTGGCTCGCCGTGACCGGCCCCTGGCGTACCCAGGACGAGACCCGCCAAGAAGATTCCCCCCGCCGCCCCCCCCGACTGGAACCATCGCTGCGGCGCCCGTTCGGTTCGACGCCTCTTCATCGGCCTGCCGACGATAGCATCGCCGCTCCGTTTCCGCGCGTTTTCAGGCATATACTCCCCGCGGACGCATGGCCAGCCGACCGCCCTACGGAAACTTGACGGCGGCGCTCGTCGTGGTCGCGCTGCTCGAGGTGGTCGTGAACCGGCTGCTCGGGCACCTGTTCGCGACTCCCGCCTGTCACACGGCGCTGGGCTGCCTGGCGCTGCGCGCCGGACCGTTTCTGCTCTACTTGACGGGCCTCCTGGCGCTGGTCGTGCTCGCGGGCGGGATCGCAGGGCACTTGCTGCGCGGCGAGTTGTTTCCGAGGGGAATGCGCATCACCATCGGCGCGCTGTCGATGGTCTTCTTGATTCTGCTCGGCGCGTCGCTGCTGTCGGGGCAGGCGCCTGCGCGATACGAAACACATCTTCACACCAGCTTCGGCTTCGTGGCGGCGATGGTGACGCTGGCGTTCGCCGTCTCTGGCACCGCCGGGCCGAGGGCGCGCGCCGGCCTGGTCCTGTTCGCGCTGCCGGGCCTCCTGCGTGTCCTCGCCTTCGTCGCCTCGCGCGCTGGCTGGTGGCGCCCGGGGTGGCCCTCTCCGGAGGCGCTGACGATGGCGGGAGAGGTGGCCATCCTGCTCGCGGCGGTCAGCTCTCCGGCTCTGCTGCTCCCTCGCGACGGAGGGTGGGGGCGGCTTGCGCCCGCGCTGGCGCTGGCGGCGGGCCTGGGCAGCTTCTTCTTCGTGGCCTCCCTGGGACGGCCGGATCTCGTTCAGGCGATCGGTCTTTACAGCGTGCACATCGATCTGCCCCGCGCGTCGTCGTTGCTGGGCATTGGATACGCGGTGGCCCTGTTCGGATATACGGTCTCGCTGGTGGTCCTGCTGCTCGCGAAGGACGCGTCGAAGCTTTCCGGGCTCGGCCTTGCTCTCGTGGGTTTGGGGGGCTATCAGACGGCCTCGCCCGTCGAGATGTCGCTCACCTTGTGCGGGATTCTGGCGCTGGCAACCGGCCTCTCCCGCACTGCGGCGGGCGGCGATGTGAGCGCTTCGCCGCTCTCCCTCGACGGCTGGCGCGCCCTGATCGAATCGGTTGCCGTTCGGCTGTCGGCACCGTCCGCGAGCCTGGGGCAGGAGTCGCGCTTCGTCGAGATCGTGGGGGGCGAGCGCCCGGGCACCGACGTCGCCATCGTGCGTGTCACCCGCGGGATTCGCCCCGTCGAGCTCGTGGCGCAGCGACAACAGGGCGCGGTCGGCAGTCTGAAGATCCTGGTGGGCACGCCCCCGATCGAGACCGCTCCCGAAGCCACGATTGAATCTCACGAAACGTGGTTGAGCCGGCCGCCCTCGGAGCGCCCGGGCGCGCCCCGGCAGAAGACCGGCGACCTGACCTTCGATCGAAAGTGGGGCGTCTATGGCCGAGGCGCGCTGGCCGATCCGAACCTTCGACGGCGATGGCTTCGCCATATGAGCGGAACCGTCCGGCTCTGGCCGGGCGCGGCCGAGCTGGTGGTGACGACATCGCGGATGAACGGCGTGAGCGCTGGTCCCGCGTCCGCGAAGGCGGCGCTGGTCGCGGTGACCGACGTCGTCGATGTCCTGACCGCGCTCGTGGACGCCGACGAGGTCGCGGCGCCCTCGGCACCGATGGGACCAGCGCCGGTTGAATGAGGGGCCTCTGACCTCTGACCTCGGGCCTCTGACGCCCCGCCAGCTCGACGTGGCCGAGGAAACTCAAGGGGGTGGGGCGCAGTGGTTACCGTCGACCCGGATCGCGCGGTTCTGTGCCGCGCGGGTGGCGCGCGCGACGGCGGCCGGCAAGGGCGGCGCGGGCCCCGGACGGCAGATCGGGGGCGGCGCGTGCGCTGGCGGTGGGGGCGCCGCGATCGGGTGAACGCCCGCCGGGACGCCCCTTGCCGTCGAGGGCCCAGCGACCGCGAGGTGCTCGCGCATGGCCCGCACCATGCGCCGGCCGATTCCTTTCACGCGGACGAGCTCGTCAACGGTGCGAAACGGATGGCGGGTCCGGTAAGCGACGATGCCGAGCGCCTTCGCGGGCCCCACGCCGGGCAGCACCGACAAGAGCTCGGTCGGCGCGGTGTTGAGGTTGACCACCCCGTCGACCGCTTTTCCCCCTGCCTGTGCGCGCCCCGTCGAGAGCAGCAGCGCAACCTCGACCACGAGCGCTGAGAAACGTCGCGAGTCCGACACACGATCCTTGTCGGCCGGGATCCCGGCGGGTTTCGCCAGGGCACGATTTTTGTGGCGCCCAGGTCCCCGAGGCCGGACCATCGTCGAGCTGAGCGCATGTCAACCGACCCCGAAGAACTGGCTCCCACGCGGTCAAAGCGCACCCTGCTCTGGACTGCGTCAACTTACTTCGGGGAAGGGCTTCCGTGGAGCTTCCTCCATCAGATAGCGACCGAGTTCCTCACCGCCATCGGGGCTTCGAAGACGCAGATCGGGTCGACATCGCTGTTGCACCTGGCGGTCACCTTCAAATTCGTCTGGAGTCCCCTCGTCGACTTGTTCGGGAGGCGTCGCACCTGGGTCGTGCTGCTGCAATTCATCCTCGGGCTGGGAATGTTCGCGGTCGCGGCAGTGTCGGCGACCCGCACCATGACCGTCTTCTGGGCATCGCTCGGGGTCCTGGCGGTCGTTCACGCCACTCATGACATCGCGTGCGACGGGTTCTACCTGCAGGCGCTCGACAAGGCGGGGCAGGCGATGTACTCCGGCGTCCGCATCGCGGCGTTTCGGGGGGCGATGATCGTTGGCTCTTCAGGCCTGGTGTTTCTCGCGGGACAGACGAGCTGGACGCTCGGCTTCGGTGCGGCCGGGGTCCTCATGATCTTGGTGGCGACCATCAACATGTTCGTCATGCCGGGGGCGGCGGCCGCCGGGCCGGCGGCTGCCAGGCCCGACGCTCCCGCGGCGGACCAGCCGGGCGCAAAGGCGGCCAAGTTTTGGGCCGCCTACCGGTCGTTCTTGGCGCAGCCCCGCGCTCCCGTGGTCCTGGCGTTCATGTTCTTCTACAAGCTGGGCGACATCATGATGTTCGCGATGTCGAAGCCGTTGCTTCGCGATATCGGCGTTGACACCAGTCACAGGGGCATCCTGAACGGGCTCGGGACGGGCGCGACCATTCTCGGGGCGATGTGGGGCGGTGCCGTGATCGCCCGCCGCGGGATCGAGCGCTGCCTCGCGCCGATGACGCTGTTTCAAAATCTGGCCATTCCGCTGTACATCGTCTTGGCTGTCTTCAAGCCCCGATTTGGCTGGGTGATTCCGGTCGTCCTCTTCGAACAGCTGGCGGCGGGGGTCGGGGCCGCCGCCCACGTGGTCTTTTTGATGCGGCGCTGTCGCGCGGCCTTCTCGGCGTCCCACTACGCGTTCGCAACTGCGATTGTTTCCTTGGGCAGCACCCTTTCGGGATATGCGTCCGGGCCGCTCAACGAGGCGGTCGGCCATCCGATGTTCTTCACGATCGCCTTCATCGCCAGCTGGCCGAGCCTCGTGCTGGTCCTGATCGTGCCGACGACGGAGGTCGAGCCGGCGCCGGCTCGGCTGCCGCGTTGAGCGGACGGGGTCGCCGAGGGGTCAGAGCGGGCAGAGGCCGGCGTCGGGCGTGGGCGGGTAGGTCGCGGCGGACGCGCAATACTTCGGCCTGGCGTTGGAATCCAGCGTGAGGGCCGCGGTGCCGCATTGGCCGAGGGCACGACAGACGTAGCCGCCACGACAGTCGCCATCGCTGCCACAGCTTTCCACGCAGGCCCTCCGTTCCAGGGACATCCGAACACAGCTCGAGGTCATCGTGTTGTCATCCCTCAGGCAGATCTCGTCCGCGGCGCAGGGGTTGTTCGCATCGCAGCTCTTCACCGGCAGCAGCGGTTGCGCGGGGAAGAAGCGCGCGCAGACGGAGTCGGAGGGGCATGACCGGGCGTCGCAGCCATCGATGATGCAATAGCCGCCCGGCTGGGACAGATCGCAGGTTCGGGTTCCGCCGCTCGGGTCGCAGTCGGCGCTGCTGCTGCAGGCGTCGCCGATCTTGTGGCCGCACCCGCCCAGCGCGACCAAGAGCACCAAGGTGCCAAGCGCGCAGACGGTTGAAGTCGTGTGTACGCGGTCGGGGCGAGTGCGAAGGTGGTCGTGGCTCAAGAGGGTTGGCTTTTACCGTATCCGGGACGGGGCTGCGAGCCGCCCGAGCGCCGTGCCGGTCAGCGTCCTGGACGGCACGGTTCTTGTTGGTGAGACCTCGACAGTGGCTGACGAGTTGTCTGGACCGATCCTGGCCGCGGTTTCGCAACCGGCGAATTCCCTCGTGGATGGCGCTTATGACGCCGGATCGCTCGGGGGTTGCTGGGCTGGAATGCTGAATGAGTTTCGAAACCATCTGACCATCTTCATGGCCGGGACCAGCGAGCTGTCCGCCACGCTTCCGGGGGCAGTGGCGGTCCAGTTCGCCGATCGCCTGGACGACATGGAGGCGAGCGCGGAGTTCTTGCAGACGCTGCTGGTCTGGATGGACACCTCAATCAGCGGTGGGGCCAGCGTGATCTGCGACGTGGGCGAGGTCTTCCGGCGCACGGAAACGCTCGCAACGGCTGGCCTTCCCTCGCGCACCAAGGTTCGGTTCGAGCCCAAGCCGGCGGGTGTCCGAAATCGGGGCGCCGCGCTCGAGTGTGCGCTCGCCGCTCTGATTACCGAGCTGGGGCGCTTGTCGCCGCGGGCGAGTGATCCATTCGGGCCTCCCGGGCAGTCGGAAATTCGCGTCTGGGTGGCGCCTGTGCGCGGCGCACTGACCATTTTCGTTGAAACCAGCGCGCAGCATCCCCGGTCTCCGGGCTGGCGGGTGACCCTGGCGAAGCTTCTGGTAGGACAGCTCGGCGGCGCTCTCGAGTCTCTCGACGGGTCGAACGGGCACGCGGGTTTTTCGGTTCGCTTTCGCTTCAAATAGGTTACGGGCGGCGAACACAGGTTTGCCGGGGGTCTCGTACCCGCTCCCCCCCCGGAGAGGTACGAGCCCCCCGGCTATTTCTTGGTTTCGAAACCAGCCGCCCGAGCGGGGAATCCGGTTGGCGCGCGTCCGGGCATCGCGCACAGCTTGAACGGTCGCGCTCAGCGACGAACGCCGGCTGTGATATGCTGGACCGATGTCTCCGCGCCGAAGCAGCGCGCGCCGGCCGAATGGTCCAGGCCGTGGGACGCGGGCAAAAAGGGGATGCGCAAGGGTGGACGCCGAGGCGCCCGCGAGGAGGTCCGCGGCCCGTCCCGTTCGCATCCGTCCCCGCCGCGCCCGTTTCGGCTCGGTCCGACTCCACCCACGGGCTCCCGGGTCCGTCTCCGACCCATGAGGGTGAAATTCTGGGGTGTCCGGGGGTCGCTGCCCGTGCCTGGCGCGAAGACGGAGCGCTACGGTGGAAACACCTCGTGCGTCGAGGTCACGTCCGCGTCGGGAACGCGCATCATCATCGATGCCGGGACGGGCGTGCGCCGGTTGGGCAAGGAGCTGATGCGCGAGGAGTTCGAGAGCGGAAAAGGCGTCGCCCACCTGCTCATCTCGCACACGCATTGGGATCACATTCAAGGGCTGCCGTTCTTCGCGCCGCTTTACCAGGCGGGGAACCATCTCTACGTCTACGCGCGCCGACGCGACGACCTGCACCTGCGCGCCGTGTTCGCGTCGCAGACGGGCGATCCCTACTTCCCCATCTCGATCGAAGAGACGAAGGCCGACATCTCATTCCGCGAGCTGTCTGACACGGCCCGGTTCGAGATTGGCGAGGTGGACGTCGCTTGCGCGCGCCTCAACCACCCTTATGTCGCAACCGCCTACCGGCTGTCCGTCGACGGCGCCGCGGTGGCCTACGTGTCCGATACGGCGCCCTTCTCGGGCATCCTGTTCGAGAACCAGTTCATCGCGCGCCCGCCGATGGCGATCCGCCCGTTGCCCGAGGCCGACAAGGCCAAGTTGCGCGAGATGCGAGATGGAATCGTCCGCCTTTGCGAAGGCGCCGATCTCGTCATCTACGACACGATGTTCACCGCCGACGACTACGAGCGATTCCCCCACTACGGCCACTCGCGCCCGCGCGACGCGCTCGACGTGTGCCGCGAGGCGGGCGCGCGCCGGCTGGCGTTGTTCCATCACGCCCCCGAGCGGACCGACACCGAGGTCGACGCCATCCTCGAGAGCACGCGCGCGGAGGCGCGCGCGACAAGGCTCACGCTCGCGCTCGATGCCGCCTACGAAGGCATGGACATCGAGCTTGGCGCGCAGCGGAGCGCCAGCTGATGGAGGTGACGTTTTGGGGTGTGCGCGGCTCCGTCCCGGCCCCCGGCCCCGGCACCGTGCGCTACGGCGGCAACACGTCGTGTGTGTCGATCAGGACCTCGCAAGGGGATCTGCTGGTGCTCGACTGCGGCACGGGTGCGCGTAACCTGGGCGTGGCCCTGCTGGCCGACGACGCCTCGGGCCGGTTCGCGGCGGGCGCCGGTGAGGCGGCCATCCTGCTGTCGCATACTCACTGGGATCATATCCAGGGATTTCCGTTCTTCGGGCCGCTCTACGTCGCCGGAAACACCTTCCACATCTACGGCCCTGCGGAGAGCTCGGCGTTGCTCGAGGGAATTCTCGAGGGGCAGATGGCGCCCCAGTATTTTCCGGTCCAGACGCTCAAGAACATGGGCGCCCACATCGACATCGCCGCGATGCCCGCGGGGGCCGCGCGCGAAATCCTCGGATGTCGGGTGACCGCGGCGATCAACCCGCACGGACGCGCGGCCGCGATGGCGTTTCGCATCGAGGAGGCGGGCCGATCGGTGGTCTATGCGGGCGACGCCGGGTACGGGCCCGCGGGACCAAGCCCCGAGGCCCTGGCGCTCTACCACGGCGCCGACCTGCTGATTCACGACAGCACGTACACGCCTGAGGATCGGGCGCGCTACCCACACCGGGGGCTGGCCTCGGTGACCGAAGCGGTGGGCGCGGCCGTCACGGCAGGCGTGCGAAAGCTGGCGCTGTTTCACTACGACCAGGACTACACGGACGCCGAGGTCGATCGGCTCGTGGAGCGCGGCCGACGCGCGCTCGACGAGGCCCGCGCCACGGTGGAGCTCTGCGCCGCGATCGAGGGGGCCACCATCACCGTCTGAGGCGCCGGCCCCGGGCTGACTCACTGGCCGGTCGGTCGATCGACCTCGGACGCATCGGGCCTCGGGCGTCCCGGGGGTCGAGAGCTGCGCATCGCCTGCGAACGCACGGTCGCGGCTATTCGGTCGCGACGATGTAACCCTTGTCGATCAGGAGCTTCAATTTCTGGGCGATCACTAGATCGGTGAGGGCGCACTCGTCGAACAGCGCGCGAACGGTCTCCGCACCGAGCGCGATCTGGAAGACGTCGAGCTCTTCCGGGCCGAGCTCCCGCAGCTTGGCCTCGAGCGGATGCGGAATCGCCAGCGTCGCGGACAGCGGCGGGAGCTTCTCCGCGTGCAGACGGTACTCATCGAGTTGCCGCATTCCCTCCATCAGCAAACCCTCGGTGGAGTCCGAGAGCTCCTCGAGGACGTCTCGTTCATCGGGCGGATCGAGATCGAAGAAGCCCTGGGTCCAGGCGAGCAGCCGGTACATCGCCTTGCGGGGACCAGTGTTGAAGCTGTCGTCGATGCTGGCGAAGTAGATCTGGCCCTTGCGCAGATAGATCTTCCCCACGCCGAGGTCCGACCGGATCACCACCACGCCCGACTTCCGACTGGTGGAGAGCAACTGCAGCAAGTCGGGGAGGGGAATCTCCTCGATGCTCCCCGACATCGACTTCGTGGGCGGCCGTTTGTTGCCCGCCACGACCAGACGCGAGCGGGCCTCGGTCTCGGTGATACTGTTCGGCTCTCCCGACATCGTCACGAGCTTGATGATCGAAGTTCCGATCAAGATGCGATCGCCGTCCTTGATCTCCGAGACGCGCACCTTCTCGCCGTTGACGAACGTGCCGTTGGTCGAGCCCAGGTCCTCGATGGTCACGACGTTCTCGTCGGTGACGATCTTCGCGTGCTTGCGAGACACCATGTCCTCGACCAGCACCATGTCCAGCTCCGACGAGCGACCGATGACGATCTCGCGATTCGGTCGCAGCGGGAACTCGCCCCCTTGATACTTTCCCGAGATGAAGCGCAGCGCCCACTGCGCGGCTTCTCCGGCAGGGCTACCGCCCATCACGTCTCGTGGTCTAAAGGTGCTCAAAACCTCGCGATTTTAATTTGCGTCCCCATGTTCGTCAAACAATCTCGCCTGGGCCCGCGCGGTGCCGAGTCCGTCTCAGTCCGTCTCACCGCTTGCCGGGCGTCGCGGCCCGGAATCGGGCGCCGCGAGGATCTCGGCCACGGTCACGGCCACGGCCTCGTCGACGAGGAGGCCGGAGTGCCCGGTCGCCACGTCGACCCGCCGCGCTCCCCTGACCCGCGTGGTGCGCGGCGGGGCCAGCCAGTCCCGACCGCCGGCGACCGAGACGACCTCGGGCCCGGGCGGCATGGGCGCCCGTTCGAGCTCGCGCAGGAACGCGCTTCCGGGCAGCAACTGGCGTCCCCCGCGGCCGAGCGGCGCCGCCACCAAACCCAAAAGCGCCGACCACGTGCCGCGCGCAGGGGTGCCGAGCAGCACGAGACGGCGGACATGCCGCCACCCGCCGCCGCGCTTCACGTAGTCGAGCGCGACCAGGCCCCCCATGGAATGAGCGACGATGTCGACCTTCTCGACGCCGGTCTGGGCGATCAGGGAGCGAACCTTCTGGGCAATGAACGTCGACGAGTCCCGGATGTCGCCGAGGTGCACCGGACCGAGCGGATACGTCATCACGACGTAGCTCATCTCGGTGAGCCGCCGCTCGAGGAGGTGCACGGATCCCCGTGTGGCAAGGTATCCGTGGATCAGCAGCACCGGGGGTGCCGGAGGTGACGCCGGCGAGGGTCCCTCATCTGCATCGACGCGGTCGGCAATCGACGGGGCCGCTCGATTCCCTCTCACGAGCTGGCGCAGGTAGAGCGCAGCCTGACCCGAGTCGACGACGCCGTCGCCCAGGGAACGTCCCAGCTGCGTGGCTCGGGCCCATAGCCCGATTCGTGTTCCCATGAACACATCAAATCTAGCATGGACCTTGCCCGGCCCAGGGCGGGCGGTTCTCGGGCGGACCTTTCGAGGACCCTTGCGGAGGCGAAGCCGCAGTCCTTGGACCCGGGGTCCTCAGTGCCGCGCGGGCTTTCGGTGGTGGGGCGCGGCGCGGCGGCGTTTCGCCAACTGCTTGGTTGGGTGGGGGCGGACGCGCGCACCTGGAGCGGGCTCGACGTGGGACGCAGCGCCAGACGGCGCGTCCTCCGCCCCCGCCGCGGGGTCGACGGCCGAGCCGGTCTCGACGGGCAGCAGGTGCAAGGGCTCCCTCACGGGTGGAGGGGTGGAGGGCTTGGTCTTGTCAGCTCCCGCGCCGACGTCGGTTTCCGGATCCGGTGCCGGTCGGGTCGTTCGCCGACCAGGCCCGACGTCGCTCCGAGACGTCGTCACGTTCGCGACGTCGCTCCTGGTGACGCGGTGACCAAGAAGCGCGCCACCGACGAGCGATGCGGCGACGCACGTCACGGTCAGCCAGCGGGGCGGGCCCGAGGGCTTCTCGGGCAGCGTGGCCGAGCCACTGAAGTCGAGCGTCTGCGGTTGGCTCAACCGTGACGGCACGGCGGATGGCGCTGCCGAAGACGTGTAACCTGGGGCTCCCTGAGCGAGCGGGTGTGGCCCAGAGCCGAGACCGAGCAGCGTGGACGCGGACGGCCGCGAACGCGCGGCCGGCGGCGATTCGTCAATGTCGAAGCTGGCGGGGGGCGGTGGCGTGAACGGAGGTGGAGTGAGGGGAGGTGGCGGCGTCGCGTCCTCGAATTCTTGCGCGAACTGCCGGCGCGCCGGGGGAGGCGGCGGAACCGCCTTCGGGGCCACCGGCAACGGTGGCGGGACCGGCATCCCGCGCTGTGTGGGGCGCGGCAATGACCGGCCAAGCAATGGGACTGGCGGCGGTGGTGAGCGCGGCGGCTGGGGTGCGCGAGAAGCGGGCGCGGGCGGCGGTGGGGCCGTGCGCGCCGGAGGCAGCGCGACGGTCGCCGGAACGTTTCTCGGTTGCGGGGCCGCCATCGCGGGCGGCGGCACCAGGCCACGCGCGGGGGGCGGCGTCACGATCGGAATGGGACCCGAGCTGCGGGTCCAGACCGGCGGGGGGGTGCTGCGACGCGGGCTGTTCGAATCCGGCGTGATGGCGTCGGCGCTCGGCGACAGCGGTGCCGGACCGCGGCCGCCCGGACGCGTGGCTTCGTCGTCCAGCATGGAATCGAGGTCGAAGTCCTTGCTCCCGCTCA
This sequence comes from uncultured Myxococcales bacterium, assembly GCA_964443975.1. Classification (GTDB taxonomy): domain Bacteria; phylum Myxococcota_A; class Polyangia; order Fen-1088; family Fen-1088; genus DASYCK01. The sequence goes on along the minus strand of CAYUFS010000003.1, from coordinate 133,412 downwards.
CGGAGGAAGGGCTTAGCACGACTGGGGCCTGCTCGTCCTCGGGAACGTCGGCGACGATTCCGATGGAGGCCGCCTCTTTTCCGACCAGCCCGATGCCCGCGGCAGGAACCTTTGGCGGCTCACCCATCGGCGTGCCGGAATCGTCGCGCAGCCAGCGCGCCGTGTCGCCGCCGAGGATGTCGCGCAGGTGCGCCGCCAGCTCGGGCGCGGAGAATGCGAGTCCCGTCTTGTGGGCGACGGTCCGCAACGCGTCCGATAGTTCGGGCCCGCTCTGCTGTCGATCAGCGATGTTCGGGGCGAGCGCGCGCGCCAGGACCTCGTCGAGGGCGCGAGGCAGGCCCGGGCGCTTCTCGGAGACGGGGGCGATGGCGTGGCCGTAGATCTCGTCGGCTGGGGTGTTCAAGTCGCCCACGAACAGACGTTCGCCGCTCAGCGATTCGTAGAGGCAAACGGCCAGGGAGAACAGATCGCAGCGATGATCGATGGGCTGGCTGCGCGCCTGTTCGGGGGACATGTAGCCGACCTTGCCGCGGACCCGATAAAACACCGACGAGTGCGTCGAGGCCTTGGCGATGCCGAAATCGGAGAGCTTCGCCTCGCCCTGCACCGAGCAGATGATGTTGGAGGGGGACACGTCGCGGTGAATGATATTGAGCGAGTTGCCGTGCTGGTCGCGCCGGGTATGCGCGTAGGTGAGGCCGGCGAGGATCTCGAGGGCGATGTGGATGGCGGCGGCCGGGGACAGCTCGCGCTGACGCTGTCGCGCGCGCCGCAGGATGGTCCGGAGATCGGCGCCCCGCACGTACTCCATCACGATGAACAACGACTGGTCGGACTCGACGAGGTCGAAGGTGTGGACGATGTTCGCGTGGTCCAGCGTGGCCGAGATCTTCGCCTCGCGGAAGAACAGATCGCGGAACTCGGGGCGCGAGGTGTACTCGGGCAGGAGCTGCTTCAGCACGACCTCCTTCTGGAAGCCGCCCGAGCCCATCTTCTTGCCCAGGTAGATCGCACCCATCCCGCCCTCGGTCAGGTACTTTTCGATGCGATAGCGGCGAGCGGCCGATTCGCGAGAGGCGGCGGATCTCATGCCGGCAGCAGAATGATCATTGTGATGGCGAAGGAGTCGACCGGTCGCGGTCGTCGTCGGATCATCGGGGGAGCGGCAAAGAATGCCTGCGGTTCGCGTGGGATTCAATCGCGAAGGCCGATTCGGCGGCGTGGTCGAAGGTCGATTTTGCCGCTGACGTGCGTGGGACTCGCACATGCGAACGGGGCCGCATCGCGGGCGCCCGCGTTGGACAATTGCCGGGCGCCGACTATTTTCGAAATCGCCCATGGAAGGTTATCCGCTGAAGACGTTGCTCGAGCTGCGGCGCCGCGAGGAGGCGGCGGCGGAGGCGAGCTGGCGCGCGGCGCAGGTCGCCGTGAAGCTGGCGGAGGCGGCGCTGGACGCGCGCGACGAGGCGGTGGCGGTGGCGCGCGCGCGGTTGCGGGAGGCCCTCGCGGTCCAAGCCGGCGGCGTCAGGGGCGCCGCTTCGACCGCGGCGACCTTGTCACAATCGCGCTTCGTGGCGCGTCGGCGCGACGAGCTGGCGCGCGCCGAGGCGAACCGGTCCCGATTTCGATCCGGGCCGCTCGGCTCCGCGCGGGCGGACGAGCGGCAGGCGCGGTCCGCGTACGCGGAGAAGTGTCGCGCGCGCCAGGCGGTCGAGCAGCACGAGGGGCGGTACGCAGCCGCTGTTCGACGGCGGGTGGACGCGCGAGAAGAGGCCGCGAGCGAGGACGTAGCGCTGTTCAGTCGACATCGCCGCTAGTGCACCGCGGCCGAAAGTTGTTGGCACTGATGCCGGTCACCACGGCGCGCGGGTGTGCCGCACGTGCGGGTCCTGCAGTCTGGTAGGATGCGCGGCGCTGCAATGCCCATCGAGTTCGTCAATCTGCTGCTGTTCGTCGGCCTGGCCGCCGGTTTCTTGCTCGTGACGCTGACGCTCGGGCGCCTGCTGCGTCCCGCGGTGCCGACTGTCGACAAGGGCCTCGGTTACGAGTGCGGCGAACGTCCGCTCGGATCCGGGTGGTTCAACTTCAATCCGCGCTTCTACGTGGTGGCCCTCGTGTTCCTGATCTTCGACGTCGAGGTCGCGTTCACCTACCCGGTTGCCGTGGTGTTCAAGCGCTGGGTCAGCCGGGGCGACGGCGGCGTGGCCTTCGCCGAGATTGGGCTGTTCATGGCGGTCCTCGGCTTCGCGCTCGCGTACGTATGGCGGCGCGGCGATCTCGAGTGGCTGCGCCAGCTCAAGCCCTGAGGCCGCCCGTGAGTCGACGGACGATGACGCCGAAAGAGATCTTCGATCACGTGGTGGCGCGCGCGGGGGCCGAAGCGGTCTTCGGGTTCGAGGACGAGGGCGGGGCAGGCGCCGTGCGGGAGGCTGGATTCCACGTGCGGCCGGCCGACGTCGCCCGGGCGCTGCTGCTGCTGCGCGACGAACCGACGCTGAGGTTCGACTTTCTGCAGAACCTGACGGCAGTCGACTGGCCAAAGCGCGCCGAGCTCGAGGTCGTCTATCACCTGTTTTCGTACTTCCACCGGCACGCCATCTGCGTGCGCGCCGCCCTGCCGCGCGGCGCGCCCCGCGTCCCCTCGGTCGCCGCGGTGTGGCCGACGGCGAACTGGCTCGAGCGCGAACAATACGACTTGCTGGGCGTGGTGTTCGAGGGCCACCCGGATCTGCGGCGGCTGCTGATGCCCGACGACTGGATCGGCCACCCGATGCGCAAGGATTTCCAGGAGCCGAAGTCTTACCGCGGGATGCCGACGTCGCGCCCGTCGCCGCTGGAGCTCCTGCAGACGTACGATCGCGCGCACGTGGCGAAGCCCACCCACGCAGCCCCGCCCCCGCCCGCCCCGGGTGGGGCCGCGGGAGCGGGCGAGCCCAAGGCGCCGACATGAGCGAGCTCGTGCTGGTTCGGGGTGACGACGAGATGGTGCTGAACATGGGGCCGCAGCACCCGTCGACGCACGGGGTGATTCGCTTCATCGTGCACACCGACGGCGAGGTGATCTCCAGCGCCGAGCCGGACGTGGGCTATCTGCACCGCGCGATCGAGCACATCGCAGAGAAGTGCACCTACGAAGGGTTCATGCCTTACACCGATCGCGTCGACTACGTCTGCGCGATGACGGCGAACCACGTGTGGGCATGCGCGGTCGAGAAGCTGGGCCAGCTGCCCGTGCCGCCGCGGGCGCATCACTTGCGCGTCATCAGCGACGAGCTCAACCGCATCTCGTCGCACTGCATCGCTCTCGGCGCCATGGCCATGGACCTGGGCGCGGTCACGCCGTTTCCCTACGCGCTGCGCGAGCGGGAGTACGTCAACGATCTGCTCGAGGAGCTGTGCGGCGCGCGCCTGACTTACAACTATCACCGCATCGGCGGCGTGGGCTGGGACATGACCGACGCGTGGCGCGACAAGGTGCTGCGCTTCCTCGACCACTTCGAGCCGGTCATCGACGAGTTCGATCGGCTCATCACCATGAACGAGATCTTCGTGAACCGGCTGGCCGGGTTGGCCGTGATCGAGGGCGACGAGGCGATCGCCCATGGGCTGGTAGGCCCGAACCTGCGCGCCGCCGGGGTGGCGTTCGACGTGCGCGCGGATCTGCCCTACGCCACCTACGGCGACATCTTGCCCAAGATTGGCTGGAAGACGCCCGTCGGCAGCGGGCGCATGGGCAAGCGCGGCGACGCCTGGGATCGGTTCTGGCTGCGGGTCGAGGAGTGGCGGTGGTCGGTCAGGATCCTGCGCGAGGCGCTGGACCAGATTCAGGCCACCCCGCGCGGCGAGTTCTTGATCCCGCCCAAGCGGTTCCGGCCAAGAGGCGACGCCCTGGCGCGGGTCGAGACCGCGCGCGGTGACATGGCCTGCTACGTGGTGGGTGACGGCGCGCCGAACGCGCACCGGGCGCGGTTTCGAACGGGATCGTTCAACGCCATGGGCCTCGTCCGCGAGAAGTCGCGCGGGCTGATGCTCGCCGACCTGGTGGCGCTCATCGCCAGCCTGGACATCGTCGCGCCGGAGATTGATCGATGACCGGCCGCGCGATGACCGGGCGCGGGTGTCGCTGGTTCGGCGGATTGGGCCTCGTTCTGGCGCTGCTGGGGTTGCCTCTCCCGGCCGCGGCGGACGAGGTGGGCGAGGCCCGCGTCCGGGATCTGCGCCCAACGAAGCTGGAGCGGGGCGACGACCTGACGGTCGAGCTCGAGACGGGGGCGCCGCGCGGACCGGTCGTCATCCTGCTTCGTCCTCGGACCGTGACGAACGGTGTGGCTCCGCGGGCGGGCGCGCCCGCCATGGCCGCGCCGCCGCCGCTGGCCTTGCGGGGCCGCGGGCTCGGAGACGGGCGGGTGGTCGCCCAGATGGACGCCGGGGTCGAAGCGCGGGTCGGGGACGATGCGCACTGGCGGCACGTCACGGTCGAGGTGTCGCTGGTCGACACCGGCGCCGGCGACGTGTGGGTCGCGACCGGCGGCCACCGCGTTTGGCGCAGCGGCCCCGGCGACGACTACGAGTTGACCTTCTTTCCGGGCTCGTTGCGAGGGCTCGCCGCGGGAATCGCGTCGCGCCACCGTATCGCGCTCGGGGGCCGGCGCATCTCACCTGCGGTGGTACGGGGCGCGGTGACGGTGGGGGTCGCGCTGTTGCTGCTGTTGCTGGTCGCGCCGGCGACCGGTCTGCTCGTGGTGTGGGAGCGGAAGATCGCCGGGCGGATGCAGTCCCGATTCGGACCGAATCGCGTCGGACCGTCAGGCTGGCTGCAGTGGTTGGCCGACGCGCTGAAGCTGATCCGGAAGGAGGACCTCATCCCCACGGACGCCGACGCGACGCTATTTCGGCTCGCGCCCTACCTCGTGTGGATGGGGATCTTCGCCACGTTCGTGGCCTTGCCGCTGTCGGAGCTCGCCATCGTCGCCGACCTGAACGTCGGGCTCCTATACCTGACGTCGGTGACGACGTTCACCGTCATCGGCATCATCATGGGCGGCTGGGCCTCGAATTCGAAGTGGTCGCTGCTGGGGGGGATGCGCTCCGCGGCGCAGATCATCAGCTACGAGCTGCCGGCATCGATCTCGTTGCTGTCGGTGGTGGTGATTGCGGGGACGTTGTCGCCCCAGGCGATCGTCCGCGCGCAGGGGGGCCTGCCCTGGGACTGGTTCCTGTTCAGGTCGCCGTTCACGTTCGTGGCCTTCTTCATCTACTTCATCTCCGCGCTGGCCGAGGGCAACCGCACGCCCTTTGACCTCCCCGAGGCCGAGTCGGAGCTGGTGGCGGGGTACAACACGGAGTACTCGGGGTTTCGCTGGTCCATCTTCTCCCTGGCCGAGTGGACGAACATCTACGTCATCGCGGCCATCGTCACGACCGTGTTCCTGGGTGGCTGGAACGTGCCCTTCGTGGCGGCGGACGTCGTGGCGACGTCGCCGGTGTGGCAAGGGCTCTCGCTGGCGGTGATGCTGGCCAAGGTGCTGACGTTGACCTTCGTCATCATCTGGATTCGCTGGTCGCTGCCCCGGTTCCGCGTCGACCAGATGATGGCGCTGTGCTGGAAGTGGCTGCTGCCGGCGGCGTTCGGAGCGTTCGTGGCGGCGGCGGGGTGGACCTGGTTGACCGCGGCGCGGCCCGGCCTCGACACCCTCATGCGCTGGGTGATGTTCGTCGTCGCGGGCCTCGGCCTCGGGCTCGGCTTCGTGAGGTTGGTCGTCAGCACCTTCCGGCGCACGCGACTGTTGCACGTGGGGGCGCATCAGTTCACGCTGCCGCTCTTCGAACGACGGCTGGAAAAACGATGAAGCCGGGGCATCCGCTCGCGCGCATCGTCAGGTCGACGCGCTCGGTGATGGACGGGCTGGCGGTGACGCTGTCTTACCTGTTCCGCCCGCCGACCACGATTCAATATCCCGACCGCATCGACCGCCCGATCGCCGAGACACTGCCCGAGCGATACCGCGGCTTCCTGGAGGTCGACCTGGCCACGTGCACGGCCTGCAAGGCGTGCGAGAGGGACTGCCCCATCGGCTGCATCGTCATCGATCTCGAAAAGGTCGGGGACGTGCGCGCCATGACCCGCTTCGACATCGACATGGGCAAGTGCATGTACTGCAACATCTGCGTCGAGTCGTGCCCGGTGCCGAACCAGGCTCCGGGGGACGCCGAGGTGACGAAGTGCATTCGCATGACGCGCGAGTTCGAGGCGGCGACCGCCGATTTCTCGACGCTGACGTTCCGATTCATCCGCCCGGGAGACGCGGTGATCCCGTTCAAGCCGAAGAAGGGGGTGATCGAGCCGACGCCCGCCCGCGGCGGGATCGCGCGCGAGGTCCGCCGGCGCGCCCAGGAGTACAACGCGCTCGCGGCGCGCTGGGCCGAGGCGCGCCTCTACGGCGAGTCGGACGAGGCGGTGAACGATCCGGGGATCGTCGCCGGGCGAACCGCGGAGCTCGCGCCCATGGTGCAGGCGGCGGGCGTCGATCCGCGAAAGCTGGAGGACCTCCTGTTCGCGCAGGCGCTCGCCCAGACCGACTGCGGCGCGTGCGGCTACGACACGTGCCGGGGCTACGCGCGCGCCATCCTGCGCGGAGACGAGACCGCCTTCGACAAATGCGAGCCGGGGGGCCGCCGCGCCCACCGAGATCTGCAGCTAATCGCGAAGCTGCGGGTGGTCGCCCCAGGTGGCCCGGCGCCAGGCTCGAACATCTGACGGGCGAGTAGAGCAGGCCTCAGGCCTCAGGCCTCAGGCCTCAGGCTGCCGAGGCCTCTCGAGCGACCGACATGGCCGCCCGCTCAACGGCAAACTCGCTCACTGGCTCTCGATCTCTCGCTTCATGAAGATCGCGCCGTCCGTCACGATCATCTCTCCAGGGATGACTCCCTTCAGGACCCGCACGAAACCATCGGACTCGGGCCCCACGTCCACGTGTCGGAGCCGAAACGTCTCGCCCTCGGTCGCGACCACCACCAGGGACGAGTCGCCTTCGTTCAGGACCGCCCTGGACGGAATTCGAATGGACTTCGCGTCGCTCAGGTTCTCCACCACGACCTTGGCAAACATCTCGGGCTTCAATCGATGTTGAGGATTGGCGATCACGCAGCGAATCTTGACCGTCCGCGAGCTTGGATCGACCACATCGCCGATATGCTTCACGTTTCCGCTGAAGGTGTCACCAGGATAAGCGGGGACGGTGACCGTCACCTTGTCGCCTTCGTGGACCAGGCCGAGGTCTTGTTCGTAGACATCCGCCAGCACCCAGACGGTGTCGAGGCTGCTGATCGTCAACAGGGGAGTCGCCTGATCCGCGCGGAGCTCTTGCCCGACGAGCACGTTACGGTCGACGACCGTGCCCGGAATCTGCGCGCGCAGCGCGACGTTGACCGCTGGATCCGTCGGCGACACTCCGAGCGCCTTGAGCTGGGCCGAGGTTCGTCCCAGGTCCGACTTGGCCTTGCGGTGGTCTGATTCGGCCTGCGCCACCTCCTTCTCGGCGATCGCGCCGTCCGCCTGCAGCTTGTGGACGCGGTCGAGCGACTTCTCCGACAGCGACAGATCGGACAGCGCCTTCTGCGCGTCAGCCTGCAGCTGCCCGACGCTCGGAGACCAAAGCTGGATGAGCGGTTGACCCGCCTTCACGTTGTCGCCAAGCTTGACGGCGATGCGTACAGCGCGACCATCGATCGGCGACGCCACCCGCTGGGTGCGATCTTCGTCGAAGGTCACGCGCCCTGGCAGGGATACCGCCGTGGTGCCGGCGGCCTGGTGCGCGGCCTCAATCTTTATGAAGCCGAGCGGGGCCTTTCCGGGCGGATAACGAACGAAATCCGCCGCGGCCTCCTGTCCCAAGGCCTTCTCGGGGGTTGCGTCCTTCGTGCACGCTCCGGCCCAGGAAACGACGACTATGGCGAGGACCTTACGCATTGCGATCATTCTCCCACGGCGTGTTTGACTTCGATGACGGCCTGGCGGAAATCGTGCAGAGCGTGAAGATATTGCGCGCGCGTGTCCAGGTACGTTCGCTGAGACTCCAGGAATTCGAGCAGGGAGATCGCGCCCGCCCGGTAGGACTTCTCGGCCACCTTCAAAGCTGTCTCGGCGCGTGAGAGCATGGCACCGGTGTCGTGAGTGCCGGTCGGCGCCGGCTGGGCGGGGCCGGGAGGAGCGGCGCCTGCCTCCGGCTGCGGTCCCTCGAACACCTCGAGCAGAATCCGAGAGCGCCCCGTCCGCCGCACTGCCGCCGCCACGTCACGGCGAATCTGCACGCGAAGCCGCTCGGCGTCGTTGTCCGCCCGTCGCAGCTCGAGGCGCGCCCGACCGATGTTCGCCTGGTTGCGATCAAAGAGCGGCAGAGGCAACGCGAGACTCAGCGCCAACGTGTTGGGGTTGTCGCCGGAGACCGTGAACCCGCTGTGCGTGTAGTTGACGCCGAACGACAGGTCCGGATACACCTCACGCTCCGCCGAACCCAATTGAGCGTCGGCCAGTCGGTGGGCGGCCGAGGCCGCGCGAAGATCCGGGCGCCGCTCGAGCGCCTCGGCGGTCATTCGCTCGAGATCGAAGGCCGGCCTCAGGTCCGGCTCCTCCAGTCTGCCCGGCAGCTCGCGCCCCGACGCCATGCCCAGCAGCGCCGCCAGCTCGCCGCGCTGAAGGTCCAGCTCCGAATCTGCTTGGATGACGTCATTCTGGTACTTCAATCCTTCCAGCTCGACCTTGCGCAGCTCCGCCTCGGAGATGTCGCCCGCCTTGAAGCGGGACTTGGACAGACGGATGGTCTCCAGGTAGCGATCGGAGACCTCATGGGCCAGGTCCCGCTCCGACTGCGCGCGCACCACCGCGGCGAATGCCGCACGAACGGCGTAGACGATCTCGCGGAGGGCGTCCTCCGTCTGAAGCCGCCGTACGGCGACGCCCTGGTCCGCGGCGCGAACCCGGGCGCTGCGCTTGGCCCACACATCCACGACCTCGGAGATGCCGATCGATTGCACAGGCTGCCCGAAGAATCCCGCCCGAGTCGGGGGCGTCGTGCCCTGGTTGTTCGCCGTCCCGAGCACCAGGTTGCCGACTGAATATTGCAGGTTCGGGTTCGGATAGATCCGGGCCGCCACGACGTCGAGGTCGGCCGCCTCGATCTCGAGCTTCGCGGCGATCACGTCGCGATTGCGCTGGAGCGCGAGGGCAACCGCTCCGTCCATGCTCAGCGTGTCCGCTCGGGCGTCGCGGGCTGTCACTGCCAGCGTCAGCGCAGCGAAGATCGCGGCGGCGCCCGTGCTCGCGCCACGCGACCTCATTGCGGCACCACTCGGGCGCGGCGCCTTCGGACCCTGCCCCCGCCGAACCAGCGGTCCGCCAGCTCGTAGAGGGTGGGCAGAAGGAGGAGCGTCAGCAGCGTGGAGGAGATCAGTCCGCCGATGATGACGATGGCGAAAGGCCGCTGGGTATCGGAGCCGATCGCGTGCGACATCGCCGCGGGCAGCAGCCCCAGCGACGCCAGCAGGGCGGTCATCAAGACGGGACGCAGCCGCTGGGACACGGCCTGGATGATCGCGTCTTGATTCTCGGGCGTGCGCTCGCGCGCGTGTCGGATGTAGAGCACCAAGAGCACGCCGTCCATGACCGCGACCCCGAAGAGCGTGATGAACCCGACGGCCGCCGACACCGATAGCTCCGTGTGCGTGAAATAGAGGGCAAAAACGCCGCCGACCGTCGCGAACGGGACGTCGAGCAACACGACCACCGCCGGCAGCACCGCCCGAAACGTCAGATAGAGCAGGCAGAAGATCACGAGGATCGAGACCGGCACGATGATCTCCAGGCGCTTCATGGCGCGCCGCTGGTTCTCGAACTCTCCCCCCCAGGTGAGGTAGTAGCCCTCGGGCAACTTCACCTCGCGCGTCACCCGGGATTGCGCCTCGTCGACGAAAGAGCCCATGTCCCGACCCGCGATGTTGCACTTGATGGCCAGGAATCGTCCGCCCTGCTCGCGGTTGATCTGCGTGCGGCCGACGTCCACGTGGACGTTGGCCAGGGACGACAGCGGCAGGCGGGCCTGACCATCGCCGCTGGTGGGAATCTCCAGCCTGCCGACGGAGGCCGCGTCCCCTTCGACAATCGTCGGGAGCTTGACCCGCACACCCACGCGCCGCTCTCCCTCCCAGAGCTCCGTGGCAATCTTGCCTGCCAGGCTGGCCTCCAGCACGTCCTCGACGTCGCGCACCTGCATGCCGTAGCGAGCGATGACGTCGCGGTCGATGTCGGCGACGACATGCTGGGCCGTCCCCGCTCGATAGATCTCGACGTCGCGAGAGCCGCGGGTCGAGTCCAGGATGCGGCGGACCTCCTCGAGTCGCTCGTGCATGAGGGTAAGGTCCTCACCGTAGATCTTCACGACGATCTGACCTCGAATGCCGGAGATCGACTCCTCCACGCGATCCTTGATCGGTTGGCTGAAGTTGTATTGAACCCCCGGCCGCCTCTCCAGCTCGGCCCGCATCGCGTCGACGATCTGTTCCTTCTTGCGCCCGGTGCGCCATTCGCTCTCTGGCTTCATGACGACGAACGTCTCGGCCTGGTTGGGCGCCTCGTCGTCGGTGCCGTCCTCTGGATGGCCCTGCTCGGTCAAGACGTCCTTCACCTCCGGAAACTTGAGCAGGGCGATCCGCGTGTCGCGCAGGATGTCGGCGCCTCGATTGAGGGCGATCGCGCTCGGCGCCGTCACGGTGATGTGAATATCGCCCTCGTTCATCTGCGGAAGAAATTCGGTTCCAAGCCGGGGGACGAGCGAGATTCCCAATCCCAGGACGACGAACCCGATGACCCGCGTCGTAATGGGGTATTTCAGCGCGACGCGCAGGCCGGTCAGGTAGCGGGCGCGCAGGAAGATCAGGAAGCCAGGATCCCGCTCGGAAACCCTGCGGTTCTTGAGCAGCACGGTCGTCAGCGCAGGCACGCACAGCATCGTGAAGAACAGCGCGCCCCCCAGTGCAAACGCGTAGGTCAAGGCCACCGGCCGAAAGATCCGTCCCTCCACGCGCTCGAGCGTGAAGATCGGCATCATCGCGGCGGCGATGATCGACATCGAGAAGAGCGTGGGTCGCACGACCTCCTTCGCGGCGTGCGCGATGACGTTGGGCACCTCCTCGGGGGGCGGCTGCTCCTCGCCCAGGTGACGGTAGACGTTCTCGACGAGGATGACCGCGCCGTCGAGCAGGATGCCGAAGTCGATGGCGCCCATCGACAGCAAGTTGGCCGGAACCCCGACGTAGTACAGGCCGACGAACGCCGCCAGCAGCGCGAGCGGCATCGTGATGGCCACGGCCACGGCGCCGCTCATGGCGCGCAAGAACAGCCAGAGCACCAGCGTGACGAGGGCAGCTCCTTCGAGCATGTTGTGAGAGACGGTGTGCAGCGTGACGTCGACCAGACGGGTGCGATCGTAAAACGGAACGATCCGCATGCCCTTCGGGAGGATGTCTTTGTTGATGCGATCCACGGCGACGTGAACCTCGTTCAGGACGTCCTTCGGGTTCTCCCCGCGCCGCAACAGGATCGTGCCGTCGACGGAATCCAGCGCCTCGTTGCGGGCGACCGCCCCACGCGGCGGCATGTACGACTCCACCACCGTCGCCACGTTTCGCACCAGCACCGGGGTCCCGTCCTTCGCGCGCACGACCGTGTTCGCGATGTCCTTGGGGGTGCGCAGATAGCCGCGCGCGCGCACGACGAACTCCGCCTCGCCGTGCTGCACGTACCCGCCAGAGGTGGATCCGTTGGACTGGTCGATGGCATCGATGAGGTCCTTCAATGCCAGGCCCGTGTTGCGCAGCTTCGCCGGATCGGCGATGACGTGATATTCCTTGATGAAGCCCCCGAAGCTCACCACGTCGGCGACTCCCGGGGCGCGCATCAACTGCTTCGCGACCACCCACTCTTGCCAGCCGCGCAGCTCGCTCGGGGTGTGGTGGTCGCTCTCCAGGGTGTACTGGTAGATCTGGCCCACCGGCGTGTCGTTGGGACCGAGCTGGGGCTGCACGCCCGTCGGGACGTCCGCATCGGGCAACCGCTCGGCGACCTGCTGACGAGCCCAGTAGATGTCGACGTCATCCTCGAAGGTCAGGATGATCTGAGAGAGACCGAACGACGTTATCGAGCGCTCGATCAGCACCCGGGGCGTGCCGGTCAGCGCGCGCTCGACAGGGATGGTTACCTTCCGCTCGACCTCCTCGGCGGCCTGGCCGGGATACAGCGAGATCACCATCACCTGAACATTCGTGACGTCCGGGAATGCCTCGATCTTGAGCTTCTTGAACGTGAAGATCCCGAAAACGGCGAACGCGAACGTCAGGATCAAGGCCAGCACGCGTCGGTGAACCGCGAAGTCTATGAGTCGATTGATCATGGATTTCGCCGCGGGCTCGCGGCAGAGGCAATTCCTGGGCAGCAATTCTTGCGCCCAGCCCGACCGACGCGAAACGCCGCCTTGACCGCGCGTTCACTTTCCGGAAACTAGAGGTTTCTTTGAGCCCAGCTACAAGGAACTTGTAGTCGGTCGATGGGCGGCGGGCGCATGATAACCTCGGACTCAGGAAAGCGAGGGTCATGACACGTCGGCATCTTCGGTTTCTCACCTTGAATCTGTGGCGTGAGGACGGGGGCCACGCTGAGAAGCGGCTTTCGTTGATCACGAGGAAGCTCGACAGCGCGATGCCGGATGTCGTGGCGCTGCAGGAGGTCCGCGACACCAACGAGGGGGCGACGAATCAGGCGGAGATCTTGGCGCGCGATCAGAACTGGCCATTCGTGTACGCGACCCCGTCGACCCCGGTCGCTGGAGGTGACGGCCTCGCCATCCTCTCGAAGTTTCCGATCGGAGCGCATGAACGGACGGTGCTTCCGGGGGTCACAGAGGGGAGCGAACGGATCGTGCTCTCGGCGCGAATCGACTCCGACCTCGGGGAGGTGTGGATCCACAACACCCAGCTCGTCGAGGGCGAGCAGGACGGCAACCGCCGCGAGGAACAGGTCGTCGCGCTGGACGAGGTCGTGACGGCGCACGCCAACGGCAGTCCTCAGGTCGTGCTGGGCGACTTCAATGCGGTTCCGTCCAGCGACGAGATTCGCTGGATGTGCGGGCTGACGACGCTGGCTCGTCGCCGCGTTCACTACCAGGACGCCTGGGACACGCTTCACACCGACTCCGCCGGGATGCCTGGCTGGACCTGGGCCCGGGCGAATCCGGGCACCGAACAAAAATACTGGCTAAGGCCCGATCGGCGAATCGACTATGTGTTCGTGACGCCCGTACAAAGAGATCGTCGCGGCACCGTGCACTCCGCGCGCTTGCTGTTCGATGAACCGGAGGTTCGTTCGAGCGGCGAGCGTCTGTTCGCGTCCGACCACTATGGTCTCATTGTCGAGGTGCAGTTCCTGGCCAACGCAGAGATAGAGCCCGACACGCGCTGACCGCTCAGGGGCTACTCGGCCGCGGCGTCCTTGCTCTTTTTGCCCCGCTTGCCGGCCTTCTTGCTCCGCTTCGCTTTCTTGCTGGCCTTTTTGCTCTTCTTTTCCTGCTTGGACTTCTTGCCCGATTTGCCGGCTGAGTCGTCTTCTCCCGGGGCGGCGGCGGCCTTTTCGGGGGCCACCTCGGCCGGCTGCTGTGCCTCGGCCTGCACAGGCGGCGGGGGGGGCGGTGGAGGGAGCGCTTCGAGGGTCAGGGACGCGGCGAGCGCTGGTGTGCGGTCGAAGCGAAGCGTCTGGCGAGCCGAATTGAATCCCATCTTCGAGACCTCGAGCACGTGGTCGCCTCTGTCGCGCTTGACCTGGACCTGCGTCGGCGTCTGGCCGGTCACGGGGCGTCCATCCAAGATCACGTCGGCGCCCGCGGGATTCGACGACACCTGGAGCTCCGCCGGCTTCATCCAGACGACCAACACATCGAGCGGAATGACCTTCAGGTGAACCACGGCCGCGGCGGCGCCGAGCGCGAGGACGAGCACCAGCAGGACAGGACCGACTCGCCGCTTCGGCCGCATCTGCGGCGCGGGGACCGGCGCCGAAAACTGCGCCGCCTGCATGGGGAAGCCGGGGTTCCTCGGACCGGTTCCGAGCAACGTCTTGCTGGGCGTCACCACTCCGCCCGTGTGCGGCCCAGAGAAGCCCCGCGCCGGCCCGGGGCTTCTCGGCAGCGGCGTGGTCATCGAGGCCGTCGCGACGCTCGCCACGGGCGCGGGCGTCGCTTCGGCGAAGTCCTCCCCTGGCGAGAACGCGCTCGCTCGGTCGGGCAGCACGGTTCCGTTCGTACGCCCATGGTTGCCGGAGCCGTTCGTGGGCGATGCCGGCGCGGCGGTCGTCGGTGCCGGCCCGAGGACGATCGCCGGCGGCGCAAACACCGAAGCGGGTGACAACGGGGGAGGCGTCTTTGCCGACGCCGCGGCCGGCGGGGGCGTTGATGGGCCCGCCGACTGGGGCGGCCTCCCCAGCCCCAACATGGTCTGGAAGGGTGGGACGACGATGGACTCCGGCCGCTTCGCCACCGGCAGGCCGTAGCCGTGCTCCCGACCGAGCCCGTTCGGGGCAGCGGCCGCCATCGCCAGCACATCCATCGGGCTCATCGCCTTGGCGGGGATGGTCGGGACCTTGAACTCGGGACCGAGTCGAATCACCTTCGAGCGCTCGACGGGGCTGCGCGCGTGACGCGGCGGATCGAGGAGCTCAATCAGCTCCTTGATGTCGTTCGGCCCAGCCGGCGCGTCGCCTTCGCGGCGCAGCTCGCGAATCGCGGCGCCGAAGGTCGCAGCGTCGGGAAATCGCTCGGCGGGATCGGACGCCAGCGCCCGGCTGAGGAGCGCGTTGAACCCGGCCGGAATGTCGGGCCGCGCGTCGCGCGCCGACCGAACCACGCCCGAGGCCACATCCCGCCATCCCTCGACCTCGTTCGTGATGTCCCGCAGCTTCTGGCCGGTCACCATCTCGAACAACACCGCCCCGAGCGAGAACACATCCGTCCGCCGGTCGACGGTCGATTTGCGCGCCTGCTCCGGCGACATGTAGACGAGGTTGCCCTTGAGGGCGCCCACCACCGAGTGATCGTGCTGACGCTTCGCGATCCCGAAATCCGACAGCTTCACCTCGCCCGAGTTCGACAGGAGCACGTTGGACGGCGAGACGTCACGATGGATGATGCCCAGCTGGTGTCCCTCGGCGTCCTTGAGCTCGTGGGCGAAATGCAGCGCCTGCGCCAGCTCGTCCGCGATGTGCAGCGCGATCGAATCCGGAATCTGCACGCCGAGCGCGGTCGCCGCCTCCATGACCGCGCGCAGGTCGTGCCCCTCCACATATTCGAGGACGATGAAATACTCCCCGTCCTCGGAGATCCCCAGGTCGTGAATCTGCACGATGTTCCGGTGCGACAGCGCCGAATGGATGCGCGCCTCCGTCAGCAACATCGAGATGAAGCGCTCGTCACGCGAGAGCTCCGGCAGAACGCGCTTGATCGCGACCAGCTTCTCGAACCCCTCCGCCCCCGCGACCCGGCCCCGATAGACCTCCGCCATACCGCCGACGGCGATCCTCTCCAAGAGCTCGTATTGACCGAATTTCATGGGGGTTTGGGGGGAGGCTAACACTCCGACCGAGTCGCCGCTTCACAAAACTATAACGCCGCCCGCGCGAATCGAAAGGTGTCGGGACATCGCGAACGGCAGGACACGGCATATAGTTAGTGCCTCGAGATGAGCCTGGCCTTCACCCTCTTGCGGCGGTTGTGCGCGGAGGCCGTCACCGCGGGCGTCGTGCCGGGCTCCGTGGTGCTCGTAAGCTCAGAAGGCAAAACGGTATTTCACGAGGCGTTCGGGCGCCGGGAGATTGAACCCGACGTGCTCACCGCGACGCCCGATACCCTGTACGACGTCGCCTCGGTGACGAAGGCCGTGATCACCTCGGTGCTGGCGATGAAGGCCGTCGCGCGCGGCTCGTTGCGGCTCGAGGACCCGGTGGCCCGCCACTTGCCCGACTTCGTCGGCGACGGCAAGAGCGCCGTGACGATCCGACACCTGCTGGCGCATGCGGCCGGCCTGCCGGCCCACCGCATGTTTTACGCCACGGTTGGGGAGGGGCCGGCGAGGCGGCTCGGGATCATGCGCGCCGCGGCCCGGGAGCCATTGGCGGGGCCCCCGGGGGCGCGCTCGACGTACACCGATCTGGGCTTCATCTTGCTCGGTTGGTGCCTGGAGACCGTCGGCGGCGCTCGGCTCGACGAGCTAGCCGAGCGCGAGATCCTCCGCCCGCTGCAGCTGGCCTCGTCGTTGTTCGTCGATGTCGGGACGGGTCGGGCGGCGGGCGGTCTGGGGCGCCGCCGGGCCCAGGACCTCGGTCCAGTGGCCGCGACCGAGCGGTGCACGGTCCGCGGTCGGGTCTTGATCGGTGAGGTCCATGACTTGAATGCGTTCGCGATGGACGGGGTGGCCGGGCATGCCGGGCTCTTCAGCACGGCGGGCGATCTCGCGGTGATCGCAGAGGCGCTGGTCGGCGAGTGGCGCGGCGGCGCCGGGCGCTGGTCGTCCGCGGGCTTCGTCGAGCGGGACGTGGTGCGCGAGTTCTGGCGCCCGGCGGGCATCCCCGGCTCGAGCTGGCGCCTCGGCTGGGACGGGCCCGCCGACCGGAGCTCTCAGGCAGGGGACCTGCTGTCGCGCGCGGCGGTTGGCCACCTGGGATTCACCGGATGCTCGCTGTGGATCGACCCCGAACGGGCGCTGGCTATCGTCCTGCTCACGAATCGCGTTCATCCGACCGTCCGTGACGATCCGCGGTTCCGGGCGTTCCGGCCCGCGGTGCACGATGCCGTGGTGGAGGCGCTGCGGTGAGTATCAGATCTCACGCGGGCGGCGAAACGAGGCGCCAGCCACCGGGGCCGAGATCGACGGGCAGCGCGTAGTCGCCGAAGCGAACCCGACACAGGCCGACCACGTGGCTTCCGAGCGCGGCGAAGATGCGCCGTACCTCGTGGTACGCGCCGCCGACGATGGTGACCGTCGCGAGCACCTTCGTCTCGGGTGGGATCAGCAACCCCGGGTGCGCGTCGCCCCGAGGCAGCTCGCCGAGATCCAAGATCTCGGGGCGATGCCCGTCGTCCAGGGTCAAACCAGCCGGCGGCGGAAGGAAAGCCTGCGCCAGCGCCGCCTGATAGGTCCGGGGGACGCGCCGCTTCGGGTGCGTGAGGCGCTGAATCAGCGGGCCGTCCGTGGTCCACAGCAACAATCCCGAAGACTCCAGATCGAGGCGGCCGGCCGGGCGGAGCTCGGGGAAGAGCGGCGCCGTCTGTAGCAGGGCGTAGGCGGTAGGGTAGTGGTTGTCGCGCAGCGCGGTGACGACGCCGACGGGCTTGTGCTGCAGCAGCAGCGCCGAATCGAACAACATGACAGGCGCGTCGTCGACGAGCACGCGCGGGACGGATGGTCCTGCGCCGGACGCCGCGGTGGCCCCGAGGGGCGTCTTCCGATCGAGGATGACCGCGCCGTCGAGCTCGCGCACGCGGCCCTCGGCGCACAGGCGGCCCACGGCGGTCTTGGAGACGCCGAGGTTGCGGGCGAGCAGGTCGTCGAGGCGGGTCGTCGGTCGGGTCGGGGTCAAGGACCGCGCATGATAGCCGAACCCGCGTTAGAACCCCGGCTTCCATGGCCGGGCTGCACATCGTGCTCGTGAATCCAGAGATTCACTGGAACACGGGCAACGTGGGTCGCACCTGCCTGGCCGTCGATGCCGACCTGCACCTGGTCGAGCCGCTCGGCTTCTCTCTCGACGACAAACGCGTCCGGCGGGCCGGGCTCGACTACTGGCCACGCGTGCGGGTGCGCGTGTGGCCCGATTGGGCGGCGCTCGCGGCGGAGCTGCCGCGGCTCGGCGCCCCGTACTTCTTCGCCACGCGGGCGCGTCGGCGCTTCACCGACGTCGTTTACGCGGACCCGGCGGTCCTGGTCTTCGGCCGAGAGAGCGTGGGGCTGCCAGTCGAGATCCTGGATGCCCATCCCGAGGCGGCGGTGTCGATTCCGATGGCGGACGCGGCGCTGCGGTCGCTGAACCTGTCCACCTCCGTCGCCGTGGCCGCCTACGAAGTGCGCCGCCAACGGGCCGCGCAAGCGCGGTGAAACGCGAAGTCGCCCGCGAATGGCGCGCTATTCGCTCGCCAGCTCGACGGTCCCCAGGGTGGGCGTGAACCCCGCGTCGCGCAGCAGCGCCCGGTCGGCCTCGATGTCGGGATTCCCGGTGGTCAGCAGCTTCTCACCGTAAAAGATCGAGTTCGCGCCGGCCAGGAAGCACAGCAGCTGGGCCTCGCGCGACAGCTCCAGGCGCCCCGCCGAGAGGCGCACCTTCGTCCGCGGCATGAGGATGCGCGTGGTCGCGATCATGCGCACGAACTCGACGGGATCGACCGGGGGACGCGCCGCGAGCGGCGTCCCCGGCGTCGCCACGAGCGCGTTGATGGGCACGCTCTCGGGCTGCGGATCGAGGTTTGCCAGCGTCATCAGCATCCCCGCGCGATCATCGATTGATTCTCCCATGCCGATGATGCCGCCCGAACAAACGGTGATGCCTGCCTTGCGCACGCGCGACAGCGTCTGCAGCCGGTCCTCGTAGGTCCGCGTGCTGATGATCTGGCCGTAGAAGGTCTTGGAGGTGTCGAGGTTGTGGTTGTAGGCGGTCAGCCCCGCCTCGGCCAGCCGCGCCGCCTGGGACTCCGTCAACATGCCCAGCGTGCAGCAGGCCTCGAGGTCCATCTGGCGCACGCCGCGCACCATGTCGAGCACCTCGTCGAACGCGGGCCCGTCCTTGACCTCGCGCCACGCCGCGCCCATGCAGAACCGCGTGGCGCCGGCGGCCTTGGCGCGGGCCGCCGCCTCCAGCACCTCGGGAGACCGCAGCATTCGCTCGGCGTCGACGCCCGTGTCGTACTTCGACGACTGGGGGCAGTAGCCGCAATCCTCCGGGCAGCCGCCCGTCTTCACCGAGAGCAGCGTGCAGAGCTGCACCTCACCCGGCTGGTGGTGCTCGCGGTGAACCGTCTGTGCCCGATACATGAGCTCGGGCAGCGGCAAATCGTGAATGGTCCGTACTTCGCGCAGCGTGTATTCGTGGTTGGCCAACGCAGCCTCTCGAAAATCGTGAAAATTTGCCTGGAGCCGGCCTGTTTCTATCACAGCGCGCCCCCCGGGGCGTCCTCGCGTCGCGCGCGCCCAGCGATCTTCGCAGCCCCGTCGAGATCGTGACCAAACCGATGGGAATTCGCGTGCTTTGCGTGTAAAACGCCTCGCCATGCCGGGGGTCGAGACCTTCGTATTTTACGGCTTGGCGGCGCTGATCCTGGGCGGCGCCGCCGGCGTGGCGTTTTCGCGCAACATCCTGCACGCCGCGTTCCTGCTGCTGCTGACGCTCTCGGGAACGGCGGGCCTGTACTTCCTGATGGGCGCCGATTTCCTGGGGGTGGCTCAGATCCTCATCTATGTGGGGGGGATCCTCGTGTTGCTCTTGTTCGCGGTGCTGCTCACCGGTCGCATCGGCGACGTGAAGGTGTCGAACCGCGCGCTCGGATACGGCGCCGCCCTGCCCGTCGCGCTGCTGGTGGCGGCATTTCTGGCGAGCGCTCTCACGCGTGCGGCGTGGCCCCGCACCGAAGCCGTCGCCGCGCCGACCACGGCGCGCCTTGGCGACGGGTTCCTGCGGGAATACCTGATGCCGTTCGAGCTGATTTCGCTCCTGCTGCTGATGGCGCTGGTCGGCGCGATGGTCATCGCTCGGCGCGCGGTGCGCGACGGCGCGGGGGTCGATAAATGACGGGTCTGGCGGCGACGGCATCGTCGGTGTTCGCGCCGATCGGCCTCGGTCACTTTCTCGCGCTGTCGGCCGCGCTGTTCACGTTCGGCCTCGTGACGGTGGCGACCCGGCGGAGCGCGGTGGCGATCCTGATGGGGATCGAGCTGATCCTGAACGCCGCCGCCATCAACTTCGTGGCGTTCTCGCACTTTTCGAACGGGGCCGTCACGGGCCAGATCTTCGCGGTGTTCGTGGTGGTGCTGGCGGCGGCGGAGGCGACGGTGGCGCTGGCCATCGTGCTGGCGGTGTTTCGCGGTTTTCGCAGCGTGGACGTCACCGACGTCCGCACCCTCGAGGGCTGACGTGAATTCCATTTCGTACAGCGGCGGGTGGCTGACCCCGGCCGGAGTCACCGCCCCGCTGGCGGTGCTGCTCGCCTTTCCCCTCGCCGGCGCCATCACCTGCGCGCTCTGGGGCGCCCTCGGCGAGGCGCGCTTCGGGCGGGCGTCCGGCGGGCGCGTGGCGCCGGTCATCGCGATCCTGGCGATGTTGGGCACGCTCGCCGCCGCCGTCGCGATCGTCTGCGCGGAACTGCTGCCGATCGATGAGCGCGAGCGCTGGCTGGTGCAGCCGCTTTGGTCCTTGTTCACCGCGGGCAACTTCCGGGTGACGGTCGGGCTGGCCATGGATCCGCTCGCGGCGGTGATGGTCCTGCTGGTGACGGGGTTGGGCACGCTCATCCATGTCTTCGCGGCGGCGTACATGGACGGCGATCCCGGGCGCCCGCGGTTCTTCGCGTTCCTGAACCTGTTCGTGTTCTCGATGTTGCTGCTGGTGCTGGCGGACGGATTCGTGGCGCTGTTCTTCGGCTGGGAAGGCGTCGGCGTCTGCTCGTACTTCCTCATTGGCTTCTGGTACCAGCGCCGCGCGGCCGCGGATGCCGCCATGAAGGCGTTCATCGTCAACCGCGTCGGCGACTTCGCGTTCTTGCTGGGCATCGCGCTGTTGCTGTGGGGGATGGGCGGAATCCAGATGGTCACGACGTCCGCGGCGGGCCAGGTGGGCACCATCCGCACCGTCGACGGACCCATGGCGCAGGAGGGCGACGGTCCGAGACCGCGCATGCAGCGAATGCGCATCCCCGTGGGTCCGACGCTGAGCTTTCGCGAGCTGCGCGATCAGCTGCGCCTCGAGATGATTCCAAGGACGGGGGCGAGCGTCGCCCCGCGGATCATGTTCCGGCCCGCGACGTTCCTCCTCGACCGCAAGAAGCTGGCTGGCATGCCGTTCTTGTTCGTGGTCTGTGTGTTGCTATTCCTGGGCGCCGCCGGCAAGTCCGCGCAGATCCCCCTCTTCGCCTGGCTGCCCGACGCGATGGCGGGGCCAACGCCTGTCTCCGCGCTGATTCACGCCGCCACGATGGTGACGGCAGGCGTCTACTTGCTGGCGCGGCTCTCGTTCCTGTTCGCCCTGTCGCCCGGCGCGCTGACGGTCGTGGCCGTCATCGGCACCTTGACCGCTCTCGTGGGGGCCACCGCCGCGCTCGCGCAAACGGACCTCAAGCGCGTGCTGGCGTATTCCACGGTCAGCCAGCTCGGCTACATGTTCGTCGCCATCGGGGCCGGCGCCGCGGGCGCGGGCGTTTTCCACGTGGTGACGCACGGATTTTTCAAGGCGTGCCTGTTCCTGGCGGCAGGCATCGTGATTCACGCCGTGGCGGCCCGCTCACCCGCGCGCGCCGGCGCCTCGGACGGGGCGGGCCCCCACGACGGGCAAGATCTCCGCCGCATGGGCGGCCTCGCGGCGGCGCTGCCGTGGACCCGGCGCGGCTACTTCTGCGCTTGCGCCGCGCTCGGCGGCCTCCCTTTCGCGTCGGGGTTCTATTCGAAGGATCAGATCCTCACCGCGCTCGCCAGCACCGCGCGGCTGACCATCGCGCCCTCGTCGCTGCTGGCGGTCCTGGCGTTGACGGCGTTCCTGACCTCGCTCTACGCGTTCCGCACCTACTACCTGATCTTCTACGGGCGACCTGCGGGCGCCGCGGAAAATCGTCGCGAAGTCGTCCACGCGGGTACAGGTGGGGAACAGGGGCGCGGCTCCCGGATCATGACCGTCGTGGTGGTGAGCCTCGGGGTGGGCGCGCTGGGGGTCGGTCCCCTGCTCGGGTGGCCGAGCAACTGGCTGCCCGATCAGCCCGTCCCCGTCCTGCAGCGCTTTCTGGCCCCGCTGTTCGACGGAGACTGGCCCACCCTGTCGTCGCCCGAGGTTCCGCTGGTGGTGGCGTGGGGCATGCAAGCAGGCGGGCTGGCCCTGGCGGTGCTGGGGTTTGTCGTGGCCCGAGCGCTCTATCGCGACGGGGACGCCACCAGCGCCAGCCGCCGGGGGGGAGCCGGCCGCTTCGCCCGCGCGGCGCGCTTCTTTGCGAGCGGCTGGGGTTTCGATCGCATTTACCGCGGGCTCGGCGTCATCCCGGTGCTGGCGCTCGCCCGCGCCGCCACGTGGTTCGACCGCCGGATCCTGGATCGCGCCGTCGACGCCGCCGCATCCGGGGCCGTGGCCGTGGCGCGGCTGACGGGAGCCTTCGATAAGCGCGCGCTCGACGGCGTCGTCGACGGCGTGTCGGGCGCGGTGCTCTCCGCGGGTCGGCGCAGCGCCCGCATGCAAAGTGGCCGTCTCAACTCGTACGTGCTGGGGATCGCCGCCGGCGTCGCCGCCCTGGTGGTCCTCGCTTACTTCCTCACCTCATGACCATCATGCCCAGCTTCTCCCTCTGCCCCATTCTCTCCCGTCGGCCCTGCGGTCGTGTTCGCGTTGGCCTTCCGTCGCGGATCGTCCTCGTCGTGGCCGTCCTCCTCGGCGCCGGCTCCGCCCGGGCGGTCGCCGACGAGGTCCAGGACGGGACGGCGCCACCGCTCGAGCTCACGCCGCGCGCGCTGACCTTCGCGCAGCCCGGCGAGACCGCGGTCGTGACGGCGCGCAACCGCGGTGCCTCGCCGGCCGATGTCGTCGCCGTTCGCATCGCGAGCCTCGGAGACAGCGACTTCTTGACCAATGCGGTCGGCCGGCGGACCCTCGGCCCGGGTGAAGCGGTCGGATTCAACGTGACGTACCGGCCTGGCCTCGGCGCCCGACGGCAATCCTTCGCCGCGCTCGAGGTCGAATATCAGCCGGCCGATACAGGTGACCGCCGCGTGACGACGGTCGCCCTGCGGGGCGGCGAGGCGCTCGGGCTCTTGTCGTGGCTCATCTTCGCGCCGCTGCTCGGGCTGCCGCTCCTGTTCCTGTGGCCGCGGGGGCGCGAGCGCGGGTTGCGCTGGCTGGCGCTCGCGGTCACTGCCGTGCCGCTCGGGCTCGCGGCACGTCTGGTGGCGGAGTTCGACGTGGGCTTCACGCGGGCGCAGGGGAACTTCGGATACCAGTTCGTCCAGCACGTCGCCTGGATCCGCGCGTTCAACGTCGAGTACCACGTCGGGGTCGACGGGCTGTCCATCGGTCTCGTGGCGCTCACGGCGCTCATCAGCGTGATCGCCGTGCTGGCCTCGTGGTCCATTCCCGTCGAGCGCAACCTGCGCGGTTACTTCGCGCTCCTGCTGCTGCTCGAGACGGGGATGCTGGGTGTCTTCGTGGCGTTGGACCTGTTTCTGTTCTACGTGTTCTGGGAGATGGTGCTCGTCCCGATGTTCTTCCTCATCGGGCTGTGGGGAGGGCCCCGCAGGGAGTACGCGGCGCTCAAGTTCTTTCTCTACACCCTGCTCGGGTCGGTGCTGATCCTGCTGGCGGTCATCGCGCTCTACTACGCGTCGGCGCCCACCTTCCTGGTCGACGGCACCCCGGCCGCGCACACCCTCGACATCCCGAAGCTGGTGCACGCGAACGATTTTGGAAAGCACCCGGCGCTGCTCGGCCTGCGCTTCGCGAACCTCGTGTGGGTCCTCCTGTTCATCGGGTTCGCCATCAAGGTCCCGGTCGTCCCCCTGCACACCTGGCTGCCGGACGCGCACGTCGAGGCGCCGACCGCCGTGTCCGTCATCCTGGCGAGCGTCCTCTTGAAGATGGGCACGTACGGGATGCTCCGCGTGGGCTGGGCCATCCTCCCCGAGGCCACCCGCTGGGCATGCCCCGCGGTGGCGGCGCTCGGCGCCCTGAGCGTCGTGTACGGGGCGTTCGCGGCGCTCGGGCAAGCGGACCTGAAGCGCCTGGTCGCGTATTCGTCGATCAGCCACCTCGGGTACTGCTTGCTGGGGATGGCGGCCTTGACGCCCATCGCGCTCGGCGGGGCGGTCTACCAGATGCTGAGCCACGGGGTCGTGAGCGCGATGTTGTTCTTGCTGGTGGGCGTCCTCTACGACCGCACGAAGGAGCGCGGCCTCGACGCCTTCGGGGGTGTCGCCTCCGTCATGCCGCGCTACGCGGTCATGTTCGCGCTCGCGTTCCTGGCGTCGCTGGGGTTGCCGGGCCTGTCCGGTTTCATCGGCGAGCTGATGACGCTGCTTGGGGCGATGGGTCGTTTCCGCGGCGCCACCGTGGCGGCGGCGCTGGGGCTGGTCATCGGCGCCGCCTACAACCTGTCGGCGATCCGTCGGATCCAGTTCGGGACGCTTCCGGAGCGGTGGAAGGCTGCCCTCACCGGCCACGACCTGACCGCGCGCGAGTGGGCATGCCTGCTTCCGCTCGCGGTCCTGACGCTGGTCATGGGCCTTTATCCCGCGCCCATCCTCGATGCGGCGCGGTCCGGCGTGACCGAGCTGCTGACGATGATGGGCTTGCCGTCGACTGGCCTCGGCGGGGGGCTGTGAGGCGGCGGTGCTCTCGAACGCCGCCAGCCTTCGCCCGTTCGCCTTCCAGATCGTGCTTGCGCTCGGGTTGCTCGCCGTTCTCGCGAACGGCTTGCTGTTCAAGGCGGCCTCCCGATGGGTGTCCCTCGGGCTGACGGCCGCGACGCTGGCCGGCGCGGTGCTGGCGATGATCCTGACCGCGGAGCCGGCACCTCGCGGCCTGTTCGGGGGCCTGGTGGCGCGCGACGGGTTCGCCGACTTCTTCAACCTGCTGTTCGCCGCCGCGGGGGTCGTGGTGGCGCTCGGATCCATCCCCTCTGACGAGGTGGTCGATCGCCGCGACGGGGACCGCGACGCCGTCGAGTACGGCGCGTTGCTGCTCGCGGTGATCCTGGGCGCGTCGCTCATGGCCGCCACCGCGGACCTGCTGACGGCGACGCTGTCGATCGAGCTCGTGTCGATCTTGTCGTACGCGATGGCGGCGCTTGCCCGGCGCTCCGCGCGTTCGGCCGAGGCGGGGCTGAAGTACGTGGTCTATGGCGGGGTGGCGACCGGCACGATGCTCTACGGCTTCTCCCTCCTCTACGGTCTGGCCGGCTCGACGGGCCTCGGCGCCATTCGCGCCGCGCTCGCCGCCGCGCCTCCGATGGTGGCCGGCACCACCATCGCGCTCTGCCTGGCGGGCTTCGGCTTCAAGCTCGCCATCGTGCCGTTTCACGCGTGGTGCCCCGACGTCTACGAGGGCTCGCCCACGCCCGTCACGGCGTTCTTCTCGGTCGTCCCGAAGGCGGCGGGCTTCGCGCTCGCCTATCGCTTCGTGGTGGGAACGCCCACCCGCGGGCTGCTTGCGGAGGCGGGCCCGGCGGCCCCGTGGGCGATCGCCATCGCCGCGCTCGCGGTGGCGACGATGACGCTGGGGAACCTGGCCGCGCTGGCGCAGCGGAGCGCGAAGCGCCTGCTCGCTTACTCGTCGATCGCGCACGCTGGCACCATCTTGATGGCGTTGACGGTGGGAACGGAGGACGGGGCGCGCGGACTCTTGATCTACCTCGCCGTCTACCTGTTCATGAACCTGGCCGCGTTCCTGGTCCTCATCGCCTTGCAGCGGCAGGGTGTAGGAGAGGCGATCGACGATCTCGGCGGGCTGGGTGGGCGGGCGCCGGTCCCCGCGCTGTGCCTCACGCTCGCGCTGCTCTCGTTGACGGGGCTCCCCCCGCTCGCGGGTTTCGTCGCGAAGTACGCGGTGATCTCGGCCGTCGTCGCCCGGGGCGCGACCGGCGGCGGCGCGCCCTTCTTCTTGCTGGCGCTGGTCGCGGTGCTGAACACCGTCGTGTCCCTCGGCTACTACGCGCGCGTCGTGAAGGTCATGTACTTCGGGCGCGCCCCCGCCGGAGCGCCTCCGGTGCGCGTCGCGCCCTTGCACACCGGGCTGCTGGTGGCAACCACCGTCCCGGTCGTCCTGCTCGGCGTCTACTGGTCTCCGCTCGCGTCGCTCGCCGCGCGGTCGACGGAGCTGTGGCTGGGCCGCTGACGGTCCCGCTCTGTCAGCTCACGGTTGCCGTCGCACTTGCCCCGATGGCCGGCGCCGCGCTAAGAGAGGCGGCTCGGGCTCGTAGCTCAGTTGGATAGAGTGTCGGCCTCCGAAGCCGAAGGTCGCTGGTTCGAATCCAGTCGAGCCCACAGATGGTTGCCTGGCGCGGAGCGTCTCATCGCTCCGTGCGTTCGCACGTGGCCCGCGAAGCAATTTCGAGCACATGAAGCTGGCGACTCATCCCGGGAGACTCGTGTTCGCGCTGGCGCTCTCCTCGGCCGTGGCGGCGGGTGTGCTGGCCCCTTCTTGCGGGACCGCCGCGCGCCACGAGGTCGCGGACGTGGGGATCGACGCCGCCGGCGCAGCCGATGGGGGCGATGACGCCGCGGGCGGAGCCGGTGGCGCGGCCGTCGCGTCCTGCCAGGCGATCCGCCTGTGCATCGCCGCCGGTCAGGCCCTCGACGTGTGCCTGGCGCGCGGCACGGACGCCGCGCAGGCGGCGTTCAACGCCCTGCTCACCTGCCTGCGCACCCAACCGACGCCGCCTTGCGCGGGGACCGACATGAGCTGCACGTGCCGGGAGGAGTGCTACGCGGACGGTCTGTGCCTCGACGAGACCTCGGCGTGCGTGGCGTCGTCGGGCGCCACGGCTGACGGGGTATGCGTGCAGTACTGCGGCGGCTGAGGACCCGATGTTGCCGGTAGAAGTCATCGTCGTTTCGCCGCGGTAAACGGCTGGCCCAATCTTGTTTTCGGCGGCCGGAAGTGCCCGGCCGGCGCGTCCCGCGGGCTCGCAGCGGCGTAAGCTGGCTGGGGTTGTCCGCGCACGAGCGCGTTTGGGGGGGCCGCGGTCATGACATGGGACGTTTCCGCCGGGACGTTGCAAAAAATCGAAGGGCGATGGCGCGTGTTCTACGACGGCTACTGGGTGAAGGCGTATGAGGCGCCGGCCGACACGCTGACGGCGAAGAAGAAGCTGATCCACGCGCTGACGCGCCGCTTGTTCAACCACGTCGAGCACGGCATCAACATCCCCGGAACGCGCCTCGAGGAGGCCCAGCGCGCGTTCGACGAGGAGACGGATCCCCAGAAGAAGCGGGTGAAGGCGTCGATGCTGGCGGGCGCGCTGTTCAACCGCGCGGGCGACGTCTTCACGAAGGTGGTGGAGATCCAGTCCCTGGGGGTGGAGATCGCGGTCGACAACGCCCTGCTCTGGCAGTGCGGCGACTACCTGCAGCGGGCGCTGGCGCTCGGCAAGTTGGTGCTGCACCGAAGCGGCGACGAGGGCATCGACGAGCTGTGGGGGGAGCCATTCAAGGTCTTCGCCTTCCCCATCGAGGACTTCTACAAGAGCCGCTACATCAAGATCGCGCAGACGATGCGGGCCATCGACGGCATCACCGGCGAGCTGACGTCCACGTTCGAGCGCATGCCCATGTTCGCCGGCATCGACCTCTTGCTGCGCGACTTCGCGGCGGCGGCCAAGCTGAAGAGCGAGACGTTGCACACCGATCCCGAGATCTTCGAGGTCTGGGCGTCGTTCGTGGCGGCCGGCGAGCGCCTGTCGGCGTTTGCGCCCGCGCTGCCGGCGGCGCCGAGCGCGGACGAGCAGAATCAAGCCACCCAGGGACGCCAGCTCGTCCGCCAGAGCAAGGACCTCGTCTTCTACATCACGCGCGCTCGCGTGCCGATGCCCAAGAGCATGCGCGAGCTCCTCGAGCGGTGCGAGCTGTACCGGGCGACGTTCGCGGCGCCGCGGGCGCGCCGCGACGCGGGCGC
This sequence comes from uncultured Myxococcales bacterium, assembly GCA_964443975.1. GTDB lineage: Bacteria > Myxococcota_A > Polyangia > Fen-1088 > Fen-1088 > DASYCK01. The sequence continues at coordinate 105,478 of CAYUFS010000003.1, read as the reverse complement.
CGGCGAGACAGCGGGGGTCGGCTCGCCCCCGCCCGCGGCGGCGGCACGCGACGCCGGCGTGGCTGGGCTCGCCGCCCGCTGATTCGCTCAGCCCCGATCAAGCTGGCTCGATCGCGGCCTCCGCGGCTATGTAAGGGACGTAGCGAAAGTCTCGGATGGACGTCACCTGGCCCCGGTCGAGCTCGACCAGGATGAAGTAGGTCGGCTTTTCGCTTCCCGCCACGGTGGCGCCGAGCGCAAGGCGCCCCTCTAGGCGCACGACACTCAGCCTGACGTCTTCTTTTTCGTAGCGTCCGAAGTACATGCCCACGGCCTTGCCCCGGCGCTGAGACTTCGAGACCACATCGAGGCGACAATCGTCGCTGACCAGCGCCCGCACGGCCTCCCAGTCGCGGGCATTGAACGCCGCGGCGTAGCGGGCCAGCGCGGTTCGCTCTTCCGCCAGCGTCGTCACCCCTTGTGCGTTCTCCTCGGTCGCGAGGAGCCCTCTTCGCCCGCGAACCAGCGCCGCCTTCACGGCCATGACGGTGGTGCCCATTGTCTCGGCGGTCTCTTCGAGGGAATGTCCGAGCACGTCCTTCAGGATGACGGCGCTCCTTTGGGTGGCGGGAAGGCGCAAGAACTGGGAGAGGGCGGCGCGCACCACGGCCGGGTCGGGTCGGTCCTCGAAACCAGCCACGCTCTCGATCTCGGCGTGAAGGTCGAGCGCGCTCCTGTCGTGGCGGCGCAGCAGATCGATCGCTGCGTTGTGGGCGATGCGAAACAGCCAGGGACGCAGCGGCGGCACATCTGGAGCCATGCTGAGCGCGTAGAACGCCTTGGCCAGGGTCTCTTGTACGATATCCTCGCCTTCGATCACCGAGCCGGTCAGTCGCGCACAATAGCGATGCAGCTCGGGCCGCACGTCCGCGATGAGGGCGAGGAACTGCTCGCGCGCGTCGGTCAGAGCTCCGACGGGGTGACCACCTACGACGCGGTTCACTTCTTCTGGATGGCCCGCACGCGGTTGTTCTTGGGCAGATGTTCCAGCTCCGCCAGTCCGAGTGCCTCGAGGACCGGCGGGACGTACATCCCAAAACGACCGCGCAACCCCTTCTTCAGGCCATACCAGCCCTTGACCGGATTGCTGCTCGATCGTCCCCACGCTTCGACCGATCCGTCGGCGGCGGGCTTTTGCTCGTCGGCGCTCCCCAGAGGCATCCAGTCGCCGTGCTTCGCCAGCAGGGCGTGGAGATCGTCGATGCAGCGCAGGTGATAGCGCAGTTGCGTCTTTCCCACCTGAACCACCAGGGCGGGCGGCTCCGCGTCTTCGTCCCGATACGCCTGATAGTCCGACGTGCCGGGCGGCGTCTTCAGCTCCCAGGGACTCTCGATCGTTCCTTTGCCTTTGACCTTGCTCATCGCCATTCCTTCAAGCTTCATAGCGGTAGGACCCCACGGGGGACAAGTCGCTGACGACGGGCGGCTCGACGCAGCGGTCTTTCAGCCGTTCTTGAAAGGCCGCGAACGACGGCAGCGCGGTGAGGGGATTGTCGCCCGGGACATCGAGGGAGGCGATGTGCACGAACGTCGCGCCCGCGCCAACGCGATAGCTGTCGTAGCGAATGCCCTTGGGCAGGCGCGCACGGAGCTCGGCGAAGACCGCTCGAATCATTGCTTCGTTCGTCTCCGCGTGGGCTTCTGTCGTCGTGTACCGAACCATGATCGTCCTCATCGGTGTCCCTTTCTCCGGTGCCCCAACGGGCTTCCCCTCTGCACGACGTTTCAGCCCGGCGAAAGGATGCGCGAGCACCGTCGATTTCGCCCGGTAGCCGCCCTTTCGACCTGGGCGTGGCCTCTATGGCTGGCGCTCGTTGTGGCCAGCCTTCGCTGCCGAACGGCAGCGATTCCTGGGCTCGCGCACGTCAGAAGCCAAGGATGTCGAGTAAGGCGGTGCGCACTTCTTCCCATCGCGATTCAGGGAAGCGTGCGACTGACGGGCCCAGCAGAGCGCGATCTACAATGCGAATCCTTCCGGTTTCAACACGCATGAAGAAGGCAGCCCGTCGACCGGTCCCAGCGTCACCTCCCAACCAAGACCGCGGATCTGGGTAGATAGCGGGATCACTGGAACCTGTGACAGCGACGGAAGCACGTCCGGTCGGCCAAGAACGAGGACTGGTCGCCGCTTGTCCGGCGCGGTGAAGCGGAACCAGCGGATGTCACCCCGCTGGATCATGGAAAAGCGGGCTCGTCGTCTTCGAGAGGGCCATCAGGCCCGTGCTCCACCCACGTGCGCCACGCCTCTCCTGCCGCCGGGAGCGAGACAGCGGCCTCCTCAATGGGTTCCAGAATGGGTTCCAGCAGTACGAGGACGCGTTGGCCCTCGAGATGCTCGGCCTGCTGGTTGAGCTCAATCGTTCGACCATGCACGGTCCCCTTTAACGCTGTACTCATTGATTCCAAAGGTACCCGAACGCCAAGGCACGGGCCAATCTCCAAGGCGGCGGGAGCCCGCTGGTGCGCCGTTTTGAGACCTCGGACCCCAGGCCTTTGACTTCGCGGAAAACTCGTGAGGGCATCAGAACGGGACCCCATCTGCGGTTCGGTACTCGATAGGCCCTGCGGTGCGCCTCGGTTTGGCGATGGCCACGGACGCCGCTAACACCAGCGCAGCCGCCGCCAGGGTGAGCCCATCCGGCGCGAGCAGCGGTTGACCTCGCAAGGCCTGACCCAGGGCGACGAGCGTCAAGCCGATCCACCCCACGCCGAGCGCGACGATGGGCCGCGCGCTCGCGGCGGCGGTCGCGGCCGGTCCGGAGAGTCCGCGGGCGAGCCGGCGCCGGCGCCGTTCGAGCAGCCAGGCGGCGAGCGGCAGCGCTTGCAGGGCGTGGAGGCCGAGGAAGTGCGGCGCACGAAGATCGCCGCCCTCGGTGCTCCAGCGGGTGACCGGCAATCCGGGACCGCCGTCGGCCACCCCGACCGCGTGCGCGCCGATGAGCGGCGTGGGCTGGTGCGCGCGCAGGGTCGCGAGCTGTGCCGGCGTGGGGCGCGGCATCAGGAAACCGATGGCGCCGCCCGCGAGCGCGCCCACGAGACCGAGGCGAATGGCCCAGGCGCGCGTCCGCGACGGGAAGCTGACCCGGAACGCCCGAACGGCGATGTACAGCTCTGCGAACCACAGCAGAGAGATCGCCAGCCCCATGGTTTCGAACAACGCCGCGTCCGTGCGGGTCGCGAAGTTGAAATGGCTGGGGACGCCGCGGGCTGCCTGCACGGTGATCACCGCGAGCTCCAGCGCCGCCACGACGGCGATGAGGGTGCCGGCCGCGTGGACGCGCCGCCGCCGCCGCTCGTCTTGATGGGGCCGCAGCTCGGCGATGATCCACGCGAGGACGGGCGTCGTCATGGCGATCGAGGCCGCGAACTTGCCTGGCTTCAGCCACAGCGGCGCGCCGAGGAGCTGGCGACGATCGGCGAGCCCGAGCGCGACGCAGGCGAGCAGCAGCCCCAGCGAGCCCGCGGTCAGAAGGGCGAGCGCCCGGTGCGCCGACACGAGCGCGGCCCACCCCCGGCGCGCCAGGTCGATGGCGCCGCGGGATCGCGGGCCCGCCCCGGCCGCCCGCCCGCCCCGGGTCGCGCGCGCCCGGATCGCCAGGTAGGCGCCAAGGCCGAGCGGCGCGAACAGCAACGTGAGCGCGAGGATGGGGGACGCGAGCCAACTCGGCACGGCCCGCAACCGGGCGTCGAGAAAGATCCAGCGGCCGGCGAATAGATCGAGCGCGAGAAAGTGCATCCAGGCGACCGTGGCGCCCCGCGGGGTTCCGAGCAGCGCCGCGATCACAGGTAGCTCCGGACGCGCCACCGCCGGAAGCAGCGACAGCAACCGCGGCAGCGCCAGGCCCGCGTAGAGCAGCAGCGGTCCCGCGACGATGGCGGGGCTGTCGATGACGCGCGCGGTGAAGCGCCAGCGCGGCGCGAGCACCATGAGCAGCCAGAACGGCGCCACGAAGAACGAACCAGCGGAGAAGAAGACTGTCGAGACGCGATCCATGACGACCTCCCCAGGAGAAGAACCAGACGTTGCGACCGACGAATGATGACACCGTAAACATTTAAGTTGTCGATGTCAACATAATTTGTTGACGCCGTCAACAACGTGCTAAGCGTCTGCTCATGACCATCCGGGTGGCCCGCAAGCGGGCGGACACGTATCAGCACGGGGACCTCCGGCGGGCCCTCGTCCAGGCGGGCCTGAAGCTGCTCGCCGACGGCGGGGTGGACGGTCTCAGCCTGCGCGGCGCGGCGCAGCTCGCCGGCGTCAGCCACGCCGCGCCCTACCGTCACTTTCAGGACAAGGATGCCCTCGTCGCCGCCGTGGCCGAAGAAGGGTTTCGCCTGCTGACCCGCCATATGCGCGACGAGATCGCCGCCACCGGAACGACCGACATCCTCGGCCGGCTGCGCGCCTCAGCCACTGGTTACGTGTCGTTCGCGGTGGCCCACCCGGCGACGTTCCGGACCATCTTCGGCGGGGCCGTGTGCGCGGAGGGCGAGGAGCAGCCGGCTTCCCTGCGTGAGGCGGGAGCGGAGGCCTATCACGTCCTGCGGGATCTCGTCGCCGAGGGCGTCGCGCGCGGCCGCCTACGCGCCGGCGATCCGGACGAGCTGTCGCTCGCCGCATGGTCGCTGGTCCACGGTCTCAGCATGCTCCTCATCGAGGGCCAGCTTCCGGGGGCCCGCGAGAAGCCCGGCCACGTCCGCGCGGTGACGGAGTCCCTGGTCCGCCTCCTCGAAAGCGGCCTCCGGCGCCAAGCACCGGATCACCGATGATCTGGCCGCTGCGCCCGGCGGGTGTGGCCCCAGGGTCTTCCCGAGCCTCCTCGCGCGCTTCCTGGCGCATGGCCCTTGACAAGAGGGACGCCCTCCCTAAACTACCGCGCTTCCCCTGGAGGCAGCCGTCCCATGTACGCCGTGATTCAAACTGGTGGAAAGCAATACCGCGTCGAGCAGGGCGAGACCTTGCGCGTGGAGAAACTTACGGGCCCGTCAGGGACCAAGTTCACGTTCGACACACTCTTGTTCGCCGACGACGGCGGCAACGTGCGCATCGGGCAGCCCAAGGTCGCGGGGGTCTCCGTCGACGCGGAGATCGTCGAGCAGGGCCGCGGTAAGAAGATCACCATCTTCAAGTACAAGCGCCGCAAGGCCTACCGCCGAAAGGCCGGCCACCGCCAGCCGTTCACGGCCTTGAAGATCACCGCCATCAACGCCGCCTGAAGCGAGGATCCCCGTGGCACACAAAAAGGGTCAAGGAAGCTCACGAAATGGTCGCGACTCGCAAGGGCAGCGGCGCGGAATCAAGCGTTACGCCGGCGAGCAGGTTCTGGCCGGGAACATCCTGGTGCGGCAGGTGGGCACCGTCGTCCACGCCGGGCCCCACGTGGGCATGGGCCGCGACTTCACGCTGTTCGCGCTCAAGACCGGCAAGGTGAAGTACTACCGATCGGGCCCGAAGAGCCTGGTCAGCATCGTTCCCGAGCCGACGCCGGCAGCCTAGCCCGGCGCTCGCCGAGCGCCCGTTCGAGCGGCCGACCCGATCTCCTGACCTGAACCTGGCCTCGCATGCAGTTCGTCGATCAGGCCCGGATCTATGTGAGGGGCGGCAACGGCGGCAACGGCGCCGTCGCGTTTCGCCGCGAGAAGTTCGTGCCCAAGGGGGGACCTTCGGGCGGGGACGGCGGCGACGGCGGCAGCGTCCTCCTCCGTGTGGACGCTGGCCTGTCCACGCTGCTCGATTTCCGGTACAAGCGCGAGTACCAGGCCCCGGCCGGTGACGGGGGTGCCAACAAGGACAGGTACGGCCACGCCGGCGCCGATCTGGTCCTGCGGGTGCCGCCCGGGACGCAGGTCTACGACGACGACTCCAACACCCTGCTGGCCGACCTCCGAGTCCCCGACGAGACGTTCGTGGCGGCCATGGGCGGCAAAGGGGGCCGCGGCAACATCCACTTCGCCACCTCGACCGACCGAGCGCCCCGAAAATCGGAGCCGGGCCTGCCCGGCCACGAGCGAAATTTGCGGCTCGACCTGAAGCTGCTGGCCGATGTCGGCCTCCTCGGATTTCCGAACGTCGGCAAATCCTCCCTCATTTCCAGAATCTCCGCTGCGCGGCCCAAGATCGCGGACTATCCGTTCACCACCCTCGTTCCCAACCTCGGGATGGTGCAACTTTCGAACGACCGCTCCTTCGTGGTCGCGGACATCCCCGGTCTCATCGAGGGTGCCCACAAAGGCACGGGCCTCGGCGATCGATTCCTGCGCCACCTCGAGCGTACCCGCGTGCTCATCCACCTGCTCGAGGTCAGCGCCACGCCGGGCCGAACGCCGCTCAAGGATTACGAGACGTTGAACCGCGAGCTGGCGCTGTACGACCCGGAGCTGGCCGCTCGCCCGCAGATCGTCGTTCTCAACAAGATCGACCTGCCCGAGGTCAAGAGCCGCTTCAAGAGGCTGTCGGGGCCCTTCGCGAGGCGCGGGATCACCCTCCTGCAGGTCAGCGCCGCCACCGGGTCAGGCCTGAACGCACTGCTGGAGGAGGCCTGGCGCCAAATTTCAGTCGCCCGGGAGAGTGAGGCGTCCGCTGACGGCAAAGCGAGGGGAAAACAGTAAAAAGCCATGCCTTGCATGAGTTTGCGCCGATGGGGAAGTTTGACCGACACTGTGCGTCCTGATATACAAGCCGTCCTCGGACCTGTGCCCGCGGTGTTGCGGCGCCTCCCTTCAGACGGAGCCAGAACGATGATAGTAAAGCGAAATCTCAACCAGCGCGGCCAGGGTGGCGTTGTTCGTGTGTTCGGTGCCGTGGTCCTGGTCGTGATGTTGGGGCGGGCTTCCTGGGCCCAGGCGCCCGCCGCTCCGGCCGCGGCGCCAACGCCCGCCATGGCGGCCCCCGCGCCGACCGGGGACGCAGGTCCGCCGGCGCCTGCGGCCCCGGCCGCGAACGCGGACGCCGCCAACTCCGTGCGCTTGCGCTCGCTGGAAAAGAACGTCAACGAGCTGAAAGAGCAGATCTTTCGCACGAAGGCCCGCTTGAATCTGCTCAAGGAGACCGTGCTCGGCGGGACGCTCGGAGCCTCCCGGGCAGTGATTCGTCACAAGAACGAGATGGGGAACTCCTACAGTCTCATCAAGGCCATCTATGCGCTGGACGGAGTCCAGATCTACTCCAAGTCCGACGAGTCGGGCCGGCTGGGCGAGATGAAAGAATTCGATGTCTACAATGGGGCCATCCAGCCCGGCTCCCACACCCTCTCGGTGGTGATGCTCTACCAGGGCAATGGGTTCGGGGTCTTCAGCTACCTCAAGGGCTACAAGATGACAGTCAAGTCCAGCCACACCTTCGTGGCCGGCGAGGCCAAGGCCACCGCCATAACCGTTGTGGGTTACGAGAAAGGGAACATGACGACGAACCTCCAGGATCGACCGGCGGTCGATTTTCGCGTGAACGTCGTCGCCACTGATTCGGGAGCTCCGTCGGCCGCGTCCAACGCCGCGCCGGCGCAGAAATAGTCCGGAGGCGTGCGCATCCAGGAGGCCACGAAAAGGGGCGGATGACACTTCGGACCGGCATCATCGTTCTCGGGACAGTCGGGGCCTTGGCCCTCGGTGGGCCTCGCGCGCGCGCGGACGAGGTGGACGACTACAACCGGAAGCTGATCGACGTCGACCAGCGCGTCCGCAACATGCTGGCGGACTTCAGGGACACGGCCCCGCCGACCCCGGATGTGGCCGACCGCCGGGTGCTGGACGCCCAGGTCCTGTTCAACCTCAAGAACTACGAAGAGGCCGCCACGATCCTGCTGGACGTGGTCGAGAAGTACCCGAGCTCGCGCGCCTACGACGACGCGATCTTCCTGCTCGGCGAATCGCTCTACCAGGCCCGCGACTACTATCCGGCGCGGCAATACTTCACGCTGGCCATCAAGAAGCAGACGAACTCGAAGGCCGAGCAGCAGGCCCTGCAGCGCCTCATCGAGATCGCGCTGCGCACCGGTGACTACGACCAGATCGACGAATACCTGCAACGGTTGTCGGGTGTGCCCAACCAGCTCCTCGAGCCCGGCGTCCCGTACGTTCGCGGAAAATATCTGTACTTCCGCGGCAAGCTGACCGAGTCCGCGCAGAGCTTCCTGTCGATTCCGCCGTCCAATCCCTATTATTTCCAGGCGCGCTACTTCCTGGCGACGATCGCCGTGAAAAACGGCGATCTCGCCGGGGCGTCCGTGACCTACGACTCGATCCTGAAGCTGCAGCCGCCCGACGACTCCGCGAAGGACATCCAGGATCTCGCCCGCCTCGCGCTCGGCCGCATCCTCTACGAGCGTAACCAGTTCGATCGCGCCATCGAGGCGTACGAGTCGGTCGCCCACACCTCGCGGCACTTCTCCAAGGCCAAGTACGAGGAGGCGTGGACCTACATCAAGGCCACGAAGTGGAAGGAGGCGTGGGAGGCGATCGATCTGCTCATTCTCTCTTCGCCCGACGACAACGAAGCCCCCGAGATGCGGCTGTTGATGGGCAATCTCCAGCTGCGCATGAGCAACTTCTATCTGGCCAGCGATTCGTTCTCGAAGACCCGTGACGAATTCGAGCCCATTCACCGGCAGCTTCAGGCCGAGGTGGTGCGGGCCCAGCAGGACTCCGCCTACTTCGAGAATCTGGTGGGGAAGAACCTCGACAAGTTCGACGTCGCGACCTTCATCCCTCCGAACGCGGCCAAGTGGGTCAAGGCGGATCCCGACGTCGCCCGCCTGCTGGCGCTGACCAGCGACGTGGGCGAGATCGAGCGGGCGCTGAAGGACAGTGAGCAGATCGTCGTGAAGCTCGAGCGCGCGATGCAGACGTCGGGGCGGGCGGGCATCTTCCCGGACCTCGCGGCGGCGCGCACGCAGTCCGTGGAGATCATGAACCAGATGGTCGAAGCACGGCAGCGCTTCGTCCGGGGCGTTCGCCTGCTCCTCGAGCCCATCCTGCGAGGAGAGGAGAAGGCCGAGCTCGACCACATCAATTCGGAGCGCGACGCCCTCGAGCGCCAGATCAAGAACCTGCCGATGACGCGGGACGCGCTGAAGGCGCGCGATCGCGACGTGCGGGGCCAGTACGACCAACTCGACGGGCAAGGCTCCGAGCTCAACGTCGAGATTCAGAGCCTGGAGGCGCAGCTCGTCGCGATCGAGCAGTTTTATCGCACCTCGCAGGCCGAACAGAAGATCCGCCCTGAGGACATCGAGGGGCCGATCAAGGACCTGCGGGCCGCCATCGACGAGCTTCACACCATGCACGACAAGGTGCGGGATGACATCGCCGAGGCGAGCCGCGAGTCGTCCACCGCCGGCGCCGCGGGCGAGGAAGAGCGACGCATGACCGCGACGCTCGAGAACCTGCTCAAGCAAGAGCAGGAGATCCAAGCCCGCGCGAAGGGCCGGCTCTCCGCCGACAAGCAGGTGCAGGTCGATCGGATGAACGGTGTGCTCGCCCGTGTCGACGCCGTGGATCGGCTGCTTGGCGAATTCGACGGCCGCGTCGACGCCCAGGCGGCGGCGCGTCTGGAGAAGGTGCGCGGCTACATCGCCGTCGAGAAGGAAGAGCTGAACCACGCCACCGCCAAGCTGGGTAACGTGCTCGGCGAGTCCCAGTCGCTCGGTGGTGGCCTGGCCCAGGCGATGTTCACCAAGGTGGCTGATCGATTCTACGACCTGGTGGTCCGCTCGGACGTCGGCATCATCGACGTCGCGTGGGGCTTGAAGGACGAGAAGACCCAGCAGGTCACAAAGCTGACCACGCAGAAGAACCTCGAGATGAAGACGCTCGACGAGGACTTCAAGAAGCTGCTGGAGGACGACAAGTGACGCCGCCTCGGAGTGGTCGGCTCGGGCGGCTGGTCGGCGTGCTGGCGGTGGGCACGGCCGCGGCGCTCGCGGCCGGCGTGCCGCGCGTCGCCGCGGCGCCTCCGCCGGCTCTGCAGAACGTCGACCCGCGCACCGTCGACGAGGTGATGCAGGACTTCCAGCACTTCGCCGACGCCGTCCAGGAGTTTCGGTCCACCGCGCGGCTCATCATCAAGCGAACCTACGCCGAGCGGCAAAAGATCCTGAACGACAAGTACGAGCCCCAGATCGAAGCGAACGAGAAGGAGGCCAAGGATCGTCGCCGCGACGCCATCGCGATGTTCGAGGCGTTCCTGCAGAAATACCCCAACGACAAGCGGTGGACCCCCGACGCCATGTTCCGCCTCGCCGAGCTCTACTACGAGAAGTCGGCGGAGGACTTCCTCGAGGCCGACGAGACGTACAAGAAGGCGCTCGACGGGCCGAACCCTCCGACGACGCCGTCGCCGAAGGTCGACTACACGCCGACCATCACCATCTACAAGCGCCTCCTCACCGAGTTTCCGAACTACCGGTTCCTCGATGCCACCTACTACCTGCTCGGCTTCTGCCTCGGAGAGATGGGCGAGGAGCCGCAGGCGCGCCAGGCGCTGCTGGCGCTCGCGTGCGCGAACCAATACAAGCCCCTCGATCCCCCGGCCGCCTTGCCGGTGGGCGACGACCCCTATCGGGACTGCACCCCCGTCCGCAAGGACTCGAAGTTTCTGCCCGAGGCCTGGACGCGGATCGGCGAGTTCCACTTCGAGGCCGCCAACGAGCTGCGCCTCGCCATCGCGGCCTTCAAGAAGGTCCTCGACTTCAAGGACTCGCCCTACTATGACCGCGGCCTCTACAAGCTCGCGTGGTCCTACTACCGCGACAACAACTTCCCCGAGGCGATCCGGCAGTTCGACAATCTCGTGAAGTACGCCGACGCGCGCAAGGCGGCCGGGCTGAAGGTGGGGCAGGACCTCAGGCCCGAGGCCATCCAGTACCTGGGCGTCAGCTTCGCCGAGACCGACTGGAACGGGGACGCCATTCCCGACGCCGAGACCAGCCTCGACCGGATCAACGCCTTCTACAAGGGGCGCGAAGGCGAGCCGCACGTCCGCGAGGTCTACCAGCGGCTCGGCGACATCATGTTCGATTCCACGAAGTACACCGACGCCATCGCCGTCTACAAGGCGCTGCTCGAGCGGTGGCCTTCCTACGCGGACGCCCCGCGCGTGCAGGAGAAGATCATCCGCAGCTACGAGCGTGACCGCAACCTGGTCGCGGCCGCGAAGGAGCGGGAGGCCCTGGGTCGCAATTACACCAAGGGCACGATCTGGTACGAGAAGAACAAGGAGAACCCGGAGGCGCTGGCGGTGGCGCGGGAGCTGGCGGAGGACGCGCTGCTGACAGCGGCCACGAACGTGCATGCGGCGGCCCAGGCATGCAAGGCCAAGTGGCAGGAGAATCCCCGCGATCTGAACAAGCTCGACGAGTGCAAGCAGCTCTACCGAACCGCCGCCGAGCTCTACGAGAAGTACCTGGCCGCCTATCCGAACTCCAAGCGGAGCTACGAGTTCTCGGCCTTCTTCGCCGACGCCCTCTACTACTCCGGTCAGCTCCCGAAGGCGATCGTGGCCTATCAGGTGGTGCGCGACTCCCAGATGGACAACCGCTACCAGGAGGACTCGGCCTTCCGGATGATCAAGGCGTACGAGGAGATCATCGACGGCATGAAACGGGAGGGCAAGATCCAGGACCCCCCGATCCCTGACGAAAAGAACACGCGGGCGCCGGTGACGGCGATGGCGATGCCCGACATCTACCTCAAGTACACCGACGCCATCGACTGGTACGTCCAGAACATCAAGAACGACCGGATTCCCGATCTGAAGTACGCCGCCGCGGTCATCGCCCTGCGCTATCACAACTGGCCCGAGGCCCGAAAGCGGCTGGGCGCCATCACCGAGGAGTATTGCGGCGCCAAGCCCGAGGTTGGCTTCAAGGCGTACGACGCCATCCTCCAGACCTACTTCATCGACTACACGATCGACAACGAGGAGGCGAAGGACTGCGCCCTCGGCCAGCTCTTGACGGTGGCCGACCAGTTCGCCGGCTCCGCGTGCGGGAAGTCCGCGAGCGCAGCGCCCTACCTGCAGCGCATCGCCCAGATCCGGGCGTCGGTCAAGACCACCATCATCACGAAGCGCCTGCAGCTCTCGATGGAGAACGAGGAGAAGGGCACCAGCAAGGAGCTGACCGTCTGCCGGGAGGGCCCGGGCGGCATCGCCATCGTGTCGGGCGTCGCCACGTCAGCTCCGGGAACCAAGCAGGCGGGCGGCGCCGGTGGCGCGAAGCCGCCGCAGAAGATCTCCACCGAGCTCGACGTCGGCCTGGCGCTGGATCTGATCGACGTCGTCAACTCCAATCCCAAGGACTCGGGCGCGCCCACTGCCCTCAACAACGCCTGCGTCATTTACGAGAAGCTGTTCCAGTTCGGCCTGGCGACGAAGTGCTACGAACGCCTGTTCAAGGACTACCCGGACTCCGAGTGGGGCAAGGAGGCGCTGTGGAACGCGTCGCGCAACCACTATCGGTTCTTCGAGTTCGACCAGGCGGTGCAGGGTTACCTGCAAATCGCGGACAACCCGAAGTTCGCGCAGTCCGAGCACCGGCGCGAGGCGCTCGGGCTCGCGGCCTCGCTGCTCGACAACGACCAGCAATACCCGAAGGCCGCGGAGCTCTACAAGCGCTACTCTGAGGCCATCACGGACAAGCCCGCCGACGCCGCCCAGGCCTACTTCTTCGCCTGCAACGCCTACGAGAAGGCCAAGGACCAGACGAAGCAGTCGACGTGCCTGCGGGACTTCATCAAGAAGTTCAGCGGGCAGCCGGCCGCCGGCGAGTACGTCGTGCAGGCCTACATGAAGCAAGCGGTGATCGCCGAGAAATCCACCAAGGACAGGCGCCAGGTCGAGGGGGCCTACAAGAAGGTCCGCGACGAGTTCGTCGCCCGCAAGTTGCCGACCGCGACACCCGCCGCCGGCTTCGCGGCGAAGGCCGACTTCATGATCGTCGAGGAGAAGTTCAAGGCCTTCCAGAAGAAGGAGCTTCACTTCGGCAGCAAACCCGACCAGGTCAAGAAGACCTTCGATGCGTTCGCCGCGGAGGCCAAGGCCCTGAACGAGGAATATCAGAAGGTGTGGAACTACAAGGACGCCACCTGGACCTTGGCCGCCTTCCTGCGCACCGGCGACATCTACTACGAGTTCGCGCAGAAGCTCTTGAAGGCGGCCGACAATCCCCCGCCCGAGCTGAAGAAGCTCGCCAAGCAGGCCTGCAAGCTGAATCCGGACGACTGCGGCCTGGTCGAGAGCCAATACAAGGACGCCATCCTGCAGTTCGTCACCCCGGTCGAGGACGAGGCCAAGAAGCGCTGGAAAGACACCTTGTCGCGCGCGTCCCAGATGGGCGTGACCAACGAATACGTCAAGAAGGCCCGCGAGAACCTCTCGAAGTACCTCCCCGACGAGTTCCCATTCATCAAAGACGAGCGTATCGCAGTGGAGGCGCCGTGAGGCACGGAGGGCGCGTCGGACCTTCGTTGCCGCCGCCGGGGCGTTCCCCTCGCCGTGGTCCCGCGGCGTGGCTTCGGTCGACGTTCGCGCTGGCGGCCGCCGCCGTGGTCTTCGCGGGCGTCGGGGTCGCCTCGGCCCAGCAGCCGGCGCCCGCCCCCGATGACGCCGCCGCGGCCCCCCGTAAGAAGCGACAGCCTCCCCCGGCCGTGATCCCCGTCGAGGAGACGAAGGCCGCTGGCGACGCGCTTCGCGCCGGCCGCTATGAGGCGGCAGTCACGGCGGCCAAGGCCGCCCTCAACAAGAACGAGCGTTACACCCCCGCCATGCTCATCATGGCGAAGGCCTACTACCGGCTTGGCAAGTACGAGTGGACGCGCAAGCTCTGGGAGATGATGCAGGCCAACGGCGCCTCCGACAGCGAGCGCTGCGATGTCTACCAGATGCTCGCGTTTCTGGAGGTCGAACAGAAGAACACCCCGGGCGCGATCGAGCTTTTCAAGAAGGCGGGCGAGGTCGGCGCGGACAATGCCGTCGTCTGGAACAACCTCGGCGCGCAGTACCTGGTCGCCAAGAACTACCGCGACGCCACGCCCGTCCTCGAGAAGTCGACCCAGCTTCAACCCGGTTTCGCCAAGGCCTTCCTGAACCTGGGCAGCGCCTATCGCGGTGACAAGCAATACGAAAAGGCCGAGGCCGCCTACAAGCGCGCCCTACAGATCTTTCCGAACTACGCCGACGCGGTGTTCAACCTGGGAATCCTCTACCTCGACGCTGACAAGATGCCGAGCGGCGACACCATCTCCAAGCTCAACACGGCGATATCCTACCTGCAAAAGTACAAGCAGATGATGGGCGCGACGCTTCCTCAGGGAGATCCGACGGATAGCTACGTGGCTGAGGCCCAGGACAAGATCGTCAAGGAGCAGAAGCGAATCGAACGCCAGCGGAAGGCCGAAGAGCGTGAGCGGCAGCGAGCCACCCAGAAGGGCGCCGCGGGCGCGGGCGGAGCTGGCGGACAGAAGCCAGGAGGGACCGGCGCGGCGCCCGCCACTCCTCCCGCACCGGAGAAAGCGAAGTGACCAGGTGAAGCGCGCACGGACTCCGCTTCTGGTGGCTGTCGTGACCCTGGCCGTCGTGCACCTGACTTTCGGCAGGGGCTGGGCACAACAAAGCAAGCCGGCGCCGTCGGCGCCCGGGACTGCCGTGCCAGCCGCGTCGGGTGCTGGCGGGGCCGGGGGCAGCGAGGCCCCGAAGGTCAAGGTCGAACGGGGCGCGGGCGGCAAGAAGATCTACCGAATCACCGAGGACATCCGCATCGAGGGCAAGATCCAGAAGCCCGAGGCGTTCTTCTTTTATCAGAAGTCCAGCATCAACTACGACTGGCAGGAGCTGAAGCAGGACTTCCTCCCTCGTATTCTCGATAGCCTGAATGGTGCTCCCTTTTAGCCGCGAGGTGCCTTCGACATGGCCACTCAACTAGCTTCGAAAACGATGGATCCGCTCACCGCCGGAGCGAAGCCCAAGATCCTCCGGATCGGGATCATCCAGGGCGGCCGAATCGTCGAGGAGCGCCTGGTCCGCAAGCGCGAGAACATCACGATCGGTCAGTCGGCCAAGAACATGTTCGTGGTGCCGTCGGACGTCTTGCCGCGCCACTGGCTGCTGTTCGAGGTGAGCGGAAATCGCTACATCGCCCACTTCTCCGAGGGGATGGACGCCCGCATCGCCGTGGGCAGCGAGGTCATCTCGCTGGCCCAGCTGCGGCAAACCGGAAAGATCCAGCGCAAGGGTCCCAGCTTCGTGTTGCCGCTCGACGAGCGCTCGCGCGGCAAGATCGTCCTCGGCGACATGACCATCCTGTTCCAGTTCGTCACGCCGCCGCCGCCACAGCCCCGCCCGCAGCTCCCGGCGTCCGTGCGGGGCTCGATCACCAGCGGCGTGGACTGGTTCTTCGCCACCATAGCGGGCGTCTCGTTCCTGATTCACCTGTTGCTGGTCGTCTACCTGCGAAACGTCGATTGGCCCCGGAAGCCGGACATCGAAGAGATCCCCGATCGCTTCGTCAAGATGATCGCGCAGCCGAAGAAGGAAGAGCCGAAGAAGGAAGAGAAGAAGACCGAGGAGAAGGCCGAGGACAAGAAGGCCGAAAAGGTCGAGAAGAAGAAGACCGACGAGAAGAAGGCCCAACCCAAGCACGAGCTGACGGAGGCTGAAAAGGTCAAGCTGGCGGAGGACCGTGCGCGGGCCGAGGCTGAACGACGGGCACGCCTGGCTGAGCAGGTGCGCTCCACGGGCCTCCTCAAGCTACTTGGCGCGAAGGCAGACGGCGGGGGCTCGCTGGCGGACGTCCTCGGCCGCGGCGACGTGGATCGAGACCAGGAGAAGGCCTTCCAGGGTATCGGCGGCGTCGGCGTCGCCAGCAGCGACGCGGCCCTGCGCGGAATCAAGTCCGGCGGCAGCGGGTCGGGACGGGTGGCCAGCGTCGGGGGGCTCCGTGGTGGCGCGGGGATTGCCGGCGGCGAGACCGGTGTGGGTCCGTCCGAAAAGAAGGTTTCGGGCGTCGTCAAGAGCGAGGCGCCCGCCGTGGACGGCGAGCTCGACCCGGGCATCGTCTCGAAGGAGGTCCGCAGCCGCCTTGGGGCGATCAAGGCGTGCTACGAACGGGCGCTGAAGCGGAATCCCACCCTCAGCGGCAAGGTGGTCGTCCACTGGACCATCACCGCCGCGGGAACGGTCTCTGGCATCGACGTCGAGAACGACTCGCTCGGCGATAGCGAGGTGGCCAACTGTATCAAATCGCTGGTGGCTCGGTGGCGCTTCCCCGCCCCAGCCGGTGGTTCGGTCGAGGTGTCCTTCCCGTTCGTGTTTCAGGCTTCCCAGTGAGCCAGCGTCCTTTCGCGTACGCTGCCGTGGTGTCGCCCGTCACCCTGACTAACGCGCCGCTGCATCGCCGTCAATTGGTTGACACGGACACACACGCTGCCTAAGCTAGCCGCGTCGTAAAGGGGATCGCTGCAGAGTCCCCTATCTGCGGAGAGGGAAAGGACAAACCGTGAAGAAGTTACAAAAACTAACGCTCGGAGCGGTGCTCTTCTCCAGTTCGGTTTTCGCGCAATCCCCGCCGACGAATACGCCCCCCGGGCCGAGCGTGGATATTTCTGTAGGACAAACGCCGACCTTGTCAGTTCCGGAGATGAACGGGCAGTCCCGCGAGTACCAACAGAGCATGAATCAGGTGCTCCTCCGGATGCGCGCGCTCGAAGAGACCGCTCGCCGGCAGAAGGACATCATCAAGCTCAACTGCGTCATGGACAAGCAAGTCCAGGCGAAGGTGAACGTGGGTATAGCCGAGCAAGCCCTCGCTGCTCTTCAGGAAAATGTCGCCCGGGCCGATGAAGGAGGGCGCACACATGAGTTCACACGGCTCACCATCATCAATCAGAAGGTCATGGTGCTGGGCGCCGAGGCGGAAAACTGCATCGGGGAGGACTTGAGCTTTGTCGGGGCCACGCGGGTGGATCTCGACATCGATCCGACGATTCCCCGGGACGATCCGACACAACCGGGGGTCCAGACCACGCCGATCGATCGCCCTCCCGCCGCCAGCACCTTTATGTAGCCTCTGCAGCAGCCGCTCCGTCTCCATCCAAACCGATCGCACATGACCTTTCGATCCCTGTCTCTCTGCACAGCTGCTGTCATTTTCGTCTGGGCGAGTCCCCTCGCTGCGCAGCAGCTGGGGCCGATATCCGGGGGCACGGTGGCGCCCGGGGCGCCCGTGATTTCGCCCGAGAATGGCGCCATGGTCGGCGACGGCGCCATCCTCCACGGCGGCGTGACCGTCGAAGGCGGCTACGACAGCAACGTCTTCTACAAGGACACCGCTGTCGTGGCGTCTCCCTTGCTCCGAATCACGCCGTTCCTGGATTTCACCAACACGTCCCGCAGCGGCCAGGTGCCGTCCGGGCTGTTCTTCGATGTCCGCGCCGCGGTCGCGTATCGCGAGTACCTCAGCTCGGACTCCAACGTGACCCGCCTGCGCGCGTTCATGCCGACCGCCAGCGCGACCTTGGAGCACAACTCGAACGGGACGCTGGCGTTCGGTGTCTCCGACACCTACAGCCGGATCGAGGACGCGCCCTATACGAACGACGGTGAGATCATCACCCGCGACAACAACCTGGCCTCCGCGCAGCTCCGCTGGCTTCCGGGCGGGGGACGAATCCAGGGCATCTTGCGCCTGACCAATACGCTCGACTGGTTCGAGACCAACAGCTACAAGCCCGCGAACTCCATGGGCAACGACGCGATGCTGGATGTCAGCTGGCGCTGGCTCCCGAAGACGGCCCTCTACCTCCAGGTTCGCCAGGGTTACATCTTTTACCTGAACAACAACGACGCGAACGCGGTGGCGCTGATGGCGACGCTCGGGCAGAAGAGCTCGTCCTTTCCGTTGCGGGCTGTCTTCGGCATCCGCGGTCTCATCACGGAGAAGACCTCGATCGCGCTGGCCGCGGGCTACCAGAGTGGATTCTATTCGGCTGGCGCGACGCCCTCGGGAGTGGCGGGCTCGATCTACGCGGCAGGCGAGCTGACGTACTTGCCGCTCGCCACCACGCGCATCACGATCGGCGCGAAGCACAGTTTCCAGAACTCCATCATCGGCAACTTCTATTACGACGATGGCGCGTACCTCGCGCTGTCCCACCAGACGACCGATCGATTCGTGAGCCAGCTCTGGGGCTCGTACGACCACAAGCAATACTACGGACTGGTCGCGAACGGTGTCTCGCTCGATCCGCGGATCGATAACCTGTTTCAGGCGGGCGCCGTCTTCGACTACTACATGCGCAGCTGGGCATTCGCCGGGGTTTCGTATACGCTCAGCCTGAACAGAAGTGATTTTCAGCCCCAGATGATGATCCCGGGAACGAACTACACGAAGCATCAGGTGTTTGCTCGGCTCGGGCTGACTTACTAGTGTTCTAGGTCGGCGCAAATGTCGGGAAGTTTCCGATTCAATCGAGCTGCAACCACGGGGGCGGCCATCTGGGTGGTGTGTGCGCTCGTGGTCTCCGCCTGTTCGCGGCCGATGTCCCCACCCACGTTCCCGTCGTCGGAGCCGGATGAGACGCTGGCGGACGACCAGGTGGGCGTCGACGACATGTTCGACGTTCGTGTCTACGGCGAGCCCGACCTGACCGGCTCGTACCGCGTGGCGACGGACGGCACGATCGACTTTCCGCTGGCGGGGAGGATCACCGTGGCCGGGCTGCGCACCGGTGACATCCAGCTTCGTCTCACCGAGCGGTTGAAGCAGGGATACCTGAAAGATCCGCAGGTCACCGTGCTGATGAAGGAATGGAACAGCCGCAAGATCTCCGTGCTCGGCCAGGTCCAGAAGCCGGGCTCGGTCGCCTACCATCCGCACATGACCATCGTCGACGCGATCGCGCTGGCGGGCGGCTTCACGGGAATCGCCGCCAAGAACTCCGTCAGCCTTCGGCGGGAAACGGGCGGCAAGGTCGAGAGCCACATCTATCGCGTCGCCGACATCACGGAGGGCCGCTCCACGAACGTCCTGGTGCTGCCAGGCGACGTCCTGGTCGTCGAAGAACGCCTGTTCTGACGGGGGCCGGCCGGCGCGAGGCCGGCGCGAGGCCGGCCCGGGCTATCTCCGCCGGAGGTAGGCGCTCGGCCAGTGGGTGACGGGACGGGCGAGGGAGCTCTCGTTGAAGGGCCAGCGAGGGGCCTCGAGCTCGAACTCCGGGTGCCGCGCCACCCATGTCTCCGCGGCGTTCGCGGGGTTGTCGGTGACCCACGAGGGATGGCCGCGCGGGACGTCGCCGAGGTCGCGCATGACCCCGTCCGTCGCGACGATGTACGAGCCGGGCGTGATGAGGCCGTGATACGTGTCGAGCTCGTCGAGGACGTGTTGCCGGGTGTGGTTGGAGTCGAGGATGACCAGGACGGACTCGCCGGGCTTGATTTGCTCGCGCACGCGCGCCGCGGTCTGCGGGGCCGTGGAGCTGCCTTCGACCAACGTTATCCACGACGCCAACGGGTGCTCCTCTATGGCCTTGCGGTTGTGCGGCCGGATCTCGATGTCGACGCCGATGACGCGCCCGCGGCCCATGGCCTTGAACAGGCTGGCGTAAAGGACAAGCGATCCGCCGTGCGCGACCCCGGTCTCGACGACGACGTCGGGCCGCACCCGGTCGAGCACCTCCTGGATCCGAACGATGTCCTCGGGCAGCTGGATGATCGGCCTGCCCATCCAGGAGAAGGTGTAGACGTACTTCTGGTTCCAGCCGACCTTCACCCAGAGATCCGAGATGATCTCGAACGCCTTGTCGGAGTAGAGGTCATGCGTCTCCTCGCCGTCTCCGCGGTCGGCGGTCAGGGTCTTGCGCGTACTGTCAATCGTCAGTTTCATTCGCGGGTCCTTGTTTCGATACGTTAACCCCAAAGCGACCTTCGCTGCTCGGAGTTTCGTCGGAGGTCCGCGGCCCCTTGCGCGACGGCCCAGTCGCCGGGGCGGAATTGCCGAGGGGCGCGCGGCCGGTCATGTATGCTGCTGGTGTTTCGTGTTCCCGTTCGACGTCAATCCGTGTTCGCACTGGCCCGCGCGCGGCGACTGCCAGGGCACATGCCGCTAGACACCACGGGCAACACGCGCGCAGCGCAGCCGGAAGCCCCGGACGCTCCTGCCCCCGGCCGTCCGCGCTCCGTCGCGCGTGGAGCGGCCGCCAACGTGGCCGGTCGCATCTGGCTCATCGGCTTGAACCTGGGCGTCGTGCCGGTCTACCTGCGCCTGCTCGGTGTCGAGGCTTATGGCCTGGTGGGCGTCCTCGGCAGCTTCCAGGCCATCATGGCGGTGATGGACGTCGGCCTGGGGCCGACCCTGGTGCGGGCGCTGGCGAGGAGAAACGCGGCCCGGGATGCCGCCACCGCGGCGGAGATGCGCGACTGGGTGAGGACCGTGTGCACGGTCGTCTCCGGGACCAGCGTGGCCTTCGCGCTCGGGGTGGCGCTCGTGGGTCGCTCGCTGGCGGTGCACTGGTTCCACCTGCAGGCGCTCGACGTCTCCTCGGTCTCGGTCGCGGTCAGGCTGATGGGCGTCGTGGTGGCGGCCCAGTTCTTCGCGTCGCTCTGCACCAATGGAATTCAGGCGGTCGAACGCCAGGCGCTGGCCAACCTCGTGAGCTCGGGGGCCGTGACGTTCCGCGCGGCGGCATCCGTCGTCGCCATGCTCACGGCGGGCAAGACGGTGCACGTCTTCTTCGCCGCCCAGGCCGCGGCCACCGTGCTGCATGCGGCGGTGGCCTTCATCGCGCTGCAGGCGGTGTTGCCTTCGCCGGCGCGCCCGGCCCGCTTCGACCTCGGGCTGCTCAGCGCGGAGTGGCGCTTCGCCCTCGGGAGCTCGGGAATATCGCTGGTGTCGATCGCCATCACCCAGATGGACAAGCTGGTCGTCACCGGCTTCTTTTCCCTGCACGAGTTCGGCTACTACTCGGTGGCGTCGTCGCTGGCAGCCGCCACGCCAATCCTCGTCTCGCCGATCGCACAGGCCTGTTACCCGCGGTTCTGTGCGTTGCACGCCGGTGCCGGCGAAGGCGCGTTGCGGGACTTCTATCGCCTGGCCTCGCAATGGATCACGGTGGCGCTGGCCGGGCCCGCGGCCACGGTCGTGGTGCTCTCCTCCGACGTGCTCCTGGCCTGGACGGGCAATCGGGACGTCGCGCTCCACGCGGCGCCGATCGCGGTCCTGCTGTCGCTGGGGTTCTTGTTCAACGGCGCGATGAACGCGCCGTACGCGCTGTACCTGGCCTTCGGAAAGACGCGCTTGTTCCTGGTGGCGAACGCGGTGGCGACGGTGCTGCTCGTTCCGACGATGATCGTCCTCGTCCCGCGTCTGGGGGCCGCCGGGGCGGCCCTCGGATGGCTGGCGTACTCGGCGGTGTCGCTGGCCATCGTGGCGCCGCTCGCCCACTCGGTGACGTTGCCGACCGAGACGTGGCGATGGCCTCTGCGCGACGTGCTCCTGCCGCTCGGGGCCGCCTTCATCGGTGTCCTCGCCGTGCGGGTTCTCTCCGGCTGGGGTATGGCGCATTGGCGCTTGCTCGCGCTCGCGCGGGTGGCGTCGGGCCTCGCGGTGGCGACGGGCGCGGCTCTCGTCGTCGCCAAGGAAGCGCGCGCCAGCGCCGGGCGAACGCTGGCGGCGCGTCTCGCGGCCTGGCGCCGTGGCCGCCGGTGACGGTCACGCCACCCGGCGCGACGCTGGCGCCATCTTCCCGTTTGACCCAGCCGCGTTTCCCTTCTAGACGTGGCTATCCCGACCATGATCCTCGACCCCTGGTTCCTGGAGAACCTCGTCTGTCCACGACACCGGGGGCCCCTGCGCCCGGAGGGGACGCAGCTCGCCTGTCCCGATGGTGACCGCTATGACACCGTCGACGGCATTCCCGTCATGCTGCTGGGCGATGTCGAGCAGACGCACGAGGCAGCGACACGGAGTCTGGCGCACGACGGCGCGGAGAGCGCGACCGGTGTCGGGGCGACGGCCGACGCAGCCAGCGCTCCGCCCCGGGAGGACCCCGCGGGTGTGCATCCCTTCGTGCAACGCAACCTGATCGCTACCCATGGGGTCATGTACGAGGCCATGCACCTCACGGAGTATCCAATCCCCGAAATTCCGCTGCCTCGTGCCATCGGGACCGAGGCGATGCTCGACATCGGCTGCAACTGGGGCCGCTGGTCCACCGCGGGCGCCCTCAAGGGGTATCGAGTGGTCGGCATCGATCCCTCCCTGGAGGCCATCCGGGCGGCCCGGTCGATCGCCCGACAGCTGGGGACCACGGCCCGCTTCGTCGTGGGCGACGCGCGGTTTCTCCCCTTCCGCGCGCATTGCTTCGACGTGG
Organism: uncultured Myxococcales bacterium; assembly: GCA_964443975.1. Lineage (GTDB taxonomy): Bacteria > Myxococcota_A > Polyangia > Fen-1088 > Fen-1088 > DASYCK01. Next base: position 83,080 of record CAYUFS010000003.1, on the reverse strand, counting down.
TCTTCTCTTACAGCGTGCTCCAGCACTTCGCCAAGGACAACGTTCGTCAGGCCCTCGGGAGCATTCGGCAGGTCTTGAAGGACGACGGGGTCAGTCTGATCCAGATGCTGAACGGCATCGGCGCGCGGAGCCTCTACAACCGAGCGAGGATGCTCTTCGCCGAGCGACACCCCTTCGCCGTTCGCTTCTGGAGCGTCCGGGAGCTGCGGGATAGCTTCTCGGCCGCGCTGGGGCCGACCACGCTGGTCGTCGACGGGTTCTTCTCCGCGAATGTACAGCGGGCGGACTTCCATCTGCTGCCGGGGCGCTTTCGGGCCCTGGTCGACGTGTCGGACCTCCTGCGCAGCCTGACGAGCCGATTTCCGCTCCTCACGAACGTGGCCGACAGCATCTATGTGCTCTCGGGGGACAATCCGGCTCGCGTCGCCGAGATCGAACGCGTCCTCGGCGCGCGGTGACCGGCGGTCAGGGGGCGGCGGTCTTCTTGCTGACGAAGGGACCGATGGCCAGCACGTCCATCTTCGTCCTCAGATAGCAGTCGATCGCCTCCGCGGGCGAACAGACGATGGGCTCGTTCTCGTTGAAGCTGGTGTTGAGGATGACAGGGATGCCGGTCTTCGCGTCGAACGCCCGGATCAAGTCGTAGTAGAGAGGATTCTCCTCGCGAGACACCGATTGCAGCCTGCCCGTGTCGTCGACGTGATTGACGGCGCACAGGCGCTCACGCCACTCGGGCCGGATCTTGTACACGTGCAACATGAACGGGGAGGGGTGGCCGTGCTCGAAGATCTCGAGCTGCCGCTCGACGAGGACGGCGGGCGCAAACGGCCGGAACGGCTCGCGGTGCTTGATGCGGGCGTTGAGCACCGCCTTCATGTTCGGAAGACCCGGATGCGCCAGGATCGACCGGTTCCCGAGCGCGCGTGGTCCCCACTCCATCCGCCCCTGGAACCAGCCGATCACCTTGCCCTCGGCGATCTCGCCGGCGATGTCGTCGAGCAGCGGCTGGCGTTCGTACCGCACGAACGCCACGTTGTGACGCTCCAGCTCCTGGCGGATCTCGGCCTCGGAATATTCGGGTCCGAGGTAGGCGTCCCGCATCACGGTGCGATGACCTTCCCTCAATATGGAGTTGCTGACGTAGAGCGCGGCGCCGATGGCCAGGCCGTCGTCGCCCGCGGCAGGTTGGATGCACGTCTCGCGGAATGGCGTCTCCGCGAACAGCTTGCCATTGGCCACGCTGTTGAGGACGCACCCTCCCGCCATCGCCACGCGCTCGCCGGGGACCGCCGCGTGCGCGAGCCTGAGCAGGTGCATGTACCCGCGCTCGAACACCGCCTGCACCGCGAACGCCAGGTCCTGATCCCGCTCGGAGATCTCGGCCCTGGGCTCGCGCGGGGGCCCGAACAGCTCGGTCATGTGCGCGGAGAACAACGGGTGGAGCACCATCTCGCCCTTGTCGTCGATGGTCATCCCCGGGTTGGACCCGAAGGGCAGGAAGTACCTGGGATTGAGCTCGATCCCGTCGGAGGTCAGGCGAATCATGTCAAGGAAGGTCTGCACGTAGCGAGGGCTTCCGAGCGGCGCCAGCCCCATGACCTTGCCCTCGTCGCCGTACTTGCCGTAGCCGATGAACTCGCTCACCATCGTGTAGAAGAACCCCAGCGAGTGCGGCACGAACACCCGCCGCTTCACCTCGATGTTCGGCCCCTCGCAGGCGCTGACCATCGACGTCACGAAGTCGCCTGAGCCATCGATGGTGATGCCCGTCGCGGCCTCCCAGGGCGAGATGAAATAGGCGCTGGCGGTGTGCGCGACGTGGTGCTCGACGTTGTGTTGCGTGAAACGCAACCGCTCGGGCGCGACGCCAAACTCCTGCGCGAAGAGGACCTTCATGTCGTCGAGCACGGCCCGCGCGGAGCGGGTCTTGAACAGGTTCAGCAGCTTCGCCGGATTGCGAAGCGTGTACTCGGCCTTCTGAAGGCGATTCGCCTTCGCGTCTCGCCCGACTGCTACGTGGTCCACGTCGGCCAGGGTCAGCCCGGCCATCGCCAGGCACTTCGCCACGGCGAGCTTGGGGAAGCGGGCGTAGTACTTGACCCGGTTGAGGCGCTCTTCCGCGATGGCCGCGATTATTTCGCCATCGACGACCACCGCCGCGGCGGCGCCGGCGTGGAAGGCGTTGATGCCGAGAATCACGCTCATCGAATAGCTGACCAACCTACCGAGTCTGGACGACGGTCGTCAAATCGATTTTTGGCGGCCTCGGAGATCCGGGGCTTGCGATTGCTCACTCACGGGAGCAACCTGCGGCACTCATGCCCACGCTGACCCTCATCATGCCGACGAAGAATCGTCAGTCCACGGCGATGTCGACGGCCAGGAGCCTGGCTGCGCTCGCCTCCGAGGACGTCGAGGTCGTCGTGCAGGACGCGAGCGCAGACGCCCGGCTGGGCGCGTGGCTCATCGAGCAGGCGTGGGGGGGCAAGGTGCGCTACGCCCACGACGCGACGGCCGTGTCCATGGTCGAAAACTGGAACCGTGCGATCCGCCGCGCCACGGGAGACTACATCTGCATCATCGGCGACGACGACGGTGTGGACGCTCGCATCGTGGACCTCGCCAGATGGGCGGCGCGGCGCGGGATCTCGGCGGTGGCGTTCCCGCATTCGGCCTACGTCTGGAAGGATTTCCCGTCGAAGCATGCCGGCAAGGCGATGATCGGGAGGTATACCGGCGCGATCGAGATGCTGAGCCCGGACACCGAGCTCAAGCGCGCCCTGCGATCACCGCTCGACCCCATCGAGCGTCTGGCGCAGAGCTACCATGGGCTGGTCTCGAGCTCCCTGTATCGAGAGCTGGAGCGAAGGACCGGAACGGTCTTCGATGGGCTCGCGCCCGACTACTACACAGCAGTCATGCTCACGGCGTTGACCGACGGCGCGATCGCCTACGTAGACTATCCCGTCACGATGCACGGCGGAAGCCGGGCGAGCAATAGCGGCCGTAGCCGCTCGGGCGGCCTGTCGGAGCACATCCGCGAGTTCTCACAGTTCGAGCTGTCCGATATCATGCCGGCGGACGGGCGCAACCATAGCCTCTCGATACTCTTCGTCACACAGGCGATGCTATTGGCCTTGCAGCGACTGGACCGCCCCGATCTTCTCGCCGATTTCAATCTGGCCACGGTCTACGGCGCGGTGCTGGCGACGCGACCGATCGGCGTCGTCCCGTTGGTTCAAAAGTTGATCGCCGCGAGCAAGAAGCTGGGACGGTCCCCGTATGCCGAGCTTCGCGCGTTGCCGCGGGCGACGGGGCGCGCGGCGTTCGTCTTGGCGAAATCCCTGATCATCCACGCGTTGCCCGCCGCCGCCCTCGAGGCGCGCGGCTTTCGACTCCTACCGGCTCGGGACATCGAGGAAGCCTTGCGGCATCAGGCACAGATCCTGAGCGACATCACGATCGCCCTCGACTGAGACGCCCTTGGGCAGCCTGCGGCCTCACGGACCGACGTAGTCGGGATAGCCCCGATCGCGAGGACTGATGACCGTGGGGGGCATAGGCCACTCGACGGCGAACGCAGGATCGTCGAAGCGCACGCCCCGAGCGGACTCGGGATGATGAAAGGCGGAGATATCATAGGCGACCACGCTGTCGTCGACGAGCGTGATGTAACCGTGCGCGCAGCCCTGGGGGACGTAGAGAGACTCGAACCCCTCGGCGGAGAGGACCTGAGCGAACCAGAGCCGGTAGCTCGGAGACGCCGGACGGAGGTCGATGATGACGTCGTAGATCTTCCCGCGCAGGCAAGACACGACCTTGACCTCCTCGTGCGGCGCGGTCTGAAGGTGCATTCCGCGCAGCGTGCCCTGGCGGGCATTGTGAGACAGGCTGCGCTGAACGACCTTGGTGTCGAGCCCCTGCGCTTCGAACTCCCGCACGCAGTAGGTCCTGGCGAAGAACCCGCGTTCATCCTCGATCCGTTGGGGGCGAATGACGAAGGCCCCGGCGATCCGCGTGGTCGAGAACGTCATGGCGGGCCCGGTGCTCAGAGCACCCTCACCTCCGGGATGGGCACGATGAACTTGCCGCCCTTGCGGCGATACGTCTCCTGCTGGCGAAGGATCTCGTCGGCGAAATTCCAGGACAGGAGCAGCGTGTAGTCGGGCATTGCGTCGCAGAGCTTCGCCGGATCGGCGATGGGGATGTGCACGCCGGGCATGTAACGACCCTGCTTGTAGGGGCTACGATCGACGACGAAGTCCAGAACATCGAGCCCGATTCCGAAGGTGTTGAGCAGCGTGCTGCCCTTGGCCGCCGCGCCGTAGGCCGCGATTCGCTTGCCACGCCGCTTCAGGTCGCCGAGCAAGGCCGTGAGCTGATCCTTGAGGGCCAGGACCCGGCGGCCGAAGTCGCGATAGAACGTCGCCCGATTCATCCCGCGCACGTTCTCCTCGGCGAGGAGCGCGTCGACGGACGGGCCGGGTCGCTGCTTCGATTCGTCACGAGCGACCTGGACCAGCAGGGAGCCGCCGTGGATGGGGACCCGCTCGACCTCCACGATCTTGAGGCCGTGCCGTGCGAACAGATGCAGCAGAGTGCCGAGCGAGAAATAGCAAAGATGCTCGTGGTAGATCGTGTCGAATTCGCAGCTCTCGATCATGTCGCCCACGTACGGAAACTCGAGGGCGGCGACGCCGTCGGATTTGAGAACGGTGCGGAGCCCAGCCACGAAACCGTTGAGGTCGGCAACGTGCGCCAGGACATTGTTCGCGTGTATGACGTCGGCGCGATGACCGTCTCCCGCCAGGCGGTTCGCCAGCGCGGACCCGAAGAATTCCGTGACAGTGGGGATTCCGCGCTTCTCGACGGCGACCTTGGCGATGTTCTCGGCCGGCTCGATTCCCAGTACGGGGATACCCGCGGCCTTGTAGTACTGCAGCAGATAGCCGTCGTTGCTCGCCACCTCCACCGCCAGCGAGGCGGGTCCCAGGCGCCGCTCGGGGATCAACCTTGACACCAGCTCGCGGGCGTTCGCGAGCACCGTGTCCGAGAAGGATGAGAAGTAGAGGTAGTCGCGGAACAGCTGCTCGGGAGGGACCGTCTCCGTGATCTGCACCAGGGTGCACGCAGGACAGAAAACCAGGTCCAGCGGGAAGCGCGGCTCGGGGTCGTCGAGCTGTTCCCGTTGCAACAGCGAATTGGCGAGCGGCGTCGACCCGAGGGAGAGCACCAGTTCCAGGTCTTGGCCCCCGCACGATCGACAGGCGGCTATGGCCGTCACGGGCGGGCTCCGTCGAAACCGAAGGAGCGGAGGTTCAGCTTGCCCGTCACGGCCACGTTTTCCAGGGCGCACGCCCGGACGACCACAGGTCGTTCAGCATGTTGAGCTCGCGCAACGTATCCATTGGCTGCCAGAATCCGGTGTGCTCATAAGCGGCGAGCTGTCCCTCTTTGGCCAGCCGGCGCATCGGCTCGCGCTCGAGCACCGTGGGCGCGACGGGCGGGATGTAGTCCCAAACCCGGCGCGCGTCGAACACGAAGAATCCGCCATTGATGAAGCCAGCGTGCGTCTGGGGCTTCTCGTCGAACTCGACGACCGTGCCGGCGTCGACCAGTAGCTCGCCGAACCGCCCCGGGGGTCGAACGGCGGTGATCGTCGCCACCTTGCCATGGTTCTTGTGGAACGCCACCAGCCGCGCGACGTCGATGTCCGCCACGCCGTCGCCGTAGGTGCACATGAACAGGTCGTCGTCTCCGATGTAGCGGCGAATGGCGGCCAACCGCCCGCCGGTCATGGTGGCCTCGCCCGTGTCCGCCAGGGTGACTCGCCAGTCCTCGTCCAGCGAGGGGCCGAGCACCTCCGTGACGCCGCGCGCCCCCAGCGTGACCCGGAGATCGGAGCTCATGTGCCGGTAGTTCAGGAAGAACTCCTTTATGAGCCAGCTCTTGTAGCCGAGGCACAGGATGAAGTCGTTGAACCCATGGTGCGCGTAGCCCTTCATGATATGCCACAAGATCGGCTGTCCGCCGATTGGCAGCAGCGGCTTCGGGAGGCTCTCGTTGGCGTCGCGAATGCGCGTTCCCATCCCGCCGCAAAGGATTACGGTCTTCATGTCCGGGATGAACTGTTATATACGGCAGGGGCACGCGGCGTCGATGCAAAAACACCCACCGCCGACGGGGAATTTCACTGTGGCGTGGCTCTGCGCTCCTGTGTGATAAGGCGAGCTGTCATCGATGCGGATTCTCGTCACAGGCGCACGCGGCTTCGTCGGCGCCGAGGTGGTGAAGCAGTTGCTCGACCACGAGCACCACGTGATCGCGGTCGACCGGACGCCTGCCGCGAATGGCTTCCGGGCGAGCGAGCGCGGACCGGGCCGGCTCTCCGTGGAGGTCGTCGACCTCGCTGACGGCGCCCGCGTGCACGCCCTGCTCGACGCCCATCGACCCGAGGCGACGATTCATCTGGCGTGGTATGCGCAGCCAGGCGACTATCTCGTTTCCAGCCAGAACCTCGAGTCCTTGCCCATGACCGTCCGGCTGGTGGAGGCGGCGCTGTCGTCGGGATGTCGCAAGTTCGTGATGGCCGGGACGTGTGTCGAATATGCCGTCAAGGATTCCCCGCTGGTCGAAGATGATCCGGCCGATCCGCGTAGCCTGTACGCCGCCTGCAAGCACGCCGCGTGGTGGGTGGTGCGAGACCTCGCGGCGGTCGCCGGCGCCGAGCTCTCGTGGGGGCGAATCTTCCACATCCACGGACCTGGCGAGGACCAGCGCCGACTGGTCCCGTGGGTGGCGCGAGAGCTGCGTGCCGGCCGGACGGTCGAGCTCACCGACGGCACCCAGGTGCGCGACCACCTTCACGTCGCCGACGTCGCCGCGGGTTTGACCACCCTCCTCGCGCCCGGCGCCGCGGGAATTTACAACGTCTGTTCCGGTCAGCCGGTCACCTTGCGACAGGTCCTCGACAGGGTGGGCGAGATCATCGGCCGGCGCGACTTGCTGCGGTTCGGCGCGCGTCCTCATCGTCTAGGCGAAATCATGTATCTGGCGGGCGATTCGAGCCGTTTGCGCGCGCTCGGATGGGCGCCGCGCTTCGGCCTCGAAGACGGGCTTACCGATGCGGTCGGTGGCCCCGCGCCGGGGAGCCCGTCTCCGTCTTTGGAAACCTAGGGCCTGTCGTGTCGCAGCCACCGCCGTCTTCTTTGCCTCGGTCCACGCCGTCGTCACCGTCATCCTCCCGGCCCGCGTGGGTCGTCAGCCAGATTGGCAATCGCGAGCACTACGCCATCGCGTGCGGCCTGGCGCGGCGGGGTCTGCTGACGCGTCTCGTGACCGACTTCTGGCGTCCCTCCTGGGTCCCTTCCGAGACGGTCAGCCATGTGAAGTGGAAGCCCTTCCAGAGATGGCTGGGACGCCACGCCGATGGGTTGGATGGGAGGGTCACGCATTTCGACCTCGAGGCTGCCCTGGCCACCGCCTGGCACTACAAGAGGCGGGGTCACGACGGGGTCTACGACGGCCACATCGCCTACGGTCGGTGGTTCGCCCGCAAGACCGCCCGCGCGATCGCGACAGGAGGGCTACACGGGGGCGTGTTCTTCGGCTACAACACCGCCTGCCTCGAAGCGATCGTCGAGGCGAAGCAGCGAGGCTTCTTCACCGTCGTCGACCAGATGGACCCAGCCCGTACCGCATGGCTCCTCGTCGAGGAGGAACGTCGCCGGTTCCCGACCTGGGAGGAGCGTTCGCCGGCGGTGCCCGAGTCGTATTGGCGTCGCTTGCGCGAGGAATGGGACCTCGCCGATCTGGTCGTCGTGAATTCGGAGTGGTCGCGGGACGGGCTCGTCAGCCAGGGCGTTCCGGCCGCGAAGCTGGCGGTCGTTCCCCTGGCCTATGATCCTCCGCCCGGGGCAAGCGTGGAGCCTTCGCGACGAGAGCTCGGCGGGCCGCTACGGGTGCTATGGCTCGGGACGGTATCGCTCGGGAAGGGCATCCCCTACCTGCTCCAGGCGGCGGCGAAGCTGCCGGACGTGCAGTTCCACGTAGCCGGTCCGTTGCTCGTCTCTCCGAGCGCCGTGGCAACCGCGCCACCGAACGTGAAGTTCCACGGACAAGTGCCGCACCTCCTGAGCTCGGAGCTCTACCGGTCCGCTGACGTCTTCGTGCTGCCCACGATCACGGACGGCTTCGCCATCACGCAGCTCGAGGCCATGTCGTGGGGCCTGCCGGTCATCGCGACCTCCCACTGTGGGCGCGTCGTGAAGGACGGCTACAACGGCTACATCGTCCCGGTTCGCGACTCCGACGCGATCGCGAGCCGACTGGCCGAACTGGACGCGGATCGAGGGCGGCTGGCCGAGTACCGCAAGAACGCCCTCGGGTCGGTCGCGGCGTTCAGCCTGGATGTGATAATGGAGAAGCTTCTGTTCGAGGTCGATCGCCGCATGGGAAATCAGGCTCGCGCGCCCGGGACGTCCTGACGCTGCGCCCAGGGACGAGGGACGGCACAAGGAAGGCTTGCAAGAGGTCTCACACGAGGGCTTGAATGACTCCTGGGCAACTGAAAATTTTCGTAGACCCTGCCAACGGCAAGGCACTGGAGCTTCGCGACGCCAAGGTGGTGGACGGGCAGGTGGAGTCCGGAGCCCTTTCGGCCGGCCCCGGCGGTCCCACCTATCCAATCCTCGCCTTCGTGCCCAGGTTCGTCGCGGCCCAGAACTACGCCGACAACTTCGGCCTTCAGTGGCAGGCGCACCGGTACACCCAGCTCGACAGTCAGACGGGGGCGACCCTCAGCCGAGATCGGATGGTCGCGACCACGAATTGGCCCGCCGACATGCGGGGGATGCGGATCCTGGAGGCGGGATCCGGGGCGGGGCGCTTCACCGAGATTCTGGCGGCCACCGGCGGGGAGGTCGTGTCTTTCGACTACAGCAGCGCTGCCGTCGCCAACTACGAGAACAACCGACGCTTTCCCAACGTGGCGGTCTTCCAGGGCGATATCTACCAGATACCGCTCAGGAAGGCGTCGTTCGACAAGGTCATCTGCCTGGGCGTCCTGCAACACACCCCGGACGTCGGTCGAAGCTTCCGGAGCCTGGCCGAGATGGTGCGGCCCGGCGGCGAGCTCGTGGTGGACGTCTACCCGCGCCGGCTCCGCGCGATGCTGCACTGGAAGTACGCTTTGCGTCCACTGACCACCCGCCTGCCCCCGCCATTGCTGTACCGCCTCGTGTCCTGGTACGCCCCGAAGCTCGTTCCTGTCGCGAAGCTCGCCAGGCGGGTTGCAGGTCGGGCCGGGCAACGTCTGGTCCCGATTCTCGACCAGTCCGACAAGCCGGTCGCTCCGGAGGTTCAACGCGATTGGACCGTCCTCGATACGTATGACGCGCTCTCGGCGAAGTTCGACACGCCCCAGACGCCCGCCGCGCTCCGTCGATTTTTCGAAGAGAACGGCTTCGTGAACGTCGAGGTTCTCACCGACGTTCCGAGGGCGTTTCCGCTGGTCGGTCGAGGTCGCCGCCCTCTGTGACTCTGCGCCTCGCAGGTCAAAGTCGGAATTTCAGTTTTCACTGGCTTCCGCCGAGGGCTCCTTGGGACGGATCGTCATCCCCTCTCCATAGGAGCCTTCATGAGCCGAAGCGCCGCAGCGAAAATTCAGGCCGAGCCCATCGAGGCAGAAACCAGGGACACGCCGCTCCTCAAGATAGCCGACGACCCGAGAAGGCATCCTGAGCCGCCGGCTTGGTATGGCCGGCGCGTCAGTCTCGACGGGGAGTTTCTCGAGGCCGGCCGTCGGTTCTCGGCCGAGTTGCAGGAGCGGTTCAGGTTCCTCCGCAACATTCGGCCCGCCGCGCTCGGAACGATCCTGGCGAAGGTCCTAGGACCGGAGGATCGGCGGCGCATCGTACGCGCAGAAAACGGCCTCAAAATCTTCGCGGATCCTTTCAGCCATCTCGGGGGAGCGTTGCTCGAGGATGGCAGGCTGGAATCGGACACCGAAGCGGTGATTCGACGCTACGTGCGCCCCGGGGACACATTCCTCGATATCGGCGCCAACGAGGGCTACTTCTCCGCGCTGGCGGGCAGGCTCGTCGGACCCGCGGGCCTGGTCATCGCGGTCGAGCCGCAATCTCGGCTTCGGGACATCATCGACATCAACCTTCGGCTAAATGATATCGCCTCGTACCGCATCTATTCGAGCGCCTTTGGCGGCGAGGATGGAGAGTCGGCGACGATAAACCTTTGGCCAAGCCACAATACCGGGGCCTCGAGCTTGGTGCGAAGTTACCGCTTTTCTCGAAACACGGAATCCGTGCGTTTCGTGTCTCTCGACAGGATCTTGCGCGAATCCGGCGTTCGGCATCTCGATTTCGTGAAGGTCGACGTGGAGGGATTCGAGGCCGAGGTCGTCCACGCCATGGCTGCCCGTCTTCGGGACAGACGTATCGGAACGCTCTACCTCGACTATCACGCGGAGATTCTGGCCCGCCGTGGAATCAATCCACGCACGACCCACGACGAGATCCTGAGCTGCGGCTACCGGATGATCGGCGGCGACGAGGCGAACCTGAGCTCGTATCGGCTCTACCAAGCGGTCGAACGCGCCAATGAAGATCGCAACGACTGACTGATCTTCGGGGGATCGCCGTCGCGACCCCCCTTTCGCGATGTTCAAGCACGGCTGATATGTTACGCGGCCGATACGTTGGCGGGCTGCGGAATTCAGCTGCAGGGCCGTCCACGCTTCAGGTAGTGTGTCCGCTACTATGGAGCGTGAGCCGTCTAGCCTGAGCATCGAGGGCACTGCGGTGTCCAGGGTTGTCGTTGAGGCTGCGCCGGCTTTCGAGCCACCGACGACCTGGGAGCTTCACACCCCGCGGGGAGAGCTGAGCGCCGAACCGCCCTTGAACGCCATCTTTCAGGGGGTCGGCGCGGCGTGGTCGTGGATCCTTGCTCCCGCCTTCTGTTTGGGCTGTACGACGACACTGCTCAGGCTACGGGCGCATCCGGCCCTGTACCAGTCGGCCATAGACAAGCTCGAGCACGCGAGCGCGGCGTTTGTCTGTTACGCGTCGATGGCGGCCCTGCTCTGGTGCGCCGGGTATGCGATTCGGATGGTGTCACGCGTGGTCGGTAGGGCGCTCTCACTGAGGATCGTCTGGCAGGGCGTCGTTTGCCTCGTGGCCGCGTTCTTCTTTCGTCGGGCGGTCCTCGCGAAGATCGATTTCCTCGCCGTCATGGGGCGCTGGGCGTACGGGCTGGCCATACCACTTGGAGGGGTGACCGTGGTCGGTATTCCACGTTGGATGGACCGGCCCCTGCCCTGGCGTGGGTGGTTTTCGGGGACGACCCTGATCATGGCTTCCGTCCTCGGTCAGGTTGCCATCCAACGGACGATCTGGCCGTCACAAGCGGCCCCTCCGGTTCTGTTGGTTGCAATGGTGGCGCTGGCGGGCTTTGGCGGCGCCCTGTGCGTGAACGGCGTTACTGGCGTCGTTGGTTTCAGGCGCGTCAGGACCGCGATGATTGTCTTGCTGGCGTCGGCGGTCGGCCTCCTTGGGCTGCGCGCCCCGGGGGCGAGACTGCGCAAGGCGGTCCTCGTCTACGGAGGCATCGAACGCCTCGCCATCCGCGGGATCCTCTGGCCGCTGACGACAGACCTTCGCCTGGGGCCCGGCGTGTTCTGGCGGGCGGACCCGAAGCCGTCGTCGTCGTCGCCCCTCGTAGTCGGCGGCGCGCGGGATTTGAGCATCGACGGTCGCGCGGTTCACTTCGGCCGGCCCGGCGCGCAAGCGGCGGCGACGGCCCCTGCGGCTCCGTACCGAAGCGGTGTGTGGATTCTGATCGATACGCTCCGCCCCGACAGCCTCACGGCGGCGGTGGCCTCCGATCCCGTCCTCGCTGACCGGTATGGCGGGTTCACCTGGTATCGACGATTTCGCTCCTGCAGCGCCATGACGAAGATGGTGCTGGCGCAAACGCTGGGGTCCGAGGGCGGTGGCCCTGGACTCCTCAATGACCTCAGACGGGCCGGATACCAGACCGCGAGGTTCGGAGCGTACCCGCCGTACAGCCCGCCGGAGTTCGTGGTGAACGGCCCTGAAGAGGGCGCGGCGGACGCGGTGGCGCGAGTCCGCGGGTGGTTGGCGACGACCGCCAGGCCTGCGTTTGCCTTCATTCACCTGCGCGGCGGTCACGATCCGCTGCGAACGTCGGGGGCCAGCGATCGGCAGCGCTACGACCGTGCAATCGCGTCGTCGGCGCTCGCCGCTTCGGAGATCTTTCCCACCCTGCCCCCCGATTGGCTCGTCGTCGTCAGCGGCGACCATGGAGAAGGCTTCGGCGAGCATGGGACGAGCAACCATGCGAACTCCGTCTACGACGAGCTGCTGCAGACCCCGGTCCTCATGCGAGGTCATGGGGCGGCCCCGGGGTGGAACGACGAATCCCTCGGTTGCCCGGAGCTGGTAGGGAAGATTCGTCGCGCGCTCGGGGGCATGCCCTACGTGCGTGACGACGCCCCCTACCAGTTCGCGCTCTTCGACAATCACGAGAGCTTCCCGCGCGACCGACAGGCCGCCCTGACGATCGGGCGATACAAGGCGATCTGGAACCTCGGCGCGAACACGCGCGAGCTGTACGATCTGTCGCGTGACGCCGCCGAGCGCGTCGATCTCGCGGAGACCGAGGTCGACGTCTCGGGGTCGTTCACGCGCGCGTTCGCGCTGCTGAACGCCTCCGGGTGCATCAATTGATGGACCGCGGTCGCCTGGACGACGTCTCGGAGCAATGGCTATACTGCGCGAAACACGTGGACAAAGAACCCAGCGAAGTCGACTCGGCAGTGCCAGACGTGCGAACGAATCATCCGGCTCGAGCGGAGCCTGAAGCGTGAGAGTCCTGGTCACGGGGCACCTCGGCTACATCGGGGTGGAGATGGTTCCGGTGCTGCGCGCGGCCGGGCACGACGTGGTCGGGCTGGACACGGGTTTCTTCGACGGCTGTGACTTTCAAGCTCCCCCCGACCAGGTGCCGAGCCTGGGAATCGACCTGCGCGACGTCACCCCCGAGCACCTGAGGGGCTTCGACGCCGTCGCCCATCTGGGGGCGCTGTCGAACGATCCGCTCGGGGATCTCGACTCGAAGATCACCTATGACATCAACTTGCACGCGTCGGTGAGGCTGGCGCGCGCCGCGAAGGAAGCCGGGGTGAGGCGGTTCTTGTTCTCGTCGTCGTGCAGCCTGTACGGCGCGGGTGGGACGGGCTTTCTCGCCGAAGACGCCGCGTTCAATCCGGTCACCCCGTACGGGCAGTCCAAGGTCGCCGTCGAGCAGCAGGTGTCGGGCCTCGCGGACGAGCGCTTCTCGCCGGTGTATCTGCGCAACGCGACCGCCTACGGCATCTCGCGCCGCCTGCGCGCGGACATCGTGGTCAACAACCTCGTCGGTCACGCGGTGACCACGGGGAAGGTCCTGTTGCAGAGCGACGGCACCCCCTGGCGGCCGCTGGTTCACATTCGGGACATCATCGCGGCGTTCGTGGCATCCCTCGCCGCGCCCCGAGATGCAATTCACAACCAGGCGTTCAATGTCGGCGCGACCAGCGAGAACTTCCGCATCCGCCAGGTGGCGGAGATGGTGGCCGAGGTGGTGCCCGACTGTGAGCTGGCCTTTGCTCCTGGAGCTTCCGCCGACCTGCGCGACTACCGCGTCGACTTCAGCAAGATCGAGAAGCGGCTACCGGGCTTTCGGACGACCTGGACGTTGCGCCAGGGTATCCAGGAGTTGTACGAGGGCTACAAGAAGGCCGGGCTGACCAAGGATGTCTGGCTGGGGCCCCGATATTATCGACTGCGCACCGTTCAGGGTCTCCGGCAGCGCGGACTGCTCGACGCCGACCTCAGGTGGGTCGGGAAGTAGCGTTGGTCGCCGCGATCGACGCGCGCGTCGACGTCGCCGTCATCGGCGCAGGGGTCATCGGGCTGGCCATCGGCCGGAGCCTCGCGCGCAGCGGCCGGGAGGTGGTCATCCTGGAGGCGGAAGCAGCTACAGGTATGCACACGAGCTCCCGCAACTCCGAGGTGATCCACTCGGGAATCTACTATCGCACCGACTCGCTGAAGGCCCGCCTGTGTGTGTCCGGGCGGGAGATGCTCTACGACTACTGCCGGGCGAACGACATCGCCTTCGCGAGACCAGGGAAGATCGTGGTTGCCGCGCGCGCTCACGAGATCGCCGTTCTCGAGGGGATCAAGGCTCAAGCAGAGAAGAACGGCGTGCACGATCTCATCTGGCTCGACGAAGGGGAGGTTCGAGCGCTCGAGCCCGAGGTGCGCAGCGTGCGCGGCCTCCATTGCCCGTCGACGGGGATCCTGGACAGCCACGAGTTCATGACCGCGCTCCGTCGCGACGCCGAGGCCGCGGGCGCGCGGGTCGTCCTGGCCGCTCCCGTGCTCTCCGGCCATGTGGGCGGCGATGGGGTGGTGCTGGACGTCGGCGGCGCCGACCCCGTCTCTGTGCAGTGTCGGGCGGTCGTCAACTCGGCGGGGCTGCGTGCTCAAGACGTTGCGCGATCCATCGCGGGCATCCCCCGGAGCACCATCCCGGCCAGCTTCCTGGCGAAGGGTCACTATTTCACGCTCGCCGGCTCTGCCCCGTTTCGCCACCTGGTCTATCCCGTCCCGGCGCCCGGCGGTCTCGGCATTCATTCCACCCTGGACCTCGCTGGCCAGGTCCGTTTCGGTCCCGACGTCAGCTGGGTGGACGCCATCGACTACAGCTTCGACGAGACTCGCGCCGCGTCGTTCTATGAAGCGATCCGAGCGTACTATCCCGCCCTCGAAGCCGACCGGCTGGTTCCCGGCTACACGGGGATTCGTCCCAAGCTCGGCCCCTCCGGCAGCCCCATGCAAGACTTCGTGATCCATGGGCCGAGGGAGCTCGGTGTTCCGGGGATGGTGAACCTCTTCGGCATCGAGTCGCCCGGCCTCACGGCCTCGCTGGCGGTGGCGGAGCACGTACGAAAAATTCTGGCGCCCGTTGGATGACGCTATCGCGCGGTTTTTTAGCCGCGATCAGCTCTCGGCTTCGCGGGGAGGCTGCGTCAGATGCTGCTGGTCGAAGATGCGCAGGCCGACGTGGCGGCGCTTGCGGACGAGCAACTGGGCGACGTGAGCAAGGACGATGACCACGAGCGGCATCATGTTCACGAACGTGAAGACGATGATCGACTGCAGCCCGTCGCGATAAACCTGAATCAGGTTCACGGACAGCACGACATACGAAAACCGCAACACGGAGCTGTAGGGCCTGGCCCGGGCCCAGCGCTGAAAACGCGCCAGAAAGAACGCGAGAAACGGCGGGATCAGGAAGATTCCCGCGAGGCCGAAGTTCGCATAGGATTCTCCCAGGTAGGTGGTGATCATGCCGCCCGAGCCCATAGGGCGCGTTCCGGTGGATATGTCGATGACGAACCCGGCCAGTCGCGGCTTGTCCGGCCACCAGGCCCGCGGGACCATGAGCGTCAACAGCGGCATGTAGATCGAGCCGTAATACTTCTTTCCTTGCAGATCGAGCAGCGTCAGCGCAGACGCAAACTCATCCAGGAACAAGTGATCTGCGGCCGATCCTTCGGCGGCCTCCGAGACCGAATCGGAGATCGCATCCGAGATCTCGGAGAGGTCGGCGCCATTTTGGGTCATGGTCCCGATGGTCTTCATCGGGAAGAACAGCACCCCTGCCAGGGTCAGGCCGAGCACCATCGACTTGGGCGGCCAGCGGCGGTTTCGCCGCTCGACCCAGATGGTGACCGCGAGCAGCAGTCCGACGATCACCCGGTACCGCGAGCCACCCTGGACGGCCATGATCACCAGATAGCCGGCAAGCAAGACTCCGGTGAACCAGCGGAAGCCGTAGTAGTAGATGTGCCCGAGGACCGCCAGTCCGAACCAAGAGGGCAGGATGAACAGGTACGAGCTCGCGGACCAGTCGGTCGATTGGCTCAGGCCATCGTACACTTGAAAGCCGGGGATTTGAGCCGCGATCCTCAGCCCCACGATGCCTCCGATCAGCGAGGCGAAGAGGACGGGCCGCAGGATGCGCGGCTCCAGCATCATCACGTCCGAGCGCTGGGAGGCGGGTGGGAATCGCGTCTTCGCCAGGATCCAGACGGCTGTCACCGACCAGAATGCCAGATCGCAGTAGAGGGCGGCGCGCGCGATCTCCTCGGGCCTGACGGGCTCGTACATGCCGGACCAGCGCGAGAAAAGCGCATCGGCTCCGTTCAGCAGGCCCGCGAGGCGGATCGTCACGGTGTGCAGGTGAAAGACGATGTAGGGCGTCGCGGGATGAGAGAAGCGCAGGTCGCCGTAGCGGGCGAGCAGCGCGATGCACGAGAGCACCGTCGCGGCGTCGATCAACAGCGCCTGGGCATAGTCATCCATGGGTGATCGAGCTTAACACCGGCCGGCGAGGACTCGCGGCGTACCCCAGCTCCGTCGGCGCGCGCGCGCCGATTGGGCTTTCCCCGTCGGGCGTTCACCGATAGGTTCATCCCCCGCTGCACGCCAGGAGAGGATGTGAGCTCGTCCATAGAGTTTTGGTCTTCCGTCGAGCTCGGGACATTCGCGCGCGGGCTGCTTCGGGAGCTGCGCGCCTTGGGCTGGGACGTCCGTCACCGGTTCGAGGTGAGCGAGGACGCCTACCGCCAGGCGGCGACTTTGTCGGCCCGCTTTCGCTTGCGCTGGTCCTCGTACATTTCCTATGTGCGAAGCCTCCGTCGACGCATCCGTCGCGAACCGCCACCTGCCGCGATCGTCGTTTGTACGAACACCTTCTACGCGCCCGCCGTGGCGCTTCGGTCTGCTGGCGGGCGCCGGGTGCCGGTGGTGCACTGGGTCTTCGATCTGTTCCCCGACGTGTTGACCGCGGGCGCAAAGATTCAGTCACGCGGAAGCGTCGAGCGATGGCTGGGCCGTCTCACCCGGTCGACTTTTGAGCGGGCGGCCGCGAATGTATTCCTCGGCGAAGGATTGTTGGCCCACGCCCGGAGGCGTTACGGTGATATTCCAAACAGTACGGTGATCCCGGTGGGCGCGGATGCCGAGCCGTTCCGAGCGGCGCGCCCCGAGCCGCGCCGAGCTCGCGGTGGTGTCCGCATCCTTTATTGCGGCAACCTCGGCAGGATGCACGACACGGACACGGTGATCGCCTGCGTTCAGGGCGGCCTCCCACCCGGATCGACGCTCGAGTTTCGAGGCCACGGCGCCGGCTTTCGCGCCCTCGCTGCGGCCGTCGCCGACACCAACACAGGCGACCGCGTCCTGTTCGGCGAGAGCCTCGGAGAGAAGGACTGGACGCTTGCGATGAAGGCAGCCGATGTGGCGCTCGTGACCTTGAGGAGAGGCGCCGAGGGAGTGGTCATGCCGAGCAAGACGTACAGCGCCATGGTGGCCGGTCAGGCCATCCTGGCCATCTGCCCGCGTGGGTCCGACCTGGCGGACACGGTGCGACGGTACGACGCGGGCTGGGTGATCGAGCCGGGGGACACCGCCGGCCTGGCGGCCGCCCTGGCAGGGCTGTCCGACCGCCCGGCCGATCTGTTGGAGAAGCGCCTGAACGCGTTTCGCGCCGGCCACGCGCATTTTAGCCAGAAGGTGGTCGCGCTCCGCTGGGCCGCGCTGTTCAATTCGATTCTCCCCGAGCGTCCCTACCCGCGCTCGGGGTGACGGCCGAGATGCAGGCTGGTACAGTCGGCGACGTTCCAACCCGCTACCTTCCGACCAAAGGATCTCGCCTTATCTTGCTGTCGCCCAACGCTTCCCTCGCCGTTCGGCGGTTCCGAGAAGGCGCGTGGAGCGGACCACGTTCTCGTGGGGAACCGCGGAATATGTCGGCGAGGAGCGCGCCGCCGCCCTCCGAGCTCGCGTTCCTGGACGGGCTGAGGGGGCTGGCCGCACTGTATGTCCTGATAGGGCACGCGCGTTGGTTGCTGTGGGAAGGGTACTCGGAGGGCTATCTGCACCACCCCGATGACTACGGTCGCGTTGGAAAGGCGCTCGTCCTCCTCGCGTCCGCGTTCAGATGGGGCAACGCTGCCGTGATCTTCTTCTTCGTCCTGTCCGGTTTCGTGATTCATCTCGGCTATGCGAGGCGCGCCCTCGCGGAGGGGCCGCGGGTACGCTTCGACTATTGGCCTTATCTTGTCCGTCGGGCCCGACGCCTCTATCCGCCCTTCCTTCTCGCCCTGCTGTTGACTTGGGCCCTCGATACCTGGGGAAGACGCCTTCGACTTCCTCTCCATCATGGACTTTATCCGTTGCTGCTCGACGGAGGGCTGGGCTTCGATCATCGGCTGACGACGGCCGTTCGCAATCTCGTCTTCATCACCAACCCCGTCTTCGGCTCCGACGGACCACTCTGGTCGCTGAACTACGAGGCCTACTTCTATCTACTTTACCCCGCCGTATTCGCGATCGCGCGTCGATCGTGGCAGGCGGCCACGATTGCGCTGGTCGCGCTCTCCGCGATCGGATTCGCTCCGATCTGGCCCGCTTCCCTGTTGTGGCTGCGCGGCGTCTTCGAGCTCATGATTGTCTGGTGGTTGGGTGCGCTGCTCGCGGAGCGCTTCGCTGGCCGGTTGGGGCTCGGGTACGGGCGGTTGAGCATGCTGACCCTGTCGTTTCTGGCGCTTCCGTTCTGGCGATGGGACCCCAACGCGCAGGCCATCGTGCTGGGTTTCGCTTTCACTGGAATGCTCGCCGCGTGCTTGGGTCTAAAGGAGAGCGGACGCGTGGCTTCGTCCGGCGGCCAAGGCTCGTTCGGTCGGTGGGTTGCACGGGGCTCCCGCGTGGTCTCGTGTCTCGCGCGCCTGCGTCCGCTCGGCGCGATGTCGTATACGCTCTACGTGATCCATTTCCCGATACTCGTGTTCATGGGCGGCTGCCTGACCAAGGCGAGGGGGGGGACGCTCCCCGAGCACTTCGGCTGGGCTGCGCTCGGTATCCTTCTGTGCGTCCTGATTGCCTGGTTGTTCCATTTCTTGGTGGAGCGCCCGTTCACCAGTCATCGACGGCCGTCTGAGGGTGCTCCTCGGGGTCTTACGTAATGAAGCACGAAGAAGGGACGACGTTGGCCTCGGGATTGGCGGACCCTTCGGCGCTCGGCCGCCGCTGGCTGGCGCTCGCGGGTCCCGTCTCCAGCTACACGTGGGAGCTGTTCGGCCGGATCTCGCAGCAGTCGGGCGTGCGCCTGGAGGTCTTTCACAACCCTCCCGACGAGCGCCAAATCCGCGCGACCTACGCGCACGAGTCGTTTCGAAGCGGTGGGGCGACCGCGCACGACTGGGGGCGGATGACACCCGGGCAGCTCCTGCACTCGATGAACACCGCCGACGCCGACGCGATCCTGTTGTTCGGAACGCGCTCCAAGCTGGCCCTGATACAGGCCTTGGTGCGGAGGTCGCCCCGATGCCCGGTCGTGTTCGTGGCGGACACCAACGTGGCGGACGTGTTTCCCGAGGGTCCGCGCGGATGGGCGCGGCTGCTGTTCTACCGGGCGATCGCCCCGTTCGTCACGGAGGCCTGGACACTCGGTCGTTCGAACGAACAGGCGTTTCGTCTGCTCGGCTTCCGCAAGTTGCGCACACTCCCTTTTTACGCCGTGGACTACGACGAGCTGGGCGCGCCCCGGGCCGAGCCGCTCGACCCAGCGAGCGGGCGCTTCCATCTCCTGGCCATCGCGCGCCTCAGCCCCGAGAAGAACATCGAGAGCCTGATTCGGGCCGTCGATCGGGATGAGCTGCGGCAGCGGGTCGACCTGACGATCGTGGGCGACGGACCAGAGCGGGCGCACCTGGAGCAGCTCGCGGTCCGCCTGCCGGCCGCCCGCGTGCGTCTGGTTGGCGCGGTCGCCCACGCCGCCTTGGGCGCCTACCTGGCGAGCGCCCACGCCCTCGTCCTGCCGTCGCGATACGAGCCGTGGGGCAACGTGGTGACCGAGGCGCTCGGCATGGGGCTGCCCGTCCTCGCGACGCCGGCGGTGGGCGCGGCCACCAGCTCCGCCGGGCGCTACGGGGGCATCAGGATTGCCGACGGTTCCGACGACGTGGCCATCGCCGCGGGATTGACGGCGTTCATCGGCCACTACGCGGCAGTGGCCATGTCAGCCCGCGACGAGGCCTGGCGCGTGCGCGCCGAATTCGACGTGGGGAGCGTGGCGGGCCGAATGATCGAGGCCATCAAGGAACTGCGCGCCGCGAGCGCCGCGCGGCCTCCCGGATGATCGGTGGCCGCGGCCCAGCCGGTCAGGCTCCGGGGCGCGATGCAGGGGACCGGCCACTCGCCTCTTGGTAGAAGCGCAAGCTCTGACCGGCGATCGCCTCCCACGTGTATCGTGAGCGCACGAGGGCGGCGCCGGCGGCGCCCATCCGGGCCGCGTTCCCCGGGTCCGCCACCACGTCGCCGAGAGCCTTCGCCAGCGCTGGGGCGTCGAGCGGGACGATGGTCCCGGCACCGACCTCGGCGACCTCGGGAAAGTGACATGCCTCCGAGATCACGACGGGCACAGCGCACGCCATCGCCTCCAGAACGGCGACGGAGAACCCCTCCTGTCGACTGGGAAGGCAAAAGCACGCAGCGTCCACCAGCGCCGCGATCTTCGCGCGCCCGTAGAGCGGGCCGATGACGTCGACCCGGTCCCCCAATCCGGTGGCGGCCACTTGCGCCGCGAGGTCCCCGCCGGCCCCATCGTCGGGGCCGGCCACCACCAGGCGCACCGTGCGGTGGACTGACGCCAGGATGGCGAACGCATTCACCAGCAAGTCGAGGCCCTTCTTGTGGTGAAGCCGGGACAGAAACAGGATGAACGGTGCGGCGGCCAGCGCGGGACGGGACGATCGGAACGTCCCTGGCGAGGGCAAGGGCGCGATCTCCTCGATGAAGACCCCGTTCGCCATCACGATGCTCCGGGCCTCGAGCCTCAGCGGTCCGATGAGGCGCTTCTCGTCGTCGTTCAAGGTGTGGATGAAGGAAGCGCCGTTCAGCGCCGCTCGGTAACCGAGCGCCAGCGCCAGCTTCTTATTCCAGGCCTTCTGCGCCAGGCACCAGGGATCGAGCATGCCCGCTGGCCTGAAGCAGTAGGGCACCCGCGCATCCCGCGCCACGTCGGCAGCGGCCCGCAGTAGGCCCCCCCACACGCCGTGAATGTGCACGAAGCTCGCGTCGCGACAGGTCTCGCGCAGCGTGCGTCTTCCGCTCCGACCGAGGAGTCTCGCGTACCGTCCGGGATCGGGCACCGGATGAAGGCAAAGCTTCTCTCGATGCGGGACGCGTGCAAGCTGCTGGTCCACACGGGGTTGGGCGGCGGCGGTTGCGTAGAAGACGATGTGGACGTCGTGCCCCAGCGCCGCCTGCGCCGCGGCCAGCCGAACCGCCACCTGGGGCGGCCCCCCCCCGGCCGGATCCAACGTCAGCACCACGTGTACGATCTTCAAGCGTAGGCCCTGGTTCCTCGGAGATAGAGTCCGAGGACGCACAACGCGAACGCGCGCGACCACGCGGAGCCCCCAGGCGCCCGAGCGAATGCCGCCCACGTGGCGTCGACGCCCGCGCCGTCGAGCAGCCCGAGCGCCTTCGTCGCGGTCAGGCCTTCGTTGCAAAGCTCGCGCAATGGGCCGAGCATCCAGCTACCCATCGGCAGGGTGAAGCCCCGCTTTTCTTGCCGCAGGAGCGCGGGGCGCAACAGCTCGGGAAACGCCCGCCGAAGCAGGTATTTGTCTGCGCGCCCGTGCGGCAGGCGAATCGCCCCGGGCAGGGGCATCAGGAGGTCGAGCAGCCGCTGATCCAAGAAGGGAACGCGGATCTCCAGCGAATGGCTCATCCCGTTGACGTCGCCATCTCTCAACAACATGTTGCCCAAGTAGAATCGCGTCTCCAGCCTCGAGACCGCAGTGACCGGGTCCGCTCCGACGAGGAGCTCGGGGTCGATGCCCTCGGGAGCCTGGTAGTCTTCCGTCAGGCTCAGCGCGGCGGGATCCAGCCCCAATGCCCTGAGCGCCGGCGGCGCGATCACCCGCCTTCTGGCGAGGTAGAGGCCAAGCAAGCTTCCATCGCACGACGCGAGGTCGAGGGCCTTGGCCTTGATAGTGCGGGGCCGTCCGATCGTGGCGGCGCGGGCGAATGTTCGTCGCAGTCCCCGCGGGAACAGGCGGGCCGCCCGGAACCAACGATGCAGGCGTGGCACGTCCATGAAGCTCGGATATCCCCCGAACAGCTCATCGCCGCCCTGGCCGGACAACGCCACCTTGATTCCGTGGGCCCGCACCATCTTCGAGATGAGGAACACGTTGAAGCCGTCCATCGATGGCAAGTCGAGCGACGAGAGCCATGCGACGGTAGCTGCCTCGGCGTCCTTGCTCGTCACTTCGATGGGCGTGTGGTCGAGACCGAACAACCGGGCGGTCTCCCCGGCCAGCGCGAGCTCGCTCAGGTCGGGATCGTCGGAAAACCCGACGGTGAAGCTGCGCAGGCGCGCGGCGTGGCGTGACGCCACGGCGGCGAGGATGGTGCTGTCGAGTCCCGAGGAGAGGAACAGCCCCACCGGCACGTCGCTGATCAGG
This sequence comes from uncultured Myxococcales bacterium, assembly GCA_964443975.1. Lineage (GTDB taxonomy): Bacteria > Myxococcota_A > Polyangia > Fen-1088 > Fen-1088 > DASYCK01. The sequence continues at coordinate 60,456 of CAYUFS010000003.1, read as the reverse complement.
TGATCCTTCACCGCGGCATCGACGGTGGTCTTCACCGCGGTGATCGCCGCCGACAGCGTGGCGCTCCGGTCGACCGCGGGCGGCGCCCAGAAGCGCTCGAGGCGCCGGCCAGCGGCGCCGCCCGCCCCCGTGACGATCTCGAAGCAGCCCGGCGCAAGGTCGGAAACGCCTCGAAAGATGGTGCTGGGTCGCTGGACAGCGCCGTAAGCGAGGAGGCCCGCGACGCCCCGGGGATCGACCTGGCGTGGAACGAGTCCCGTCTCCAGGATGGCCCTGACCTCGCTGGCGAAAGCCAGACCGCCGCCGGGAAGGTCGGCCAGATACAAGGGCTTGATGCCGATCGAGTCACGCGCGAGGATCAGCCGGTTCGCGCGCACGTCATGGAATGCGAACGCGAACATGCCCTGGAGGCGGGAGATACACGCGGGGCCCCACGTTACCAGGGCATTCAACAGCACCTCGCTGTCGCTGTGGCCTCGGAATGTGATACCTCGTCGTTCGAGCTCGGCCTTCAGCGCCGCGAAGTTGTAGATCTCGCCGTTGAAGATCAGCCGATCGCCCGAGGCCGGGTGAACCATCGGCTGATGTCCGGCGGGTGAGAGGTCCAGGATCGATAGGCGGGTATGACCGAGGCCGACGACGAGGTCCCCGAGCTTCCCGTAAGCCTGACCCGCGTCATCCGGACCACGGTGATGCTGCGTCGCCATCATCGCGGGGACCGCCCGACGAACTGTCGCCTCGTCGCGGGCAAGAATACCGGCGATTCCGCACATCGTGAGTCTCTGGGGTGGGGATAGAACGGACGCTAGCGCGGCAGCATCCGGCCCATGAAGATGAAGTTGTTGGGGCGGAGAAACCCTCTGTCCACGCCGACGCGATCGTACCTCGCCAGGAAACGGGCAAGATCTCTGACGGTGTCCTCCGGGCCGCGAATACCGCCGAGAACTCGATAGATGAACGAGGTCATGGGTCGATAGTCGAGCTCCACGAAATAGCGACGGAGCGCGGTCAGGATCTCGCGTCCACTCGATTCGTTGTCGTGCGGTGACTGCCCGCCCGCCTCGCTCTTGTCCCGCTCCTCCACGTACTCCTCGTGAATGTCTCCGACCAGGCGCCAGAGACCCGCCGGATCGTCGATTCCGAGCGCGTCCGGCCTCTCGTACCAGAGTCCCGCCGTCGCCAGCATCCCGCGGACGAGCGCCACCTGGGCAGCGTCGTCGGTGCGCCACTCCTCGTGGCAGGGCTCCCAGCACAGCAGCGTGCCCCCCTCGCGCAGCAGCGGTAACGCCTTGCGGACCGCCGCTTCGGCGTCGGGCAGGTGATGCAGGCACCCGGAGAAGAGCAGCACATCGTACTCTCCCTCCACCTCCTCGAAGGAAGCCACCTCGTACGCGAGTGAACCGAAACCTTGCTTGTACGGATTGTCGGCCAGCGTCCGCTTCGCCGTCTCGATGCACGAGCTGGCGATGTCGATGGCCTTCACGTGGTGGCCGGCCCTCGCGAGCTCGAGGGCCATGTAGCCGGCGCCACACCCGACATCGAGGATCTTCGCCCCCGCCCCCACGTGGCGGTCGATCAGCTCGAGGTAGGCGTCGATCACCGGGCCCAGGTAAATGCGAATGAACTCCGGATCCCGCCAGAAGCTCTTGTAGAAGTACTCACACCGCACGGCCCGGCGAAGGTCGGGGATGAAGCCAGCCTTCGAGCGTTCCTCGATCCGGCGATCGAACGCCCGCGCCTCTTCCTGGATCTCCGCTTGCCGAGTGGAATCCAAGCTCATGATGCGAGGAACCTAGCAGACCTCGGACCCGCCTCGCCACGGGCCCGGCCCCTGAGGTGCCGTTCGGGTCCCAAGCGACTCGTACAGCGCGAACACCCGGGCCCACACCGCCTCGGGCGCGAAATCGCGCAGGACGCGGTCGCGGCCGTTCGAGCCGTGGCGATGACCGCGCTCGCGATCACGAAGGTAAGCGGCGACGGCTTCGACGATTGGCGCCACCGACCTCACTGGCACCAGGGTACCGGTCACCCCGTCGACGATCGCGTCGACGCAACCCGGGACGCGGGTCGCGACGACCGGCAGGCGCATGGCCGCCGCTTCGAGCGGCACGGTCGGCAGGCCCTCGCGGTACGTGGGCAGCACGACCACGTCCATGATGGCGTAGTAGGGCGCCGGATCGGGGACGGGCGGCACGAAGCGCACGCGCGGATGCGCGCGGAGCGCGTCGATGACCCCGGCGGGCGGAGGATCCTCTGGTTCGAGCGGGCCAACGATCACCAGGTGCGCATCGGGAAACCCCGCCGCCAAGGCCTCCCAGGCGGCCGCCAGCTCGACGATCCCCTTGTCGCGCACGATGCGTCCCACGAAACCGATCACGGCCGCCCCCGCGGGAAGGGTCAGCCGCTCGCGCACACCGGCGCGCGCTCGCTCGTCGATGCGATCGGGATCGAAGCGCCCGCGGGCGTCGACGCCATTGCAGCTCCCCGGGCCGAGGACGACGATCTTGCCCGGTGGGCAGAGGCCCTCGGCGATCGCGGTGTCGCGCGTGGAGGCGCTCACGCACAGGACCCGGGTCGAGAGGCGGCACGCCAACCACTCGGTCGCCATCAACACCCGCCGCCGCCATCCCGCCGCGGTCATCCCGCGGATTCCGTGCATGTGATAGATGCGCACGGGGACGCCGTTGGCGAACGCCGCGACCGTTCCCAGGAAGCCGCCCTTCGGGGTGCCCGCGTGGACCACGTCGGGGGCGAGCTGGCGCAGCAGGCGGAGGAGGCGCCACAACGCGCGCGCGTCCGCGAGGGGAGTCATCGCGCGCGTCATGGGCACCGCGTGGGCGGTCGCGCCTTCGGCGGCGGCGAACGTCGTCAAGGTGTCGGCGTCCGGGGCGGCGACGACATGCACGTCGATGTCGCGTCCAGCCATGTATCGCAGCTGGCCCCGCAGGAAATCCAGCGAGCTGGAAACGGTCAGGACGTGAACCAGCCTCAACCCAGAAACGATACAACAGAACGATACGGCACCCTTCTGACCGCAGGTTCTTGTGACGCCCCGGCCACCCATGTAAACTTTTTGGCGCCCCGTGCCCTCCATTGTCGTCGTCGTCGTGTAGGGCAGGACGGAGGTCCGAGGTCCTCTCTCTTGGCGAACAACACATCTGAGGGAGATACCCCCACCGCCGCGGCGTCCCGGTCGCGATCGGCCGCGGCCGGCGGGTCAGTCAGCCGCGGCTTTCGCAGGGCCAGCGCGTGGCTGCTCGCCTTGACCGTGGGGGTCTGTCCCCTCCTCGCGGGGTCGGTGCACAGGCCCGCGGTCAGCGCCATCCTGGCGGCCGTGTCCGTGGCGTTCTTGCTCGCCCTCGCCGGCGAGCGGATGAGCGACGGCGGGCTGCGTGGCAAGGCGTTCTCGATCCTCTTCCTCTTGCTGGTGCTGCTGCCGCTCGTGCAGATGATTCCGATACCGATGCGGGTCCGGCGCGTGATCGATCCCGCGGGAAGCACACTGCTCGAGAACGCGCCCGACGGTACGCCCACGGCGTGGCCGCTCAGCCTCGATCCGGTGTCGACCAGCGCCGAGGTGGGCACCGCCGCCGCGACCTTGGTCGTGTTTCTGTTGGCCCTGCACTTCTCCAGCCGCCGGCGCCACCGCCGGCTGTTCCTGAAGGCCATCGCGCTCTCTGGCTTGCTGGGGGTGGTCAACGGCATCGTGCACCGGCTCGCCGGGATCGACAGGCTGTACGGGCAGTTCAACGTATGGGGTGCGGTGTTCCCCGGTCCGTTCATCAATCCGAACCACTCGGCCGAGTTCTACGAGCTGGCCGCGTTCGCCACGCTCGCGCTGGCCCTCGGCGCGGAGGCCGAGCTTCGGATCGGCTGGTACGCGGCGGCCGCCCTGAACGCGGCCGCCGCCCTGACCACCCTGTCGCGGGGCTCGTTCCTGGCGCTCTTCGCCGGCGGCACCGTCTTCGTCGCGCTCCGCTTGCGCGCTGATCGCAGCGGGCAGCTCGACGTCCCCGGGTCCGGGGCGGGTCCATGGGCCCGGACCGTCGCCTGGAGCGTGGGGGCGCTGGCGTGTCTCGTCAGCGTGGCGGTCGCGCTCGGCGCCGCCCCTGTCCTCGACGAGCTGGCGAAGACCAACCTCACCGGCGGCACGGAGAAGACGATCGTCTGGCGAGACAGCTGGCCGATCGTCTTGCACCATCCGCTCGGCATCGGCCGCCACGCGTTCGACCGGGTCTATCCCGCCTACAAGACGCTGTCGCAGAACTCGCGCTTCCAGTTCGTCGAGAATGGACCATTGCAGCTGCTGATAGACATCGGCTGGCCGGGCATGGCCTTGTTCGGCATCGCCGCGGTGTGGCTGTTTCGCCGCTTGCCCTCGCGGCGCGACTACATCGGGGGGGCCCTGGCGGCGGGGCTGGTGGCGGTGCTGGCGCACAACCTCGTCGACTTCGGCCTCGAGACCATGGGGATCCGGCTCCCGTTCGCTGCGGTGGCGGGCGTGATGGTGGGGCGCACCTGGGGAAGGTCCGACGGCGTCGTGACCAGGAGCAACGCCGCCCGCCTGGGTGACGTCGTGGTGATGGCCACCGTGGTGGTGGGGTTGTCGGTGGGGCTCTGGTCGCAGGCGCGCAGCGGCGCCGATCAGATCGAGGACCGCTGGCGGGAGGCGCCGCGGGGCGAGGCGCGCCGCCTGCTGGCGGTCGAGGGCGGGCGTCAATTCCCGACCGACTTCTATTTCCCGCTGCTGCAGTCGTACGACGAGCTGGCACGACCGGCGCGCCCTGGAGGAGCCTCGCCACGCCTGGCCGCGCTCAACCGCTCGCTTCGCCTCTGTCCGAGCTGCGCCGCCGTATACGAACAAGCGGCGCGCGCTCTCTATCGTCTCGACTTGCGGGCGCAGGCGCTGTCCACGTTTCGCGACGTCGTGCGGTTGGCTCCGGATCGGTTGAGCTACGTCCTGGCCGAGCTCGACGCCTACCGCTATCAACCCGCCGAGCTCGCAACCCTGGCGGTCGGGGACGGCGAGGAGATCATGGACGTGGCCCGCTACCTGGTTCCGAGGAAGGCGGAGCCGGAGGTGACCGAGTTGCTGGCCGAGGCGGGGACGAAGGGCGTGCCCGAGGAGGAGCGCCTGTTCGTGAAGGCGACCCTGGCGCTGGCGCTCGGTCGTTTCGACGAGGCCAGGGCGGCCCTGGCCGAGGCGCAGCGGCTGTCGCCGCGGGACGGGCGCTTCGAAGGTGCCCTCGCCGACGTGGCCGAGCGAGAGGGCCATCCGGAGGAGGCGCTGGAGCACGCGCGGACGGCCGCCACGCTGTCACCCTTCGCGGTCGAGCTCGCGCGTCACCGCCTGCGGCTGGTGATCCAGCTGCGACGGTGGTCGGAGATCGAAGACGCGCTCGAGCGCTTGAAGCTGGCGCTGCGGCAAAATGGGCAGAACGTCACGGAGGTTCACATGATCGCCGGCGAGACGCAGGCGGCCCGCGGCAACCTGGCCCGGGCGCTGTCCGAATTCCGAACCGCGGCCGCCCTGGACGGCACGAACCCGGCGACGTGGACGGCCGTCGGCAAGACGGCGGAGAGTCGCGGCGACATGCACGGCGCGGAGGAGGCCTATCGGCGGGTCGCCAGCTTGCGGCCTGACGACGGAGAGGCCCAGGAAGCGATCGTCCGCGTCGAGAAGGCGCGCGACGACGCCCGCCTGCGGCAGCTGCTGCCGGTTCATTGACTTGACGGGCCCGAGCCGTCGATGGAAGGAATGAGAATGCCAGAAGCCACCATCGCCCCGCCTCCCGTGTTGCGGATCGAGATCTCGTCGGGAATCGCCACGCTGACGCTCGACCGCGCGGACACGTTGAACGCCCTGACGATGGACACGTTTCGCGAGCTGCGCGACGTCTTCCGTTCGTTTCAGGACGATCCCTTCGGCAAGCCGTCGGAGAGCCGACCCGCGAGCGCGGTGCGGGCCGTGATCCTGACCGGGGCGGGGGCCGGCTTCTGCTCGGGCGCGGACATCGACGAGCTGATCGGGCAGGTGACGCGCATGGGCAACGCGGACATCCTGGCGTTCGTGCGCCTGTGCGGCGAGCTGATCCTCGCCATGCGGCGGCTGCGCAAGCCGATCATCGCGGCGGTCAACGGCGTGGCCGTGGGCGCGGGCGCCGCGCTGGCCGTCGCGTCCGACATCCGCATCGCCTCGGACCTGGCGCGGTTCGGCTTCATCTTCCCGCGCATGGGCCTGTCGGGCGCAGAGATGGGCACGACCTGGCTGCTCCCCCGCATCGTGGGGCTGGGCCGCGCCAGTGAGCTGTTGCTGACGGGCGACATCATCGACGTCTACGCCGCTGAGCGCTACGGACTCGTCAACCGCGTTGTGCCCGGCGAGCAGCTGCTGGTGACGGCGCGAGAGCTGGCGCAGCGGCTGATCGCGGGGCCGATGTTCGCGCACGGCATGACCAAGGAGATGCTGGAGCGGGAGGGGCAGATGGACCTCGAGTCCGCGCTGGCGGCGGAGGCACAGGCGCAGCAGATCTGCTCGCAGAGCGTGGATTTCCGCGAGGCGTACCGGGCGCTCGTTCGCCAGCGGCGGCCGCGATTTCAGGGACGCTGACGGCGGGGCGTTCGCTGGGCGCCGCGCGGACGCTCAGCCGACGACGGCGCGCAGGCGCCCGACCAGCGCGTCGATCCGATCGCCGTACAGCTTCGCCGCCGCGCGGCCGACGCAGATGCGCGCGCTCACCTCCATGATCGTCTCCACTTCGTGCAGGTGGTGCTGCCGCAACGTCTCGCCGGACGACACCAGGTCGACGATGCGATCGGCCAGACCCACGAGCGGGGCGATCTCGATGGAGCCGTAGAGCTTGATGATCTCGGCGACCGTGCCGCGCGACTGCAGGTGTCGCCGCGTGATCTCCGGAAACTTCGTGGCATACCGCAGGTGGACCTGCGCCGACTCGTCGACCTGGCGCCCGTCGGGCTCGGCGACCACCATGCGGCAGCGGCCGATGCCGAGGTCGATCGGCTCGTAGAGATCGCGGCCCTGCTCGTCGAGCACGTCGCGCCCCGCGATGCCCAGATCGGCGGCACCACCCTCGACGTACGCCGGCACGTCGGTGTCGCGTACGATCAACACGCGCAGCCCCGCCTCCTCGATCGGGATGATCAGCCGCCGCCCGGCGCGCGACTTTTCGGCCGCCGAGAGGTCGAACCCTGCGCGCCGGAACAGCGGCAGCACCTCGTCCAGGATCCGTCCGCGCGGCAGGGCCAGCGTCAGCAGGCGCACCGGCGCGCGCGCGGCCGCCCCGGTTGGCTGCTTCGCGGGCGCCGCGGGCGCCCGCTTCCCCGCGGGCGCCGTGGGCGCCCGCTTCGATGATCGCTCGCGCAGATGCTTCACATGGGCCCCCGGGTGCGGCGCATGTCCGCGCCGAGCGAACGCAGCTTCTTGTCGAGCCGATCGTAGCCGCGATCGAGGTGGTAGACCCGCCGGATCTTCGTCGTTCCGTCGGCGATCATCGCCGCCAGCACCAGCGAGGCGGACGCCCGCAGGTCCGTCGCCATCACCTCGGCGCCGGTCAGCCTGGTGGGGCCTCGCACGATGACGGTTCGGCCTTCGACCTGGATGTCGGCGCCCATCCGCTGCAGCTCGGGGACGTGCATGAATCGATTCTCGAAGATGGTCTCCGTCAGCACGGACTGTCCCTTCGCCCGGGTCATCAGCACCAGGAACTGCGCCTGCATGTCCGTCGGAAAACCGGGGAACGGCTGCGTCGAGATATCGGTGGGCTTCAGGTCCGCCTTCGCGCGGACCCGCAACCCCCCCTCCTCGGGCGTCACCTCGACGCCTGCCCCGCGCAGCTTCGCGATCACGGCGTCCAGGTGCTCGGGCAGGCAGTCACGCACCAGCACGTTGCCGCGGGTGATCGCGGCGGCGACCAGCAGCGTCCCTGCCTCGATGCGATCGGGGATGATGCTGTGCTCGATGGGTTGCAGCTCGTCAACGCCCTCGACCGTGATGAGCGACGTGCCCGCGCCCTGAACGCGCGCGCCCATCTTGTTGAGGACGCGCGCCAGCTCCTCGACCTCGGGCTCGCGGGCGGCGTTCTCGAGCGTGGTACGCCCGCGCGCCAGCGCCGCCGCCATCATCAGGTTCTCGGTGCCGGTCACCGTGACCATGTCGAAGACGATCGTCGCGCCGTGCAGGCGACGCGCCTTCGCCGTCACATAGCCGTGCGAGAGCTCGATCTTCGCGCCCATCGCCGCCAGCCCCTTCAGGTGCTGATCGATGGGACGGGCGCCGATGGCGCACCCGCCGGGCAGGGACACCCGTGCTCGACCGTATCGTGCCGTCAGCGGCCCCAGCACCACCACTGACGCGCGCATCGTCTTCACCAGGTCGTAGGGCGCCTCGACGTTGTTCACGGTCGACGTGTCGACCAGGGTGACGCCGCCAGGCTTCGAGGTGACGCCGGCGCCCAGGTCGCCGAGGAGCCGCTCCATGGTGCGCACGTCACCGAGCGCGGGGACATTGCGATAAACGGAGCGCCCGCTTGCCAGCAGCGACGACGCCAGGATCGGCAGGGCGGCGTTCTTGGCGCCGGAGACGCGCACCTCACCCGTCAGCCGGGTGCCGCCCTTCACGACGATGTTCTGCAAGCGACCGCGATCGCCCCGACGGGCTTACGAGGCCGCGCCTTCGGCCGGCGCGCCCTTGCCCGCATGCTCGGCGCAGAGCCCACCGAACCCGCGCTTCTTGCGACAGCCTTCCTTGCTGCAGATCTTGTAGTGGTGGTGGGCGCCCAGCTTCTCGCGGCGCCAGGCCAGGAAGTGCTTGCGGCAATAGCCCTTGGCGCGCAGCGGGCGGCTGCACTCCTCCGCCGTGCAGCTGCCACGCTTGGACACGATCTCGGCCGACTTCGCCGCGGCCGCGGTCTTGTCGGCGGCCGGCTTCTTCGCGGCGGGGGCTTTGGGCTTTGCTTTCGGGGCCTTCGGCTCGGACTTGGTTTCAGCCATGTCGGCGGAGAATAGGCGGACGAGGCGCCGAGTCAAGTGCCGGGGTCTATCTTCGGGGATGTGGCTCGCTGCCGCTCGCACACCCCCGGGCCCCCCTCGCTTCGCCCAGCAAAACTGGGCTGCGCTCGCGCTGGCGGCGGGAGGCGAAGAAAGGTTTTGGGCACGATGGACCGTTTTCCCTCGGGTCCAAGAACATCGCGGGAGAGCGTGGGTCGTCGTGCCGCTTTTGGGAATCACTTGTCACGCCGGTGGATCGAAGTTGACACAATCGGCGGCGTCTGTTCGGCTTGGGGCAGGTGTTACGCGGAAACCGGATCGCGGTGGTGGTCCCGGCCTTCAACGAGGCCGACAAGATCGCGCGCACGATTCGCTCCGTGCCCGGGTTCGTGGATCACGTGATCGTGGTGGACGACGGCAGCGCTGATGGCACTGCCCGGATCGCGGCGCGCTCGGGCCGGCGGGGGCTCGAGGTGGTGGTCCACGATCGCAACCGCGGGGTGGGGGCCGCGATCGCCACGGGTTACGGGCGGGCGCTCGCCCTCGGCGCGGACGCCACGGCGGTCATGGCTGGCGACGCGCAGATGGATCCGGCGGATCTCCCGCAGCTGCTCGCCCCCGTGCTGGCGAGGACGGCCGACTACGCGAAGGGCAACCGCTTCGCGTGGCCGGGTTGCTGGCGGGAGATGCCGCCCGCGCGCTTCGTCGGCAACGTGGTGCTGTCGGCGCTCACGCGGATCGCGACCGGATACAGGCTGTTCGATTCCCAGTGCGGCTACACGGTCGCCTCGCGCGCGGCGCTGGTCGCCATCGATCCGGCGGCGATGTTCGCACGCTACGGCTACCCGAACGATCTCCTCGGCCGCCTGGCGCGCGCCGGGGCACGCGCCGTCGACGTTCCGGTGCGGCCAGTCTACGGCCCGGGCTGGCGCTCCGGGATCAGGCTGACCACGGTCGTGTACCCGATCTTGTTCCTGCTCGGGCGGGCGTTCTTGCTGCGCATCGGAGCGCGCGGGCGAAAGCACGCGGCCCTCGCGTCCGCCGCTGCGGCCTCGGAGTCCGCATGACCGTCGGCGTGCTCACGACGTCGTTTCCCCGGCGCGCGGGCGACTTCGCGGGCTCGTTCGTCGAGGACGCCGTGCGCGCGCTCGCTGCCGGCGGAGAGACGGTCGAGGTCATCGCCGCGGGCGATGGGAAGAGCGATGAAGGCGGGGACGTCGCCGGCGTCGCGGGCGCGCGCGTGTGGCGTGTGCCGCCCGCGCAGGGGGCCCGCGGCCCGGCGTTGTTCTATGGGGCCGGCGCGCCCGAGGCGCTGGAGCAAGGGGGGCCCGCCGTTTGGCTGCAGGCCGTGGGTTTCTGGGCGGGCCTGTGCGAGCGCTTGCGTCGGCGCGCGCCAGGCTGGGATCGCATCGTCGCGCACTGGCTGCTGCCGTGCGGCCTGGCGGCGCGCGCGTGCGCGCCGCACCTGCCGCTCGCGACGCACGCCCATTCCGGCGACGTCGCGTTGCTGGAACGGCTCCCGGGTGGGCGTTCCCTGGCGCGGCACCTGGCCGAGGGGGATGCCGATATTCAATTTGCGAGCAACGATTTGCTAGATCGTTTCGCGCGCCTGGCCGGCCGGCGCGTGGGCCGGGTGATGGTGCGCCGCCTGGGGCGCGCTCACGACTCTCCCGGGGCGTTCGACGCCGGCCACGCGCGACGGATGGAGGCGCGGCGCACCCTGCGGCTCCACCACCGCACGGTGCTCTCCGTCGGACGGCTCGTGCCCGTGAAGGGCTTCGACGTGCTGGTGCGCGCGGCGGCCCTGGCGGGGGCCGCCGCCTCCGCGCCCGCCACCGTGGTAATCTTGGGCGACGGGCCCGAGCGCCAACGGCTGCAGGCGATGGCGCAACGCCTGAACGTCGACCTGCGCTTGCCCGGCTTCGTCGCGCGGCAGGAAGTCCCGACCTGGATGGCGGCGGCGGATCTCTACGTTCAGCCCTCCAGGCGCCTGCGCTCGGGCCGCACCGAGGGCCTGCCGGTGGCGACGCTGGAGGCGCTGTCGATGGGGATACCGGTGGTCGCCTCGGCGACGGGTGGTCTCGGCGAGCTCCCCCACGCGCCCCCTCGGCTGCGCCTGATCCCCGCTGACAACCCCGTGGCCTTGGCCGCCTGCCTCGCGCCGGCCCCGTACGATGTAGGCCAGTCTGCGTCGAAGACCGACGACGCGTACGGCTGAACCGATCGAAGCGCGAGCGAAAACACTTGCGATGGCGAGCCGGCCCGGCAATCCTCAATGAAACGCGCCATGCGCTGGAGGCTGCGAATCGCCCCTCCCCGCTGGCCTCTCGCTTAGTCGGTATGCAATCGCTTGGCTCGAGTCTCTCCATCGCAGGAGGATGCTTGTCGCGACATGCTGAGTCCGTTGTCCATGCGGCGCCCCGCGCGCCGGCCTTCCCCGAGATCTCCGTGGTCGTCGCGGTTCACGACGACGAGGAGCGCATCGGACATCAGGTGAAGGCGATCGCCTTCCACCTCCGCTCGCTCGGCCGTCGCTTCGAGATCCTCGCGCTGAACAACGGCTCGCGCGACAACAGCCTGTCGATCCTCGAGCTCCTCGCCGCCCGCGTGCCCGAGCTGCGCGTCGTGCGCGCCAACGTCAGCGGGCGCGCCTTCCTGCGCGGCGCGGAGGAGGCGAATGGCACGCTGCTGATCTTGCTCGACGCTTCTCGCCGCCTGGCGCTCGCCCCGCTCGGCTGGGCGCTCTGCCGCATCGCCGCCGGTCGCGACGCCGTGATCCTGCGCGACCGTTACATCGTGGCGCGCCTGCGACCCGCATTGCCCGTCCTGACCCGCGCCGCGGGCCCGGGCCTGCTGTTCGAGCGCGTGTTCGAGCGCCGCGCGCAAGCGCTGGGCCTCGACGTCGTCGGCTCCCGCCAGGCGCAGAAAGGCGCGACGGCCCTCTTGTTGTCGCCCCTGCTCCGCTTTCTCGCCCTGCCGTAAAGACTCGCGTCAGAGGTATCGGTTGACGAGGTTCTCGAGCATCTCCTGGCGGCCCGAGCGCGGCTTGGGATCGATCTTTTGCGTGAGCACGCGCTCCGCGAGCTGGTCGAGCGACAGCCGGCCGTCCATGATGTCCCGGCCGAGGCCCTCGTTCCATCCCGCGTAGCGATCGTCGACGAACGCCTGGAGCTTGCCGTCGCTGAGCAGCCGGTCCGCGATGAGGAGGGCCCGCGCCAGATTGTCCATGCCCCCCACGTGCGCGTGGAATAGATCCGCCGGATCGTTGCTCTGGCGGCGCACCTTCGCGTCGAAGTTGAAACCCCCCGTCGAGAAGCCGCCCGCCTGCACGATCCGCGCGACCACTAGCACCAGCTCGTTCAGATCGTTCGGGAACTGGTCGGTGTCCCAGCCCAGCTGGGCGTCGCCGCGGTTCATGTCGATGCTGCCGAACACGCCGTTGGCCAGCGCGTACGCGACTTCGTGCTCGAAGCTGTGGCCCGCCAGCGTGGCGTGGTTGGCCTCGATGTTCACGCGGAAGTCGGCGGGCGACAGGCCGTAACGCTGGAAGAAAGCGTGCACGGTCGCGGTGTCGTAGTCGTACTGGTGCTTCGTGGGCTCGCGCGGCTTGGGCTCGATCAGCAGCGGGCCCTTGAAGCCGATCTTGTGCTTGTGCTCGACGACCAGGTTCATGAACCGGCCCAGCTGGTCGAGCTCGCGCTTCATGTCGGTGTTCAGCAGCGTCTCGTAGCCCTCGCGGCCGCCCCACAGCACGTAGTTCGCGCCGCCGAGGCGCTGGGTGATCTCCAGCGCCTTCTTCACCTGCGCGGCGGCGTGCGCGAACACCTCGGGATCCGGGTTCGTCGCCGCGCCGGACATGTAGCGCGGGTGCGAGAACAGGTTCGCTGTCCCCCACAGCAGCTTCACCTTCGTCCGCGCCATGTGGCCGGCCAGCCGCTCCGTGATGCGGTCGAGGATGTCGTTCGTCTCGGCGAGCGTTCGCCCTTCCGGGGCAACGTCGCGATCGTGGAAACAGAAGAATGGGATGCCCAGCTTCTCGAACAGCTCGAACGCCACCGCCGCCTTCTGCTCGGCGAGCTGCACCGGGTCGCCGCCCTCCCGATGCCACGAGCGTCCGAAGGTCCCGGCGCCGAACACATCCGAGCCGTTCCACACGAACGTGTGCCAGTAGCACACGGCCATGCGCAGATGGTCCTCCATCCGCTTGCCGCGAACGACCTTGTCCTTGTCGTAGTAGCGAAAGCCGAGCGCCGGCTGCGCGTCCGCGCCGTGATAGCGGACGGGCTCGATGCTCGAGAACGGCGATTCGAACGTGGGGGCTGACATTTCCCGCGAATTTACGCCGGAAGGCCGGCCGTCACAAGCTCCTCGACGCGCCGCTCGAGTTGCGCGCCCAGCTCCGCGTACACGGCGCGCGTCGCGGGGTCGGGCTCGACCGCGCGGGCCGTGTCAGGTGCACAGAACCGCGCGAACAGGTCCTCCCACGCGGCGCCCTCGACGGCGGCGGCCGCGCGCAGCGCCCCGCCGAGCGCCGACGAGTTCGACACCTGAAGCGGAACGATCCGCGCCTGGAAGACGTCGGCGAGGACGCGCAGGAGCCCCGCGTTACGCGAGGCACCCCCCGTGACCAGCAGGGTGTCGATCGCCTCGCCGATGAACCCGGCGTGGAGCCGCATGCCGAGCGCCTGGGCCTCGACCACCGCCCGCGCTGCCGCCGGGGCGTCGCGGCCCGCGACGAACTCGGGCGCGCCGAACCAGCGCGGCGCGGGCCGGGTCAAGCGGGGCGTGATCTCGGGCGCGAAGAACGGCAGCAGCAGGTTGCCGCCGTTCCCGGGCTTTGTCTCGGCGAGGATGGCACGCGCGAAGTCCTCCCAGCCCAGATTGAAACGCCGCGCGACCTCTTCCCGCGCCAGCGAGCCGTTGGCGAAGCAAACCAGCGCCATGAACCCACCCGCCGGGTTGCCGAACACGTGACCGTAGCCGCGCGGATCGGTCCGTGGCGCGGCCATCGCGGCGAACACCGTGTCGCTCGTTCCCAGGCTGACCACGACGCGCCCGGGGAGCGCCGCCCCCATCCCCACCAGGCTGCTCGGGTTGTCCCCCGTGAACGCCACCACGGGCGTCCCCGGCCTGAAACCGAACTTTTCGACGAAGTAGGGCGCGACCGCGCCGACCTGGGTGCCCGACGGAACCGGCTGGCGCAGCTTCGCCGCCAGACCCGGGGCCGTGGCCTCGAGCAGCGGGCGATGCCACGCCCCGGTCGCGAGCTCGAGCAGGTCCATCCCGGCGCCGTCGCCGCGATCGATCGGCGCCGTTCGGCCCACCAGCAGGGACGCCATGAACGAGCTGACCAGGTGGACCTCGACGGTGCGCTCCCACTCGAGGGGGCTCTGCTTCCAGAACTTGCGGATCTGCGGGCCGGTGAAGCGCTCGATGGCGCGCGAGCCCGTGAGCGTCACAACGCGCGCGTCGCCGCCGACCGCGGCCGCGATCTCCGCGCACTCGGCGCTGGTCGAGCTGTCCATCCAGATCGGCGCCGTGCGCCTGCTGAGCAGCGGCGCGACCTGGTCGCGCAACGGCCGGCCCGGCACCCAGCCCCCCGCGTCGTCGAACGAGCGTGCCAGGTACACCGAGCCGTGCTGCTGGCCAGCGCCGCTGATGCCAGCGACGCGCGACAGGTCGACGCCCTGTCCGCGCAGCTCTCCGAGCAAGAGCTCGAGCGCCTCGACCCACATCAGGGGGTCGCTGTGGATGATCGTCGGGTCGGCGTTCGGCAGGAAGCCGCGGGGCGAGCCGTAAGCCGGCAGGCGGTCTCCGAACGCGACGTTGTGACTGGCGACCACGGCGCCGCTGTCGGTGTCGATCACCACCGCCGACAGGCTCTGGGTGCTGGAGTCGAGGCCCAAGAAGCGCGACATGCGACCCCTTTTACGTCGAACTCGTGCCCCGGGCGAGGGCCCACCTGCGAGCGGGCTGCGGGTTGGCGCCCGCGTCCAAACGAGATATAGGCGCAGGATGCGCGCCGCCTTCGTCATCGCCGTGCTCGTCATCGCGATGGCGGGCGAGGCGCGGGCGCTCGATCCCTTCGAGATCCAGGTCTACGACGGGACCGCGAACGCCCGCCGGGCCTTGGGACTCGAGCTCCACCTCAACGACGTCGCGAGCGGGCGCACCACCGCGACGCCGCCCGAGCTGCCGGCCAATCATCAGGCGCACGTGACGCTCGAGCCTTCTTACGGCGTGACGCCGAGCTGGGAGCTGGGGGCATACCTGCAAGGCGCCTTCCGTCCCTCGGGCCAGTTCGATTTCGCCGGCGTGAAGCTGCGCTCGAAGCTGGTCACACCGCCCGGTTGGCGGCCGCATCTCCGCGCGGGGCTCAACATCGAGGTGAGCTATCTGCCCAAGACGTACGAAGCCGACGAGTGGGCCGCGGAGCTGCGCCCCATCGTGGCGTGGGAAGACGAGCGCGTCCTGCTGGCCGCGAACCCGATCATCGACCTGCCCCTGCGGCGCGGCCGGGTCACGTTCGAGCCGGCCGCGACCGCGGTCTTGAAGCTCGCCGGGCGGATTGGGCTGGGCGTCGAATACTACGGCGACGTGGGGCCGATCGCCGCGCCCGACGGGCTCGCCGAGCAGCAACACTATCTGTTCGAGGTGCTCGATCTGCTCGGGGTGCGTGACTTCGAGCTGAACGTCGGGGTGGGTGAGGGCCTGACCGCGGCCAGCAACGCCTTCGTCGTGAAGATGATCCTGGGCCGTACCTGGGGGCGATGACGGCCCGGCTGGCCCCCCCAAGCCCACCCCATCTGCCCCAAGAGGCGTTGCTCGCCGCCCCTACCTCGGTAAGGATGACCAGGCAACCATGGCCGGGTCCGAGGTACTAGCGTTTGGCTGAGGCTTCTCATGAGGCCGCATCCGGTGGGGACCGCGCCTCGGCGGGGCTGTCGGGCGCGGTGGCCGCGGCACGCCTCGCGGAGGAAGGCCCGAACGAGATCGCGCGCGCACGGGCGACCTCGCGATGGGTGATCCTGCGCGGGCAATTCGCGAGCCCTCTCATCGGGCTCCTGGTCGCCGCCTGCGGCGTCTCGGCCTTCCTGGGCGAGGTCGCGGACGCGGTCGCGATCGGGGTCATCGTGGTGCTGAACGCGCTCGTGGGTTTCCTGCAGGAGTACCGGGCCGACCGGGCCATACTGGCGCTCCGATCGATGACGGCCCCGCGCGCGCGGGTCATCCGCGACGGGCACGCCACCGTCATCGCCGCCGCGGAGGTGGTGCCCGGGGACACGCTGGTCCTGGAGGCGGGGGACGTCGTCGCCGCCGACGCGCGCCTGCGCCGCGCCCACGCGCTGGCGACGAACGAGGCGTCGCTGACGGGGGAGAGCATGCCCGCCGCGAAGTCCGCGACGTCGGCGCCGCTGGAGGCGCCGCTCGCCGAGCGTCACGACTTCGTGTTCATGGGGACGTCCGTCTCGACGGGGACCGGCGAAGCGAAGGTCACCGCCACCGGCATGCGCACGGAGCTGGGCAAGATCGCGCATCTCCTCGGCACGGTGCGCTCGCAGGACACGCCCTTGCAGTTGCGGCTCGCGCGGGTGGGCCGCATGTTGCTCTACGCCTGCCTCGGTATCGTCGGGATCACGGCCACGCTGGGATTGGCGCGCCAGCAGCCCTGGTTGGATGTGTTCATGTCGGCGATCTCACTGGCCGTCGCCGCCGTTCCGGAGGGGTTGCCCGCCATCGTGACCATCGCGCTCGCGGTTGGGGTCCAGCGGATGGCCGCGAGGCACGTGCTGGTGCGGCGGCTCCCGGCCGTGGAGTCGCTGGGCAGCGCGACGGTCGTCTGCACCGACAAGACCGGCACCCTGACGACGGGGGTGATGGCGGTGCGCGAGCTGTGGGGTCACGACCAGCGCGCCTTGATCGATGCGGCGGCGGCTTGCTGCGACGCCACCCTGGGCAAGCAGGAGCGCGACGGCACCGGCGACCCGACGGAGATCGCGATCCTGCGGGCGGCCCTCGAGCGCGGAATCCGGCGTGAGGAAATCGAGTCCGCGCGTCCCCGCACGGCCGTGCAGCCCTTCGACGCCGAGCGCAAGCGAATGTCCGTGCGCCGCGGCGACGGTGTTCTCTATGTCAAGGGCGCCTTCGAGTCGCTTCAACCGCTTTGTCGCGCGGGTCTGGACGACGCGGCTCGGAGCACGGCCGAGCTGGCCGCGCGCGGGCTGCGCGTGCTGGCCGTGGCCATCGGTTCGGGCGCCGAGGAGAAGGACCTGACCCTGTTGGGGCTGGTCGGCATCGCCGATCCGCCGCGCCCCGAGGCCATCGCGGCGGTGGCGGCCGCGAAGGCCGCGGGCTTGCGCACGGTCATGATCACGGGCGACCACCCGGCCACGGCGGCCGCCATCGCGCGCGAGATGGGAATCGTGGCCCCGGGCGCCTCGCAGGAGGACCTCCGCGAGTCCGTGCACGCGCGCGCGACGCCCGAGGACAAGCTGAACATCGTGCGCGCCTGGAAGGCCCGCGGCGCGGTGGTGGCGATGACCGGGGACGGGGTCAACGATGCGCCCGCCCTGAGAGAGGCCCACATCGGCATCGCGATGGGACGGACGGGCACCGAGGTCACCCGGGAGGCCTCGGACATGGTGCTGGCGGACGACAACTTCGCCAGCATCATCGCCGCGATCGAGGAGGGCCGCGGCATCTTCGACAACATCCGCAAGACGCTGATCTATCTCCTCGGCGGCAACACCGGCGAGCTGCTGGTGATGTTGGGCGCGGGCATCATCGGCTTTCCGCTGCCGCTCCTGCCCCTTCACTTGCTCTGGATCAATCTGGTGACCGACGGCCTGCCGGCCCTCGCGCTGGTCATGGAGCCCCGCGATCCCGACGTCATGCAGCGCCCGCCCCGCCCCGCGACGGAGCCGATCCTCGGTCGCGCCGAGTGGGCCAACATCCTGTTGACCGGCTTCCTGCAAGGGGCCGTCACGCTGGCGGTGTTCGCGTGGGCGCTTCGCACGAAGTCGCTCGCGGCCGCGCGTGACGCCGCGTTCTCGGCGCTGGTCTTCGGCGAGCTGTTTCGATCCTTCGCCTCGCGCAGCCGGACCCGAACGCTGTGGCGCCTCGGTCTGTTCACGAACCCCCGCCTCCTGATCGTGGTGGGCAGCTCCGTCTTGGTGCAGGTGGGCATTCACGTGCTGCCCGCCACGCGCCGGCTGTTTCAGTTCGGTCCGCCGGCACCCCGGGAGCTGGCCATCGCTCTCGGGGCGGGCCTGATCGTGGTCACGGTCCTCGAGGCGAGCAAGCTGCGTTGGCGTCGATGAGGCGCCGCGGTCCACGACGGGCGTTCGGCATCCTCATGCTCGCCTGTCTGGGCGCCGCCGTCGCCGCGGCGCCACTGCTGCTCGACGGCGCGCGCTTCGGCTGGGTCGTCGAGAAGTTGCTGCCTGCCACGCGTGGCAAGATCCGGATCGGCCGCGCCAGCTGGACCTGGGGCGCGGCGTGGGCGTACGCGCGCGGTCGGCCGGCGCCGCTCGAGTTCGAGGACGTCGTCGTCACCGATCCGGACCAGACGGAGGTGCTTCGCGCGCGGCGACTCGTCGGCACCATCGAAATTCAGGCGACCCCCCGCCGCGTGGTGATTCACGATCTGCGGATCACGGACGCCGTCTGGCGCATGGCTCGATTGAAGGACGGCTCGGGGATCGGGTTCTTGGCGGCCTCGGAGCCCGACGAAAGATCGTCCGCGGCGGGCACCGCGCCGTCGCAGAAGGGCCGAGGCGGACGCGGCCCGACGTTCCAGCTCGAGGACGTCCGCATCGACGGTCTCGACGCCATCTTCGAGTTGCCAGGCTGGGCTTTGACGTTGCGGGACGTTCACGCGGTCGGCCACCTCGGCCTGCGCGAGGACGCGGAGCGACACCCGCTGTTCACGTTCGACGTCTCAAACGGGGAGATCCGCGGCGGTGGGCGGATCTCGATCCTCGACGGGATCTGGCGGGCGGTGCTGCCGTTCTCGAGCGCCCGCATCGCGCGGATCGCGACGACGCAGGAGGCGCCGGACGCGATCGCGCTCGACGCGAGCGCCATCACCACCGGCCGTTCGACGACGGCCCTCCACGGGGAGCTCACCGGAGTCTTCAGCGCGGGCGGTCGCTCGAAACCCTCCGGAATCGCTCTGTCCGTGACGATCGCCGATGCCGCCGACGCCCTGGAGGCGGCCGCCGTTGCCCGGGGGTGGACGCCCAAGCTGGGAATCACCGGCGTTGGAGCGGCCTTGGCGCTGACATTTTCGGGACCCATGGCGGCGTTGACCCTCGACGCAAGCGCCCGTGGCTTCGACGTCGGGTACGGCGCGCTCTCGGCGCGACGGCTCGGCTTTCATCTCGAAGCGCAGCCGGCCGCGCGCCGCCTCGCCCTCGATGGGCTAACGTTTTCTTCGCCAGCGGGTGGAGACATGCGGGTGGACGCGCGCCTCGACCATCTCCAGGCGAGCGCGGCGCTGGCGCTGCACGGCTTCGGGGCCGGACCGTACCTGCCCCTCTCCTTGCGTGACGCGGCCGGGGCCGTCGATGGGCGCGCGCAGGCGCGCGTTGACCTCGGCGCCAGGACGGCCGCGATCGACGCCCTGGCGTTGACCATCGCGAGGGCGCCAGGTGTCGTGGGACCGCGGATCGTGCACGTGCTCGCCACGGGGACGAGCCCGCCCCCGCGCGCGCCGGGAGACGCGCTGCTTTGGTTGCCCACTGCACGACTTGCGCGGGGCACGCTCGAGCTGTCGAAGCTGACGACCTCCCTCGCCGGCGGTCGTGTCGCCGCCTCCGGCCACCTGAAGCTGTGGGATCCGATCAAGAGAGACTGGGTCCTGTCACCGTCATTCGACCTGACCGTCGATGCGTCCGCTGTTGCCTTCGAGCGCCTGACCGGATCGGGTCTGGTCACGGGGCCGATGTCATTTCGCGCGCAAGTCTCGGGCACGTTCGATGACGTGTCGCTGAACGTCCGGTTTCCGGCGCGCCAACGCCTGCGAGCGTTGGGTGATTCGTTCACACTTCCGCCCGCCGTTGCGCTTCGATTCGCAGGCAGGACCTTCAGCCTGGCGCCCGCTTCGTTGCGAGGAGACAGCGGCGCCTCGCTGAAAGCGCAAGGGACCGTCGACCTGACGGGCGCCCTGGGCCTCGACGTCACCGCTTCGCGATTTCCGCTGCGCGGCCTCGTCGCTCTGGCCGCGGGCGGCGCGGGTGGCGACAACCTTCACGCCGTCGAGGGCGCGGTGACGGCGCGGCTGCGGCTCGCGGGCGCACGCGCCGCGCCCGTCGTGACGGGCGCGGTGATCGTGTCGGGCGCGCGCCTTCGGGGAGCGCCCCTCGGCGGCGGGACGCTGGCCATCACCACGGGAGCGGGGGGCGAGATCCGCGCGGTCGGCCAGGTGATCGACGGCGTGAAGGTCAGCGGCGTCCTGCTTGGCGCCGGCGCCCCGAGGCCCCGTGTCGATGTGGCGGTGACGCTCGCGCACCTGCGGCTCGATCCGTTTCTGCCTTCCTTTCCGCGCCCGGCGCCTCGGCAGAAGCTGTCGTCGCCGAGCGGCGTGACCATCACCGGGGTCGTCTCCGGTTCCCTCACCAGCCACTTCGCCCTCGGGGACAGCCCCGTCGTCGAGGCGCGTCTCTCCGAAGGCGCCCTGGTCCTGACCCCCGCGCCTCGATCGCCGCGCCCGGCGACGGCCGTGGAGGTTCACGTTTCACGGGAGGCTCACCTCGTCGCGGCCTGGGGCGGGGGCGGCGTCCGATTGCGCCTGGATCCCACCCGCTTCTCCGGGTCGCTGGGCGAGCTCGAGCTATCGGTCGCCACAACGAACGGCGCCGTGACTGGACACGCGCGTGGCGAGCTCGACCTCGCGGCGTTCGCCCCCTTCCTGCCCGCCCGTGTCGAAGCGCTGCAGGGCGGGCTGCACGTCGACGTCGGCTGCGACGGAAACGGGGACGCCGCCGCGGTGGCGCGCTCGCTTCGAGGCGAAGTGTCGGTGGGCGCCCCGCTGCGGGCGCGCTTCAAGGACGTGCCATTCGAGGTGCGGGCCCCGGCGGGACGAGTGACTTTCTCGGAGGGCGGCGAAGCGGCGATCGAGGGTGTGACCCTCGCCCTCGGACGCGGCGCCGTGAACGTGAGCGGCCGCGTCGTCCAGAACCCTGGCCGATCTCCCGACCTCGCCCTGGCGCTCGCCGGAGACGTCGACGCCCGACTGGTCGAACCCTTCGCCGAGGGCTATGTCCGTGACGCCGAGGGAAGCGCCCACGTGACGGCGCGCCTCACGGGCGCGGTCGACCGACTCTCCTTGCGGGCGCACGCGGCCTTCGGCGGAATCACGTTCACGATGTTGCCTGGCGCGAACCACGTGCGCGTCGCTGGCGGAAACGTCGACATCGTCGACCAGGCGGTGGTCGTCAGCGCGCTCGATCTTCAGCTGGGAGGTGACAGCGCGGTCGTCATCGGCGGCACCGCGGACGGCCCGGGCCACCTGCGCCTGCAGCCCCATTCCCTGATGCCGGCGGAGGTCGATCTGCCGGCGCGCGGAACCGTTCACGCATTGAGGACCCCGGTGGCCGTCATCGACAGCGCCTCGTTCGCGCTACGGCTGAGCGGAGCGCCACCGCGCACGCTGCGGCTCGCGGGCGAGATTGTGATCGCCAACGCTCACGTACCTCCGGAGCTGCGGAACCCCCGCGCTTCCGCGTCGACCGCGGCCAAGACGGGGAGCGCCGCGCTCGGCGCCATCGCGCTCGATGTGACGGTTCGCTCGCCGAAGCGGGCCGTGACCATCGAAGTGGGCCACGCCCCGGACCTGCACGCCGGCCTCGACTACCACGTCCACGGAACCGTGAGCTCGCCCGAGGTCAGCGGTCACCTCGAGCCGGCTGGGCTCTACAGCACGCTCGCCTTGTTCGCGGCGCGGCTGTTTCGTTGAGGCTCGCCCACGGCGGGGACGCCAGGCCCGCACGGTTCCCTTCTGAAAGCCGGCCGGAATCGGCTTAGACTGCCCCGATGAGCATGAACACCCAGGTTTTCATCGGTACCGATTGCGGGGCCACGATGTCCAAGATCGGCGGTGTGTGGGCGGACGGGACCACCATCTCCACGAAGCTGCACCAGCGCGCCACGAACTCGCAGCAGGGGCCGCAGGCGGTGGTGGCGTCGTGGATCGCGGCGATCACCGAGTATCTCGCCGAGAACCAGCTGACGTGGGATCAAGTGAATAGCGTGGGGTTGGCTATACCCGGACCGTACTTGCGCTATGGCGTCCTCGGGCATTCGGCGAACCTACCGAAGGTGTTCGACGGCTGGGATTTTCATTCGGCCTACAGCCAGGCCCTGGCGCAACGAGCGGGGCGGGCGATGCCGCTGGTGGTGGGGAATGACGGCGCGTTCGGCGGCGTGGGCGAAGCTCAGCGCGTGCGAGGGTCGACGACCGGGAGCGTGCTGATGCTGGCGCCAGGATCCGGGCTGGGGTCAGCGTACATCGACGCGCATGGCTTGCCCCTGCAGGGCGACACTCTCGCCGGGATGGAGACGGCGCATATGGCTGCTCCGCTGCACCTGCTGGGCGCGAAGCCGTATCTTTGCGGCTGCGGCCGCACCTGGGGTTGCGTCGAGCTCTACACCACGCTCGCGGGATTGCCTTATCTCCTCGAGGAGAGGCTGCCCTCCTATCCCGACCACGCGCTCGCGCGCTCGGACCAAAGCCCCCGCGAAAAGGCGCTGACCTTGCGTGGCCTGGCCCAGAAAGGCGACCCGCTGGCCGTCGAGCTCTTCGACTTTCAGGCGCGCGCGATGGGTCTGCACATCGCGAACCTCGCGATGGCCCTCGATCCCGAGTTCGTCGTGATTGGTGGCGGGCTGATGGATCCCGAGAGCACCACGGAGGTGTTCCGCGAGCGGTACCTGCGAATCGTTCGCGACACCGCCCGCCCGCACATGTGGCCGGTCCTGCGCGAGCGGGTGACAATCCTGCCGTCGACGCTGGGGGAGCTCTCGCAGGCGATCGGCGCCGCGCTGGCCGCCCTCTATGGCAGCCGGCGCTGACGGGGACGGTCACGCGCCGTGACCTCGTGCGCCGCTCGTGACGAATGACACCCAACGGTTGGTATCCCCGTCACGCGCTTGCGCTCGCTGGTTCCCGCCTTACGTTGCACGAGCGTAAGCAGTAAAATCATCGAACCAGGAGACGTCGTGCGATCTTGTCTTTCTGTAGTGACCGTGCTGGGCTTTCTGACGCTGATGGTCTCTGTCGTTCCCGGGTGCGTCGTCCGCGAAGAGCGGGTGGGGCGGCCGGGCCCCCCAGCTTGCAGGGGCGGCTTCTGGATTGAAGGGCACTATGGCCCGCGTCACCGCTGGCATCCGGGCCATTGGCGCTGCCCGGGCGTCATCGAGCGCATCGAGATCGACTAGCGGCCGCGAGACGCCGCATCAGTGGTGGCCGCCAGGACCGTGGACGTGACCGTGCGTCAGCTCGTCGGGCGTCGCGTCTCGGACGTCGACGACGGTGACGTCGAAGTGCAGTGTCATCCCCGCGAGCGGATGGTTGGCGTCGATGGTCGCATAGTCGCCCTGGATGGCGGTCACCAACGCCGCGACCGCCCCATGTTCGGTTTGCACGCGGAAGCGCATGCCGACTCGGGGTTTGCCCTCGGGCAGCTTGCGCAGCGGGACCTTGCGAATCTGTCCCTCGTCACGCAATCCGTATCCCTCGGCCGGCGCCACGACGACCTGGACGACGTCGGTGGCCTGCTTGCCCTCGAGCGCCTTCTCCAGGCCGGGGACGATGTTCTCCGCGCCGTGAAGGTAGGTGAGGGGCTCGGCCCCCTCCGATGTATCGATGATCGTTCCCGCGTCGTCCTTCAGTGTGTACGCGATGGTGACGGCCTTCTTGTCGGCGATCCGCATGGCCCCGCATGTTGCCTGAAACGGCGGAGGCCTGCCATCGAAGAGACGTCGAAACCCAGCGCGCCCGCCGACGGGACGGCAAAACCAGCCGCTCCCCGCCCGGGTGCCGCTGGTCGGGCGCGTGCGGGTGACTACAGTCCAAAGATGGCGAACGAATCGTCCTGCTTGCTTCGGTGTCCGGGGTGTCGGGCCAAGAATCGCGTGACGCGTGCGCGCCTCGCCGAGGGGCCGACGTGCAGCCGCTGTCACGCCGCGCTCATCCCCGCAGCGCCAGGGGTGGTCACGGACGCCGAGTGGGCGACAGAGGTCGAGGCGTCCCCCCTGCCGGTCCTCGTCGATTTCTGGGCGCCGTGGTGCGGCCCCTGCCGGACCATGGCGCCGGTGCTGGATCAGCTCGCCGCCGAGACCAGGGGCCGCTTGAAGGTGGTGAAGTTGAACGTGGACGAGAACCCACGCATGGCGTCCGCGTTCCAGGTGCAGGCCATCCCCACGCTCATCGTCTTCGATCGAGGGCAAAAGCGTGACGAGGTTCGTGGAGCGCTTCCCAAGGCCGCGCTCCGCGCCAGGCTCGAACGGCACCTGGCAGCTGGCAGCTGAGCTGCTGCTTCTAGGCGCTCACGGCTTCGGCGAGGGGATCAGGGACCCGTTCGAGGTCCGGGGAGAGATGGGGCCGTCGTCGGGCGCGCCCGCGTCCCCCCGCCGCGCCGCCTCTCGTCGGCGACGCGCCTCCTCGAACCCCCAGCGTTGCTCGTTTCCTTCGGATTGCAGATCCCGATCGGCGGCGTTCAGGGACGCGCGTCGCTCGGGCACGGAGTCCTTGATCCGCGCGCCAGGCGCCGGCGTGGGCGAGGTCGAATCGGCGCGCCGGGGGGCAGCGCAGGCCACACAGATCAGCACGGCCAAAAGGAGTGGGCGCATTCTTCCCATCGTAGCAACATCGTCGCGGTCCTGCCCGTGACAGCGGCCTCGTTTCACGCCCGCGTGCAAAATGAAAATGGCCCACGGGACGATCACCCCGCGGGCCACTGGACGTGCCTCGTGACTTGCGTCAGCGAGTGAACGACCTAGAAGTCGTCGTCACCGCCACCGTGCTGGTGGCCGCCGCCGCCGCCAGGACCGCCCTGGGCGCCCTGGTTCGACTTCTTCTTCGGACGCTCGGCGATGAGCGCCTCGGTGGTCAGCATCAACGAGGCCACGGACGCCGCGTTCTGCAGCGCCGCGCGCACGACCTTGGTGGGATCGATGACGCCGGCCTTGACCAGGTCCTCGTACTCCTCGGTCGCCGCGTTGAAGCCGAACGCGCCCTTGCCGTTCTTGACCTTCTCGACGACGATGGACCCATCGACGCCCGCGTTCGCCGCGATCTGACGCAAAGGCTCCTCGATGGACCGGCGGATGATGTTGACGCCGTACTGGCGATCGTCACTGAACTTCAGGCCCTCGAGCGCCGACAGCGCGCGAATCAGGGCGACGCCGCCGCCGGGGACAATGCCCTCTTCGACCGCCGCGCGGGTCGCGTGCAGGGCGTCCTCGACGCGGGCCTTCTTCTCCTTCATCTCGGACTCCGTCGCGGCGCCGACCTTGATGACCGCCACGCCGCCGACCAGCTTGGCCAACCGCTCCTGCAGCTTCTCGCGATCGTAGTCGGACGTGGTGTCTTCGATCTGTACGCGGATCTGCTTGACCCGCCCCTCGATGTCCACCTTCTTGCCCGCGCCCTCGACGATGGTCGTGTTGTCCTTGTCGATGGTGACGCGCTTGGCGCGACCGAGATCCTTGAGGGTGATGCCTTCCAGCTTGATCCCGCGATCTTCCGTGACCGCGAGGCCGCCGGTCAGCACGGCGATGTCGTTCAACATCTCCTTGCGACGATCGCCGAAGCCAGGGGCCTTCACTGCGGCCACGTGCAGGGTGCCGCGCAGCTTGTTGACGACCAACGTCGCCAACGCCTCACCCTCGATGTCCTCGGCCACGATCAGGAACGGCTTGCCGGACTTCGCCACCTGCTCCAGCAAGGGCAGCAGATCCTTCATGTTGGACAGCTTCTTCTCGTGGATCAGGATCAGACAGTCCTCGAGGACCACCTCCATTCGCTCGGCGTCCGTCACGAAGTAGGGCGAGAGGTAGCCGCGGTCGAACTGCATGCCCTCGACAACGTCCAGGGTCGTCTCCATCGACTTCGCCTCTTCGACGGTGATCACGCCCTCCTTGCCGACCTTCTCCATGGCCTCGGCCAGGATGTCGCCGATGACCGTCTCGCCGTTCGCGCTGATCGTGCCCACCTGGGCGATCTCCGTCTTGCCCTTCGTCGGCTTGGACTGATCCTTCAGGTTCTCGACGATCTTCACGACCGCCGCGTCGATGCCCCGCTTGATGTCCATCGGGTTGTGCCCGGCGGCCACCAGCTTGGAGCCCTCGGTGTAGATCGCCTGCGCCAGCACCGTGGCGGTGGTGGTCCCGTCGCCCGCGATGTCGGACGTCTTCGAGGCGACTTCCTTCACCATCTGCGCGCCCATGTTGGCGAGCTTGTCCTCGAGCTCAATCTCCTTGGCGACGGTCACGCCGTCCTTGGTCACGGTCGGGGAGCCCCAGGACTTCTCGATGATGACGTTCCGACCCCGCGGCCCGAGCGTGACCTTGACGGTGTTGGCGAGAATATTGAGCCCGCTCGCGATGCTCGCGCGCGCGCTCTGAGAAAAAACGATGTCTTTGGCTGCCATGTTCGAAATCTCCAATCAGTGGTTTTGTGTTCTTCGTGAAATCGAGGTACCCCGCTCCGACACGGGCGGGCTCGCTGCCGGGACCGCGCGGCCCCGGGCGGCTACTCCAAAACGGCGAGGATGTCGTCCTCACGCAGGATCAGATGCTCGACACCGTCGATCTTGATGTCGCTGCCCGAGTACTTGCTGAAGAGGATCTTGTCGCCGGCCTTGACCTCGAGCTTGCGCAGCGAACCATCCTCCTGGATCTTGCCGTTTCCCACGGCCACGATGGTGGCCTCCATCGGCTTCTCCTTGGCGGTGTCGGGGATGTAGAGCCCGCCGGCTGTCTTGTTCTGTTCTTCGAGTCGTTTGACGAGGATGCGGTCGTAAAGCGGACGGATCTTCATGGTCGTTGCTCCTTCGTTTGTCGTTTCACAAGTTCACCCCGCGACGCGGCCTGCTAAGCGGCGCGGGACTCAGCTTTTTTTGAGGTTTCTTTCTTCTTCTTCGAGGGCGCGTCCGACGACGTGGACTTCTCGGAGCTCTTCTCCGAGCTCTTGGCCGAAGCGTCGCTCGCTCCGGACGATTCCTTCGCGGAAGACCCGGCGTCCTTGCCCTCGGAGCCCTCTGCCTTCGCGCCCTTGGCGTCCTGGCCAGGCTTGGTCGACGAATAGAGATCCGCGTACCAGCCGCTGCCCTTCAGCTGAAAGGCGGTGCGGCTGATCAGCCGCTCGACTTTTTTCTTCTTGCACTTCGGGCAGGACCGGACCGGTGCGTCCGACATCTTCTGCCATTCCTCGAACTCGTGGCCGCAAGCGGCGCAGGCATATTCATAAATGGGCATTCGGCTCCTTCGTCACGCCATCGGCGCGCCAACCATAGACACGCCCGAGAAGCTGTCAAGGGAAGAGCGAGAGTGCCAATAGAATCTTTTGTTATGTAATAATTTCAAATAGTTATTGTGCTTCGCAAGAGCTGGCAGTTTCGGAGCGAGAGTGCGTGCCTGGGTCCGTGACCTGGGAGTACCCGTCAGAGCGCCAGGCCCGCGAGATCCGAGCGGCGGGATTTTGCTTTCGCCCGGGCGGAACCCGCGTTACCTTCCCGCCCAACGCTGAAAAGGAGTTCCACATGACGAGATTCTGTTTGGCCGTGTTGGTTGGTTCGGCAGTCACGGGAGCTTCTCTCTCGGCAGGTGCGCAGGCCCCCGCCGGGATGCCTGCCGCGGCGCCATCCGGTCCCGACATGACGAAGATGGGACCCATGAGCCGGAAGGTCAGCAGCGAGGACAAGAAGGGCGTCTCCGACGCCTACAAGGCGTGGGACGAGGCCTGGAAGAAGGGCGACATCAACGCGCTCGCGGAGATGGTCGATTTTCCCATCGTCATGATGAGCGACAACTCCAAGGGGGTGGAGAAGCACTTCGACGCCAACCGCGAGCAGTGGCTCGGCATGATGCAGGGCTTCGCGAACATGCCCAAGGACATGAAGGTCACCGCCAAGCACGTGACGACCTTCCTCTCCGACAGCCTCGCGATCTCGATCAACAATCTCTCCATGACCATGGGCAAGGTCAAGGGGAGCTGGCACGGGTTCGACGTCCTCACGCTCAAGGACGGAAAATGGAAGTTCAAGCAAATCGCCGAGGCGGGCTGGGGCGACATGGCGCCGACCGCGGCCATGATGGCGGCGCCTTCCATGGCGCCGGCGGCCAAGCCGGCCACCCCGAAGGCGCCCGTGAAGGCGGCGGCCCCGCCGGCCCCCGCCGCGCAGCCACCGAAGTGAGCGCCCCCGCGGTTCCGGCGTGATTCAGCCAGCTACCAGCGGGGCGGCGGAGACAGGAATCAAACGTAGCGGCTCACGACGTAGCTGGCCGCCAGACCGATCGCCACCATGATGGCGAACAGGAGGATCTGGCCAACCTTTCGCTTCGAAAATCGTCGTTGAAGCCTGTGGCGCTTGCTGCGCCTCCTCGGGCGCACCGCGTGTCCGTGACCACGGGGCTCGCCGCTGTTGTCACTTCGCATGCAAGTCCCACTTTAGCGCTGATTCGGAAAAATTTGCGCTGTTGGCCGGCCAGCCCCGTCCCCGGCGGCTTGCTTGCAGGCCCTGGTTTCAGGAAGTAGCCTTGCCGCCGTGCTGTCCCCGACTTTTCCCGCAACGCCTCCCCGTCCGCCGCTGAGCTCGGAGCCGGCCCAAGCACCTTCCGCACCGTCGGGGATCGCCGCGACGGTCTCCATGAATTCGCTGCGCAAGCGCTGGCGAATCATCGCCCTGACCGCGTTGATCGTCTGCGCCGGAGGGGCGCTTTGGACGTATCGCGCGCCCAAGATCTATTCCGCGACCTGCACCATCATCATCGATCCATCGGCGCCGCGGGTGTTCAACAACAACGTCTCGGAGGTCGTCGAGATGGGCTCCGGCAGCTACTGGGCCGACCTGCAATTTTACCAGACGCAGTACAAGGTCATCGGGTCCAAGGACATCGCCCAGAAGGTGGCGGAACGGCTGGGCCTCGGCGCCGATCCCAATTATCCCGTGCCACACGCGGGGGTGCCCGGCCAGGTGCGGGACGTCGTTGGCGCGGTGATGGGCCAGACCTCGGTGAAGCCGGTGAAGGACTCGCGGCTCGCGATGATCACCGTCGAGGACCGCCAGCCCGAGCGCGCCGCCCAGATCGCCAACGCGCTCGCGAACGCGTACATCGAGAGCAACCTGGAATACAAGCTCGAGGGCACGAACGCGGCTTCGACCTTCCTGGGGGATCAGGTGGTGTCGGTCGGCGAGAAGTTGAAGCGCGCCGAGCTCGCGGTCTACGAGTATCGACGCAAGCACCAGCTGCTGGACACCAGCCTGGACGCGCGCCAGAGCCTCATCTCGCAGAACGTTCAGGCCTTCACGCAGAAGCTCGCGGAGCTTCGGCTGAGGAAGCTCGAGCTGGAGTCCGCCCGCAAGATGATCGTCGCGACCCGGGACAACGTGGACGAGGAGGAGACCCTCCCCGAGGTGCGGGAGAACCCCGTGGTGCAACAGCTGCGCGTCACGTACGTCGACCTGAGCAAGACCCTGGCAGAGCTGGAGACGAGCTACGGCGAGAAGCACCCCAAGATCGAGGCCCTGAAGAGCAAGCTGACCAAGGTTCGGCAGGAGTACGTCAGCGAGATCAACAAGCTGCTCAAATCGAACGAGAACCGCTACATGGCGCTCGAGGACAACGAAGAGGCGCTCAACAAGATGTTGAACAGGGAGAAGCACGACGCCATCGAGCTGTCGAAGCTGGAGGTGGAGTACCGCCCGCTGGCGCGCGAGACGGACGATACGCTGAACCTGTACAAGCTCATCACCCAGCGCCAGAAGGAGACGGGGCTGTCGGGGCTGGTGCGCACCAACAACGTCCGCGTCATGGACCTCGCGGTGCCGTCCAGCGCGCCGGTCAAGCCGCGTCCGGTGGCGAACCTCGCGCTGGCGCTGTTCGTGGGACTGTTGCTGGGCTTCGCCGCCGCGATCGGCGCGGAGGCCCTCGACAACACCATCAAGAGCCAGGAGGAAGTGGAGGCGGTGCTCGGTGTCCCGGTGCTCGGGATGCTCCCGATCATGGGCGAGCGCACCATGGGCAAGTCGTCGCCGGAGGAGCAGAAGGAGCGTGATCTGAGCGTGTTTCACGACCTGCGCTCGGCCGCCGCCGAGGCCTGTCGCTCGATCCGCACGAACCTGATGTTCCTGTCCCCCGACCGCCCGTTGAAGACCTTCGTGGTGACCAGCCCCGGTCCCGAGGAAGGCAAGACCACGACCGCGATCAACCTCGCGATCACCATGGCCCAGGCGGGTGGTCGGGTTCTGCTCGTCGACACCGATCTGCGTCGTCCCCGCATTCATCGCGCCTTTGGGATGAAGAACAGCATCGGCATCTCCAACGCCGTGGTCGGCGAGAAGACCCTGGACGAGGTGGTGTTTCAGACCGTCGTCCCGAACCTGGACGTGTGCCCCTGCGGCCCGCTTCCGCCCAATCCAGCCGAGCTCCTGCACACGCGCAAGTTCAAGGATCTCATGGCGGAGTTCGGGCGGCGGTACGATCGGGTGATCTTCGACTCGCCACCCACCTCCGCGGTGACGGACCCCGTCATCGTGGGGCACCTCGCAGATGGTGTCGTCCTGGTGGTGCGCGCCGGCCACACCACGCGCGAGGCGGCGTTGTTCGCCCGCCGGCAGCTCGACGACGCCAAGGCGCGTCTGCTGGGCTGCATCGTCAATCAGGTCAACCCATCGGACCCGTACTACAACTACTACTACCGGAGCTATCAGTACGGTGGGTACTACGGTCCCCGCGAAGAAGGCGCCAAAGCATAGGGACGTTGATTCTCGTTCTACCGACGGCCGACGATCCGACCCGCTGGCTGCGCCGACTCTGCGCTCCGGTGCTCGTGCACATGAGTGCACTCCGCTCCGGTGCTCGCGTCGGCTTCGCCATCGGGCCGGCTTGTCGGCCGCCTTCTGACCTTCACTTCCCGTGATCTCGAGGGCCGAGTCAGCGGGCCGAGGCGGTCGTTGCAGCGGCGGTGACCGCCGAGGCGGCGGGCTCCGAGGACTCGCGCTCGTGGGCCTCCTCGCCGGGGACGAGGAACTCTGGCACGACCCGCGCGAGGCGCTCGCGGACGACCTCGGCGGCCTCGCCACGGTCGACGGCGCTCTTCAGCTCGTCGAGCTTCGTGGTGACGACGTCGAGCGGCTCGGCGGTGGTGCGGCCAATGAAAATCTTCGGGTGCTGGGTCTTCTGGGCCTGCTCGTTCGTTATGGATAGTTCTTCGTAGAGCTTCTCGCCGGGGCGAATGCCGGAGTAGACGATCTCGATCTCGTTCGGCAGAAACCCGGACAGGTGAATGAGGTCCCGGGCGAGGTCCACGATGAGGACCGGCTCGCCCATGTCGAGGATGAAGATTTCGCCGCCACGTCCCATGGCCCCCGCTTGCAGGACCAGCTGGCAGGCCTCGGGGATGGTCATGAAGTACCGCTTCATGTCGGGGTGCGTGACGGTCACTGGCCCGCCGCGGCTGATTTGCTCCTTGAAGATCGGGACCACGCTGCCATTCGAGTCGAGGACGTTGCCGAAGCGCACGGTCACGAAGCGGGTCGCGCTCTGCTTGGCGAGCGCCTGGATGTAGATCTCCGCGGCGCGCTTGCTCGCGCCCATGACGCTCGAGGGGTTGACCGCCTTGTCGGTGGAGATCATCACGAACGCGCGCGTCTGGTGGAGGTTCGCGATGTCGGCCAGCGATCGTGTGCCCACGACGTTGTTCTTGATCGCCTCGGCGGCGTTCCACTCCATCATGGGGACGTGCTTGTGCGCGGCCGCATGGAACACGACCTGGGGCGCGTGGTCTCGAAAGATCTGGTTCATCCGGCGGGCGTCGGTGATGTCGGCGACCAGCGGCTCGAACCGCAAGGAGGGCAGCTCCCGGTGGAGCTCCCGGTGGATCTCGAACAGCGCGTTCTCCGCGCGCTCGACCAGCAGCAAGCGCTTCGGTCCGAAGCGGGCCACCTGGCGGCAGATCTCGGAGCCGATGCTTCCGCCAGCGCCGGTGACCATGACAACGCTGTCGCGGAGATCGGCGGCGATCGCCTGATCGTCCAGCACCACCTGATCCCGCCGCAGGAGATCCTCGATGGCGACGTCCCGGATGCGGGTGAAGTTCACCTGCCCGCCCACGAGCTGATGCAGCCCGGGGACGACCTTGACCTTCAATCCGGCGCGCTGGCACGCCTCCGCGATGTTGCGCACGACCTGCCCAGGCGCGCTGGCGATGGTGATGATGGCCTGTTCAGCCTCGCTATTCCTCGCGAGGCGCTCGATGTCGGCCACCCGCCCCAGCACCCGGATCCCGTGGACCAGGCTGCCGTGGGTCTGCGCGTTGTCATCGATGAATCCGACGGGGAGGATACCGAGCGAGGGGCTCCGCTCGATCTCCTTGGCGATCAGCAGCCCGGCGTGTCCCGCTCCCACGAGCAGCGTCGGCACCCGCTTGATCCCGCTCGCCTGCGAGCGCTGCATCTGCGCCCGCTCGGTGAACAGGCGCCGCGCCACGCGCACGCCGGAGAGGCCGACGAAGGCCAGCACGAAATCGAAGAACACCACGCCCAGCGGCAAGTGGGCGTACTGGGTGTAGAGGTTGCCCGGCATCATGTTCACCAGGACCACGCGCGCCGCCGCCAGCATCAACCCCGCGATGGAGAGCGCGCCCAGGATCCGCATCGCCTCGCGCAGCCCGATATAGCGCCAGGAGAAGCGCGGGATTCCCATCAGCGCCATGAGGGCGTACTGCAGGCCCGCGATGTAGGGCCACAGGAAGATGACCCGTTTGAACATCTGGTAGGGGACGTCGCCCTCGAACCGAAGCAAGAGCGCCAACCACAGCGCGGCGGACAACATCACGAGGTCGATGACGATCTGCGCGGACCGCAGCAGCAGGGGCCGGTTCACGACGCGCTCACCGTCGGTCGGGTGGCACGGTCGATGACGGCGAGGACGCGCGCGCGCTCGGCCTCGGTCAGCGCCGAGCCGCTCGGCAGGCACAGCCCCGTCTCGAACAGGCGACGGCCCACGCGGCCGCCGTAGACGCGGCAGCGGGAGAACACCGGCTGCAGGTGCATCGGCTTCCACAGTGGCCTCGCCTCGATGTCGTCGTTCGCCAAGGCCAGCCGAACCCCCTCGCGATCGACGGCCGCGACGCCGGGATCGATCGTCACGCAGGTCAGCCAGCGCGTGGCCGTGCCGTAGTCCGCCTCGGGCATGAACGCCCAACCCGGTCGACCCCCGAGGTGCCGCTCGTACCACGCGAAGTTCGCCCGCCGCGCGGCCACGCGACTGCCGAGCACCCGGAGTTGACCGCGGCCGACGGCCGCCAGCAGGTTGCTCAAGCGATAGTTGTAGCCGATCTCGCTGTGCTGGTAGTGGGGCGCCGGATCGCGCGCTTGCGTCGCGAGCTTGCGCGCCTTCGCGATCCAGGCGGCGTTATCGGAGACCAGCATGCCGCCTCCGCTGGTGGTCAGGATCTTGTTGCCGTTGAACGAAAACACCCCGAGGACGCCCTCTGCCCCCGCGGGCCGCCCCCGGTAGGTCGCGCCCAGGGACTCGCTGGCGTCCTGGATGATGGGGATGCCGTAGGGCGCGCACACGGCCTGGAGTCGCTCGTAGTCGGCGGACTGTCCGTAGAGATCGACGGCGATCACAGCCTTCGGCAACCGCCCGCGGCTGGCGCCCGCGGCGATGGCTTCGGCCAGCAGCTCTGGATCCATCGTCCACGTCGCGACATCGGCGTCGACGAACACCGGCTCCGCGCCCACGTAGCGCACCACGTTGGCCGACGCGGCGAACGTCAGATCGGACACGATCACCTCGTCGCCTGGCCCCACCCCCAGCAGGATGAGCGCGAGGTGAAGCCCCGCCGTGCCGCTCGACAGCGCGGCCGCCGCCCCGACGTTGACCAGGGCGGCCAGCTCCTGCTCGAACGAATCGACGTGCGGTCCGAGTGGCGCGATCCAGTTCGAGTCGAAGGCTTCCATCAGGAGGGCGCGCTCTTCGGCTCCCATGTGCGGCGGTGACAGGTAGATGCGGGACATGTTAGCGCTCGGGAGACCTCGCGGTTCGGGGTGCGGTGCCGGGTGCGGCCAGCGGTGATTGTTGTTCGATGGCGCGGGCAGGAACGCCCGCCACGACGGCGTCGGCGGCCACGTCGCGCGTGACGACGGCTCCGGCTCCCACCACGCTCCTTGGCCCGATCGCGCGCCCGGGCAGCACGTTTGCGCCCGTTCCAAGCAGAGCGTGGGCCTCCAGGCGGGCGCCACCAGCGAGGGCGGCGTTGGACGCCACGTGGGCGAATTCTCCGACGGTCACGTCGTGCTCGATGATGGCGCCGGTGTTGACGATCGCTCCGCGCCCGACGCGGGCCCCCGGATTGAGCACCGCCAGCGCCATGACCACCGCGCCGTCCCCCACCCGCGCATGCGGCGACACCACCGCCGCCGGATGAATGATCGTGGCCAGGACCGTGCCGTTCCGATCCAGAGCTTCGGTGGCGCGGGCCCGACCCGCGTTCGCCCCGATGCCGTGCGCGACCTGCACGTCCGGGCGCCCTTTCAACCAGGCCAACGGGCCCAGCACCCGCCAGCCGAGCACCTCGTGGCCCACGGGAAGGCCGTCGTCGAGGAAGCCGAGCACCTCGAAGCCGGCTGCGACCGCCGCGTCGGCGACGACACGGCCGTGTCCGCCCGCGCCATAGACGACCACGGGCGGCGGCTTCGTTCCCGGCTGCGGGGTTGGCTCCCTCATGTCACCCGAACCATATAACGGTTGGGTTCATCAAGCTCGGTGGGACTCGGGCGCGGGCGCGGTTCCCGACGCCGCGCTCGTTCCCATGAACTCGGGCATCGTCACGTGACCGTCGGCACTGATCCCGGACCGGGACAGCACCTGCCAGATGGTCGCCGCCAGGATCCGCGCATCGAGCGCCAGGCTCCAGTGGTCGACGTACCATACGTCCAGCCTGAACTTTTCCTCGTGACTGACGTTGTTGCGGCCGTTGATCTGGGCCCAGCCCGTGATTCCGGGGACCACGTCGTGCCGCCGCCGCTGCTCCTCCGTGTAGCGATCGAGGTAAGCGAGCAGCAGCGGGCGCGGGCCGACCAGGCTCATGTCGCCGCGGAGCACGTTCCAGAGCTGGGGTAGCTCATCGAGACTGGCGGCGCGCAGGAGGCGGCCGAGGCGGGTCAACCGCGCGGCGTCGCTCCCCGTCCCAGCCGTCATCGTGCGCAGCTTGTAGACCGTGAACGGCGCGCCGCCGCGGCCGGGCCTGACCTGGCTGAACAGCACGGGCCGCCCCATCGTGACCCGCACCGCCAGCGCGGCCGCCGCCAGCGCGGGCGCGGACGCGGCGAGCGCCGCCGCCGCGAGCGACACATCCGCTGCGCGCTTGACCGCCAGCCGCCATCCCGTTTGCCGCATGAGGAAGGCGAGAAGGATATCAAAGCGCGGGTCGGCCGCCGATCGCGCTCAGGGCCGGCGAATTCCGTATTTCAGGATGCAATAGAGCGCGCGCACACCGTCCTTCCAGCCGATCTTCTTTCCCTCCTCGTAAGTACGCCCCTGGTAGCTGACGGGGACCTCGTAGATGCGGAGCCGTTGCTTCGCCACCTTGGCCGTCAGCTCCGGCTCGATGCCGAAGCGATCTTCCTCGACTCGTATGCCCTTCACGATGTCGGCGCGAAACGCCTTGTAGCAGGTCTCCATGTCCGTGATGTTGATGTCGTTCAGCGCGTTCGAGAGCAGCGTCAATCCCTTGTTCAAGACGGTGTGCCAGAAGTACAGCGCGCGGCGGGGCGATCCGATGAACCGGGAGCCGAAGCAGACGTCGCCGATGCCGTCGACGATGGGCTGGATCAACCGCGGAATGTCGCGCGGGTCGTACTCGAGGTCGGCGTCTTGAATCACCACGATGTCACCGGTGGCGCGCGCGAAGCCCTCGCGCAGCGCGGCGCCCTTTCCGGAGTTTCGGGGCTGCAAGACGACCTGAACCCTGTTCTCGCCCCGCGCTATCGCCCCCGCCGGCAACCACTTCGCCAGTGACCCCTCCGCCAGGTCGGTCAACAGCGCGCGGCTTCCGTCGGTGGAGCCGTCGTCGACGAAGACCAGCTCCTTGTCGAGGTCCACGGCGACGACGCGCCGCACGAGCTCTCTCAAAGTCGGGGCTTCGTTGTAAACGGGGATCACCAGGGACACGATCACGCCGCCACGGAACCATACGGCGCCAGACCCGTCAAACGCGAAGCTCGCGGATGCGGCCGCGCGGGGCCCAAGCGACCGCGCCGGCTCGACTCCGAGTCAGGTTCGCGTATTCTAACCCCCCCATGGACGTCACCATCGTCATCCCCTGCTACAACGAGGTGGAGACCATTCCGCGCCTGGTTGCGGCCCTCGACATCGCTGAATCGTCGCTCCGCGGAATCGGACGGCAGGCGGAGGTCATCCTGGTGGACGACGGGTCCAAGGACGGCAGCCTCGCGAAGCTGCGCGAGGCGGCGGCGACGCGCCCGTGGCTGCGGCTGATCCGGTTCCGGCGCAACTTCGGACAGACCGCGGCCATGGCCGCCGGCTTCAAGGCGGCGCGCGGCGACGTGGTGGTGCCAATGGACGCCGACCTGCAGAATGATCCCGCCGACATTCCCAAGCTCTTGATGAAGCTGGACGAGGGGTTCGACGTCGTGTCGGGCTGGCGCCGCGAGCGCAAGGACAAGGTGGCGACCCGCAAGCTGCCGTCGTGGATCGCGAACTGGGTCATCGGGCGCGTGTCGGGCGTCAAGCTGCACGACTACGGGTGCACCCTGAAGGCCTATCGCCGCGAGTTCCTGGAGCCGGTCAACCTCTACGGGGAGATGCATCGCTTCATCCCCATCTACGCGAAGTGGGCGGGCGCGCGGGTCACCGAGCTCCCCGTCACGCACCACCCGCGGCGCGAGGGACAGTCGAAGTACGGCCTGATGCGGACGTTCAAGGTGGTGCTCGACCTCATCACGGTGAAGTTTCTCGGCGACTACTCGACGAAGCCGCTCTACTTCTTCGGTGGGCTCGGCTTCGGCCTGTGTGGCGCCGGCATCGCCGCCGCCGCGTTCACCTTGTTCCAGAAGTTCGCCGAGCACGCCTGGGTGCACCGCAACCCGCTGTTCGTGGTGTCGGTGTTTCTCTTCATGCTGGGAATTCAGTTCATCATGATGGGGTTGCTCGCGGAGCTGCAGATCCGGACCTATCACGAGGCGCAATCGAAGCCGACCTATCTGATCAGCGAGACCGTCAACTTCGAACCGCCGCGGCTGCAGAAGCCGGGCGGGACGGTCGCCGGCGTCGGCTCGGTCTAACGGGAGCGCGCGCGCGTGTGTGGCATCGCGGGGATCGTCGATCCGACGGGAGCGACCGTCGACTCCGAGGTCGTGCGTCGCATGACCAGGGCGCTCGCGCCGCGCGGGCCTGACGGCGAGGGCTTCTGGTTCGCCCCCGGCGTCGGGCTGGGCCACCGCAGGCTGTCCGTCATCGATCTCAGCGCGGCGGGAACGCAGCCGATGGGGGGCGAGGACGACGCCGTTCAGGTGACGTTCAACGGCGAGATCTACAACTTCGCCGGGCTGTGCGACGAGCTCACCGCCGCCGGACACCAGTTTCGGTCCCGCTCGGACACCGAGGTCCTGGTCCACGGCTACGAGCAGTGGGGCGAGGGGCTGCTGGACCGGATCGACGGGATGTTCGCCTTCGCGATCTGGGACTCGCGGCGCCGCCGGCTGTTCGCGGCGCGGGACCGCATGGGCAAGAAGCCGTTCTACTGGGCCGCCGTCCCTCGCGACGGTGGCCGGCCGCCGCTGTTCGCGTTCGGGTCCGAGCTGAAGGCGCTGCTCGCCGTCCCCGGCCTCGATCGCTCCGTCGACGTGAACGCGCTGTCCCGCTACCTGGCCTTCGAGTACGTTCCCGCGCCGCTGTCGATCATCAAGGGTGCGCGCAAACTGGACGCGAGCGAGTGTCTGTCGCTGGACGTGGGCGCCCGTCAGGACGCCGCGCCCGTGATCAGACGCTACTGGGATCTTCCCTTTCCCGACGTCCATGCTCCTCGGCGCGAGGAGGAGGCGGCCGAGGAGCTGCGGAGCCTGCTGACCCGGGCCGTGAAGCGCCGGCTCGTGTCGGACGTGCCGCTCGGCGTGTTTCTTTCGGGCGGGATCGATTCGTCGACCGTGGTGGCGTTGATGGCGGCGTCCGGGGGCCACGGGGGCATCAAGAGCTTCTCGATCGGGTTCTCCGAGGCGAGCTTCGACGAGACCAGCCACGCCCGCGTCGTCGCGGAGAAGTTCGGCACCGAGCACCGCGAGGACAAGCTGACCGCGCAATCGATGATCGGCATCTTGCCGGACGTCATGCGGTTTCTCGACGAGCCCTTGGCGGATGCGTCGATCATTCCGACCTACCTGCTGGCGCGCTTCACCCGTCAGCACGTCACGGTGGCGCTCGGGGGCGACGGAGGGGACGAGCTGTTCTCCGGTTACCCGACCTTCAAGGCCGAGAAGATGGCGCGCGACTTCTACGATCGCCTGCCCGGGCCGCTCGGCGCGCTGGGCGCCAGCGTGGCGCGCAAGGCGGCGGGCCTGCTCCCGGCGGGCACCGACTACTTCAGCCTGGACTTCAAGGTGAACCAGTTCCTGCGCGGCATCTCGGCGGTGGGGCCGCGGCGTCACCAGCGCTGGATGTCGAGCTTCCTGCCGGAGGAGCAGGCGGCCCTGCTCACGACCGACGTGCGGCGAGCAGCGGGCGACGATCCGTTCACGGGGATCGACGACCGCGCCGCGGCGACGAGCGCCCGCGATTCCTGGGACGTGATCATGGACTTCTACTGTCGCTTCTACCTGGCGGGCGACATCAACGTGAAGGTGGACCGCGCCTCGGCCGCCGTGGGGTTGGAGGCGCGCGCGCCCTTCCTCGATACGGACGTGGTCAACTTCGCGTGCCGGCTTCCACCCGAGCTGCGTATGAACGGCATGACGACGAAGCGAATCCTCAAGACGGCGATGCGCGGGTTGTTGCCGGACGACATCCTCGACCGCCAAAAACAGGGCTTCGGCGTGCCCGTGGCCCGCTGGATGAAGGAGGATCTGCTGCCGATGCTGCGCGAGGAGCTGCAGCCCGACAAGCTCCGCCGCGAAGGCTTCTTCCAGCCGGAGGACGTGACCCGCATCCTCGACGAGCACGTCGAAGGCCGGCACGATCACCGCAAGCAGCTGTGGACCCTGTTCGTGTTCGAGCAATGGCTGCGGAACTACGGCAAGCCGGCGTGACCGGCGGGCCCGAGGGCGCCGAGCGGAATCGGAGGACGGAGGAGGCTATTCCGCTCGCTGATCCGGCGGCGGATCATGCCCCGCTCGGTGCGGCGCTCGGCGACGCGGCGGCGAGGGTGCTGGCGTCCGGCCGCTACATCCTCGGCCCCGAGGTCGCCGGGTTCGAGCAAGAGCTCGCGGCGGCGACGGGGGTCGCGCAGGCGGTCGGCGTCTCGTCGGGAACGGACGCGCTGCTGGCGATGCTGATGGCGGCGGCGATCGGTCCGGGCGACGAGGTCGTGACCTCGCCGTTCTCGTTCTTCGCCACCGCCGAGGCGATCGCGCGGGTCGGCGCGCGACCCGTGTTCGCCGACATCGAGGTCCAGACGTTGAATCTGGATCCCGAACGCGCGCTGGCGCGGCTCGGGCCGCGCACGAAGGCCGTGGTGGTCGCGCACCTGTTCGGTCGCGTGGCGCGGACGAGTGGTCTCGAGGAGGCGTGCGCGGCGCGCGGGCTCTCGCTGTTCGAAGACGCCGCGCAAGCCATCGGCGCCGTCGCCGAGGACGGGCGTGCCGTGGGAAAGCGGACGGCGGGCGCGGCGCTGTCGTTCTTCCCCACCAAGAACCTGGGCGGCTTCGGCGACGGCGGGGCGATCCTGACGGATGACCAGACGCTGGCCGCGACGGCGAGGCGGCTGCGCGTCCACGGCGCCGATCGCAAGCACCACCACGTCGCGATCGGGGGGAACTTTCGCCTCGACGAGCTGCAAGCGGCGCTGCTGCGCGTGAAGCTGCCCCACCTGCCGCAGTGGACCGCCGCCCGCCGTAGGGTCGCCGCTCGCTACCGGCAGGCCCTGGCCGATCTCCCGCTCGCGCTGCCGCCCGAGGCGCCTGGATCGGTGTGGAATCAGTTCGTCGTCAGGGTGGCGGCCGACACGCGCGCGGCCCTGGCCGCGTCGCTGGCGAAGGAGGGAATCGCCAGCGAGATCTACTATCCTCACGCCCTGCACCTGCAGCCGGCGCTCGCCGCGCTTGGGTACCGGGCCGGTGAGTTTCCCAACGCGGAGCGCGCGTGCCAGGAGGTGCTGGCGCTGCCGCTTTACCCGTCCCTACCCGACGCGACCATCGAACGCATCGCGGAGGGCATCCGCGCGTTCTTCACCCGGTGAGGTGAGCTCGCGATCGGCGTACGTCACCCTCCGTCGAGCGAGAACGCCTGAATCAGCGTGTGTCCCGCGACCGCCGTGATCTCGACGGTCCTGGTCAGGTGCAGATCGGGCCGCTTGAAGGTCAGCGTGTGCCGGCCGCAGGCGATGTTCCCGGAGTACGGCGTGTGAACGTCGGTGTTCCTTCCGTCGATCCAGACCTCCGACCAGGGCTTGGTCCCCACACGAACGAGACACTGTGGGGCGGCCAACGACGGCGAGAACGGATCGGCCGCCGATCTCCGCGCGCTCGGGCTGGCGACCTCGTGCGGCTGCCGCCGCCGGTGCGGCTCGGCGATGTGCTTCCGCGCAGGCGCTGACTGCGCGGGCGTCACCAGCATGAAAGGATCCGACCCCGAACGCACCGCCACGCTTGCCTCGTCAGCGCCCTCGGCGGCAGGCCCGGCCGCGGTCGGGGGATTCGGATTGGCCCCGTCGTTGGCCGCGGCGAGCGGAGCCTGCTCGGCCCCCGCGGATTCGGGCATCTCGGCGGCGGCCGCGGCGACGGCAGGCGGCTCCAGTAAGGTCGGCGACGGCAAGGCCTCGACCCACATCGGGGATCGAGCGGGCCGCGCGGCGGCGCTTTGTCGCGGCTGCGCCTCGGTCGACTGCGGCGCGATGGCGGGATGGCGCCGACCGAGCGCGAGGAGTCCCCCCAACACCGCGACGATCCCCAGCGCCATCGCGCCGCCCATCACCGTTCTCCGGCGTGGCGGCTTGCCGGGCCTCGACTCGAGCGCAATCGACGGCAGCGAGGGCGCGAGGCTGAGGACCTCCTGCGTGGACAGCAGCGCCCGCGGCGTGTCCGGGACAGGACGGAGCGCCAGCGTCGAGCCTCGGTTCGTCAGGTCGATTCCAGCGGGACGTAGATACGTCCCGCTGGTGTTGGTCCACTCGTCTGGCTCGCCTTCGATGTTCTTGACGGTGGAGACCGTCTTCCGCCACCGTGCCACGTCGGAGGCGAACAGGGCCCGCATGACGGTGGAGATCTGCCCGGGATTGAACTCCGGGCTCGAGAACGCATACCGCTCCAGTTGCAGCGCCATCTCTTGCGCGGTCTGGAACCGATCGGCGGGATCCCGCTCCAGCGCGCGCATGACGATGCTCTCGAGGCGGGCCGGCACCCGTACGTACTTCGACGGCGCAGGGATGCTCTCCCGCACGACGGCGCTCAAGACGTCCATCTCGGTGTCGCGCCGGAATGGGCGTCGCCCGCAGAGCGCCTCCCAAAGCACGACCCCGAGCGCGAACACGTCGGAGCGCCGATCCACGCGCCCGGAGGCGGCCTGCTCGGGGGCCATGTAGTGGATCTTCCCCTTCAGGCCGCCGGGCTGCGTGACCGAGGCGCCCCCCATCAAGCGGGCCACGCCAAAGTCGATCAGCTTCACGGCGCCGTCGTACGACACCAGGATGTTCTGTGGGGAGACATCTCGGTGCACG
Source organism: uncultured Myxococcales bacterium (assembly GCA_964443975.1). GTDB lineage: Bacteria > Myxococcota_A > Polyangia > Fen-1088 > Fen-1088 > DASYCK01. Next base: position 18,335 of record CAYUFS010000003.1, on the reverse strand, counting down.
ATGTTCAGGGGCAGGCCCGCCGGGTCGGTCAATCCGTGCACGTAGCCGAGGCCATTCGCCGCCTGCGCCACCATATAGGCCGCCTGCGCTTGCGACGGTGGAGTGCCCTGCTTGAACGCCTTCCGGATCACGGCGGACATCGGCTTGCCCTGCACGAGATCCATCGCGACGAAGTATTCATCGCGATCCTGCCCGACCTCGATCACGCGGACGATGTTCGGATGGTCGAGCAGCGTCAGGATTCGGGCCTCGTCGAAGAACATCCGGATGAAGTCCTTGTTCGACGCCAGGTGAGGCAGGATCCGCTTCACCACGACCAACGTCCGGAAGCCGTCCAGGTCGCCCGACAGCGCCAGGTACACCTCCGCCATGCCCCCGTTGGCGAGCAAACCCAGCATGCGGTAGCGGCCGATTCGCGGCTCGCGACCCCGGGCTCGTCTCGAATTTATGTTAGTAATTGTAGTAATCTAAGCCACCAGTTATATTGTACCAGTCTCTTGGTGGAGGAGGAAATTGGCGAAAATAGTTAAATAAAACAACGACATCTGACATGACAGCCGCTGCGGCGCGTATGGCGACGGTGACCTCCCCCTGTCCAGGAGCAAAGCGAAATCGGCATCGAGTATCGCGGAGGACATATGGCCCTCGAGTGCCATCGACGGAAACGCCCTCGGCCCTGAACGCCTGATCGCCGGTCGGCAATGATTGCCTCGCGCCACCATCCCACGGGAGGCCCAGGCGATCCGGCGGCCCCTTGACTCGTCGGCGTTTTCGGTGACGATGGGCGATGTTGTTCACGGACGCTCTCGGCTGGGACGCTCTGGGCGCGCGCATCGGCGTCGCCGTGCTGGCGGGGCTGGTGATCGGCTGGGATCGCCAGCGCACCGGCAAGCCCGCGGGCATGCGAACGCACATGCTGGTCAGCCTCGGCTCGTGCCTGCTGGTGCTCGTGCCGCTGTCGATGGGCGCAGGGGCCGAGGCCGTCACCCGCGTCATACAGGGCGTGGCGGCGGGGGTCGGCTTCCTGGGTGGTGGCGAGATCATTCACCTTCGGCGGGACGATCAGCACGAGAAGATCAAGGGCCTGACGTCCGCCGCCGCGATGTGGCTGACCGCCTCGCTCGGGATCATCGCCGCCTGTGGTCTGTGGCGGACCACGCTGCTCGCGCTCGCGGCGGCGTTGACCATCCTGATCCTGGTGAAGCCGCTCGAGATGGTGCTGTTTCCGCGGCGCCCACCGGGCGCCGGCGCCGGCACCCCGGATCAGTCGCGCAGGTGAAACGGAATGTCGACGACCACGACGCGGGAGCTGCAGCGCACGCGTAAGAGCTGCCGCAGGAACGCCCCCCGGTTGTTGTGCAGGAAGCCCTCGTACCACCGGTTCATGACCAGATCGGGGATGACCACGACAACGTCGCGATCCGGGTGCTCGCGGTCGAGCTTGTTGACGAACTCCACGAACGGAGCGAAGAAGCGCCGGTAGCTCGACTTGAGCACCGTCAGCTTGGGCAGCGGCACGCCCGCCGTTCGCGCGGGGCTCGCGATCAGCAGCTCCCAGTTGTCGGAGAGATCCTCGATGCTGTCGGTCTCGGTTTGCACCTGCACCACATGGACGTCGGGCGATAAACGCAGCGCGAACTTCAACCCGTGCCGCGTGAGCTTGTTCCACGAGCCCGCGGGCACGACGACCACCGGGCTGGCGCGGGTCGGCATCTCCATGGGCGCGATGGTCTCGACCTGGGCGGCGACGCTGCGATAGTGCCGATTCACGCGCAGGAAGAACGCCAGCAGCAGGGGCAGCACCACGATGGTGATCCACGCGCCATCGGTGAGCTTGGAGACCGACACCAGGATCAACGTGGTCCCGGTGGCGACGGCCCCGATCGCATTGACGGCGAGCGATAGCCGATGGCGAGGGGCGCCCGCCCGCCGCCAGTGCTGCACCATCCCGAGCTGCGACAAGGTGAACGCCAGAAATGCCCCGATCGCGAACAGTGGGATCAACCGATCGGTGATGCCCCCGAACGCGATCAGCAGCGCCCCCGAGAAGATCGCCAGCGCGACGATGCCGCGCGAGTAGACCAGACGTCGGCCGCGCTCGGCGAAGAACTCGGGCAGGTAGCGATCCTGGGCGAGCACCCGACAGAGCCGCGGAAAGTCGGCGAAGCTCGTGTTGGCGGAGAGCGCCAGGACCGCGACGATGGTCGCCATGGTGACGGCGTAGAACGCGCCCCGGCCGATGACGGCGCTCACGAGCATGGACAGGATGCTCTGATAGCCATCCTGCCCGGGCTCGGTGGCGCCGATGCCGTACGCCCTGCATAGGTAGACGATGGCGCCGAGCAGGCACACCAGAATGGCCACGATCGCCGTGAGCGTGCGTTGCGCCACCTTCACGGTCGGCGCGCGAAACAGCGGTACGCCGTTCGAGACGGCCTCGACTCCGGTCATCGCGGTGCATCCGCTGGCGAACGCCCGCAGCAAGAGCCACGGGCCGGCCGCCTGGATCGCGGCGGGGAGCACGGGCGGCGCGACGACGGGGGCAGGGTGGCCTCCGCCGGCAAATGCCTTCGCGAGGCCGATCACCATCACGACGCCCAGGCTGGCAACGAACGCGTACGTCGGCACGATGAAGGCGATGCCGGCCTCGCGCACACCTCGGAGGTTGAGCAACGTCAGCAGCGTCAGCACGGCCAGGGAGATCGACAGCGTGTGGGGCAGCAAGGCCGGCAGCGCGGACACGAGCGCGCCGACGCCGGCCGAGATCCCCACCGCCACGTTCAGGACGTAGTCGAGCGCCAGCGAGGCCCCCGCGACGAGGCCCCAGGCCGGGCCCATGTTCCGGCGGGCCACCGTGTACGACCCACCTCCGCCCGGGTAGGCCGCGATCGTCTGGCGGTAAGAGAAATAGACGATCCCCAGGATGGCGACGATGACGGCGATGATCGGCGTCGCGTAGCGCAGGCCCGCCGCGCCGAGCGGCAGCAGCAACGTGAGCGCGGCCTCTGGTCCGTAGGCCGCCGAAGACAAGGCATCGAGGCCCAGCACGGGAATGCCCGCGACGGCGCCGATCTGCTGATCCTCGGCCTCGTCGCTCGACAACGGCCTTCCGAGCAGCTGATCCCACATTGACATCGTGGCCTCTCCTCAGCGGGTCTTTATGCCGAAGAACGCAGCGATCTTCGAGAGCAGTTGCTGGGACTGCGCCACCGCGACCGGGCCGGACGAATCTGCCGACGCCCCCAGGGCTTCCTGCCTGCGCGACAGGATGTCGCTGATGGTCGCCGCCAGCTCGGGCTTCTGTTCCAGGATCTCCTGGAAGGCGTCCTTCGAGACGATGTAGCACTCGACGTCCGTCTTGGCGACGATGGTCGCCGAGCGCATCTCGCCGGTCATCAACGACATCTCGCCGAAGAATTGTCCCGCCTTCAGGCTGGCGACGTCGCGCGCGTGGCCGCGCACGTTGACCCGAACCGCCACCTCGCCGGTCCGCAGGACGTAAAGCGAATCCCCCGGATCCCCTTCGCGCAAGATGATCTCGCCCGGACCGAACGGCGCCAGGCGCAGGCGCCGCGCCAGGCGGTCGATCTTCTCGGCGTCGAGGGCACGAAACACATCGACGCGCGAGAGCGCGTCGACCCGCCGGGCGTAGTCTTCGTCCAGCTTGCGGTGCGCGCGATCCTCCGTCATCTCGGTGACGTGGATGTTGCGGGAGGGGAACGGGATCTCCATGCCCGCGCGGTGAAGCGCGTACCAGATGAGAGCCCGCACCTCGGCGTCGAGCGAGTCATCGCGTTGGAAGTCATCGATCCAGTAGCGCACGGCGTACGTGACAGCGTCGTCCTTGAACTCCCACAGCAGGCAATCGGGCGCCGGCTCGCTCCGGATCGCGGTCACGCCGCGCACCGCCTCGAGGACGACCTCCCGCACTTGGGCTGGTGCGTGGCGAAAGTGCATGCGCAGATAGAGCCACTGGCGGTGCGCGGTGCTGGGCCGGCTGAAGTTCGTCAACACGGCGCGGGCCACCACGCCGTTCGGGACCAACACCAGATCCCCGTTCTTCGTCACCAGGCTGGTGACCCGCCACCGGATCTCGCGGATTCGACCGGTCAGCCGATCGTCGATCTTGATCCAGTCCCCCAGATCGAAGTCGCGCTCCATCTGGAGCGCGAGGCCGGCCATCAGGTTCCCCAGCGTCTCTTGCAAGGCCAGGCCGATGACGGCAGTGGTCAGCACCGAGGCGGTGAAGATCTTGGTGACGTCGACGGCGGCGCGGGTCAGCACGATGAACCCCGCCACCAGGTAGGCGAAGCCCTGCATCAGATCCCGCAGGATCCGCGGGATCTGGCGCCGCGCCAGCAAGAGATCGAACACGACCAACCCCGCGGTCAGCACCACCGTGAAACAGAAGAGCAGGTGGTAGAGCACCCGCAACGTATAGAGGTGCGGCGAAACCCAATCCGCGCCCGGTCGCAGCGGGAAGAACAGCGACACCAGGCACAGCGAGGAGAGATATGCACCGGCGAAGAACACCCCCGCCCGGACCCGCCCCTTGTGCTCGGCGTCGATGACGAAGCTCAGGCCGCCGAGGACAGCCAGGAGCGCGATCGCCACGACGGGCAGAGGCCAGTCCCAGATCCACTCCTGTCCAATGCGCATCCTTGCGCCCATCATATCCCGAAGCACGTTGCCGACGCTGCTGACTCGACCGCGGCGGCGTCCGACCGCCGAGCTCAGCTCACTCGTCGGGGTGAGGCCCCGCATCGCCGGGCGGAGGGGCGACGCGGACGACGGTGGTATCGGCTCCGACCCGCAACCCGTCCCCGGCGAAGGTGGTGCGGGCGATGTCCGCGACGTCCCCGCGCTCCAGGCGGTCCAGATCCGCGTTGCGGGCGGAGACGTGACGATCGAGGCGAACGACGGGGTGTCGCCCCGACACGCCGCACGCGAACAAGCGCAGGCGACCCTTCTCGGGGAGGGGATCGCTCACGATCCGGACCCGGTTCGGATCGATGGCCGCCTGTCCCGCCGCCCGAACCACGAGGTAACTGAAGTCCACGCGGCGTCCGGGGCCCTCCTTGGCGCTGTCGTGACACCAATCGCGCCCACGCTCGAGCGCTGGGCAAGGCCCGTTGAAGAAACACGGGGCGACGATGTGCAGCCCCGCGGCCAGCAGCTGATCGCGGACCGCCAGCAGCACGCGGGAGGTCTCGCGCAAGGCCGGCTCGATGACGATCAGCAATCCATCCTGGCCGGGCAGCTCCTCGCACCAGGCCCGCACGAGGCGCGCCATGCGCGCTGCTCGCGCGACCGCCTCTTCGCCCACGTACAGCTCGTTCAGCACGTGCGCCGCGACCACCAGATCGAACGGCGCCCCAAACCCCTTCAGCGTGTCGACGCGGGTGACGTCCGCGACCCGGGTGCCGGGTCCCCGGGCCACCTGGTCCACCTCGACGACGCGCAGGCGTTCGCCGAAGAACGCGCGCAGGGCAGCCGCTACGGCGCCCGTCCCGGCCCCGAGATCGAGCACGTGACGGGGGCGCTCGTCACCGGTGCCGGGAAAGATCTCGCTCAACACCTTGGACAGCGCCGCCTCCGTTCGCGGCGCGATGTCCCGCTGGTATTCGGCGCGCAAGCTCGGGTCGGCGAGGTAGGGCGTGCCGACGAGGGCGCGCGCCCCCACCAGGCCGTCATGGATGCGGGAGCCGCCGGGGCGTGGCCCGCGGCGTCTGGCGCTCACGGGCGCACGCTATCCCCGGCCGAACATCCGGGTCATGTCCTTGAAGCTGACCAGCAACAGCACGCCGAGCAGCACCACCAGGCCCACCGTGTGGACGGTCGCCTCGATGCGCGGGTTGATGCGCCGCCGCAGCACGGCCTCGATGGCCAGGAACAGCGCCCGGCCACCGTCGAGCGCGGGCAAGGGCAGCAGATTGAAGAGACCAAGGTAGACCGACAACATGGCGATGATGCCGAAGTAGTCCCACACGCTGCGGTTGGCGGCGCGGGCTATCTCGCGCGTGATGCCGATGGGGCCCGACAGCTCCGCCTTCTCCTTGCCGGTGATCATGTTGTAAAGCCCGCCCAGGATGAGCTTGGACTTCTCGTACGGGTAGATCAGCGCTTGCTTGGCGGCCGACGGGAAGGGGAGCGCGGTCAGATCGAAGTGATCGATGAACACGCCGATCTGATATTGACCGGCGGACTTCTGCTTGGGGGTGATGGTCAGGCTCATCGGCTTGCCGTCGCGCAAGACATCGAGGGCGATCGGCGTCCCGCCCGTAGCCTTGATCTCCTCGCGAATCGTGTGCTCGGGCCCGATGGGGTGGCCGTTCGCCTTCGCGATCACATCTCCCCCCTTCAAGCCGATGGCCGCGGCGGCGGAGCCCGCCTCCACGTCGACGATGCGCTCGGTCTTCGACGGCAGGGGCACACCCAGGATGGTGAAGACGAACAACATGATGACGAAGGCGGTCAGGTAATTGGCCAGCGGCCCCGCGACGATCGTGAACATCCGCATCCACCGGGGACGATTCGGGTAGACGTAGGGATCGTTGTGGTCGAACTCCTCGTTCGGGTTCAGGCCGACGATCTGCACGAACCCACCGAGCGGGATGGGCGCGATCTGAAAGGTGGTGCCACCACGCTTGAAGCCGAGCAGCGTGGGACCGAACCCGATCGAGAAGCGCTCGACGCGCATCCCGCACAGGCGGGCGGCCAGAAAGTGTCCCCCTTCGTGCAACACGACGAGCACGCCGAGGCCCACGATGGCGATGAGAATCGATATCATCTGAAAAGCCTAGCAGGTTTTGCGTGGCGGCACCCTGGCCGCCGGTTCAGCCGCGGGTGGTGGCCGCCCGCTGGTGCCATCGCAGCGCGTGCTCGACGATGGTGGCGATATCGGGGAACTTCGGCTTCCAACCGAGCGTCTCGCGCGCCAGACGGGCGTCGGCCACCAGCGCTGGGGGGTCTCCCGCGCGCCGCGGGACCTCGCGGAACGGCACCGGGCGGCCGGCGGCCTTGGCCACGGCCGCCACGACCTCCCGCACCGAATGGCCGCGCCCGGTGCCCAGGTTCAGGTGCAGGCTGGGCGTTCCGCCTTGCAAGCGAGCGAGGGCCAGGCGATGCGCCTCCGCCAGATCGGCGACGTGAATGTAGTCGCGCACGGCGGTGCCGTCCGGTGTGGGATAGTCCGTGCCATAGATCTCCAGCATCGGCCGCCGCCCCAGCGCCGCCGCGATGGCCAGCGGAATCAGGTGAGACTCGGGGGCGTGATCTTCCCCGAGCTCGCCGTCCGGATCGGCGCCCGCCGCGTTGAAGTAGCGGAGCGCGGCGTATCTGAGGCCGTACGCTCCCGCGTACCACTTCAAAGCCTTTTCGACGATCAGCTTGGTCTCGCCGTAAGGATTCACGGGATGCTGGCCGTGACTCTCGGAGATGGGGACCTCCGTGGGCTCGCCGTAGGTCGCGCACGTCGACGAAAACACGATGTCGCGAACGCCGTTGTCCACCATGGCGTCCAGCAGGTTCAGCGTGTTGACGACGTTGTTGCGGAAATACTTGCGCGGATTCGTGACCGACTCGCCGACGTAGGCGTACGCCGCGAAGTGGATCACGGCGGTGATCGCGTGCTCCTTCAGCACCCGATCGACGAGCGCGGCGTCGGCGAGATCGCCTTCGACGAAGGGACCCCACTTGACGGCCTCGCGGTGCCCGTAGACGAGGTTGTCGAGCACCACCGGCGCTTCGCCGCCGCTCGCCACCAGCTTCGCGGTGTGGCTGCCAATGTAGCCGGCGCCGCCGACAATCAGGATGGCCACGGGGACGCGATGCCTTTCACGGGACTGCTCTTAGCACTTCCGCGTGAGATCGATCCAGCTTCCCAGCTTCCGGCCGCGCCCGAGACTTACGAAGCGACAACCGCGCGTGGTGCTAGAGTTTTCGACGTGGCCACGCCAGAGCCTGCCCTCGCGCGCTTCATTGCGGCGCCGTTCCCCATTCCGCTTGCCTGCGATGTCCAGCACTACCAATGGGGCGAGGTGGGCGAGGACGCGTACATCCCCCGATTTCTGGGGACCCGCGCCGAGGCCGCGCTGCCCTATGCGGAGCTGTGGATCGGTGACAACGCCGCGCTGCCTTCGCGCGCGCTGTTTCCTGACGGCACCAGCGTCGCGCTGCCGGCGATCCTGGCGGCCGCATCTGCCACGGTGCTCGGAAAGCCTGGCGCGAAGCCAGGGATCCCATTCCTGATGAAGATCCTGGCGGCCGAGCGGGCGCTGTCGATCCAGGTGCACCCTGACCGTGCGCAGGCGGCGGCGGGGTTCGCCGACGAGAATGCGCGCGGCCTGCCCGTTCGGGACGATCGCCGCAACTTCAAGGACGCAAACCACAAGCCCGAGCTCCTCGTCGCGCTGACGCCGTTCTGGGCGCTGGAGGGCTTTCGACCGCTCGAGGAGATCGCCGCCGCGCTCGGCGGCGAAGCGCGCGAGCTGGCGCCGCTCGCGCCCGAGCTCGCCGCTCGGCTGCGGGTCGCGGCGGGTGACCGGAGCGCGCGGCAGCGCCTCCTCGAGGAGCTGTACACCCGGGCGATGCGGGCCGACCAGGCGGAGATCAATCGCCTGCTCGTCCCCTTGCTCGCGCGCCTTCGCCAGGGGCCCGCGCCCTCCCCCTCGGATCGGGCGTACTGGTTGCTCCGCGCTGACCGCGATCACGCCCGCGCCGCCGACAACGACCGCGGTCTCATTTCATTCTTTCTCTTGAACCTGGTTGGCCTGCAGCCGGGCCAGGGCATTTTCCTCGGCCCCGGGCAGCCACATGCCTACCTCGAGGGCGTCGGCCTCGAGGTGATGGCCAACTCCGACAACGTGCTGCGAGGCGGGCTGACGCCCAAGCATGTGGACATCGATCGTCTCCTCGGCATCTTGAGGTTTGACGACGGCCCGCCCCGGATCATCGAGGCGGGCGGCGACGGCCTGTACGCGACGCCTGCCGAGGAGTTCGAGGTCGCGCGCGCGCAGCTCCGTTCGGGCGCGGCGGTCGCGCGGGCGGCCGACCACGGCCTCGACGTCTGGGTCGCGACGGCCGGTGAAGCCGAGATCCGGTGGGCGGGAGGAGGAGGTCCCGTGCCGCTGCGGCGCGGAACCCCCGTGCTCGTGCCCGCGAAGCTCGGCGCGTACGTGATCACCGCCGCCGGTGGAGGGGACGCCATGCTGTTCCGGGCCTCCGAAAAGCAATGACGCCCCGCGGACGGCCGCTACCGGCGCCGCCGGGAGCCCGTCTTCGGACGCCCGCGCTTCGGGACCACCGGGACGGCTTCGGCCCCCCCCTCGGCGCGCTTGCCCTCGAACCGCGGCTCCTGCGGATGCCGCTTGTATAGAAGGATCGTTCGTCCCAGGATCTGGACGACGTTGACGCCCGGCTCGGCGCCCAGTCGGTCGGCCATCACGAAGCGGTCGTCCGGGCACTCGGCCTCGAGCTTCACCTTGACGAGCTCGTGGTCGAACAGCGCCTTCGTCAGATGGATGGTGATCGCCCGGGTCAGGCCCCCCTTCCCGATGCGAACGATGGAGTCGAGGGCGTGGCCGTGCCCCCGCAAGCGACGACGCAGCGGCGTCGAGGGCATGAGGGCGCGCTTCTTTGGCGTGGTGGCCGCCTGCGACGTGGACGTGGACATGGGTGATGGCAATGGCAATGAGACGATCCGAACCTCGGGCGAACCCGGGCGTATAACACGAACGCGCCCGCGTATCGGCCCCGCGCGAAAAGGCCGGACGCCGCTCGGCGGCCATGGTACCACCGCCGGCATGAGCCTCGGTCGCCGCAAGGTCGGCCTCGACGATCCCACGCGCTGGGTCTTCAACCGCATGGCGGACGTCTACGACGCCCGCCCCGCGTACCCGCCGGCGCTGATCGACGCGCTGGTGGAGCTGGCGTCGCTGCACGGAGGGCGCGTTGGAGATCTCGGCGCCGGCATCGGTCACGTCGCCCTGCCGCTCGCGGCGCGCGGTCTCGACGTCATCGCGGTAGAGCCGGCGCACGCGATGCTCGAGCGGTTGCGCGCGCGCGCGCGTGAGAGCCGGGTCGCCGTTCGCGCGGTGCACGCGGCCGCCGAGACGTTGCCCCTCGATGACGGCAGCCTGGATCTCGCGGTGGTGGCGGACGCGCTCCACTTCATCGACGCCGAGCTCATCGGCAGGGAGCTGGCGCGCGTGCTCGCGCCAAAGGGCGCGCTCGCCGTCGTGACCTGCGAGCTCGGCAAGACGCCGTTCATGCAGGCCCTGCGCGCCATCATCGAGGCGGCGGTGCCCCGGCGCCCGCGCGCGCTCGCGCAGAACATCGTCCACGTCGCCGCCGTCACCGGCGTGAAGCTCGCGCGCGAGCGTCGATTTCACGACGAGACGCCGATCGACCCGGAGACGCTCGATCGCATCTTGCGCTCCATCTCTTTCATCGGACCCGCGATGAATCCGGCGCGCTTCGCGGCATTTCGCGCGCGCGTGCACGCGCTGCCCGGGCGGCCGGCGTGGGCGCGGACGTTCACGTTGCGCGTGGGGAGGCGCGCGTGACCAGCGCGATTTGTGACGAGTGTGTGACGATTGCTCGACGATGAGGTGAGGAGCCCCGGATTTCCGCGTTCGCCCGCTTGTTCGTCACGTTCTCGGCGCATTTCATTGCAAACGCGCGTGATACTATGCGCCGCCATGGTGGACCTGACCGATCGAGAATTTGCGCAAGAGTTGAAGGCACTGAGAGATCGGCTGTCCAACATGGCGGGGCGCGCGGCGGAGCAGATCGCGCTTGCCATGAAGGCGCTCACCGACCAAAACGATGCGCTGGCGCAACAGGTCGTCAAGGCCGACTCGCTCATCGACGCCGAGGAGAACGAGATCGACAGGATGGCCATGCAGATCCTCGCCACGCGCCACCCCGTCGCCTCCGATCTCCGCTTCACGACGATGTCGCTGAAGTTCGTGGTCGACGTGGAGCGGATCGGCGATCTCGCGGCGGGCATCGCCAAGCGGGCGCTCGAGCTCAACCGCCTGCCTTCGCTCGACTCGCGTGGGGATCTGACCCAGCTCGCCGTGATGGTGCAGCGGAACCTTCACGTCGTCATCGACGCGTTCGTGCGCGGCGACGCCCAGCAAGCCGCCGCCGTCATCCAGGCCGATGTGGAGATCGATCGCCTGAACGCCAGCCTGTTCGCGCAGCTCATGGCGCACGTCGCCGCCGATCCCGCCACGGTCACCCGCGTGCTGCCGCTCAGCTCGGTGTGTCGCTACCTCGAGCGAATCGGCGACCACGTCAAGAACCTCGCCGAAGAGGTCATCTTCATGGTGGAGGCCACCGACGTGCGCCACCGATCCGTTTCTTAACCGCCTCGAAGCTGTTGCAATTCGGTCACAAAACGCGCCGAGACTTCACCATCACCGCTCGCTCTTCGTCCTAAGGTAGCTGCAATCGCACGACGCAATTTCAACTTCTCTCGAAACCGGAGGAGGTACGCGCCGCGCGGGTTCAGTCAGACGAATATTCAAAGGAGACCCCGAACAATGTCGAAGATTTCGATTCTCGTCACCACGCTGACCGTCCTCGGATTCGCCAGCACGCCCAGGGTTTTTGCTGCGGGCGCGGCCCTCAATGGTAGCGGCTCGACGTTGTCGAAGCCGTACCAGGAGACGGCGATCGAGGAGTTCAAGAAGGCCAACAAGGGCGTGACGGTGAACTACGGCGGCGGCGGCAGCGGCAAGGGTCGTCAGGATCTGGCGGACATGGTGGTCGACTTCGCGGGCTCCGATTCGCCGTACAAAGAGGCCGACATGGCGAAGATCAAGGGCGGAGAGGTGCTGTACTTCCCGATCCTGCTCGGGCCCATCACGATCAGCTACAACGTCGATGGCGTGGACAGCCTCCGCCTGTCCGCCGACACCATCGCGAAGATCTTTCAGCGCGACGTCAAGAAGTGGAACGACAAGGCGATCGCCGCGGAGAACCCGGGGGCCAAGCTGCCTGACGCCGACATCGTGGTGGCCCACCGCGCCGACGGCTCCGGCACCACGCAGAACTTCACCGAGTACCTGAACACCGCCGCGAAGGGCACCTGGAAGCTCAAGAGCGGGTCCACCGTCGAGTGGCCGAGCGACACGCAGGCCGGCCAAGGAAATGGTGGCGTCGCCCAGATCGTCAAGTCGACGAAGGGGGCGATCGGGTACGTCGATCTCTCCGACGCGAAGGCCTCGGGCCTGAAGTACGCCAGCGTCAAGAACCAGGCGGGCAAGTTCGTCGAGCCGACCACGGCCGCGGCGTCGGCCGCCGGCGACGGCATCGAGGTCAAGAGCAACCTCGTCTTCAGCGCGCTCAATGCGAAGGGCGACAAGTCCTATCCGATCACCTGCCAGACCTGGGTGATCGTCTACGCCAAGCAGACCGACAAGGCGAAGGGGGACCTGTTGAAGAGCTACCTGAAGTTCCTGGTCAAGGACGGCCAGAAGCTGCTGAGCGACATCGACTACGCGCCGTTGCCGAAGGGCCTGCAGGACAAGGCCGTCAAGCAGCTCGACAAGATTCAGGTCCCCTGAGCCATGCTTGATCTACGAGGAAATCGGGCGTACGCCGACCGCGCCTTCCGCTGGTCGGCGGCGAGCGCGGCCGCGCTCGTGCTCCTGATCCTCGGGCTGATCGCGCTCACCATCACGCAGCGCTCGCTGCCGGTGTTCCGGCAGATGGGCCTGAGCTTCTTCACGACGTCGCGCTGGTCGCCGGCCGACTCGCTGTTCGGCGCCCTGCCGTTCGTCTGGGGCACCGCCTTCACCGCGGCCATCGCGCTCGTGATTGCCGTCCCGGTGAGCCTGGGCATGGCGCTGTTCATGACGCAGGTGGCGCCACCCGCCGTGCGGAGGCCGCTCGTGTACCTGATCGACCTGCTGGCCGGCGTGCCATCCGTGGTGTTCGGGTTGTGGGGGGTCCTGGTGCTGTCGCAACACTTCGACCTCGGACGCTCATTCCTCACGGCCGGCATCATCCTGGCGATCATGATCATCCCGATCATCACGTCGTTGTCCCGCGAGGTGATCGAGACGACGCCGCCCGGCGACAAGGAAGGCGCGCTGGCGCTTGGCGCCACGAGGTGGGAGATGATCGGCGCGGCGGTGATACCGCACAGCGCCGGCGGTCTGGTGGGCGCGGTCATGCTGGGGTTGGGTCGGGCCATGGGCGAGACCATCGCCGCCGCGCTGGTGATCGGCTCGGCCCTGGGGCAGATCACGCTGCGTCCGCTCGCCGCCGGCAATTCGATGCCGGCCGTCATCGCCAACGAATGGGGCGAAGCCGATGATCTGCACAAGTCGGCGCTGATAGCACTGGCGGTCACGTTGTTCGTCATCACGATCGTCGTCAACCTCGGGGCCACGGCGATCGTGCAACGCTCGATGAAGCGGGGACGCGGGTCGTGATCGACGCCTCAATATCCGCGCTCGCGAGCGCGCCACCGAACCTCAGCGCGAAGCGAAGCTGGCGCTCGGCGAAGAGCGCGATCATGACGGGGCTGATGATCGCCTCGGTGTTCGTCGTGGCGCTGCCGCTGATCGCGGTCGTGTGGGCGGTCCTCGGCCGTGGGTTGATGGTCGCCTTCAAGGGCTTCCCGGATTTCTTCGTCAAGGAGATCCCCATGGTGGCGCGGCGGCCCGGACCGGGGATGGGCCCGGCCATCGTCGGGACGCTGCTCGTGACCGGAGCGGCCACGCTGATCGCGGTGCCCCTCGGCGTCCTCGGCGCGGTCTACCTCCACGAGTACGGGCTCAAGAACCGCTTCTCACAGCTCGTGCGCTTCATGGCCACGGTCATGACCGGAGTCCCCTCCATCGTCATGGGGCTATTCATCTATGTCGTCTGGACGCTGCACTTCGGATACTCCGCGTTCGGTGGCTCGCTGGCGCTGGCGTGTCTCATGTTGCCCGTGGTGATCGGGGCCACCGAGCAGATGCTCAAGCTGGTGCCGGGGCATCTGCGCGAGGCCGCGTACGCCCTCGGCACCTCGAAGAGCCGAACCATCCTGACGGTGGTGCTGCCCGCCGCGCTGCCCGGGATCGTGTCGGGCGCGCTGCTGGCGGTGGCCCGGGCGGCCGGGGAGACCGCGCCGCTGCTGTTCGCGGTCGGCGCCGCCAGCGAATTCAACCCGAACCTGTTCAGCGAGGCGAACACCGCCCTGTCCGTGCAGATCTTCGGCAACGCGACGTCGTCGTTCGTCGCCGCGCAGGACCGTGCCTGGGGCGCCGCCCTCACGCTGGTCGCGCTGACCTTCATCATTACGTTGATCGCGCGCGCCTATACCGCGCGTATCGCCCGCAGGAGGTAGTCGTCGATGCTGACCGAAGACCGGATCGAGAAGCCCAGTCCGCCGAAGCGCGGTTTTTCCAGCGGCGTGGCGATCGAAGCTGGCCCTCCCCTCGCGACCGGTCGGCCTGACGCCACGGCGGTGTTCGAGCTCGACAACGTCGAGGTCTACTACGGCGCCTTCCGCGCCGTCAGCCGGGTCTCGATGAAGATCTTCAAGAACGAGATCACCGCCTTCATCGGCCCTTCTGGCTGCGGGAAGACGACCGTGCTGCGCAGCTTCAATCGCATGCACGACGTCACCCCGGGCGCGCGCGTGGTCGGGGGCCTGCGCTACCGCGGCGCGGAGCTGTACGGGCCCAACGTATCCGCGACGGAGGTCCGGCGGCGCATCGGGATGGTCTTTCAGAAGCCGAACCCGTTCCCGAAGAGCATCTACGACAACGTGGCGTTCGGACCGCGCTCGAGCGGCGTGCAATCCAAGGCCGAGCTGGACGTCATCGTCGAGAAGTCGCTGCGGAGTGCGGCGCTGTGGGACGAGGTCAAGGACCGCCTCAAGGCCTCCGCCCTGGGCATGTCCGGCGGGCAGCAGCAGCGGCTGTGCATCGCGCGCACCATCGCGGTGGGGCCGGAGGTCGTGCTGATGGACGAGCCATGCAGCGCGCTCGATCCCATCGCGACCGCGCGCATCGAGGAGTTGATGCGGGAGCTGAAGAGCACGTTCACCATCGTCATCGTGACGCACAACATGCAGCAGGCCGCGCGCGTCAGCGGCCGGACGGCCTTCTTCACGACCGAGATCGATTCGAAGTCGGACCGCCGCACGGGAACGCTGGTGGAGTACGACGACACCACGAAGATCTTCTCGAACCCGAGCGACGAGCGCACGGAAAACTACATCACCGGCCGCTTCGGCTGACCTCGGGCCGAACGTCGTGACGTGGTGGCGGCGATGCTCCCGAGGGGAGCGGAGCCGACGCTTGCCCGAGCCGATCGCGGTCGCCGTCGGGCCGCGAAAACACCGACGCAAAACTGTCACATTTCCGTGGCGTTTCCGACATCGGGAGCGTGTACGTTCGCCGCGCCCAGTGATGGACGGAAAAAGGAGAGCCCCAATGAAACCCGCAACGACCCGTAGCCTCGCCCTGCTTCTGGCGCTCGGCATCGCCCCAGCCGCATTGGCGCAGGCGCCCGACCAGACCAACCCTGCGTCGCCCGGAACCCTGCCGCCGGCCGCGGACGCGCCCGCCGGCTCAGCCGCGGCCGCTGCCGCGCCGCCGCCCGCCGAGATGCCCGCGCCGCCGCCGCCCCCGACCCTGATGACGCTGCCGGCGCCTCCCCCGCCTGCTCCCCCCGCGCCGCCCGCGAACCCGCCGATGACATCGAAGTTCGCGGCGACGTTCTACGGCTTCGTCGAGTTCGACTCCATCTATGATTCGACCCAGAGCTTCAACGACCTGGCGGGCAACGCCGCCATCGCCCGCGACGGCAGCTTCGGGGCCAACCACCACCGGATGATCTTCGGCGTTCGCAACTCCCGCCTCGGCTTCAAGCTGAAGGGGCCGGAGACCGGAGACATCAAGAGCTCCGCGATCGCCGAGATGGACTTCCTGGGCAACCAGCCCCAGGGGTCGCCGTCGCCCGCCGGCTCACCCGCCGTCTCGGAGGGGTCGTTCTTCACCAGCCCGACGTTCCGCGTCCGTCACTTCGCGCTCAAGCTGGAGACGCCCGTCGTCGACGTGCTGGCCGGTCAGTACTGGCAGCTCTTCGGGTGGCAGTCGCTGTTTCATCCCAACACGATCGAGATGCAGGGGGTTCCGGGCCAGATCTACTCGCGCTCGCCCCAGCTCCGCCTGTCGCACGTCTTCAAGAGCGATCCGGTGAACGTCGAGATCGCGATCGCGGCCTCACGGCCGCCCCAGCGCGACGCATTCGTGCCCGACGGCCAGGCCGGCATCAAGCTGGCCGTGAACCACTGGAAGGGCGTTCACACTGGCGGCGCCGCCGGCACCGCGCTCGACGCCCTGTCAGTCGGCGTATCCGGCGTGGCTCGGCGCTTCGTGCTGCCGGAGTTCGCGGCCTCTCCTGTCAACACCGTGAAGAACTCCGGGTGGGGCATCTCGGCTGACGCCCTGATCCCGATCATCCCGGCCACCACCGTGAACGACGGCAACGCGCTCACGTTGACGGGCTCGTTCGTCTACGGCAAGGCGATCGCCGACCTCTACACCGGCCTCACCGGCGGCGCCAGCTTCGCGGCGCTGCCCGCGAACGCGATGGGCGTGGTGGGGACCTATCCGCAGGACATCGACAACGGTCTGTTCGCCTACACCGCCGACGGCGTGTTGCACCGGATCACCTGGCAGTCGTTCATGGTCGGGGCCCAGTACTATTTTCCGACCCCGATTCGCATGTACATCTCGGCCAACTACTCGCACATGAAGTCGCCAAACATCGACGCGCTCGGCGCGACCTCGACGAAGCTGTTCAGCAAGTCCGACTGGTTCGACGGCACGTACTCCATCGACGCCACCGCCTCCATCCGATTCGGGCTGGAGTACGCGCAGTTCCGCCAGACCTACGTCGACAACGTCAAGGCCAAGAACCACCGCGTTCAGCTCTCCGCGTTCTATATCTTCTAACCCTGAGGGACGTTACTTCTGGTTCCACCGACGGCCGACGATCCGACCCGCTGGCTGCGCCGCACCTCCGGTCCGGTGCTCACATACGCCAAAGTATGCTCCGCTCCGGTCCTGGGTGCGGCTTCGCCATCGGGCCGGCTCGTCGGCCGCCTTCTGACCTTCACTTCCGTGCGCCTCGAGAGGCCAGCCGCGTGACGGCGCGGCAACCTGGGGGCGAAGCTCGTGTTACTTTGGTTGCCCTGGGCCGTTGTCGCGGTTCGAATACTGAAGCTGCACGGGGACAACCATCCCGTTTGCCAGCTTGATCTCCTTGAACACCTTTCCGAGGTTCGGCTCGGCCTCGAACACGGGGAAGTCGCCACACTCCTCGCCCTGCGCCGATACCCAGCCGAGCGCGCTCTCCGGCAGGATTCCCTTGATGACGTCCTCGACGTCGGGATCGGTCCTGGCCTCGCAGAGCTCGTGATAGAAGGTCGCCACCACGTTCTTCCAGGGTTCATCGAAGGCGACGATGCCGTTCTCGCGGCCGTCCGCCAGCAGCTCGGAGAACACGCCGACGGCATAGTAGACCGTCGCCTGCCCCCCGGCCGTGACGTGCACGGAGCCGTGATAGCCGCCGAGCCCTTCCAGCGAGCTCGCGTCTTCCTCGAACGGAATTCCCGCGCGTTCGCCGCGCTCGTCCGCGGTCCCGTCGGAGGCCTTGGGCGCGTCGTCGTCCTGCAGGGTGGTTCCGCTCGGCAACAGGAAGTTGAAAACCGTGGACGCGAGCTCGTACCCCTTGAACTGTCCGTCCTTCTGGAGCTTGCGCACGCTGCGTTCGATCGACGCCTTCGTCACCAGATGAGGCTTCGCCCCCGAGAGCACCCGCGATTCGCGGAACGTCGTCTCGATGGGCCCGGAGAAATATTGCGACATGACGTCGCTCAACTGCGCGTCCGTCATCGCGGCCGCGAGAGACTTGTCGATGTTGTCGCGGTCGGTCTGCTTCCACGACGCGTCACCGCCCACGTAAAAGTTCGCGTAGGTCAGCGAACGAATCGTCCTTCCGCCCTTGTCGACGAGGTTGTGGGCGGGCGTCTTCGGAATCCCGGGGGCCAGCACCTCGGGCGTAAACAGTCGGCCGGCGCGCGTATTCTGACGAACCGTCACATTCATCGGTCGTATTCGCAGGGTCCGCATGAGTCACCTCCTTGGAGCCATCCGCGCAACAGCGCGCGGAGATCGAAGCGCAGGATCTCACAAAGCGGAGCCAGCGAACAGTGACATTTGGCCGTCAGACAGCGGTCAAAACCGTCCGCCCGGCGCCTGCGCTCAGAACGAAAACGAGGCGCCGAACGTGGTCGTGGGCCAGCCGAGGCGCAAGAC